>NZ_JBPSLA010000008.1:0-276519 GCF_051715505.1 Agromyces excoecariae | reverse complement strand
GTCGTCGGGGGGGGGGCCGCCCCCCCCCCCCCCCCCCCCGGGGCCCCCCCCCCCCCCCCCGCGCCCCCCCCCCCCCCCCCCCCCCGCCGGTCTCAGTGGGCGGGTGCTCCGTGCGCGGGCATGTCCGCCGGTCGGCGCACCAACGTCGCGCCGACGATCGCGAACAGCGAGACGATCGCGCCGACGAGGAACGCGCTGCGCACGCCCGCGGCCTGCGCGACGATCGCCTCGGCACCGCCGGCCGACGCGCCCACCGCGGTCGCGGTCATCACCGTGATGAAGAGCGCGGTGCCCGCCGCCCCGGCGACCTGCTGGAGCGTGCCCACGATCGCCGACCCGTGCGAGTACAGGTGCGGCTCGACCGACCCGAGGGCGGTGGTGAACAGCGGCGTGAACATGAAGGCGAGCGAGATCGAGAGCACGACGTGCGCGGCGAGGATCATCCACGGCGGCGTGGTCTCGGTGACGAGCGTGAGCGACCAGAGCACCGCGCTCACGCCGATGCTCGCGGGGACGAGCAGCGGCGTGGGGCCGACCCGGTCGTAGAGCCGACCGACCGTCGGCCCGAGCAGGCCCATGACGAGGCCGCCGGGCAGCACGAGCAGGCCGGTCGCGAGCGGCTCCAGGCCGAGCACGTCCTGGAGGTAGATCGGCAGCAGGATGATCGTGCCGAAGAGCGCGGCCATCATCACCGCCATGAGGGCGATCGAGACGGCGAAGTTCCGCGAGCGGAAGGTGCGGAGGTCGAGGAGTGCCCGATCGCCGCGCTGCAGGAACAGCTGGCGGACGATGAACGCCGCGATGCCGATGGCGCCGACCCCGAGGGCGACCCACATCGCGACGGCGTCGCCGGGCGCTCGGCCGCTCGCGACCTCGCCCACGAGGCTCAGGCCGTACACGAGGCCGCCGAAGCCGAAGGCCGAGAGCACGACCGAGAAGACGTCGATGGGGAAGACGCGCGTCTCGCTGACGTTCTCGACGCGGCGGAGCCCGATGACGAGCATCGTGACCGCGATCGGCAGCACCAGCCAGAACATGTAGCGCCAGCCGAGCGTGTTGAGGATCAGGCCCGAGATCGCGGGACCGACCGCGGGCGCGACCGACATCACGATCGACACCCGACCCATGAACCGGCCCCGGTCGGCCGGGGCGACCACGGTCATGAGCGTGGTCATGAGCAGCGGCATCATGATCGCGGTGCCGGTGGCCTGGATGATGCGACCGCCGAGCAGCACCTCGAACCCCGGTGCGAGCGCGGCGAGCAGCGTGCCCGCGGAGAACAGCGTCATGGCCGCGCCGAAGATCGGCCGGGTGGGGAACCGCTGCAGCAGGAAGCCCGTGATCGGGATCACCACGGCCATGGTCAGCATGAACGCCGTGGTCAGCCACTGCGCGGCGGAGAGCGTCACGCCGAGGTCGTCGACGAGCTCGGGGATCGCGACGCTCATGATGGTCTCGTTGAGGAACACCGTGAACGTGGCCGCGAGCAGCAACCAGATGACGCGGGTGTTGCGTGCGCCGTGCTCGGGGCGCGCCGCGGCGATGTGCTGGTCGATGGCGCGGTCGGCCGCCTCGGCCTCGGCGGCGGACGAGACGTCGGGGTCGGGCACGGCGATCGAATCGGTGTCGGGTGCGGATCGTTCGCTCACGGTGCGTCCTGTCGTCGGTTCGTCTCGTCGTCGTCGTTGCTCGGTTCGCCGGGCACGGCAGTGCCGCCCCCGGCTGGGCGAACGAGGAATGCAACCCGCGGTCGTGCGAGCGCTATTCCCGATCCGACCGTTGCATGCGAATGCATGCACCGTCGCGGACCTCCCCCACGGGCCGGGGGCGTCGCACGAGCCCGATCAGGGGACGATACCGCGGACCGCCGACACCGCCTCGGCGAGGGCGCCCGCCGCGGTCGTGGCATCCGCCTCGGTCACGTCGCCGCCGAACGAGAACCGCACGGCCGTCCGCGCCACGTCGGGTGAGACGCCCATGGCGGTCAGCACGTGCGAGGGGTCGTCGCTGCCCGCGGCGCACGCCGACCCGCTCGAGACGATCACCCCGCGCCGCTCGAGCTCGAGCAGCACCGCCTCGCCGCCGGTGCTGGGGAAGACGTACGAGACCGTGCCCGGCAGGCGACGGTCCGGATGACCCGTCGGAACCGCCTCGGGCACCGCCGTCGCGACGAGTCCGCGGAAGCGCGCCGCCGCCGCGGTCGCGCGAGCCGCGGCATCCGCTCGCTCATCGTCGGCGAGCCGCAGCGCCGTCGCGAAGGCGACCGCGCCGGCGACGTTCTCGGTGCCCGAGCGGCGTCCGCGCTCCTGCCCGCCGCCATGCAGGACCGGCTCGATCGGCAGGCGGCCGCGCACGATCAGCGCACCCGTGCCCTTGGGCGCCCCGACCTTGTGCCCGGCGAGGGAGAGTGCGTCCACGCCGAGGTCGTCGATCGCGAGCGGCAGCCATCCGGCCGCCTGCACGGCGTCGGTGTGCATGAGGGCGCCCGAACCGTGAGCGACCCCGGCGAGCTCCGCGACAGGATTCACCGTGCCGACCTCGTTGTTCGCGAGCTGCACCGAGACGAGCGTCGTGTCCGGGCGGATGACCCGAGCCAGCGCGTCGGGGACGACGGCCCCGGCGGCGTCGACCGCGACCTCGTCGACCTCGAAGCCGTGGAGGCGATGCAGCGCGTCGGCGGACCCGAGGACCGCCTCGTGCTCGACGGGGGAGACGACGACGTGCCGGCCGCGCGGGTTCGCGAGTGCGAGTCCGAGCACGGCGAGGTTGTCGGCCTCCGTGCCGCCCGAGGTGAACACGACGTCGCCCGCGCGGCATCCGATCACCGATGCGACTTCGTCGCGCGCCCGGGCCAGCGCTCGCGCGGCCTCCTCGCCGACGCCGTGGCGGCTCGACGGGTTGCCGAACGCACCCGTGAGGTACGGCCACATCGCCTCGAGCGCCTCGCGGCGGACGGGCGTCGTCGCGGCGTGATCGGCGAAGATCACGTGCGACCCGATTCGATGACGACGTCGAGTCCGAGGTCGAGCGCGCGCGCCGAGTGCGTCAGCGCGCCCACCGAGATGACGTCGACGCCCGTCGCGGCGATGCCGGCGACCGTGTCGAGGTTCACCCCGCCCGAGGCCTCGACGATGGCGCGGCCGTCGATGAGCGCGACGCCCTCGCGCAGGGCGTCGAGGTCGAAGTTGTCGAGCATGATCGTGTCGGCGCCGCCCGCGAGCACGGCGGGGATCTGCTCGACCCGGTCGACCTCGACCTCGAGGTGCGCGGTGTGCGGCATCCGCTTGCGCGCGGCGCGCAGCGCCTCGGCGAGGTCGGTGCCGCCGGCCGTGAGCACCGCGAGGTGGTTGTCCTTGGCCATGATCGCGTCGGAGAGCGAACGCCGGTGGTTGCGGCCGCCGCCGTCGCGCACGGCCTGGCGCTCGAGGCTGCGAAGGCCCGGCGTCGTCTTGCGCGTGTCGACGATGCGCGCGGCGGTCCCCTCGATCGCTGCGACGTACCGGGCGGTGAGGGTGGCCACGCCCGACATCCGCTGCACGAGATTCAGCGCCACGCGCTCGGCGCGCAGGATGCCGCGCGCGGGACCCGCGACGCGCGCGAGCACGTCGCCCGGCCCGAAGCGGTCGCCGTCGGCGGCGAGCACCTCCACCTCGATGCGCGGGTCGACGAGCCGGAACGTCGCCTCGACGACGCGCGCGCCGCTGAAGACGCCGGATTCGCGGGCGACGAGCTCGGCCGTCGCGGTGGCCGACTCGGGGATCAGCGTCTCGCCCGTGAGGTCGCCCCACGGGGCGTCCTCGTCGAGCGCCATCAGCACGATCCGCTCGATCTCGCGGGTCTCGGTCATCAGGCGGCCTGCCTCTCCGTGGTCGGTCGGTGCGTGCTGCGGGCAGCCGCGGGCGCCGACGGTGCGTCGGTTCGCGTGTGGGCGCCGACGCTCTCGGTGCGGGCGAGGGCGGCGGCGACGGTGAGCCGTGCGAGGTCGAGGAGGTTGCGGTCCTCGGCGCTCCGCCGGTCGACGGGATCAGGGGCCTGCCAGCCCTCGAGGCGGGCGGATGCCTCGGCGAGCCCGGCCGCGTCGCGTTCGAGCCCGACGTGCTCCCACATCAATCGCCGCAGCTCATCGCGGTCGACGACCCGCCGTACGGTCGCAGCGGAGGAGATTCCCGCCGACGCGCCGGCCGCGGAGTGGGTCCGCTCGGCGTGTCGGGCGGATTCTCCTCCCGAAGGCCGTGGTGCCGGGGCGAGGCCGGATGCCGCGTGGGCGATCGAGGCGGCGGCGCGCTCGGCGAACACCGCGCCCTCGAGGAGCGAGTTCGAGGCGAGACGGTTCGCGCCGTGCACGCCGGTGCGCGCGGCCTCGCCGACGGCCCAGAGGCCGGGGAGGCTCGAGCGGCCGTCGAGGTCGGTGACGATCCCGCCCATGGCGTAGTGCGCGGCGGGCACGATCGGCACGGGCTCGCGCGACCAGTCGAAGCCCGCGGCCCGGCACGCCCGGTCGAGCGACGGGAAGCGCCGGGCGAGGAACTGCGCACCGAGCGCGGTCGCGTCGAGGTGCACGGGCGTTCCGCCCTGCTCGGCCATCCGCCGCCAGACCGCTCGTGCGACCACGTCGCGCGGTGCGAGCTCGCCCCGCGGATCGACGTCGAGCAGGAACCGGCGGTCGTCAGCATCGCGGATGACCGCACCCTCACCGCGCACGGCCTCGGAGATCAGCGGCGTCCCGGGCACCGCCAGCGCCGTGGGGTGGAACTGGACGAACTCGAGGTCGGCGATCTCAGCGCCCGCGCGGGACGCGGCGGCGACGCCGTCGCCGGTCGCGACGTCGGGGTTGGTCGTGTGGGCGTACAGCATGCCCGCACCGCCCGTCGCGAGCACGACGGCGTCGGCTCGGAGCTCGACGACTCGCGCGGCGTCGGCGGCGGCGCCCGTCGGGTCGGCGGCGCCCGTCGGGTCGGCGGCGTCCGTCGGTTCGGTGCCATCCGCCCCGCCCTGCACGAGCACTCGCGCCCCGACGACGCGGCCGCCCTCGACGACGAGGTCGACGAGCGTCGTGTGCTCGAGCACGCGGATGCCGCGCCGACGGACCGTCGCCACGAGCGCCGCCTCGATCGCCGCACCCGTCGCATCGCCGCCGGCGTGCAGGATGCGGGCGCGCGAGTGCGCCGCCTCGAGGCCTCGTGCGATGCCGGACTCGTCGCGGTCGAATGCGACGCCGAATCGGATCAGGTCGCGGATGCGCGCCGGGCCCTGCGTCGTCAGCACCTCGACCGCCTCGGCGTCGCCGAGTCCGGCGCCCGCGGCGAGCGTGTCGGCGGCGTGGCGTTCCGGCGCATCGCCCGCGAAGACGGCGGCGGCGATGCCGCCCTGCGCCCACGGCGTCGAGCCCTCGTCGACCGCGGCCTTCGTCACGACGGCGACCTCGCAGCCCGCCTCCGCGGCGCGGATCGCCGTCCAGAGCCCGGCGATGCCGGAGCCGACGACGAGCACGGCGGTCATGTCAGGCCCCGGTCGTCGCGGCGGCGGGGGAGGCGGAGACGGCGGAGGAGCGCGCGGCCGCGGCGTCCGTCGCCGCGGCGATCGTCGACCCGGCCGGGACCGGCACCGAGGCCGGGGGCTTCGCCGCCAGCATGCGCTCGAGCGCGAGCCGCGCGGGCACCGCGACCTCCTCGCCGACCGAGATGCGGTTGACGACGCGACCGGCGACGAGCTCCTCGAGCACCCAGGCGAGGTAGCCCGGGTGGATGCGGTACATGGTCGAGCACGGGCAGACCACCGGGTCGAGGCAGAAGATCTCGTGCTCGGGGTGCTCGGCCGCGAGGCGCTGCACGAGGTTGATCTCGGTGCCGATCGCGAACGTCGACCCGGCGGGCGCCGCCTGGATCGCCTTCACGATGAAGTCGGTCGAGCCCGCGGCATCCGCCGCATCGACGACCGGCATCGGGCACTCGGGGTGCACGATGACCTGCACGCCGGGGTGCTCGGCTCGGGCGCGCTCGATCTGGTCGACCGTGAAGCGCTTGTGCACCGAGCAGAAGCCGTGCCAGAGGATCACGCGCGCGTCGGTGAGCTCGTCGGCGGTGTTACCGCCGAGGGCCCTCCGCGGATTCCACATCGGCATGGCCTCGAGCGGAACGCCCATCGCCTTCGCGGTGTTGCGGCCGAGGTGCTGGTCGGGGAAGAACAGCACGCGCTGCCCGCGCGCGAACGCCTGCTCGAGGACGGTCGTCGCGTTCGACGAGGTGCAGACGATCCCGCCGTTCCGGCCGACGAAGCCCTTGAGCGCCGCCGACGAGTTCATGTACGTGACCGGGATGACCGGCACGCGGCCGTCGGCGTCGGTGGCGGTCAGGTCGCCGTACACCTCCTCGAGCTGCTCCCAGCACTCCTCGACGCCCGACTCGTCGGCCATGTCGGCCATCGAGCAGCCCGCGGCGAGGTTCGGCAGGATCACGGCCTGGTCGGGGCGCGAGAGCATGTCGGCGGTCTCGGCCATGAAGTGCACGCCGCAGAACACGATCGCCTCGGCCTCCGGGCGCGTCATGGCGGCGTTCGCGAGCTGGAACGAGTCGCCCGTGAAGTCGGCGTGCTGCACGACCTCGTCGCGCTGGTAGAAGTGGCCGAGGACGACGACCTTCTCGCCGAGCGTCGCCTTCGCCGCACGGATCCGGTCGTGCAGCTCGGCGTCGGACGCCTCGCGGTACTCTGCGGGCAGCGCACCCTGGCGCGGCGACCCGGTCGGGATCACGTCGCCCATCGACGAGCCGGGGCCGTAGCCGGCGGGTCCGGCGTCGAACTCCCACGGTCCCTTGGCGAGGTCGGGCGTGCAGGTCTCCCCTGACGCCCTGCCGGTGGTGATGAGCCGGATGGTGCGATCGACGGATGCCGCGAGGCGGACCTCGCGCTCGGGCGTGGTTGCGATGGTGCTCATTGCGGTTCCTTGCTGTGCGTTCCGGGCCTGGTGGGGGATGCGGTGGCGGATGCCGCGAGCGGCGGCGCCGCCGGCGCCGGTGAGGGCGACGCCACGGGCGAGTGTGCGGGGTCGAAGCGGTAGAGCGCGGGCGGGCGGTGCCGCGTGCCGGCGAGGCGTTCGCCGGTGTCGATGAGGGTCCCGGACGCCTCGATCGTGCGGCGGAAGTTCGCGGGGTCGAGGCGTCGCCGGAGGACGGCCTCGTGCACCCGGCGGAGCTCGGCCATCGTGAAGCGCTCGCCGAGGAGCGCGTGCGCGATGCGCGAGTAGACGAGCTTCGTGCGAAGGCGCCGGAGCGCGTAGTCGATGATCGCGGCGTGGTCGAAGGCGAGCTCGGGCAGCGCGTCTTCATCGAACCAGCGGACGTTCTCGTCGGAGACGGCGCGCTCGACCTCGTCGGAGTGCACGAGCGCCCAGTAGACCACCGACACCACGCGCTCGCCGGGGGAGCGGTCGGGGTCGCCGAACGTGTAGAGCTGCTCGAGGTACTTCGGCGCGAGTCCCGTCGTCTCGTTGAGCGTGCGAGCCGCGGCGCCGTCGAGCGCCTCGCTCACGGGGAGCCAGCCGCCGGGGAGCGCCCAGCGGCCGAGGCCGGGCTCCCTGAGCCGCCGGACGAGCGGGATGCGCAGGCTCCCGGGGCGCTCGCGATCATCGGCGACGCCGTCGGCCTGGTCGGGGGCGAGGGCGAAGATGACCGTCGAGACGGCCAGGCGCGCGTGCGCGTCGTGCTGCGACATCCGCTCCTCCTCCCGATGATGCGACTTAGAGTCACTGTGACGCGAAGTCGATGTGGCCCAGCTTACAGTCACCATGACACGAACGCGAATCGCGTGACGCAGGGAGTGCTGCGCGCACGTGGCGACCGGCCGTAGACTCGCGCCCGGATGGACCTGCTGGAGCGCGAGGGCGATCTCGCCGCGCTGGAACGCGCGGCGAACCCGGCGGTGCGCGCACACGGCGGAGCGGTCGTGCTCGTCGGCGGGGAGGCCGGCATCGGCAAGTCCGCACTCGTCCGGCAGTTCGCCGATCGCCTGCCCGGGCGAGTGGCGTGGGGCTGGAGCGACGCGCTCGAGACGCCGACGCCGCTCGCGGCCGTGCGCGACGTCGCCGCCGCCCTCGGCCTCGACCACGCGCTCCTCGAGACGGGCGATTCCGCGCGGATGTCACTCGCGCTCGCCGAGGCCCTCGGCGGCGCCGGCGCGCCACGGGCCGTGGTCTTCGAGGACGTGCACTGGGCGGATGCCGCGACGCTCGACGTCATCCGATACCTCGCCCGGCGCGCGGCCCTCCTTCGGACCGTGCTGGTGCTCACCTTCCGCGATCAGCCGACGACGCCCGAACTGCGCGGCCTGTTCGGCGACCTGGCGGGCATGCCCGGCGTCGTCGGCATCTCGCCGGCACCGCTCTCGGTGGACGCGGTCGCCGCACTCGCCACCGGAACCGGCCTCGACCCGGAGCGTCTGCACGATCGCACCGCGGGCAATCCGTTCTTCGTGACCGAGCTCGTCGCGGCACGCGCGGACCTCCCGTCGACGGTGCGCGACGCGGTGCTCGCCCGCGTCGGCCGACTCCGGCCCGCCGCACGCAACATCGTCGAGATCGTCGCCGTCGGCGGCATCCGCCTCGAACGCGGAATCGTCGCGACCGCGGCCGGCGCGGAGTTCGACGCGGCGGACGACGCCGTGGCCGCGGGCGTGCTGTCGGTCGACGGGGATTCGCTGGCCTTCCGCCACGAGCTCGCGCGTGCCGCCGTGCGATCGGACATCCCGCCGGCTCGACTCGCCTCCATCCATCGACGACTGCTCGACGCCGTGCGGGTCGCGCCCGCCGGTCACGACCTGGCCCGGCTCGTGGCCCATGCGATCGGCGCGGACGACCATGCCGCGGTGCTCGAGCTCGCACCGCGCGCCGCCGCCGAGGCCATCGCCGCCGGGTCGCACCGCGAGGCCGCGGCCCACCTCCGATCGGCGCTCGCGGTGGCGGGGGGCGAACCCGAGGACCGCCGTGCGGTGCTCCTCGAGGACTACGCCCGCGAGGCCGACCTCACCGACGATCCCGGTGCCGCCCGGTCGGCGATCCTCGATGCGCTCGAGCTGCGCCGCGCGCGGGGCGAGGACCTGCGCGTCGCCGACGACCTGGACCGGCTCGCCGCCATCGACTTCGCACTCGGGCGCACGGGAGAGGCGGATGCCGCGAGCGCCGAAGCCGTCGCGCTCGCCGAACGGCACCCGCCCGGACGCGAGCTCGCGTCGGCATACCGCCGCCGCGCCTCGCTGCGCATGCTCACGCGCGACACCGACGAGGCCATCGAGTGGGGTGAGCGCGCGCTCGCGCTCGCCCGTCGGCTCGGTGACGACGCCCTGCTCGCGGGGGCGCTGAACGCCACCGGGTCGGCGCGGATCGTGCGATCGGAGTTCGAGGCGGGCGTGGCCGAACTGCGTGAGAGCCTCGACGTCGCCAGGCGAGCGGGGCTCGCCTCCGACGTCTGCGCCGCCTTCGCCAACCTCGGCAGCGCCGCCGGTGAGATCGGGCGGTTCCGGTTCGCCGACGCCGTGCTCACCGAGGGCATCGCCGAAGCCGGCACGGCCGACGTCGACCGGTCACGGCACTACATGCAGGCCTGGCGCGCGCTGACCCGGCTGCACCTCGGCGACGCGACCGGCGCCGCCGAGGACGCGCACGCCGTGCTCGCCCTCGACGGGACCGCCGCGATCAGCCGGATCATGGCGCTGCTGGCCCTCGGCCGGATGCGAGCGCGACGGGGCGACCCGGGGGCCGGGGAGGCGCTCGACGAGGCGCTCGCGCTCGCCGAGTCCTCCGAGACGCTCCAGCGCATCGCCCCGGTGCGTGCGGCGCGGGCCGAGGCGGCGTGGCTGGCCGGCGACGACGAGCGCGCAGCCGCCGAGGCCGGATCGGTGCTGCCGCTCGCGATCGCCAAGCGCCACCCCGTCTTCACCGCCGAGCTGTCGTGGTGGCTGCGCGCCGCAGGCGGGGCGCCGACCGTGCCCGACTGGGCCGACGGACCCTACGCGGCCATGGCCGTCGGAGACTGGGCGGCGGCCGAGCGCGGATGGACCGAGCGCGGAGCCGTCTTCGAGGCGCGGTTGGCCGACGGCTTCGCCGACGCCGCCACGGCGATCGAGGCGGTGCGGGCGCTGGAGGCCATGGGCGCGTCGCCGGCGGCGGAGGCCGTGCGCCGCAGGCTCCGCGCAGCCGGGGTCGGCAACCTGCCCCGCGGTCCGCGGGCATCGACCCGCACCGATCCCTTCGGGCTCACCCGTCGGGAGTCGGAGGTGCTCGCGCTGGTCGCGGAGGGTGCGTCCAACCCGGACATCGCGCAGCGGCTCAGCCTGTCCGTCCGGACGGTCGACCACCACGTCTCGTCGATCCTCGCGAAGCTCGGGGTCGCGACCCGCGGGGCCGCGGCGGCGCTCGCGCGAGGCGACGCGCACGGGAGTGCGTAGTCGCCCTCCCAAGATGGGCGATCCCGCCCATGTCCCGTCGCCGCGCCCGACCGTAGCGTTCCGGCATCGGACCTCGGGGCGAACCGCCCCACGGCCGGCCACGAACACGAGGAGATGCTCATGCCCCGATACATCGTCGAACGGACCTTCCCCGACGGGCTGTCCGTGCCGCCCGACGCCGACGGCGCCGCCGCGATGCTGCGGGTGGTCGAACGGAACGCGGAGCGCGGCGTCACGTGGCTGCACTCGTACGTCACGGGCGACACCGTGCACACGTTCTGCGTCTACGACGGACCCGACCCCGAGTCGATCCGGGCGGCGGCGGAGCTCAACAGCTTCCCGGTCGACCGCATCACCGAGGTGCGCGTCCTGGATCCGTACTTCACGTACTGAACGAACCGCCGTGCCCGCCCGACCATCGACGTCGGGCGGGCGCGCGCGTGCCGCCGAGCACCGCGCGCGACGCGCTCGCCGCACGCCGCGCGGATGCGTCGGCGCGCATTGCTAGACTGCCCACGACAACCGCATACCGGGCCATCGACGCATCGCGGGAGAGCCGGAGGTTCCCTCACCGGAACCGGACGGCACCGAAGGAGCAAGCCTCCCCGCCAATCTCTCAGGTCGCATCACCGCGATGACGAGGCCGACTCTGAAAAGCGGATGCCGCAACGGCGGCTTCCCGCCGAAGGTGAAAGCACAGCTCCCCCGGAGCGTCGCGAAGCTCTCAGGCCCATGACAGAGGGGGAGTTCTTCCGCGGCGACCGCCGCGTGATCCGCGCGATCCTGGAGAACTCGTGACCGACGCACCCGGAACCACCGAAACCGGCCCCACCGAGCGCCGCAGCCCCCTCGACGAGGTGCACCGCGCCGCGGGCGCGTCGTTCACCGACTTCGCCGGCTGGCAGATGCCGGTCCGCTATTCCAGCGACCTGGCCGAGCACCACGCGGTGCGCGAGCACGCCGGCCTGTTCGACCTGTCCCACATGGGCGAGATCGTCGTCGTCGGCCCCGAGGCATCCGACGCCCTCGACTACGCGCTCGCCGGCAAGCTCTCGGCGATCGTCGAGGGGCAGGCGAAGTACTCGCTCCTGCTCGGCCGCGACGGCGGGGTCATCGACGACCTCGTGATCTACCGCACCGGCCCCGACCGCTACATGGTCGTCGCGAATGCCGCGAACCGCCACGTCGTCGCCGAGGAGCTCCGCGCGCGCACCGCGCCGTTCGAGGCCGACGTCTTCGACGAGTCCGACGACATCGCGCTCGTCGCACTGCAGGGCCCCGATGCGCTCGAGGTGCTGCAGCAGACCCCCGGCTTCGGCATCGAGGGGCCGGGCAACGACGAAGAGGACTTCGTCGCCGCCGTCGCCGCCCTGAAGTACTACCGCGCGATCGCCGCGACCTGGGAGGGTGCGCCGGTGCTCGTCGCCCGGACCGGCTACACCGGGGAGGACGGCTTCGAGCTGTACGTCGCCCCCGAGCGTGCGAAGGCGCTGTGGGAGGCGCTCCAGGAGACCGGCGGGCCGCGCGTCGTGCCGTGCGGCCTCGCGAGCCGTGACACGCTCCGCCTCGAGGCGGGCATGCCGCTGTACGGCCACGAGCTCTCTCGCGACATCTTCCCCGTGCAGGCCGGCCTCGGCCGCGTCGTCGCGCTCACCAAGGACGGCGACTTCGTCGGCCGCGCCGCGATCGAGGAAGGCCCCGCCGAGGGCGCGCCCGTGCTCGTCGGCCTCACCGCCGATGGGCGTCGGGCGCCGCGGGCCGGCTACGCGGTGTTCGACGGCGCCGGCGAGGACGCGCGCGAGGTCGGCGAGATCACCTCCGGCGCACTCTCGCCCACGCTCGGACACCCCGTCGCCATGGCGTTCGTCGCGCCCGACGTCTCGGAGGTCGGCTCGTCGCTCTTCGTCGACGTCCGCGGCACGCGCGTCGCGGCATCCGTCACCGCACTGCCCTTCTACAAGCGCGGCGCCTGACCCACGATCCCTCCGGCGGAGGCACCGCCGGGCCCGCACCACACCACCACCACGAGGAGCACCCCATGACCGACCGCAGCGACCTGAAGTACACCGCCGAGCACGAATGGGTGCTCGTCGACGGCGACACCGTCACCGTGGGCATCACCGACTACGCCGCCGAGAAGCTCGGCGACGTCGTCTACGTCGACCTGCCCGACGCGGGCAGCACCGTCGTCGCCGGCACGGTCGTCGGCGAGATCGAGTCGACGAAGTCGGTCGGCGAGCTGTTCGCGCCGGTCGACGGCGAGGTCGTCGAGTCGAACCAGGCCGTCGTCGACTCGCCCGAGCTGGTCAACAGCGACCCCTTCGGCGACGGATGGCTCCTGAAGCTCACCACCACGTCGCTGCCCGCCCTGCTCAGCCACGACGAGTACCGCGCCCTGACGGGCGAGTAGTCCCACCCCGAGGAAGACGATGACCACCAGCACCTCAACGGCCTTCGACGTCGACGCCTTCGGGCGCCGGCACATCGGCACGACCCCGCGCGACCACGAGTGGATGCTCGCCGCGCTCGGCTACGACTCGCTCGACGCGCTCATGGACGCCGCCGTGCCGAGCGCCATCCGGATGCACGAGGTGCTCGACTCGGTCATCCCGGCCGCGGCGACCGAGCGCGAGGCGCTCGCCGAGCTCCGCGAGCTCGCCGACGCGAACACGGTGCGCGCGTCGATGATCGGCCTCGGCTACTCGGGCACGATCACGCCGGCCGTGATCCAGCGCAACGTGCTCGAGAACCCGAGCTGGTACACGGCGTACACGCCATACCAGCCGGAGATCTCGCAGGGCCGCCTCGAGGCGCTCATCAACTTCCAGACGATGGTCACCGACCTCACCGGGCTCGACACCGCCAACGCGTCGATGCTCGACGAGGGCACGGCGGTCGTCGAGGGCATGCTGCTCGCGCGCCGCGCCTCGAAGTCGAAGTCGAACCGCTTCGTCGTCGACGCCGACGCACTGCCGCAGACGCACGCGCTGCTCGCCTCGCGTGCGGAAGCCGTCGGCATCGAGCTCATCGTCGCCGATCTCGACGAGTCCACGGACGTCGCCGCGCTCGGCGAGCACTTCGGCGTCTTCGTGCAGTACCCCGGCGCCTCGGGTCGCGTGTGGAACCCGGCTGCGGTCATCGCCGCGTCGAAGGCGCAGGGTGGGCTCGCGGTCGTCGCGGCCGACCTGCTCGCGATGGCGCTGCTCACGAGCCCCGGCGAACTGGGGGCGGATGTCGCGGTCGGCACCTCGCAGCGCTTCGGCGTGCCGATGGGCTTCGGCGGCCCGCACGCCGGCTACATGGCCGTGCGCTCGGGCCTCGAGCGGCAGCTGCCGGGTCGCCTCGTGGGCGTCTCCCAGGATGCCGCGGGACACCCCGCCTATCGGCTCAGCCTGCAGGCGCGCGAGCAGCACATCCGGCGCGAGAAGGCGACGTCGAACATCTGCACCGCGCAGGTGCTGCTCGCCGTGATGGCGTCGATGTACGCGGTGTACCACGGGCCGCGGGGCATCCGGCACATCGCGGTGACGACCGCGGCGAAGGCGAAGGCGCTGGCCGACGCGCTCGCCGGGTACGGCCTGACCCTCGCGCACGAGGCCTACTTCGACACGATCCGCGTGCACGTGCCGGGACTCGCTGCGAACGTCGTGGCGCGCGGCCGCGAGCTCGGGGTGAACCTCTGGGAGGCCGACGAGGCGACCGTGCACGTCGCCGTCGACGAGACGACGACCGAGGCCGAGCTCGCGCTCGTCGTCGAGGCGTTCGGGTTCGACCCTCGCACCGAGGTGCCGGTGATGCTGCGCGAACTGCCGGCGAGCCTGCCCGAGGCGCAGCGGCGCACGTCGTCGTACCTCGAGCACCCGGTGTTCAACACGCACCAGTCCGAGACGCAGATGATGCGGTACCTGAAGACCCTCGCCGACCGCGACTACGCGCTCGACCGCGGCATGATCCCGCTCGGCTCGTGCACCATGAAGCTCAACGCGGCGACCGAGATGCAGGCCGTCACCTGGCCCGAGTTCGCGAACCTGCACCCGTTCGCGCCCGAGGCCGACGTCGTCGGCTCGCTCGGCCTGATCGAGCAGCTCGAGAGCTGGCTCGCCGAGGTCACCGGGTACGACACCGTGTCGCTGCAGCCGAACGCCGGCAGCCAGGGCGAGCTCGCGGGCCTGCTCGCCATCCGCGGCTACCACCTCGCCAACGGCGACGTCGAGCGCGACGTCTGCCTCATCCCCTCGAGCGCGCACGGCACCAACGCGGCGTCGGCGGTGCTCGCGGGGATGAAGGTCGTCGTCGTCGCCACCGACGAGCTCGGCAACGTCGACCTCGACGACCTGCGCGCGAAGATCGCCGCGAACGCCGAGCACATCGCGGCCCTGATGATCACCTACCCGTCGACCCACGGCGTCTACGAGCACGAGGTGAAGTCGATCACGCAGGCCGTGCACGACGCCGGCGGCCAGGTCTACATCGACGGCGCGAACCTCAACGCGCTCCTCGGCTTCGCCCGCTTCGGCGACGTCGGCGGCGACGTCTCGCACCTGAACCTGCACAAGACGTTCTGCATCCCGCACGGCGGCGGCGGCCCGGGCGTCGGCCCGGTCGCGGCGAAGGCGCACCTCGCGCCCTACCTGCCCGGCCACCCGATGGCCCAGCGCGCCGACCACGCCGGCGGCGTCGAGCACGGCGGCGGCCCCGTGTCGGCGGCGCCGTACGGCAGCCCGTCGATCCTGCCGATCTCGTGGGCATACGTGCGCATGATGGGCGCCGAGGGCCTGAAGCAGGCGACCGCGACCGCCGTCCTCGCCGCGAACTACGTCGCCGCGCGCCTGCGCGACCACTTCCCGGTGCTCTACACCGGCGAGAACGGGCTCGTCGCGCACGAGTGCATCCTCGACCTGCGCCCGCTGACCGCGGAGACGGGGGTCACGGTCGACGACGTGGCGAAGCGCCTCATCGACTACGGCTTCCACGCCCCGACCATGTCGTTCCCGGTCGCGGGCACGCTCATGGTCGAGCCGACGGAGTCGGAGGACCTCGCGGAGCTCGACCGGTTCGTCGAGGCGATGATCGCGATCAAGGCCGAGGCCGACGCGGTCGGCCGCGGCGAGTGGCCGGCCGAGGACAACCCGCTCCGCAATGCCCCGCACACCGCCGAGTCGGTCATCGCGGGGGAGTGGACCCACCCCTACACGCGCGAGCAGGCCGTCTACCCGGTGCACTCGCTCGTCCGGAACAAGTACTGGGCTCCGGTGCGCCGCATCGACCAGGCGTACGGCGACCGCAACCTCGTCTGCGCCTGCCCGCCGATCGAGGCATTCGCCTAGGCGGTCGGCCCGGGCACGATGGTCGGGCGGGCACGGTCGTGGTCGACCGTGCCCGCCCGCGTCATCCGAACAGCCCGCTCCAGACCGCCCGCGCTCCCGAATCGCCCGCGAGGACGACGGCGACCACGCTGCCGGTCCCGACGACGGCGACCGCGACGCCCAACGTGATCGACCCCGCCAGGCGCGGGCCGCGACGCTCCGGCAGGGCGGGGACGGCGAACCTGAACCACGCCCATTGCGCAGCGGCGACGACGAACATCGCGGTGGTCCAGACGGGCACCGCACGGCCGAACTGCTCGTGTTGCGCCGTGCCGGAAAGCGGCCCGAGCCGGGCGAGCAGCGCGGCGCCGGCCTGCACCGTCAGGGGCACGAGCACCGCGACCGCGAGCGCCGCGAGCGGGGTGACGATGCCGAGCCGGCGGCGGGCGGCCGGCCACCACTGACCGAGCAGCAGCGCGAGCGCGGTGAGCGGGACGAGCACGACGACGGCGTGGACGAGCAGCGGATGCAGCGGCAGCCCGATCAGTTCGGAGATATCGTCCATATCGAGGGCACGAGACCCGTCGGCCGCCGGTTCACCCCAGCGGTGAACCGATCGGGCTCCGGCCTCGTGGTCCCGGTGGAGGTCCCATGCCGAGCGACGACGACTCCGCGCTGCGGGCGCTGCACGACGCGCACGCGCCGGCGATCCGCCGCTACGTCATGCACCTGACGGGCGGCAGCGCGAGCGTGGACGACGTCGTGCAGGAGACCCTGCTGCGCGCCTGGCGCACACCGCGGATCATGGCCGAGGGCCCCGAGCGCACCCGCGCCTGGATGTTCACGGTCGCGAGGCACCTCGTGGTGGACGAACAGCGCAGCGCACGGCGACGTCATGAGCTCGGCACCCCCGACCCGCCGGAGCTCGCGGTCGACGACCGGACCGACGCGCTCTTCGAGCGGCTGATCGTCGAGGAGGCGCTCGCCTCGCTGAGCGAGGACCACCGCGCCGTCATCGTCGAGGCGTACTACGGCGGTCGCAGCACGGCGGAGCTCGCCGAGCGGTTCGGGATTCCCGAGGGCACGGTCAAGTCGCGGCTCCACTACGGGTTGCGTGCGCTGCGGCTCGCGCTGCAGGAGAAGGGGGTGACCCGGTGAACGACGACCACGAGCGGTACGCCGACTGGGATGCCGCGTACGTGCTGGGCGCGCTGGTGCCCGCCGACCGGCGAGCCTACGAGGGGCACCTCGAGGACTGCGATCGCTGCCGCGCCGCGGTCGCGGAGCTCGCGCCCATGCCTGGCCTGCTCGCGCGGCTCGATGCGGAGTCGGCCGCGGCCGTCGAGGCGACGGATGCCGAGGCGCTCCTCGGCACGGGAGACCTGCCGGCGTCCGCGCCGGACGACTCGGCGCGGCGCGGGACCGCCGCAGCGCGCGGCGCCGAGCACCGCGACCCGGCCGGTCGCGCGGAATCCACCGTTCCGCGACGGCACGCGCCGCGCCGGCCCCGCCGTCTGCGTGTGCTCGCGGCGATCGCCGCTTCCGTGCTGCTCGTGGCGGTCGCGGTCGTCGGGGTCGTGACGGCGACCCTGCAGGGGGACGACGCCGAGGTGGTCGCGATGGAGCCCGTCGGCGACACCCCGCTGACCGCCTCGATCGCGATCTCGAGCGTGCCGTGGGGGACGCGGCTCTCCATCACGTGCCGGTACGGGACCGGCGAGTGGACGGGCGAGGGCGAGACCTGGGAGTACGGCCTCTACGTCACGGACGCCGCGGGGGAGCAGACGCAGGTGTCGACGTGGCACGCGGGCGAGGGCCAGGTCGTGCGACTGGACGCCGGGACCGCGCTGGAGCGCGACGACCTCGTCTCGATCGAGGTGCGCGCGCTCGGCACGGGCGAGGCGCAGCTCGAGGCCGATCTCCCCTGAACGACCGGGAGCGCCCCCGGCGTTCCGGCGCCGATCGCCGCCGCTTCGGGCCCAGGCGGTGAACCGCGGCGGCGCGCGCCTCGTGTCACGGGTGATCGCACCTTGCGATCCTCGAACGGAGGGTTCCCATGGATTCCAGGATCATGCTCGGCGTCGCGGTCGCCGCGGCGGCACTGCTCGGGCTGGCCGGATGCTCCGGCGGAGACGCGTCGACGTCCTCGAGCACCGGCGCGGCCTCGAGCGCGGAGGCGAGCGCGCCGGCGACGGACGACTCGTCGTCGGGGTCGTCCGACGACGGCGGCATCACCGGCCTCGCCACGGCCGAGACCGACCTCGGCACCATCGTCGTCGACTCCGCCGGCAACACCGTGTACCAGTTCGACAGCGACACCCAGGGCGGCGACGCGTCGACCTGCACGGGCCAGTGCGCCGAGAACTGGCCGGCCGTGCACGGCGACGACGGCGCCGTCGAACTCGACGGCGTCACGGGCGAGGTCGGATCCATCACGGGGATCGACGGGCAGCCGCAACTCACGCTCGACGGCTGGCCGCTCTACTACTTCGCCGGCGATGCCGCTGCCGGCGACACCGCGGGCCAGGGCGTCAACGGCGTGTGGTGGGTGCTCACTCCGGCGGGCGAGCCCGTCCGCGGCTGACGGCGATGGCTGCCGCCCGGCCGTCGTGACGGGCCGGCCGGGCGGTCAGGCGGGCCGGGGCGCGACGTGCCGCCCGCGCTCGGCGTAGGCGATCGAGCGTTGCTCGACGGCGGCGGCGCGGCGCCGTGCGACGCGGCGCTCCGCCTCGCGGATCTCGGTCTCGTCCGTGGTGAAGCGATGATCGGTGCGGCGGCCGGCGAGGCCGCCCGCGTTGACGGCGTGTGCGAGGTCCATGCTTCCTTCTCCCGTGGTCCACCGGGCTGATGAGCTCCGGCATCGATGATGTTCCGCGCAGCCGCGAGTGGCGGCATCCGGGCGGCCCCCTCGACCGTCCCCGGGAGTACACTGAGGATCACTCGCACAATGGGGGTGCGCATGATTCCGATGGACGTCGTCGCCCTGCTCGCCACGCTCGGCTTCGCGGGGCTCATGGTCGGCTGCACGCTCGCCGGCGCGCGCGGGCTCGGACTCGAGCAGCGGGCCGGCCTGCTCGATCGACGCAACCCGCAGCTGGCGGATGCGCTGCGTCGGGCCGAGTCCTTCAGCGATCTGTCGCGCGGCGGGTTCTACGGTGGCGCCGAGCAGTTCTCATCGGTCTGCACGCCGGGACGCCGGAGCTGGATCGACGGCGCACTCGTGCGCTCGAACGACTCCGACCTGCGCGTGGAACCGCCGGAGGAGACGCTGCCGCCGATGCCCGTGACCGTCGTCGCGCTCGCCGGGGCACGCCACGTCGCCGACGTGCCGCGCCCGCGGCATCCGTCCGTCCCGCCCGTCAGGCCGGACGCGCCCGTCGGTCAGTCGGCGGGCGGCGCGAAGAGCGCGGGCCACCAGCCCAGCGCGAGCGGATAGGCGACGAACGACACGATGTCGAGGAGCCAGTGCGCGATGACGAGCGGCATCGTGCGGCCCCAGCGCATGTAGGCCCAGCCGAACACGACGCCCATGAGGGCGTTGCCGATGAACCCGCCGAAGCCCTGGTAGAGGTGGTAGCTCCCGCGGAGCAGCGCGCTCGACAGGATCGTCGCCCAGGGGCCGACGCCGAGTTCGCGCAGGCGCGTGAACAGGTACCCGACCGCGATGAGCTCCTCGGTGAGCGCCGCCTTCAGGGCCGCCAGCACGAGGATCGGGATCGTCCACCAGTAGGTGTCGAGCGGTTGCGGCACGACGGCGACGGTGAACCCGAGTGCGCGCCCGGCCGCGTAGAGCGCGAGTCCGGGCACTCCGATGACGGCGGCGAGCAGCAGGCCGGATGCCGCGTCCCGACCCGGTCGCGTCAGGTCGAAGCCGATACGGCGGAAGGGGCTCCGACCCGGCTGCCAGAGCAGGTACAGCACGAGGGCGACGACCGCGAGTCCGAAGACGACGTCGAGGAACTGGTACGTGAAGTCGAGCCATTCGCGAGACGACCGTGACTGGTTCAGCGCGGCGCTCTGCTCGCCCAGGGGCCGCTCAGCGGTGAGGCGAGCGATGATCGCCACGATCGAGTAGACCGCCGACGCCCCGAGCGAGAGCGCGAGCACGATGGCCACCTCGATGCGGAGACGTCGGGCCGCGGGCATGCGGCAATCCTCGCACGCGCGCTCCGGGCGCAAGAATCGTGCGTCGGCGGCTGCTCATCTGCGCACGGACCACTCGCAAGATTGCGCCTCGGTAACGGTTCCGCCGTGAAGTTTGTTCGGCGTTGACCCGCTTATAGTCTCGATTCACCTACCAGCGCCCCCCTGCTCGACCACGAATCGCGCAGTCGTGCGCTCATCTCACAGGAGGAACATTGAAGATCAAGAGAATCGGCGTTGCCGCCATTGCTCTTGCGGCGGCCGGTGCGCTCACGCTCGCCGGTTGCTCGTCCAGCAACGAGCCGACCGCTCCGGCCGGCGACTCGACCGCGATCATCACGACCAACGGCTCTGAGCCCCAGAACCCGCTGATCCCGACCAACACGAACGAGACCGGTGGAGGCAAGATCCTCGACTCGATCTTCGCCGGCCTGGTCTACTACGACGGCGAGGGTGCTCCGCACAACGACATGGCGGAGTCGATCGAGACCGACGACGCGCAGACGTACACCATCACCGTCAAGGACGGCCAGAAGTTCACGAACGGCGAGGACGTCACCGCCGAGTCGTTCGTCAAGGCCTGGAACTACGGCGCTGCGCTCGACAACGCGCAGCTCTCGAGCTACTTCTTCGACTCGATCGAGGGCTTCAGCTACGACGAGAACGTCGACGAGCTGTCGGGCCTCGAGGTCGTTGACGACAAGACCTTCACCGTGACGCTGAAGCAGCCGGAGTCCGACTTCCCGCTGCGACTCGGCTACTCGGCGTTCTTCCCGCTGCCCGAGGCGGCGTGGGAGGACCTCGACGCCTTCGGTGAGAACCCGATCGGCAACGGCCCCTACATGCTCGACGGCGAGGGCGCTTGGAAGCACAACGAGCGCATCGACCTCGTGAAGAACGAGGACTACCAGGGCGACCGCCAGGCCGTCAACGGTGGTCTCTCGATCATCTTCTACGCCACGCAGGACGCGGCCTACGCCGACCTCCAGGGCGGCAACCTCGACGTCCTCGACGCCATCCCGGACAGCGCGCTCTCGACCTTCCAGGACGAGTTCGGCGACCGCTCCGTCACCCAGGGCGCGGCGATCTTCCAGTCGTTCGTCGTTCCGGACCGTCTCGCTCACTTCGGTGGCGAGGAGGGCAAGCTCCGCCGCGCCGCGATCTCGCACGCGATCAACCGCGAAGAGGTCACCGACGTGATCTTCTCGGGCACCCGTACCCCGGCCCACGACTTCACGTCGCCGGTCATCGACGGCTACTCGGAGGACATCCCCGGTAGCGACGTCCTCGAGTACGACCCCGAGGCCGCCAAGGAGCTGTGGGCCGAGGCCGACGCCATCAGCCCGTGGGAGGGTTCGTTCCAGATCGGCTACAACGCCGACGGCGGCCACCAGGGCTGGGTCGACGCTGTGACCAACCAGATCAAGAACGAGCTCGGCATCGACGCCTCGGGTGCTCCGTACCCGACGTTCGCGGAGTTCCGCACCGCCATCACCGACCGCACCATCCAGACCGGCTTCCGTACCGGTTGGCAGGCCGACTACCCGTCGCTCTCCAACTTCCTCGGCCCGATCTACGTGACCGGTGCCGGTTCGAACGACGGTGACTACTCGAACCCCGAGTTCGACGCCCTCATCCAGGAAGGCCTCAGCGAGACCGAGGTCGACGCGGGCATCGAGAAGTTCCAGCAGGCGCAGGAGATCCTCTTCGAGGACCTCCCCGCGATCCCGCTCTGGTACTCCACCGTCAACGGCGCGTGGGGCGAGCAGGTCGAGAACGTCCAGTTCGGCTGGAACTCGGTGCCGCTCTACTACGAGGTCACCAAGAGCGAGTAATTCTCGATCAGGGGTTTCAGGGGGTTAGACTCTCTGACGCCCGTGGGGCGGCGGTCCGGTGGATCGCCGCCCCACTCCCACGTATCCGGGGTGTGCCGAGGCGCGTAACATCGTGTGTGCGCACTCCCATAACGGTGAGGTTTCTTCAACAATGTCAACACACGCAGAACGCGGGGCCTGATCCATGGCCGGCTACATCGCGCGCCGACTGCTCCAGGCGATCCCTGTGCTGCTCGGCACCACCTTCCTGATCTACTTCATGGTCTTCGCCATGCCGGGCGACCCCGTCGTCGCCCTGTTCGGCGACAAGACCCCTCCGCCCCAGGTGCTCGAGGCCGTCCGAGAGCGGTACAACCTCGACAAGCCGTTCATCGTCCAGTACCTGCTGTTCCTGGCCGGCATCTTCCAGGGCGACTTCGGCGTCTCGTTCTCCGGCCAGCCGGTCTCCGAGATCCTCGCCGAGACCTTCCCGGTCACCCTCCGGCTCGCGGTCCTCGCAGTGCTCATCGAGATGGTCTTCGGCATCACGATCGGCCTCGTCTCGGGCCTCCGCAAGGGCGGGATCTTCGACGCGAGCTTCCTCGTCGTCAGCCTGATCCTCATCTCGCTGCCGGTTTTCGTGGTCGCCTTCGTGGCGCAGTACGTGTTCGGCATCCAGCTCGGATGGTTCCGCACCACGGTCGGCCCGGGCGCGCCGATCCAAGACCTCATACTTCCAGCCATCGTGCTGGCGACGATCAGCTTCGCCCAGATCGTTCGACTGACAAGGGCGTCGGTCATCGACACGGGAGGCCAGGACTTCGTTCGCACCGCCGCGAGCAAGGGCCTGTCCAGGAACCGCATCGTCCCCGTCCACATCCTCCGCAACTCGCTGATCCCCGTCGTGACCTACCTCGCCGTCGACTTCGGCGTGCTCATGGTCGGCGCGACCGTCACCGAGGGCATCTTCAACGTCCCCGGCGTGGGACGAACCCTGTACCAGGCCATCATCCGCGGCGAGGGACCGACCGTCGTCTCGTTCGTGACCGTGATGGTGCTGATCTACCTCGTCATCAACCTGCTGGTGGATCTGCTGTACGCCGTTCTCGACCCGAGGATCCGCTATGCCAAGTAACACCCGCCCCACTCAGGCGCACTTCGTCGCGCCGATCGACGAGACTCCGCTCGTCGCGATCGACTCGGTCAAGGCCGAGGGCAAGCCGACCAACCTCTGGACCGACGCGTGGCGCGACGTGCGCAAGCGTCCGATGTTCTG
This sequence comes from Agromyces excoecariae, assembly GCF_051715505.1. Lineage (NCBI taxonomy): Bacteria > Bacillati > Actinomycetota > Actinomycetes > Micrococcales > Microbacteriaceae > Agromyces > Agromyces excoecariae. Next base: position 253,546 of record NZ_JBPSLA010000008.1, on the reverse strand, counting down.
GATCTCGTCGGCGCTGATCGTCCTGATCGTGATCGTGGCCCTGTTCCCGACGCTCTTCACGAGCGTCGACCCGCGGTACTGCCAGCTCTCGCTGAGCAACCAGGGCCCCGGGGACGGCAGCGTGCTCGGCTACAACCGCCAGGGCTGCGACATCTACTCGCGGATCATCCACGGCACGTCGACCTCGTTGTCGGTGGGCCTCATCGTGACGTTCCTCGTCGCCTCGCTCGGCATCCTGTTCGGTGCGCTCGCGGGCTTCTACGGCGGCTGGGTCGACGCGGTCCTGTCCCGCCTCGGCGACATCTTCTTCTCGATCCCCTACATCCTCGCGGCGGTCGTGATCATGTCGGTGCTCTCGCAGTACGCGAGCGTGTGGACGATCTCCCTCGCGATCGGCATCTTCGCGTGGCCCGCGACGGCCCGTGTCTTGAGGGCCGAGATCCTGAGGGTCAAGAACTCCGACTTCGTCATGGCGGCGACCGCCGTCGGCGTCACGCGGTTCCGGATCCTCGTGCGACACGTGCTGCCGAACTCGATCGCACCGGTGATCGTGATCACGACGATCTCGCTCGCGTCGGCGATCGTCGCCGAGGCGACCCTGTCGTTCCTCGGCGTCGGACTGCCTTCGAGCACGATGTCGTGGGGCAATGACATCAGCCAGGCCCAGGTCGACCTGCGCACGAACCCGCAGACCCTGATCCTGCCCTCCATCGCGCTGTCGGTGACCGTCCTGAGCTTCATCATGCTCGGCGAGGTCGTCCGCGATGCGCTCGACCCGAAGGCGAGGGCGCAGCGATGACCTCCACCGTGAACGGAAGCGACGTGCAGCACACCACGCCCGATGGCGAGGAGCGGCCGCTCCTCGACATCAAGGACCTCGAGGTCGAATTCACGACCCAGGAGGGCAAGGTCACGGCCGTCGACGGCGTGAACATCACGCTCTACCGCGGGCAGAGCCTCGCGATCGTGGGCGAGTCCGGTTCGGGCAAGTCCACCACGGCGCACGCGATCATCAACCTGCTTCCCGGCTCCGGCCGGATCGCTGGCGGCCAGATCCTGCTCGACGGCCAGGACATCTCCAAGGCGTCGAAGAAGGAGATGGAGTCGATCCGCGGTCGCAAGATCGGCTTCGTGCCGCAGGACCCGATGTCGAACCTGAACCCGGTCTGGTCGATCGGCTTCCAGGTCGAGGAGGCCATCAAGGCCAACGGCATCGCGACCGGGCGCAAGGAGGTCCGTGCCCGCGCGATCGAGGTGCTGAAGCAGGCCGGCCTGCAGGATGCGGACCGCCGCCTCAAGCAGTTCCCGCACCAGTTCTCGGGCGGCATGCGCCAGCGCGTGCTCATCGGCATGGGCCTCTCGGCCGACCCGCAGCTGCTGATCGCCGACGAGCCCACCTCGGCGCTCGACGTGACGGTGCAGCGGGTGATCCTCGACCACCTCGAGTCGCTGACCCGCGAGCTCGGCACGACCCTGCTGTTCATCACGCACGACCTCGGCCTCGCCGCCGAGCGCGCCGAGCAGCTGGTGGTCATGTACAAGGGCAAGGTCGTCGAGTCGGGCCCCTCGCTCGAGATCCTGCAGAACCCGCAGCACCCGTACACCCAGCGGCTCGTCGCCGCGGCACCGAGCCTCGCCTCGCGCCGCATCCAGTCGACCGCGCACGCGGTCGAGGCCACGCACGAGCCGGGTACCGAGCCGGCGACGACGACCGACACGATCGACCTCATCGCGACGGCCGAGGCTCGGGCCGAGGCGCACGAGGCCGCGGCGGCGCAGCCTCCGGCGATCGTCGTGGAGGACCTCACCAAGGTCTTCAAGATCCGCGGTTCCGGCGACTTCACCGCGGTCGACAAGGTCTCGTTCGAGATCCCGAAGGGCACCACGACCGCGCTCGTCGGCGAGTCCGGCTCGGGCAAGTCGACCGTGGCGAAGATGCTGCTGAAGCTCGAGGATGTCACCAGCGGCAAGATCCTCGTCGGCGGCAAGGACCTGGCGAAGCTGACCGGCAAGGAGCTCTTCGACCTCCGCAGCCGCATGCAGCCCGTGTTCCAGGACCCGTACGGTTCGCTGAACCCCCTGCGGAACATCGGCAACACGATCTCGGAGCCGCTGGTCACCCACGGCGTCGGCGACCGCGCGTCGCGACGTGCCCGCGTGTTCGAGCTGCTCGACCAGGTCTCGCTCCCGCGGACCCTGGTCGGCCGGTACCCGAACGAGCTCTCCGGCGGACAGCGGCAGCGCATCGCGATCGCGCGCGCGCTCGCGCTGAAGCCCGAGATCGTCGTGCTCGACGAGGCCGTCTCGGCGCTCGACGTGCTCGTGCAGGCCCAGATCCTGCGCCTGCTGGCCGACCTGCAGGGCGAGCTCGGACTCACGTACCTCTTCATCACCCACGACCTCGCGGTCGTGCGCGTCATCGCCGACCACGTCTGCGTGATGCAGAAGGGGCGCATCGTCGAGGCTGCAGCGACCGACGACGTGTTCGAGAACCCGAAGGAGCAGTACACGAAGGATCTCCTCGCGGCGATCCCCGGTGCGAACCTCCAGCTCGGCGCCTAGTCGCTCGATCACCCGGACGCCCGGTCTCCGCTCGCGGAGGCCGGGCGTCCGCCGTTTCCGCCCGACACGGTAGGCTGGACGGGCGCGAACCGTGACATCGGCCCATCGCGCTCCCACCGACTCCAATCCAGCGCCTCGGCGCTGCCGATCCGCGCCCCGGAGCCCGCAGGCGACCGGAGGCCACTCGAGGACCACACCATGGCGAAGGCCACCCGCAACGACCTGCGCAACGTCGCGATCGTCGCCCACGTCGACCACGGCAAGACCACGCTCGTCGACGCGATGCTGCAGCAGACCAACTCCTTCGACGCGCACGCGCACATCGAGGAGCGCGCGATGGACTCGAACGAACTCGAGCGCGAGAAGGGCATCACGATCCTCGCCAAGAACACGGCGATCTCGTACAACGGCGTGCACGCCGGAGGGTCCCCGGTGACCATCAACGTGATCGACACCCCCGGCCACGCCGACTTCGGCGGCGAGGTCGAGCGAGGCCTGTCGATGGTCGACGGCGTGGTGCTGCTCGTCGACGCGAGCGAGGGCCCGCTCCCGCAGACCCGCTTCGTGCTCCGCAAGGCGCTCGAGGCACGCATGCCGGTCATCCTGCTGGTCAACAAGACCGACCGCCCCGACGCCCGCATCGACGAGGTCGTCGCCGAGAGCCAGGACCTGCTCCTCGGCCTCGCGTCCGACCTCGCCGACGACGTGCCCGACCTCGACCTCGACGCGATCCTCGACGTGCCCGTGGTCTACGCCTCGGGTCGCAACGGCGCGGCGAGCCGCACCCAGCCCGAGAACGGCGCGCTGCCCGACAACGACGACCTCGAGCCGCTCTTCGAGGCGATCCTCGAGCACATCCCGGCTCCGACCTACGACGACGAGCACCCCCTGCAGGCGCACGTGACGAACCTCGACGCGTCGCCGTTCCTCGGCCGCCTCGCGCTGCTCCGCGTCTTCCAGGGCACCATCAAGAAGGGCCAGACCGTCGCGTGGGTCAAGCACGACGGCTCGGTGCAGAACGTCCGCGTGACCGAACTCTTCCTCACGAAGGCGCTCGATCGCTACCCCGCCGAGAGCGCCGGTCCCGGCGACATCGCCGTGGTCGCGGGCTTCGAGGACATCATGATCGGCGACACGCTGGCCGACCCCGAGGACGTGCGTCCGCTGCCGGTGATCGAGGTCGACGAGCCCGCGATCTCCATGACGATCGGCACCAACACCTCGCCCCTCGTCGGCAAGGTCAAGGGCCACAAGCTCACCGCGCGCATGGTGAAGGACCGCCTCGACCGTGAGCTCGTCGGCAACGTCTCGCTCCGTGTCGTCGACATCGGGCGGCCCGACGCGTGGGAGGTGCAGGGCCGCGGCGAGCTCGCGCTCGCGATCCTCGTCGAGCAGATGCGCCGCGAGGGCTACGAGCTCACGGTCGGCAAGCCCCAGGTGGTCACGCGGCAGGTCGACGGCAAGCTGCACGAGCCGTTCGAGCACCTCACGATCGACGCGCCCGAGGAGTACCTGGGCGCGATCACGCAGCTGCTCGCCTCGCGCAAGGGCCGCATGGACAACATGTCCAACCACGGCACCGGGTGGGTCCGCATGGAGTTCATCGTGCCGAGCCGCGGCCTGATCGGCTTCCGCACCGAGTTCATGACCACCACGCGCGGCACCGGCATCGCGAACGCGATCTCGCACGGATACGACGAGTGGGCGGGGCAGATCGTCACGCGCAACAACGGCTCCATCGTGGCCGACCGCGCGGGCGTCGTGACGCCGTTCGCGATCATCGCGCTCCAGGAGCGCATGACCTTCTTCGTGAACCCCACCGAGGAGGTCTACGAGGGCATGGTCATCGGCGAGAACTCGCGCAACGACGACATGGACGTCAACATCACGAAGGAGAAGAAGCTCACGAACATGCGTTCGTCGACGGCCGACACCTTCGAGTCGATGACGCCGTCGCGCCAGCTCTCGCTCGAGGAGTGCCTGGAGTTCGCGCGCGAGGACGAGTGCGTCGAGGTCACCCCGACCGCGGTGCGCATCCGCAAGGTCGAACTCGACGCCACGGCTCGCGCGCGGGCCGCGTCGCGCCTGAAGAAGCAGGGCTAGCTCCGACCCGGAAGGGGGATGCCGCGGGTCGCCCGCGGCATCCCCCTTCGTCGTCTCGGTCACGGTCTCTCACGGTCGGATCGCGCATCGGCACCGCGGATTGAGGAACCTCACAGAAACGACCTCGTATGGTTGTCGGGTTCTTCGAAACCCGAGTTTGTCGTTACGCAACCGTTACCTGAGTATCAACTTCCCCCGCTTATGAACTTCCCCCAGCCCCAGCATGGCCGTCGTGCGGCCGGACGCCCCCGCTACCGCCGCGGTGCCCCCGCAACCCCCATCACCCCGGCGCGCTCCGCCGCCCCGGAGTCGACCGAGCATGCCGCCCGGCCCGCCGGCCGGCGACGTGCCGCGGCCGCCCTGCGACCCATCATGACGATCGGCGCGATGATCTTCGCCGGCGGCATGCTCCTCTCGACGAGCATCCCCGCGCTCGCGGTCACGGCGACCGACACCGTGGAGCGCGCCTCCGTCTACGCGCCCGCCGAGGACTCGGTCTCGTACCGCTCGCAGACCCTCGAGGTCGGATCCGAGGTCGCCCTCGAGCCCATCGAGGTCGGGGGCTGGGACGTGGAGGCGGCACCGCCGCCCATCGAGTCGAGCGTCGCGGGCCTCGGCGACGTCTCACTGCTGCAGGCCGACCGCGTCGTCTGGCCGGTCGACCCCTCCCGCACGTCCGACGGCTTCGGACCGCGCAACGCGCCCTGCGGCGGCTGCTCCACCTTCCACGACGGCATCGACTTCAACCCCGGTGTCGGCGCGACGATCTCATCGATCGCCGACGGCGTCGTCGTCACGGCGACCGAGTCCGGCGGCGGTCTCGGCGTCTACGTTGAGGTCCAGCACAACATCGACGGCGCGGTCGTCACCTCGCTCTACGCCCACATGCAGTACGGCTCGCTCGCGGTCGCTCCCGGGCAGCGGGTCACGGCCGGGCAGCCGCTCGGCGCGGTCGGAACGACCGGGCAGTCGACCGGACCCCACCTGCACCTGGAGATGTACGGCGCCGACGGCGTCCGCTTCGACGGCATGGGCTGGCTCGCCTCGCACGTCACGGGCTGAGCCCAGGACGACGCCCGTGCCGGGGCGCCCGGCCGCGGCATCCGTCATCGTCGCCCGTCGACTCAGCGACCCGCGAACTCGGGCTCGCGCTTCTCGATGAACGCGGCGACGCCCTCGCGCATGTCCTCCGTCCGGAAGGCATCGGCGAAGCCGGCGATCTCGAGTCCGGTCGCGGTCTCCGTCGTGGTACCCGCCGCCTCGACCAGCACCCGCTTCGCGAGCGCGACCGCCGTCCAGGCGTTCGCCGCGACCTCGTCGATCGTCGCCCGAGCACCGGCCAGCAGCGCCTCCCGGTCGGCGAAGCGCCTGGCGACGAGGCCGGCGGACTCGGCCGCCGCGGCGTCGATGCGCCGACCCGTGAAGATCAGCTCCTTCGCGAGCGAGAGCCCGACCGCGCGGGGCAGGCGGACCGTGCCGCCGAACCCCGGGATGAGGCCGAGACGGACCTCGGGCTGGCCGAAGGAGGACGCATCCGTTGCGTAGATGACGTCGCACGCGAGTGCGAGCTCGAGCCCGCCCCCGAGCGCGAACCCGTCGACGCACGCGATGACGGGCGCTGGGAAGGCCTCGATCGCGGCGGCGACCCGGTGTCCGAGACGGGACGACTCGGCGCCTTCGTCGGGCGTGAGCGTCGCGAGCGAGCGGATGTCGGCTCCGGCGACGAACGCGCGTCCGCCCTCGCCGACGACGATGACGCCGCGGACCGCGTCGCCCTCGGAACGAAGCTCGTCGAACGCCTCGGCGAGCGCGCGGAGCACGTCGGGTGAGAGCGCGTTGAGCGCCTTCGGCCGGTCGATCACGACGGTGGCGACGACCCCGTCGCGCTCGATGCGCACCGGTGCGCGGTCCACGTCGGTTCCGGGCTGTTCGGTCATCCTCGATCGTCCTTCCCGCGGCGTTCGGCCGCACCGCGACCACGCTACGGCATGGTGCCGGTCCGTCGGGCCGCGGCGCCGCGGCGGTCCCAGCCGCGGCGGATAGACTCGCGCCCATGCCTCTCCTCACCAGGCGCGCGCGCGCCACGGCCATCGCGCTGAGCCTCGTGGCCGCCGGCCTGCTCTCGGGTTGCACCGGCACCGTGCAGGAGTACGTCGAGCGCGGCGTCGAGGACGCCGTCGACGGTGCGACGGGTGGCGAGGTGGACCTCAGCGGCGAGCTTCCGTCCGACTTCCCGCCGTCGGTGCCGATCATCGACGGCACCATCGAGCTCGCCGGCGGCGCCGCGGGCGCGGACGGGTGGGTCGTGGTGCTGAGCTCCGTGGCGGAGGACCCCCTCGGTGACGCGCGCGCGGCGGTCGTGGGTGTCGGGTTCCGCGAGGACCCGACGATGGCGCAGGCCACGGCGGCCGGATCGGTGTACACGGATGGCGAGTACCTCGTCATCCTGGCGGGCGACGGCGGCACGGTGACCTACACCGTGACGGCGGCGCCGTGAGCGCTGCCGCCGAGCGGGGATCGCTCGGCTCCCGGATCGGCACGCTCGCGATCGCGTTCGCGGTCGGCGTGGTCTACGGCACGATCGCCACGATCGGGCACCGTCACGCGCTGGAGGTCGCAGGGATCACCATCCCCTGGGGAGTCGTGGCCGGACTCGTCGGCGTGGCCGCGCTGCTCATCGGCATCCGTCTCGTCGCCGGGGGGAGGGGTGCCGCGACGGCTGCCGCAGTGGGCGTCGTCGCGACGGTGGCCGTGCTCTCGCTTCCGGGTCCCGGCGGATCGGTCCTCGTGGCCGACGGCGTCGTGGGCATGATCTGGGCGATCGGCCCCGCGATCGTTTCGGTATTGGTCGTCGCGTGGCCCTCGCTGCCGTCGCGCGCGGCGCGACGCGCATAGACTGGCAGTCCAGCATCACCGAAGGGACAGCGACCGACCGTGACCTATGTCATCGCCCTGCCGTGCGTCGATGTGAAGGACCGTGCCTGCATCGACGAGTGTCCCGTCGACTGCATCTACGAGGGTGAGCGATCGCTCTACATCCACCCCGACGAGTGCGTCGACTGCGGAGCCTGCGAGCCGGTGTGCCCGGTCGAGGCGATCTACTACGAGGACGACCTCCCCGACGAGTGGTCCGACTACTACAAGGCGAACGTCGAGTTCTTCGACGAGGTCGGCTCGCCCGGCGGCGCGGCGAAGGTCGGCGTCATCCCGAAGGACCACCCGCTGATCGCCGCGCTGCCCCCGCAGGGTCACTGACCATGGCGCTCGGGGCCCTGCCCGAGTATCCATGGGACCTCATGGTCCCGTACCGGGACCGTGCCGCGGCGCACCGCGACGGCATCGTCGACCTCTCGATCGGATCGCCGATCGATCCGACGCCGGCGCTCGTCCGCGAGGCGCTCGCGGCGGCGACCGACGCGCACTCGTATCCCACGACCGTCGGCACCACGGCACTGCGGCGTGCGATCGTCGACTGGTTCGCGCGCCGGCGTGGTGTCGAGGGCCTCGAGGCGGATGCCGTGCTGCCGACGATCGGCTCGAAGGAACTCGTCGCGCTCCTGCCGTTCTTCCTCGGCGTGGGCGCCGGCGACGCGGTCGTCCATCCGCGCGCGGCGTACCCGACCTACGAGATGGGAGCGGTCTTCGCGGGCGCCGAGGCCGTGGCATCCGACGACCCCGCCGAATGGCCGGCGAACACGCGGCTCGTCTGGCTGAACTCGCCGGGCAATCCCGACGGTCGGGTGCTCGACGTGCCCGAGCTCCGTCGAGCGGTCGAGCGGGCGCGCGAGCTCGGCGCCGTGATCCTCGGCGACGAGTGCTACGCCGAGCTCGGCTGGGAGGAACCGTGGAGGGACGGGGCCGTCCCGAGCGTCCTGGACCCGGCGGTGACCGGCCCGGACCGTCGCGGCGTGCTGGCGATCTACTCGCTCTCGAAGCAGTCGAACATGGCCGGGTACCGAGCCGCGTTCGTCGGCGGCGACCCCGAGCTGATCGCGCGCCTCACGACCGCCCGCAAGCACGCCGGGCTGATGGTGCCCGCCCCGCTCCAGTCGGCCATGGCGGTCGCGCTCTCCGATGACGCGCACGTGCAGGAGCAGAAGGCGCGCTACCGCGCGAGACGCGATCGGCTGCGCCCCGCCCTCGAGGACGCCGGCTTCCGCATCGACCACAGCGAGGCCGGGCTCTACCTCTGGGCCACGGAGGGCCGGGACGCGTGGGAGTCCATCGGGCGACTCGCCGACCTCGGCATCCTCGGCGGGCCCGGGCACTTCTACGGGCCGCACTTCCCGCAGCACGTGCGCCTGTCGCTCACGGCCACCGACGAGCGGATCGAGCGGGCCGCGGCCCGCTTGCAGGCGACGGCGGTGCGCTGACGGCGCCGATCGTCACCGAATCGTCGCCATGGCTGTGGCACCACGCCAATCGATCGCGTGATCCATTGGCGGATGCGACAGTGTGCGCCCGACCCGTCTAGGCTGTAGTCGGGCCGCGCGCGCCGACCGGTGCCGGACCGGAGAGCAGGGAACCGCGAGACAGTGACGATCACAGGAGACGCCGTGAGCAACGTCGTGAACGAATCCGTCGGGGTCGACTCCGACACCGCGACGCTGAACTTCCCCGGCGGAACGGCCGAATTCCCGATCCACCGCGCTTCGCAGGGCAACGCGAGCATCGACCTGTCGACGCTCACCCGGCAGACCGGGCTGACCGCGCTCGACTACGGGTTCGTGAACACCTCCTCGACGCGATCGGCCATCACCTACATCGACGGCGAGCAGGGCATCCTGCGGTACCGCGGCTATCCGATCGAGGAACTCGCGGAGCACTCGACCTACCTCGAGGTCGCCTGGTTGCTGATGTACGGCGAGCTGCCCACGGCCGACCAGCTCGCCGAGTTCGACGAGAAGATCCGTCGCCACACGCTCCTTCATGAAGACCTCAAGCGGTTCTTCTCCGCGCTGCCGCACACCGCGCACCCGATGGCCGTCCTCTCCAGTGCGGTCGCGGCGCTCTCGACCTACTACGAGGACTCGTCCGACCCGCACGACCCCGACCACGTCGAGCTCACGACCATCCGCCTGCTCGCCAAGATGCCGGTCATCGCCGCCTACGCGCACAAGAAGAGCATCGGCCAGGCGTTCCTGTACCCCGACAACTCGCTGAACTTCGTCGAGAACTTCCTGCGGCTGAACTTCGGCAACATGGCCGAGCCGTACGGGATCGACCCCACGCTCGCGAAGGCGCTCGACCGTCTGCTGATCCTCCACGAGGACCACGAGCAGAACGCGTCGACCTCGACCGTCCGCCTGGTCGGCTCGACCGGTGCGAACCTGTACGCGTCGATCTCCGCCGGCATCCAGGCCCTCTCCGGCCCGTTGCACGGCGGGGCGAACGAGGCCGTGCTGCAGATGCTCGCGCAGATCCGCGACTCGGGCGAGGGTGTCGGCAAGTTCGTCGAGCGCGTCAAGCGCAAGGAGGACGGGGTCAAGCTGATGGGCTTCGGCCACCGGGTCTACAAGAACTACGACCCGCGGGCGAAGATCGTGAAGACCAGCGCCGACGCGGTGCTCGAGGGCCTCGGGGTGAACGACCCGCTGCTCGACATCGCCAAGGAGCTCGAGCAGTTCGCGCTCGAGGACGACTACTTCAAGCAGCGGCGCCTCTACCCGAACGTCGACTTCTACACCGGCGTCATCTACAAGGCCATGGGCTTCCCGACCCGGATGTTCACGGTGCTCTTCGCCATCGGCCGCCTGCCCGGGTGGATCGCGCACTGGCGCGAGATGAACCTCGACGGGGCCACGAAGATCGGCCGGCCGCAGCAGCTGTACACGGGATCGCAGGAGCGGCACTACCCGACGCACTGATCCCTCGCGCGCCGGGCGCACCCGCACCGGATCGATGAACCCCGAACGGCCCGTCCTCGGACGGGCCGTTCGGCGCATTCCGACGGAGTGGACGGGTCAGAGCGCGGCGATCTCGTCCGCTGCTGCATCGTCCACCGGCACCGAGCGGTGCTCGACGAGGCCCGGCCGCGGGTCGAGGTGCACGCCCGCGAGCATGCAGCGGACCGACCCGCCGGCGAGCTCGATCGTCGGAACGTCGAGCGGCAGGAGGCGCGCGGAGCGCTCGATGCGCGCCCGCTGGTCGGTGGTCAGCGCATCGAACGCGGTGCGCGAGAGCGCGAGCACGCGACCCTCGGTGGACCACAGCTCGAGCGCGTTGCCGGCGAACGCGTCGACCTGCGCGTTGTCGAGCGCGATGACGTCGCGTCGACCGCGGGCGCTCAACCGGCTGAGCACCTCGTCGCGTCGCGCGGGGGAGACGAACATGTCGGCGGCGACGAGCGCGAACTCGGTCGCGATGCTGAGGATGACGTTGGTGTGGTACACCGCGACGCCCCGCCCGTCGATCGCATCGAAGACCATGGGCTCGTAGCCGAAGTTCGTGCAGAAGCGCTCGAGCGCGATCGGATCGGCGCGGTTCGACCGCGCGGCGTACGCAATGCGCGACTCGTGGTCGAGGACCATCGCCCCCGTGCCCTCGAGGAAGACGTCGTCGTACTCGAGCCCCGAGTAGTCGATGACGTCCTGCACGCGATAGGTGGTCTTCAAGAGCTCCACGATGTCGCTGCGGCGCTCGGTGCGACGGTTCGGCGTGAACATCGGGAAGAGCGCGATGTGCCCGCCGGAGTGCGTCGAGATCCAGTTGTTCGGGAAGACGCTGTCGGGTCGATGCGCCGTCTCGTCCTCGAACAGGTGCACGGTCACGCCCGCGGCTTCGAGTGCGGCGGCCGCGCGCGTCACCTCGTCGTACGCCGACGAGGCGAGGCGAGCCGGGTCGAGTCCGTCGACGGAGGGCTGGAAGCCGTTGTCGGCGAGCGTGTGCGGGTTCGGCGCGAAGTGATGCGGCCGCACCATGACGACCGCAGCGGGGGATTGGACCGACATCCGCTCAGCCCACCGGCGAGAAGGCGCCGACGAGCCCGAAGAGGTCCTTCGGGTCGTCCGGATCGGCGACGAGGTCGATCCGCTGCTCGTAGCGCGTGCCGGCCACCTGGTCGCGCGCGTAGCGCAGGGCCGAGAAGTCCTCGACGGCGAAGCCGACCGAGTCGAACACCGTGATCGCGTCGGCGCCCGTGCGACCGGACCGAAGGCCGGCGAGGACCTCCCAGAGCTCGGTGACGGGGAAGTCGTCGGGCTTGGCCTGGATCTCGCCCTCGATGCGCGTCTGGGGCGTGTACTCGACGAAGACGTCGGCACGATCCAGGATCGCCGGGTCGAGCTCGGTCTTGCCGGGGCAGTCGCCGCCGATCGCGTTGAGGTGCATGCCCGGGCGGACCCACTCGTCGGCCACGACGGTCGCGCGTGCCTTGTCGGCCGTGCAGGTCGTCACGATGTCCGCACCCTCGAGCGCCTCCGCCGCGCTGCCGGCGACCTCGATGGTGAAGCCGAGCGGCAGCATGTTGCGGACGAACTTGGCGATCGCGTCGGGGTCGACGTCGAACACCCGGAGCGTCGTGATGCCGAAGGCGTGGCGGAACGCGAGGGCCTGGAACTCCGCCTGGCTTCCGGTGCCGATCATCGCCATGACCCGGGAGTCGGGGCGCGCGAGCAGCTTGGCCGCGAACGCGGAGGTCGCGGCGGTGCGGAGCGCGGTGAGCACCGTCATCTCGGCGAGGAACGTGGGGTACCCGTTGTGGACGTCGGCGAGCACGCCGAATGCGGTGACGGTCTGGTAGCCCCGGGCGGGGTTCGAGGGGTGGCCGTTGACGTACTTGAAGGCGTAGGACTCGTGGTCGCTCGTCGGCATGAGCTCGATGACGCCGAACGGCGTGTGGCTCGCCACGCGGGGCGTCTTGTCGAAGCTCTCCCAGCGTGCGAAGTCCTGCTCGAGGTACTCCATGATCCCCGCGATGATGCGCTCGGGGCCGGTAGCGGCGACCCATCCGACCATGTTGCGTACGTCGACGAAGCTCGTCATCTCGATCCCTTCAGTTCGGTGATTCGAGGGTACGATCCGTCGATATGCAACAGCAACGACCGCCCTGATCACGGATCGTCAGCCAGATGAGCAGTTTGCGACATGCGGCTGTACCATGTGCTCATGGAGCCCCTCGACGACCTCGACCGTCGCCTGCTGGCGCTGCTCCGTGAGGACGGGCGGACGCCGGTGGCCGAGCTGTCGCGCCGGCTCGGGGTCGCACGGGCGACCGTGACGGGGCGGATCGACCGGCTCGTGGCATCCGGCATCATCGTCGGTTTCTCGGTGCGCGTGCGCGATGAGACCGATCCGCTGTCGATCCACGCGATCTCTTTCATCGAGGTCGAGGGGCGCACCACCGACGACGTGATCCGGCGCCTACGGGGGTTCCCGGAGATCATCGCACTGCACACGACGAACGGCGGGTGGGACCTCGTCGCCGAGCTGCGGACGGAGACCCTCGGCGAGTTCGACCGCGTCCTCGGGCGCATCCGCTCGATCGACGGGGTGGTCAACAGCGAGACGAGCCTGCTGCTGAGCTCGGTGCTGCGCTGAGTCCGCGGTGCCGCGTCAGCTGCCGGGCTGCAGCACCAGCGCGTCGGTCGCGGCTCGCCTGACCGCCCGGGTCGAGAACGGCCACTCGCGCGACTGGCCCGCCTGCCACAGCTCCGCCTGGTCGTCGTAGTGCGGATGGAAGGCGTGACCCGACGCCCCGGTCAGGTTCACCCAGGTCGAGTCGTTGAAGTTCTGGAGGTCGACGACCATGCGCATCGAGGGCACCCAGTCGACCTCGTAGCCGACCGTCGCGTCCCACCCGTTGGCGTTCACGATCGCCGACCCGCCGCCCGTCTCGTACGGCCCGCGATTGAATAGCCACTCGATCGGTCCGATGCCGGACTCGCCGAAGGTCTGGTTCGTCAGCGTCAGCGTGTGCAGCTCGCCCCACCGCCAGGAATCCGGGTCGTCGCCCATGAGATCGGATGCCTCGGCCCACGCCGCGTCGAGGGCGGCGGCGATCACGGCATCGCGTCCGGTCGCCCCGGACGCACGATCGGACCACCACGCGTCATCCGGCTGGCCGAGCAGGGTCCCGACGACCGAGAACCAGCGGTCGCCGCCGACGGGGCGAGTCGACTCGGGAAGGCCGCCGAACATGTTGTCGAGCAGGTTCCGCCAGAAGACCGCGAAGTACGCCGCCTGGGCGCTGTCCGCGTCGGCCGACGCATCCCAGTCGGCGAGGAGGCGAGCGCCGCGCGCGGCGTCGCCGTCGAGGTCGAGCTCCGCGATCACCGGCAGGAACGCCTCGGCGTTCGCGTCGCGCGTGTCGAACTGGATCTCGCTCATCTTGCCGACCGTGATCGGCTCGCCCGCGGCGATGAGCTCGCCCAGGCGTCGTTCGATGCCCTCGGCGCGGTACCCCAGGTCCCAGTCGCGCGTGAGCATCGGGCCGTCCTTCTCGACGGCGTTGTTCGCGGTCACGATGTAGCCGCGGTCGGGGTTCAGCACCGACGGCAGCTCGTCGTAGGGGACCGTTCCGGTCCAGCCGTTCTCGCTGGTCCATCCCGGCAGCGGCACGGTCCCGTCGCCCGAGGCGCGCACCGGGATGAGGCCGGGCGCCTGATAGCCGATGTTCCCGTCGACGTCGGCGTAGACGAGGTTCTGCGAGGGCACCTCGAAGCGTTGGGCCGCGTCGCGGAACTCCTGCCAGTCCGTCGCGCGATTCATGGCGAAGATCGACTGCGGAGTGCGACCCGGCTGCAGCGCGGTCCACTGGAGGGAGACCTCGAGTTCGGACCCCTCGTCCACGGCGGGCTCCTCGTCGTCGGCGGCGGCGTAGCCCTCGGCGACGGCCGCGAAGTCGGAGCCGATGTCGGTCACGATCGGCCCCCGCGCCGTCGAGCGGACGGTGATCGTCACGGGGTCGCCGCCGGCCACGTCGATGACCTCCTCGCGCGTCGTGAGCGGCTCGAGCGCGCCGTCGAACTCGTACGAATCCCCGGTGACGCGCTCGAGGTAGAGGTCGGCGACGTCGGGTCCGAGGTTGGTGAATCCCCACGCGATGCGCTCGTTGTGGCCGATGATGATGCCCGGGAGCCCCGCGAACCCGTAGCCGGCCACGTCGTAGTTGCAGGCCGGCGTCAGCTCGGCGCACTTCAGCCCCATCTGGACCCAGATCGACGGCATGGCCGGCCCCAGGTGGGGATCGTTGGCGAGCAACGGCTTGCCGGTGTCGGTGAGCGCGCCCGAGACGACCCACGAGTTCGAGCCGATGTCGCCGCCCTCGGGGCCGAGCAGGTGCGGCAGGGCGGCGAGTCGGGCGGCGAGGTCGCCGAGCACGCTCGCCGTCTCCGGGTCGGCTGGGGGTGCGGCGGACGCCGCGGCTGGTGCCGTCGCGCCCGCGACGGCGCGGACGTCGAGGCCGGCGGGTGCCGCCGGGACGGGACCGCCGACGATGGTCGGCTTCGCCGACCACGGGAAGTCGGGGTGCAGCTGCGCGACCTGCTCCGAGGTGAGCCCGGAGGAGAGGAGGAGGGCTCGGTCGATCTCGTCGCCGAGGTTCGACCTCAGGTCCCAGGCCATGGCCTTCAGCCACGCGATCGAGTCGACGGGGGTCCACGGCTCCGGCTCGTAGCCGGGGTTCTGCAATGCGAGCACGCCGTACTCGAGCGAGAGCTCCACTCCCGATCGCTCGGCGAGGTAGGCGTTCACGCCGTCGGCGTACGCCTGGTAGAGCGCCCGGGAGTCGACATCGAGCATCTCGAACTCCTGCTCGGCGATCCCGCGCCAGTCGAGCGTGCGGATGAACGCGTCGGTCGCGACCTGCGACTCGCCGAAGAGCTCCGCGACCCGGCCCGCGGTGACGTGCCGACGGAAGTCCATCTCCCAGAAGCGGTCCTGCGCGTGCACGTATCCCTGCGCGAAGAGCAGGTCGTGGTCGGTCTCGGCGACGAGCTGGGGGATGCCGGCGTCGTCGCGGTAGACCGTCACCGCGCCGTTCAGCCCGGCGACCGAGATGCGCCCCGATTCGACGGGGAACGAGCGGTGCACCGTCCACCAGCCGAACCCGACCGCCGCGACCCCCAGCACGAGCACCGTGACGAGGGCACCGACGAGGAACTTCGCCCAACCGGTCCGTCGGGTCCTCGGCGCGTCGGTTCCCACGTCACTCCTTCGTGTCGCCGCATGGCTCGGGCCGCCCGTCCGAGCGGCCCCGGGTCATCACTGTACCCCGCGAGCCGCGGCGCATCGGCGCGCGTCGCCGGGCGCCGCCTCAGGCGTGCAGCGCGGCGTTCAGCGCGACGCCCTCGCCAGTGCGGGAGAGCACCTCGACGCGCCCGTCGAGGGAGTTGCGACGGAAGAGCAGGTTGGGCAGGCCGGAGAGCTCGACCGCCTTCACGATCCGGTCGCGCTCGCCCGGGCCGCCGCGGAGGACCACCTTCGTGCCGGCCGTGACGTAGAGGCCGGCCTCGACGACGGAGTCGTCGCCGATCGAGATGCCGATGCCCGAGTTCGCGCCGAGGAGCGCCCGCTCGCCGATCGCGACCCGTTGCGTGCCGCCGCCCGAGAGCGTGCCCATGATCGACGCGCCGCCGCCGATGTCGCTGCCGTCGCCGACGACGACCCCCTGCGACACGCGCCCCTCGACCATCGAGGAACCGAGCGTGCCGGCGTTGAAGTTCACGAAGCCCTCGTGCATCACGGTCGTGCCGGGAGCGAGGTGCGCGCCGAGGCGGACGCGCGACGCGTCGGCGATGCGCACGCGCTCGGGCATCACGTAGTCGAGCAGGCGCGGGAACTTGTCGAGGCCGGTCACGTGGATGCCCGCGCGCTGGAGCACGGGACGGAGGCGGTCGAGGTCGTCGGGGTGCACCGGTCCGGCGTTGGTCCACGCGACGTTCGGGAGGTGCCCGAACACGCCGTCGAGGTTCAGTCCGTTCGGCCGGACGAGCAGGTGCGAGAGGAGGTGGAGCCGGAGGTACGCGTCGGACGTGCCCGCCGGTGCGTCGGCGAGGCGGATGGCGACGCGGACGGCCTCCACGCGGACCCCTCGCCGTTCGTCCGGACCGACCGATCCGACGGGCGGCTCCCACGCGGGCGCGTCGGCGGGCTCGCCGAGCTGCGGCGCGGGGAACCACGTGTCGAGCACCGTGCCGTCGCCGGCGATCGTGGCGAGGCCGTCGCCCCAGGCGTTGGCGGGCGCGGTCGGGTTCGACGAGTCTGCGGGCATGCTCCAAGGGTACCGAGCGCGATCGGCGGGCGACGGCGGATGACGCGGGCGCGGGCCGCGGCATCCGCCCTCGTAGACTCTGGGCATGGCTGCACCCGTCCCGCCCACGGCCGCCCTCGACCTGTCCGCCGACGTCGTCGCCATCACGCAGGCGATCTGCGACGTCCCGAGCGTGTCGGGCGAGGAGCGGGCGCTCGCCGACCTCGTCCAGGGGGCGTTGGCCGATGCCCGGCACCTCGAGGTGCTCCGCGACGGCGACACGATCGTCGCCCGCACGAACCTCGGGCGCGACCGTCGCGTCGTCATCGCCGGCCACCTCGACACCGTGCCGATCAACGGCAACGTGCCGACCCGGTTCGAGGTCGACGGCGACCGCCAGGTGCTGTGGGGCAGGGGGACGGTCGACATGAAGGCGGGGGTCGCGGTGCAGCTGAAGCTGGCGCACGAGCTCGCCGCCCCGATCGTCGACGTGACGTGGATGTGGTACGACCACGAGGAGGTCGCCGCCGACCTGAACGGGCTCGGCCGGGTCCTGCGCTCGCGCCCCGACCTGTTCGAGGCCGACTTCGCGATCCTCGGCGAACCGACCCGCGGCGAGGTCGAGGGCGGCTGCAACGGCACGCTCCGGGTCGAGCTCCGTGCGACGGGGCGCAGGGCCCACTCGGCGCGCAGCTGGGTGGGCGAGAACGCGATCCACCGGCTGGCGCCCGCGCTCGAGCGGCTCGCGACGTACGAGGCCGAGACGGTGCGCGTCGACGGCCTCGACTACCGCGAGGGCCTGAACGCCGTGTTCGTGCACGGGGGCATCGCCGGCAACGTGATCCCCGACGACGCCGTGCTCACGCTGAACTACCGCTTCGCGCCGAGCCGCACCGTCGAGGAGGCGACCGAGCGCATCCGCGCGCTCTTCCCCGAGTACGAGCTCACGGTCACCGATGCGTCCGACGGCGCGCGGCCGGGTCTCGACGACCCGCTCGCCCGCGAGTTCGTCCGCGCCGTCGGCGCCGATGCGCAGCCGAAGTACGGCTGGACGGATGTCGCGCGCTTCAGCGCGCTCGGCGTGCCGGCCGTGAACTTCGGCCCGGGCGACCCGCTGCTGGCGCACGCCGACGACGAGCGCGTCGACTGCGACGAGATCCTCGGGTGCGAATCGGCGCTCCGCGCCTGGCTGACGGGAGCGTCGCGCTGACCCGATCCGTCGGCGAGGAGGAGACCGCGGCCGGTGGACCCGAGCCGCGGGAGGTCGACGTGCATCGGGTCGAGCGGTGGTCGCCGCGCGTGCGATGGCGCCTGCTGCCCTGGTGGGGGCGGGTCGCCGTCGTCTACGTCGCCGCACGGGTCGTCTCGATCGTCATCGTGCTGCAGTTCGCGCACGCGCAGGCGGCGAACGCCTGGACGGACGCGCGACCGGGCTACTTCGAGTACGCGAACATCTGGGACGGACGCTGGTACGCGTTCATCGCCGCCGCCGGGTACCCGACCGAGCTCCCGGTCACGGAGGACGGCCACGTCGCAGAGAACGCGTGGGCATTCCTGCCCGTGTTCCCCGGCGTCGTGCGGCTGTTCACGGCGGTCGGCGTGCCGTGGGAGGTCGCATCCGTCGCGATCGCCCTCGTCGCCGGGCTCGCGGCCGCGCTCGTGTTCCACCGGCTCATGTCGCGGTTCCTCGCCCCCGACCAGGCGCTCTTCGCGGTCGTGCTGTTCTGCGTCGCCCCCGTTTCGCCGATCATGGGGTTCGGGTACGCGGAAGCGCTCGGCTTCCTCTGGCTCGCCCTCGCACTGCTCCTGCTCGTCGACCGGCGGTACGGATGGCTCGTCCCCGTCGTCGCGGTCTGGGCCTTCACTCGACCGGGTGCGCTCGCATTCGCGCTGGCGCTGGGGCTGCATTGGATCGTGCGCTGGTCCACCCGTTCCCGCGATCCGTTCCCCGTCCGCGAGCGGGTGGTCGCGGCATCCGTCGCCCTCTTCGCCGCGGTCGTCGGCCTCGCATGGCCGGCGATCGCCTGGGCGTTCACCGGCGAGCCGGCGGCCTACACCGACACCGAGCTGGCCTGGCGCGCGCCGTACATCGGCTACGTCGAACTGGTGCCCCTCACGCCGTGGTTCCAGTCGGGGGACTGGTGGCTCGGCCAGCCGATGGGGACCCTGCTGCCGATCGCGCTCGTCGTGGGGTTCGGCGTGCTGCTGTTCACGCCATGGGTTCGGCGGCTCGGGGTCGACATCAGGCTGTGGCTCGCGAGCTACGCGCTGTACCTCCTCGCCGTCTTCTTCCCCCAGTCGAGCACGTTCCGACTGCTGGCGCCGCTCTTCCCGATCGTGGGCGCGTTCGCCGTGCCGCGCTCGCCGTGGTGGCGCGGCTCGCTCGTCGCGGCGTCGATCGCACTGCAGGTCGCGTGGCTGCGGATCGGATGGTTCATCGACGGCTACGACTGGACGCCGCCGTGATCGTCGGCCCCCGGATCCGCCCGCTCCGCCGCCCGTGACCGGCCGGTGGACGACGGACGTCGGACACGTGAACGCGGACGACGTCCTCCACAATGGGCGGCCCGGTGTCCCGGGGCGGCGTCCCGATACGAGATAATGGAGATTCAGCCACGAAAGGGGTAGCTCAATGGCGGCCATGAAGCCACGCACTGGAGACGGACCGATGGAGGCTGTGAAGGAGGGGCGCCTCATCATCGTGCGCGTGCCCCTCGAGGGTGGCGGTCGCCTCGTCGTCTCGGTGAACGACGCTGAGGCCAAGGAGCTCTACGACGTCCTGGGCGGCGTCGTCAACGCAGCCTAGTCAGGCGCCCAGCTTCACGATCTGCAGCAGGCCGTCCCCGGCCGGCGAGATCGCGGTGACGACGGCGGAGGATGCCGCGAGTTCCGAGATGAGCCCGCGGAACGCCGTCGCCACCTCGTCCCGCCGGGCCGGGTCGGCCACCCTCCCCTTCCACAGGGCCCTCGCGACCAGCACGGTGCCGCCGGGCTTGGCCAGGCGCAGCCCGTGCTCGACGTACTCGATGACCGATGCGGCATCCGCGTCGATGACGACCACGTCGTACGACCGCTCGTTCATGCGCGGCAGCACCTCGCCGGCACGACCGGCGATGAGGCGCACGCGTGCGGGGGCGATGCCCGCGTCCGCGAAGTGCTCGCGAGCGTGCTGCTGGTACTCGGTCTCGGAATCGATCGAGGTCAGGTGCGCCGAGCGCGCCGCCTGCAGCATGTAGAGGCCCGACACGCCGACGCCGGTGCCCACCTCGATGATCGCGCGCGCGTCGCTCGCGGCGGCGATCACCGCGAGCTGCGCGCCGACAGCGGGCGAGACGGGCTCGACGCCGAGCTCGAGGGACTGCTGACGGGCCTTCGCGATCGACTCCGACTCGACGACGGACTCGTCGACGTACTTCCAGTTCAGGTCGTGTTCGGACACGTGGCGGCTCCCGGGTGATTCGATCGAGCCCCAAGCCTAGGGGTCGAGGCAACGGTCGATCGCACGCCTCGCCGCCGACTATCCTTGACCGCATGGGCGGCCTCACCTTCGACAAACTCCTCATCATCGGGGTGATCGCCGTCTTCCTGCTCGGTCCGGAGCGGCTCCCTCACTACGCTGCACAGCTCGGCAAGTTCGTGCGATCGCTGCGCGACATGGCGAACGGCGCGAAGGACCGCATGCGCGAGGAGATGGGGCCGGACTTCGACGAGGTGGACTGGCGCAAGCTCGACCCTCGCCAGTACGACCCGCGTCGCATCGTGCGCGAGGCGCTGAGCGACGTCGACCCGTTCGCCGAGCCTGCGAAGCCGGTCGTCGCGCGAGCCGCGGTGAACGAGAACTCCGCGTACCTGCAGCGCAAGCGCAAGCTCGACGCGATCGCCGCGGGCGAGTCGGCGCCGTTCGACTCCGAGGCGACCTGACGACGCGTCCGGCCTGATCCGGCGGCGGTCGAACCGAATCGATCGTCGGCCGAGTCGCGCGCCGACGTGCGCCCGATCGACGCCCCGGCGCGCGGTCCGGCGCGCACCCCGCGTCAGGCGCGACGGATGGCGCGGAGCACCCGCGCGAGCACGACGAGCGGGCCGCTGAGCCGTGCGTAGTCGCGGCCGGTGTGCGGCAGGGGGATGATCCGCGTGTTCACCGAGACCGTCACCGGGTCGACGAAGCGGAGGAGCCCCTCGCGCCCGTTGCGACGCCCGACGCCCGACGCCTTGACCCCGCCCATCGGCGCGTCGACCGAGCCGAAGCTCCCCCGGTAGCCCTCGTTCACGTTGACGCTGCCCGCGTCGAGCTGGTCGGCGAGGCGGAGCGCGCGGCGGGTCGAGCCGGAGAGCACCGACGCGTTGAGGCCGTACTCCGACGCGTTCGCGGCGAAGACCGCCTCGAGGTCGTCGTCGACCACGTGCAGCGAGGCGATCGCGCCGAACGTCTCCTCGTCGAGCACGCGCATGCCCGGGGCGACGTCGGTCAGGACGGTCGGCTCGAACGCCCACGGGCCGACGTCGGGTCGGGCGCTGCCGCCGACGAGCACCCGTGCGCCCTTCGCGAGCGCGTCGTCGAGGTGGCCGCGGATCCGGTCGAGCTGGGCCGCGGTCGCGAGGCTGCCGTAGTCGGCGTCGTGGTCGAGGCCCGATCCGATCCGCGGGTCCGCCAGGCGCGCGGCGAGTGCCGCGCTGAACGCATCGGCGACGCGGCGGTGCACGTAGATCCGCTCGACCGACACGCACAGCTGGCCCATCGACGAGAAGCACGCGTGCGCGGCATCGGCCGCCGCCTGCTCGACGTCGACGTCGTCGAGCACGATCAGTGCGTTCTTGCCGCCGAGCTCGAGGGAGGCGCCGATGAGTCGGCGGCCGGCCTTCTCGCCGATCCGGCGGCCGGTCGCCGTCGAACCCGTGAAGCAGATGTAGTCGACCTCGTCGGTCAGGGCCTCGCCGACCTCGGCCGCGTCGCCCGAGACGACGGCCCAGGCGGACTCGGGCAGCCCGGCGTCGATGAACGCGCGGCGCAGGGCGAGCACCGAGAGCGTGCCCTGGTCGTCGGCCTTCTGCACGACCGCGCATCCGGCGGCGAGCGCTGGGATCACGTCCATGGCGGCGAGGCTGATCGCGTAGTTCCACGGCGTGATGACGCCGACGACCCCCTTCGAGCGGTACCGGACGCGCGTCGAGAGGGCGACGGGGATGCCGGCGCGGCGTCGGCCGCCGCGCAGCACGCGCTTCGCCCTGAGCGCGTTCCACCTGGTCACGGAGAGCGCCTGGAAGACCTCCTCGAACGCCTGGCCGCGCGTCTTGCCGCTCTCCAGCTGGGTCAGGTCGAGGAGCTCCTCCCGCCGGGCGAGGATGAGGTCGTACGCGCGGAGCAGGATCCGGCGGCGGGCGGCGAACCCGGCCCGGGCCCACGCGACCTGCGCGAGGCGTGCGCGCGAGACCGCTCCCCGCACGTCCTCGGCGCTCGAGCGCGGCAGCTCCACCAACGTCTCGCCGGTCGCCGGGGTCGGGATCGCGGCCGTGCGGCCGGTCGTGGCGATCAGGTCGGCGGCGAGGGCGTCACGTGCGGGACTCGGCGCGACGGCAGGGGTTCGGGTGGCGGCGTTGGACACGCGGCCAGTCTAGGGTGCGCAGACCGGGGGACCGTGTCCGGATCGTCCGCGCCGAGTGGGTATGCTTCCCCGCATGACTTCCCCGGAACGGCGGCTCTCCCGCGGCATCGTGGCCCGGTACGCCGTCGGCTCGATCGGCACGGGCGGCTTCGCGACCCTGCCCGGCCTCGTACTCGTCTTCTACCTCACCGACACGCTCGGCGTCACGGCCTTGCTCGCCGGGCTCGTCGTCACGGCCGCCAAGGTGTGGGACGTGCTGATCGACCCATGGATCGGCGACCGGAGCGATCACGCCCTCGCGGTCACGGGCACCCGGCGGACCTGGATGCGGATCGGCGCGGTCGCGCTCCCGGTCGCCTTCGTCGTCACGTTCGCCGCGCCCGCCGGTCTCGGCCCGGTCGTGGCCGGCGTCTGGGTCATGGTGGCGTTCCTCGCGACGGCCACGGCGTTCAGCCTGTTCCAGGTCCCCTACATCGCACTTCCGGCCGAGCTCACCGACGACTACGACGGCCGCACCCGGCTGCTCACGTGGCGCGTGGTCGTGCTGAGCTTCGCGATCCTCCTCTTCGGGGCGGGCGGCCCGCTGCTGCGTCGGGCCGGCGGCGACGACGAGGCGATCGGGTACCTCGTCATGGCCGTCGTCGCGGGCCTCGTGATCGGCATCGGCATGCTCGTGGCCACGACGACTGCGCCCGCTGGGATGGTCGTCGAGGAGCGCGAGCGACGCAGCCTCGCGGCCGGCTACGCGGAGGGCCTCGATGCGCTGCGCCGCAGTCGGCCGTTCCGCCTGCTGCTGTCGGGCTTCCTCCTGCAGGGCCTCGCCACGGGAGTGATGCTCGCCGGCGCGAACTACGTCGCCGTGTGGGTCCTCAACTCGGAAGACGCGCTGACGTTCCTCTTCGTCGCCCTCATCGGCCCCGCCGTCCTGTGCGCGCCGCTCTGGGGCAGGCTCGCACGCCGGATCGGCAAGGAGCGGTCGTTCGTGTTCGCGAGCGCCCTGTTCGCCGTGGCATCCGCCACCCTCGTCGGCATGATCTGGGCGCCGGGCGCCTGGGTGTACGCCCCCGTCGCGATCGCCGGTGCCGCGTACGCGGGCATGCAGTCGCTGCCGATGGCGATGCTCCCCGACGTCGTCGCGCACGACGCACGCACGAACGGCCCGGGCCGCGCCGGAACCTTCGGCGGCGTCTGGACCGCCGGCGAGACCACCGGGATGGCGCTCGGCGCCACGCTGCTCACGATGGTGCTCGCGGCGACCGGGTACCTCGAGTCCGTCGGCTCGGCGGTCGTCGCACAGCCCGCGGCCGCGGTCGTGGGGATCGCGCTGAGCTTCAGCGTGCTCCCCGCCGTGCTCGTGCTCGTCAGCATCGTGCCGCTGCTCCGCTACCCGCTGCGGCGCACCGACATCGACATCCCCGCACCCACCGAGGAGACCGTCCGATGAACGCCTTAGAACGCGAGCCCGACGAGGTCCTCGCGGAACTCGCCGGACTGCGCGAGGCCGACGCCCCGACGCACGGCGGCCGCGTGCTCTCCTACGTCTACGACTCGGGCCTCGCCGAACTCGACGAGCTCGCCGCCCGCGCGGCCCGGCTCGTGCAGCCGGTGAACGGCCTCGACCCGACGACGTTCACCTCGGTCGCCGCGATGGAGGCCGGCGTCGTCGGCTTCGCTCGGCGCGTCTTCCACGGCGAGACGCACGCTGGGGGTTCCGCCGCGCCGGGCGCGGAGGTCATCGGCTCCGTCACGTCCGGCGGCACCGAGAGCTGCCTGCTCGCCGTGAAGACCGCGCGCGACGTGTGGCGGGAGGCCCACCCGGGTGACGAGCGGATGCCGCGCCTCGTCGCCCCGACGACGGTGCACGCCGCGTTCCACAAGGCCGCCCACTACTTCGGGCTCACGCTCGACCTCGTGCCCGTCTCCGCAGAGACGGGCGCGCCGGCGGCAGCCGACGTGGTCGCCCGACTCGACGACGACGTCGCCCTCGTCGTGATGAGCGCGCCGTCCTACCCCTTCGCGACGCTCGATCCGATCGGGGAGGTCGCGTCGGCGACCGCCGAGCGCGGGCTGGCCCTGCACGTGGATGCGTGCATCGGCGGGTTCGCACTGGCGTTCCACGACGGCCTCCCCGACTGGGACTTCCGCGTGGCCGGCGTCACGAGCCTGTCGGCCGACCTGCACAAGTACGGGTACGCCCCGAAGGGGGTCTCGGTGCTGCTGCAGCGCGGTCGCGACCGGCAGCGTCACCAGTACTTCGCGACGACCGCGTGGCCCGGGTATCCCGTCGTCAACCCGACCATGGCGGGCTCGAAGCCCGCCGGTCCGCTCGCCGCGGCGTGGTCGATCGTGCAGGTGCTCGGCGAGCGCGGCTTCGCCGAGCTCACCGCACGGGCGATGTCGGCGACCGCCGTGCTGCGGGACGCGATCGACGCGGTCGAGGGGCTCGAGGTCGTCGGGGATCCCGTCGGCCCGCTCTTCGCCGTCCGCTCCGATGGTTCCGTCGCCCCCGAGCGTCGCGTCGACCCGCACCACTGGGCCGACGCCGCGCGCAGCGCCGGGTGGCACCTCCAGCTGCAGCCGGGCATGCTCCAGGCCGACGGGACGGTGCTCCCGCACACGACGCACCTGACCGTCACCCCGGTCACCGACCACGTGGTCGGCGAGCTCGTGCCGGCGCTCGAGGCCGCAGCCGACGCCGTGCGGGGCGTGCCCGCCGTCGACGGCGGGGCGCTCGTGGAGGGGCTGGCCGGGCAGTTGCCGGGCGGCGCGGAGGCGCTCGCCGCGGCATCCGCCGGGCTCGACTCGGACGGCGCAGCCGGACTCCTGGGCGCCTTCGGCCTGCTCGGCGGCGAGGGGGCCGGGGGAGCGCTGCCCGAGCGGATGGCGCCCGTCCTCGCGCTCGTCGAGGCGCTCCCCGGCCCGCTCACCGAACGGCTCCTCGTGGAACTGCTCGCGCGCGTCGTCGAGCCGCGCGACTGATCGCAGGCGCCGGGCCGCGCGTGGCGACGCCCGCGCTCAGAGCGCGAGCATCCGGTCGGTGTCGCCGAAGACCTCGAGGCCCGCGCACTCGGCGACCCCGTCGAGGAGCGTCGTCCCGTCGGGTGCGACGTGCCGGAGCGTGATGCGGGCGTCGAGCGTCTCCTCGACCCGCTGGTGCATGGCGGTGCGCAACGGGGCGTGCAGCAGGCCTCCGCGCACGCGCTCGGCCACGAGGTCGAGCGTTCCGTCGGGGCCGTCGAGCGTCCAGCGGACGTGCGTGTCGTCGATCTCGAGTCGTCGTTCCTCCGAGCGGTTGTACGTCGTCCACCGGTGCAGGCGACCGCCGTGCTCGAGCCCGACGATCGAGCCCCGGAAGGTGCCGCCGAGCCAGGGGATGATGGCGACGGACGCGATGAGCGACGCATCCGGATGCTCTCCGTCGGCGCGATCGACGTGATTGCTCGCCATCCAGACGTAGCCCGACGGAAAGGCGCGGCCCCAGTCCTTCTCGATGTAGCCGCGCCCGCCGTCGAACGTCACGGGCGCGCCTTCGACCTCGAGCGTGCCCCGGAGGTCGTGGCCGAACGACACGATGCCGTGGAAGCACTCCATGAACGGCACGAGCCCGTACCAGCCCATGATGCCCGGCTCCCGGAGCGTCACCGGCCACGGCCGGAACGGGCCCACGTGTTCGAGGCGCCCGCGCAGCTGCGGGAGGTCGAGCGTGACGCCGCGCACGTCGAAGCGGTTCGCCCCGACCTCGACATCGAACCCGTGGGCGGACGCTCCGAAGGCCTCGACCGGGAACCGGTGGTACCAGGAGCGACCGGTGAGGCCGTCGAGGACCTGGACGAACGCCTCGTCGCGTCCGCCCCCGTCGGCGTCGTCGATCCCGCGGAACACGCCGGGGATGACCGCCCAGCGGGCGGCGCGGTCGGGCGAGACGAGCTTGACGTACCAGCCCTCGAAGAAGCCGCGCCGCACCCCGTGGCCGTGGAACGCCTCGGGGTGACGCACCCCGCGCAGCCATTGGGCCGGTGTCCGCATGGGCCCAGCGTACTGGTCGGTACCCGCGCGCTACAGGCCGCAGCGCTCGGCGTAGTAGGCGTACAGGTCGGCCTTCAGGTCGGCACCCGACGGGATCTCGAGGCGACCCTCGCGTCCGTCTCCGGTCGCGACCGTGAACGGCAGGATGGTGCCGCGCTTGTCGTCGGCGAGCGCGTGCGCGTCGCACCGGGCCGGCCGGACGGCGAGCGCGACGTCCACCGGTTCGTCGCCCGCATCGACGTCGATGCCGATCGGCCAGTCCTGGCCCTCCTCGTTGCCGATGAGCGTCGTCGCCGACACGCGGTCGATCGAGAGGGTGCCGTCGCCGGATGCCGCGGGCGCGACGGTCACGTCGATCCACGCGCGTCGGTCGGCGCCCGTGCCCGTCGTGCGGAGGCGCTCGGGCAGCTCGATCGCCGCGACCGCGGCGACCGACTCGGCCAGGCAGTCGGCGTCGGCGATGCGCGCCATCGTGTCGAACGGGTCGTCGGGTTCGACGGTGCCTGCGCGCTCCGTGCCGTCCGCCCCGGAGACCCGCAGGTCGACCTCGATCGCCGTCGGGTCGCCGTCGCAGACGCTGCCGGGAAGGTCGAGGCGGATGTCGATCGCATCGCCCGCGCCGAGTTCGAACGGCTCGTCGCGGTCCATGCCCGGTTCGAGCGCGGGCGAGTGGACCGAGAGGGAGGTCACGGTGACCGGGTCGCCGGTGTTCTCGACGTGCACGACGAGCCGCCCCTGCGGCACGTCGAGCCGACCCTGCTGCACCGTGACGGAGAGGCCGTCGGGCAGGCCGTCGTCGTCGCCGCCCGCGGCCTGGGTGCACGCGGAGAGCGCGCCGAGCGCGAGGGTCGCGACGACGAGGGCCGCGGGCCGGACGAGTGCCGCGCGCACGGACCGGTCGGGGGAGCGGGCGGCACGCGGCATCCGTCTCACCGCACCGAGACGTCGAGGCGTCGGCCGGAGAGCGAACGCGGGCGACCGGCGAGGAACGCCGCCGCCGCCTCGATCGAGCGCGCCGCGGGATCGTCGGGCTCGGCGAGCGCGACCGGCAGCCCCTCGTCGCCACCGCGCCGGAGCGCGACGCTGAGCGGCACCGCGGCGATGAGCGGCACCGGCTCGTCGACCCCCTCGGAAAGCCGTCGGGCCACCTCGGCGCCGCCGCCCGACCCGAACAGCTCGAGGAGCGAACCGTCGGCCTGGGCGAAGCCGGCCATGTTCTCGATCACGCCGATGACGCGCTGGCCGGTCTGCCGGGCGACGAGACCCGAACGCTCGGCGACGTCTGCGGCGGCCGGTTGCGGCGTGGTCACGACGACGACCTCGGCATTCGGCAACAGCTGGCCGAGCGAGATCGCGACGTCGCCCGTGCCCGGTGGCAGGTCGACGAGCAGCACGTCGAGGTCGCCGAAGTACACGTCGGTGAGGAACTGCTGGATGGTGCGATGCAGCATCGGGCCGCGCCAGGCGACCGCGACCGAGGATCCACGCCCGCCGGGCTCGGTCGGCTCGACGAACATGCCGATCGAGATGACCTTCACGCCGAAGGCGACCGGCGGCAGGATCATGTCGTCGACGCGCGTCGGACGAGCCGCGGTGCCCTGCTCGTCGACCAGGCCGAGCAGGCCCGGGATCGAGAAGCCGTGGACGTCTGCGTCGACGAGGCCCACCGACATGCCGCGTGCGGCGAGCGCGACCGCAAGGTTCGCCGTAAGCGTCGACTTGCCCACGCCGCCCTTGCCGCTCGTGACCGCGATGACGCGCGTCAGCGTGCCCGGGCCGAACGGGTTCCCGCGCGCCGCGCGGCCGCCGCGGAGCCGCTCGGTGAGCGCGGCCCGCTGCTCGGGCGTCATCACGCCGAGCTCGACGACCGCGTTGCCCTCGCCCACGACCTGCTCGGCCGCGGCGCGGACGTCGCGTTCGATCCGGTCGGATGCCGGGCAGCCGACGATCGTGAGGCGCACGCCGACCTCGACGCCGGCGTCGGTCGCGACCACGCGCTCGACCATGTCGAGTTCGGTGATGGGGCGGCGGATCTCCGGATCGATGACGCCCTCGAGCGCGGTGCGGACGGCGCGCTCGATGCCGTCCGCGTCAGGACGGGGCATTCGCGGCATCCTCCTCGTCGCGCCGGTCGAGCTCGTCGAGCACCTGGCGCAGCTCCTGCCGGATGAACTCCTTCGACGCGAGGTCGCGCACCGCGAGCCGGAGCGCCACCACCTCGCGGGCGAGGTACTCGGTGTCGGCGAGGTTGCGCTCGGCGCGCTGGCGGTCCTGCTCGATCTGCACGCGGTCGCGGTCGTCCTGGCGGTTCTGCGCCAGCAGGATCAGGGGCGCGGCGTACGAGGCCTGGAGCGAGAGCACGAGCGTCAGCGCGATGAAGCCGAGTTCGACCGAGTCGAACCGCCAGGCCGGCGGGGCGAGCGTGTTCCAGAGGATCCAGAACGCGACGAAGAGCGTGAGGCCGAGCAGGAACCACGGGGTGCCCATGTTGCGGGCGACCCATTCGGTGAACCGGCCGAATCGGTCCCGATCGCCGGAACGGCGCAGGGGCGGCGCGGGTCGGCGGATGCCCTTCGGGGTGTCGAACCGACGGTCGTCGGCGGCGTCAGCGCGTGCCATCTCCTGCCCTCCTTCCGGGTGCGATCGGGATGCTGCCGGTGGCCAGCTGTGCGCGGGCGGTCGCGCGTCTGCTCACCTCCGACTCGTCCTCGGGGTGACTCCTCCAGTCGTCGGGGAGCAGGTAGTCGAGCACGTCGTCGATCGTGACCACGCCGACGAGGCGGTGCTTCTCGTCGACGACGGGCACCGAGACCAGGTCGTAGCTCGCGAGGATGCGGCTCACCTCGGCGGCCGACGTCTCGGCCTTCACGGGTTCGAGGCCCTGGTCGATGAGCGAGCCGAGCCGCTCGTGCGGCGGGTAGCGGAGCATCCGCTGGAAGTGCACGATGCCGAGGAACCGGCCCGTCGGCGGCTCGTAGGGCGGCAGCGTGACGCAGACCGCCGCGCCGAGCGCAGGCGGGAGGTCGTGGCGCCGGATGAGGGCCAGGCCCTCGGCCACCGTGGCATCCGCCGACACGATGATCGGCTCGGTCGTCATGAGGCCGCCCGCGGTGTCGGGGCCGTACGACAGCAGGAAGCGGACGTCCTCGGCCTCCTCGGGCTCCATGAGCTCGAGGAGGTGCTCGCCGCGCTCCTCGGGCAGCTGGGCGATCAGGTCGGCGGCGTCGTCGGGCGACATGTGGTCGAGCACGTCGGCGGCGCGATCGTCGCCGAGGACCGCGAGGATCTCGACCTGGTCGGCCTCGGGCATCTCCTCCAGCACGTCGGCCAGCCGGTCGTCCGGCAGTTCGGCGGCGACCTCCTGGCGTCGCTGCGTCGGCAGGTCGAGCAGCGTGTTGGCGAGGTCGGCGGGCTTGAGCTCGGAGTAGGTCGCGATGAGCTGCTCGGCCGACTGCGCCTCGCCCGCCTCCGTCGTCTCGCGCACCTCGCGCCAGGTGACGTACGCGGACGGACCCTTCGCGAACGGCGAGGCACTCGTCTTCGGGCGACGCACGAACAGCTGGTCGACCTCCCACTCGCCGGGATCGCGCTCCTCGATCGCGACGTCCTCGATGCTCGCGGTGCCGGAGCCGTCGTTGAAGGTCACCTTGCGGCCGAGCATCTCGGCGATGACCCGGACCTCGCCGCCGCGCTGTTCGAAGCGGCGCATGTTGATCAGGCCCGTCGTGATGATCTGGCCGCCGCCGATCGAGGTGACGCGGCCGATCGAGACGAACACGCGGCGTTTGCCGGGGATCTCGACGATGAGGCCGACGACGCGCGGAGGGTCGTCCTTGCGGTACACGACGAGCACGTCGCGCACCTTCCCGACGCGGTCGCCCGCGGGGTCGAACACGGCGCACCCGGCGAGTCGGGCGACGAAGACTCTCGTGGCGCTCACGCCTCCCAACTTACCCCGCGGCCCGGGCATCGGGTCGGGCGGCGGAGCCGCGTGGAAGAATGGCGGGGTGAGCACCCAGTCGCCGTTCGGCGGTCGCATCGGCCGCGCCTTCCCGACCCTGCCGAAGGGCGAGACGGTCGCGAGCTACGAGACCTACCAGGAGGCGCAGGCCGCGGTCGACCAGCTCGCGAAGGCCGAGTTCCCGGTGAAGGAGCTCTCGATCGTCGGCCACGACCTCACGAGCGTGGAGCGCATCACGGGCACGCTGAGCTGGGGGCGCACGGCCGCAGCCGGGGCGCTCTCCGGGGCGTGGTTCGGCACGTTCCTCGGCCTGCTGTTCTTCATCTTCTCGCCGTCCGGCACCTCGCTCGGGATCCTCGGTGCCGCGGTCCTCATCGGCGCCGGCTTCGGCATGATCTTCAGCCTCGTCTCGTACTCGGTGAACCGTCGCCGTCGCGATTTCACGTCGGTCATGCAGGTGCTCGCCACGCGCTACGCGATCATCGCCGAGCCGGCGCACGTCGTGCGCGCCCGCCAGGTGCTCGGAGTGACGGACGCCGCGGCCCCGCCCGCCCCCGCGGCGACGATCGTGCGCCCGCCGGCCTCCCCGGCGGCCGATGCGGGTGCGGATGCCGCGGCCGAGCCGCCCGCATCCCACGGCGAGCCGCCCACCGAGCCCGAGCCGCGTGAGACCGACCCGTCGCGTCCGCTGACCTACGGCGAGGCGCAGGACGCCCGCCGCCGGGCGGCGCGCGAGCGCGGTGAAGAATAGCCCTGTTCCGCCCGGGTGCATTCGCCCCCCGGCCGGCTCCGCGGCGAGTCGCGTCGCACCTGCACCGGCGACTCCCAGCGAGCCCGCCTAACGTGACCACCATGCCCGATGCAGCACGTCCCGAGAGCGCGCCGACGCCGCTCGAGCGGACGGTGCGCGCCGAGATCGCCGCGGCCGAGCGGCCCGACCGGCCCATGCGCCGGTGGCTCCGCGGCATCCGCCACTGGATCGAGAACCACCCGCGCCTGCGGTTCGCCTACCGGACCGGGGTGGGCGTGCTCGGCGGCGTGATCGCCGTCGCCGGTCTCGTGCTCGTGCCGCTCCCCGGCCCCGGCTGGCTCATCGTCTTCCTCGGCCTCGCCATCCTCGGCACCGAGTTCGCCTGGGCGCGCCGCCTCGCGGCGTGGGTCAAGCGCATGCTCGACCGGTTCTGGGCCTGGTGGACGGCGCGCCGTGCGGCGAGAACGGCCCGCGCCGACGTCGGCTGACGCACGGCGCCCACAGGGCCCGCGCCCGAGACGCCCACCGGCCGGATCACCCGAGGTCGAGCCGGCCGACGACTGGTACGGCGTCGGCCGGCTCACCGTCGAGTGAGCCGGCCGACGATCGTCGCTCAGCGCTGCGCGCCGCGCACCCAGGCCTCGACCTCGTCGGCCGTGCGCGGGATGCCCGCCGAGAGGTTCTCGGCGCCGTCGGCGGTCACGAGGATGTCGTCCTCGATGCGCACGCCGATGCCGCGGAACTCCTCGGGCACGGTGAGGTCGTCGGCCTGGAAGTAGAGGCCCGGCTCGATCGTGAAGACCATTCCCGGCTCGAGCACGCCGTCCATGTACATCGAGCGTCGCGCCTGCGCGCAGTCGTGCACGTCGAGGCCGAGGTGGTGGCTCGTGCCGTGCACCATGTAGCGGCGGTGGAACTGGTTCTCGGGCTGCAGCGACTCCTCGGCGGGGACCGGGAGGAAGCCCCACTCGGCGGTGCGCTTCGCGATGACCTCCATCGCGGCGGCGTGGATCTCGCGGAACACGGCGCCGGGCCGCACGATGCGGAACGCGGCATCCGCCGCCTCGAGCACGGCCTCGTAGACCTGCCGCTGCACGGGCGAGAACGTGCCGTTCACCGGGAACGTGCGGGTGATGTCGGCCGTGTAGTAGCTGTCCATCTCGACGCCCGCGTCGAGCAGCACGAGGTCGCCGGGCACGACGGCGCCGTCGTTCCGGGTCCAGTGCAGGATGGTCGCGTGGGGGCCCGCCGCGGCGATGGAGGCGTAGCCGACGTCGTTGCCGTCGAGGCGGGCACGGGTCGCGAAGACGCCCTCGATCACCCGCTCGCCGCGCACCTCGCTGGTGATGCGGGGCAGCTCGGCGAGCACCTCGGCGAAGCCGCGCTCGGTCGCGTCGACCGCCGCGCGGAGCTCGGCGACCTCGAAGTCGTCCTTCACGAGCCTCAGCTCGGAGAGCACACGCGCGAATTCGGCGTCGGGTTCGTGCTCGGCGTTCACCTCGAGGCTGAAGGGCGCGTCGGACGCGTTCGTCGACAGCGCCTCCTCGGCCGCGAAGCGCAGGCGTGCGTGGTCGATGCGCTCGGTGATCGACGCATCGGCCTCACGGACCACGAGCGTCGCGGTGTCGGTCGAGTCGACGACCGAGTCGAAGTCGGCGATGCCCCCCGTGGCGAGCTGCAGGTCGGCGGCGACGTGCGCGAGCGAGGGGCGCGGGCCGATCCAGAACTCCCCGATCGCGGGGTTGGCGTAGAACTCCTCGCTGTCGCGCCCGGCACGCTCGCGGAAGTAGACGGTCGCCTCGTGACCGGCGTCGCCGGCCGGCTCGAGCACCAGCACGGCGCCCGGCTCGGAGTCGGAGCCCCACCCGGTCAGGTGCGCGAAGGCGGAGTGCGCCCGGAACGGGTAGTCGGTGTCGTTCGCGCGCTGCTTCATGTCGCCGGCGGGGATCACGAGCCGCTGCCCCGGGAACTCGGCGGAGACCTTCGCCCGCCGCGCCGCCGCGTGGGCCGCCTGCGGACGCGCCTCGGGCAGCCGCTCGTCGCGCTCGGCCCAGCCGCCGCCGATGAAGTCCTTGAAGCCCTCCGACGCGGGCGTGGTCGAACGGTTCGCGTTCCGGCCGGTCTCCTCTGCGGTGGTCTCGTCGGTGGGGGCCTCGTGGGCCGTCGCGGTCGCGTCGCCGGTGTTCGTCATGGTCTCCATTCTCGCACCGCCCCGCCGACCCGCCGAGCGGCGGGGGATCAGCCGCCGGCTCGCGAGAGGGTCGCCACGATCGGCCGGTGATCGCTGCCGGCGCCGTCGAGCGCGTCGAGCACCCGGAACGCGTCGACCGACCAGCCGGGCGTCGCGAGCACGTGGTCGATGGGGCTGCCGAGCAGCTCCGGCAGGCTCGTCGGCCACGTGCCGATCCCGCCGGCTCCGCCCGCGACGGCGGCATCGACGCACCGACCGAGATCGCCGCCGTCGACCCCCCGCCCGGCGAAGTGGTCGACCGTGGCGTTGAAGTCGCCCGCCATGATGACGTCGTCGCCCGCGCACTGCTCGGCGAGCCAGTCGAGGTCGCTCCGCCAGTTGCGCAGCTCCCAGCGGATCGGGGCCACGGCGTGCACGGCGACGATGCGCGGCCCCTCGCCGCTCGTCGGTTCAGCGACGACCGTGGGCAGCGTGTTCGTGTTGCCGGGCGGCCCGGGCCACGGGTCGTTCACGACGTCGTAGTCGCCGAGCTCGGGCGAGATGAGGATGGTCGTGGAGCGCGCCTTCGCGATCTCGTCGAAGGCCTGCGTGTGCACCCACATCGGGCGGCCGCCCTCGCGCATCGCGATCGCCACCTCCTCGCCGAGCGACTCGGTCGTCTCGGGGAGCACCAGCACGTCGGCCCCCTGCTCGATGGCGAGGCCCGCGATCGTCGATGCATCGGGCACCTCGCCGAGGGTGTTCCACGAGAGCACCGTGACCGAGTCGGATGCCGCGGCCGCGTCGTCGCCGCCGAGCCCGCGCAGCGCGAGCACGCCGAGGTTGCCGAGCGCGAACAGCACCAGGATCGCGGCGACGGCGCCGATCAGGCGTCGCCCCGGCCCGAGGAGCAGCGCGATCGCGAGCACGGCGGCGAGGGCGCCCGCGCCGGCGGCCGCCACGCCGCGCAGCGCGACGACGTGCGCGGCGATCCACTGGTCCTGCAGGCCGAACGCCTGCGGCCACAGCAGCACGGAGGCGACGGCGGCGATGCCGAGCACGACGGCCCAGCCGAGGATGCGGGGGAGCATTCACCCCAGCGTAGGCGAGCAGGCGCGCACCGCGCGGAGCATCCACAGGGCGTCGGCTGGGAGTCTGCGGGGAAGCGGCTGACCAGGCGAGCCTACGATGGGGGCATGGTCGACGCTCCGTTCGCCGTCGCAGCTGACCTGCACGCGCACACCACGGTCTCCGACGGCACGGACACGCCTGCGGAGCTCGTCGCCGCGGCATCCGCCGCGGGCCTCGGCGCGCTCGCGATCACCGACCACGACTCGACGGCCGGGTGGGCGGAGGCGATCGGCGCCGCACGCCGTCACCGGATCGCCCTCATCCCGGGCATCGAGTTCTCGACGCGTGAGCAGTTCACGAGCGTGCACGTGCTCGGCTACCTGATCGACCCGACCGACGCCGCGCTCCTCGCCGAGACCGAGCGCATCCGCGACTCCCGGCTCACCCGTGCCGAGGCGATCGTGCGGCGCATCGCCGCCGACTACGACCTCACATGGGACGACGTGCTCGCGCAGACGAGCGACGGCGCCACGATCGGCCGGCCGCACATCGCCGACGCGCTCGTCGCCCGCGGGCACGCCTCGACGCGGTCCGACGCCTTCGCGGGCATCCTGCACTGGCGGTCGGGCTACGCACAGCCGCACTACGCCCCCGACCCGCTCACCGGCATCCGCCTCATCCGCGCCGCCGGCGGCGTGCCGGTGCTCGCGCACCCGGGCACGCGCGGCGCCGAGGACGTGGTGCCCGATCGCCGGCTCGCCCGGTTCGCCGCCTCGGGCCTGTTCGGCCTCGAGGTCGACCACCCCGAGAACACGGACGCCGCGAAGCCGCGCCTCCGCGACCTCGCACGCCGGCACGGGCTGGCGATCACCGGCTCGAGCGACTACCACGGACGTGGCAAGGTCAACCGCCTCGGCCAGTACACGACCGCGCCCGAGGTCGTCGCGCGCATCCTCGCCGAGGGGCACGGGAGCGAACCGGTCCTGCCCTGAGTCGACGAACGGGCCGGATGCCCCGCGGAGAGGCAACCGGCCGTTCGTCGTGTCGCTGGACGGTTCGAGCTCGAACGTGCCGCGTCAGGCGGTCGGCGCGGTCGACGGGGCGCCGGCCGCGTTGCCGCCCGAGCGGCCGCCGCGGCGGCGGCGGCGACGACGCGGCGCCGCGTTGCCGTCGTGGTGCTCCTTGCCCTTGCCGTCGTGCGTGCCCGCGCCCGGCTCCTTCTCCTCCGGGGCACCGGACGCCGGGGCGGCGGACTCACCCGTCGCGTCGCCCTCGCCGACCGGCCGGCCGGAGCGCGTGCGACGGCGCGAGCGCGAACCGCGCTCGCCGGAGGCATCCGCCGGCCCGCTGCTCTCGCGACGACCCGCGGTGCTCGACCGCGACGGCGTTGCGGCCGGGGCCGCCGGCTTCAGGCGGCCCTTGGTGCCCTCGGGGATGTCGAGGTCGGTGTAGAGGTGCGGGCTCGACGAGTAGGTCTCGGTCGGCTCGGGCTGGCCGAACTCGAGGGCGCGGTTGATGAGCGCCCACTTGTGCAGGTCGTCCCAGTCGACGAAGGTCACCGCGATGCCGGTCTTGCCGGCACGGCCCGTGCGGCCGGCCCGGTGGAGGTAGGTCTTCTCGTCGTCGGGGATCGTGTGGTTGATGACGTGCGTCACGTCGTCGACGTCGATGCCGCGCGCGGCGACATCCGTTGCGATCAGCACGTCCTTCTTGCCGGCCTTGAACGCGGCCATCGCGCGCTCGCGCTGGTCCTGGTTCAGGTCGCCGTGCACCGCGGCCGCGTTGAACCCGCGGTCGTTCAGCTCCTCGACGAGCTTCGCCGCCGCGCGCTTGGTGCGCGTGAAGATCACGGTCCTGCCGCGGCCCTCGGCCTGCAGGATGCGCGAGATCACCTCGTCCTTGTCGAGCGAGTGCGCCCGGTAGACGAGGTGCTTGATGTTCGCCTGCGTGAGGCCCTCGTCGGGGTCGCTCGCGCGGATGTGGATCGGGCGGCTCATGAACCGGCGCGCGAGCGCGACGATCGGGCCGGGCATCGTGGCCGAGAAGAGCATCGTGTGCCTCGTCGGCGGGGTCTGGGCGAAGAGCTTCTCGATGTCGGCGAGGAAGCCGAGGTCGAGCATCTTGTCGGCCTCGTCGAGCACCATCTCGGAGACGTCCTTCAGCGACAGCAGTCGTTGCGAGGCGAGGTCGAGCAGTCGACCGGGCGTGCCCACGACGATCTGCGCGCCGGCCTTCAGCTGCTCGATCTGACCCTCGTACGCCTTTCCGCCGTAGATCGAGACGATCTTGGTGGGGCGGTTGGAGGTCGCGAGCTCGAGGTCTTCGGTCACCTGCACGCACAGTTCGCGCGTGGGCACCACGACGAGCGCCTTGACGCCCGGCTCGGGGTCGTCGCCGAGGCGCTGGATGAGCGGGAGGCCGAACCCGAAGGTCTTGCCCGTGCCGGTCTTCGCCTGGCCGATGATGTCCTGCCCGGTGAGGGCGAGGGGAATGGTCTGCTCCTGGATCGGGAAGGCATCGACGATGCCCTTCCCGGCGAGGACCTCGACGATGTCGGGCGCGATGCCGAGTTCGGTGAAGGTGGTCAAATGTCTGCCTGTCCGTGATGCGGAAACGGGTGCGCCCAGTTCCGATCGACCGGCGCACGGCCGCGGTTCCATCGCCCGCGGCGGGTCCCAGCCTATCCGAGTGGGCTGCGAGGCCCCGGATATGCTGTGCTCGTGGTCAATTGGTCGATGTCGCGCCGTCCCCGTCCGGAGACCCCGAGGCTGCGGCCGAGGGTCGCGCCGACCGACCTCACCCGTGTCGACTTCACCGAGTTCACGCCCGACCCCGTGCCGTTCCTGGGCCAGGCCGCGTACATCCAGCTCGAGTTCTTCGAGAGCTTCGCGAAGGCCGTGGCCACGGCACCCGACCTGGCGTCGAAGGAGGGGCTGAGCGCCGCGGCCGGCGTCGCCCTGCGCAAGCACCACGAGCTGATCGCCGAACTCCGCCGCCTCGGCGCCGACCCTGCGGAGGTCATGGCGCCGTTCGCACCGGCGGCCGACCGCTTCCGCCAGGTCACCTCGGGCGCCGACTGGTACGAGCTGCTGCTCGGCATCCACATCACGTCGGGCATGCTCGACGACTACTTCATCCGCCTCGCGGAGGGGCTGCCGCACGAGCTCCGGGTGCGCGTGCGCGCCATCCTCGGGGAGTCGCGCTCGGCCGAGGTCATCGAACGACAGCTCGAGCGAGCGATCGCGGCCGACCCGACGCTCGACGACCGGCTCGCGCTGTGGGGCCGGAGCCTCGTCGGCGACACCCTCCTCATCGCCCGTTCCGCGGTGCGTGCGACCGGATCGGGAGGACACGGCCCCGACGTCGAACCGGTCTTCACCGAGCTCATCGCCTCGCACACACGGCGCATGGACGCGCTCGGGCTCACCGCCTGAGCGGC
Organism: Agromyces excoecariae; assembly: GCF_051715505.1. Taxonomy (NCBI): domain Bacteria; kingdom Bacillati; phylum Actinomycetota; class Actinomycetes; order Micrococcales; family Microbacteriaceae; genus Agromyces; species Agromyces excoecariae. The sequence goes on along the minus strand of NZ_JBPSLA010000008.1, from coordinate 215,670 downwards.
TCCGGGCCGATCATCGACGGCCCGGCGGCCGCGCCGCGCTCAGCCGCGGGCGAGGCCGAAGCGCGCGAGGTGCGCGAAGGTGCGGGCGTCGTCCTCCTGGCGGCGACGGCCGAGGAGGAAGGCGGCCCCGGCCGCTGCAGCACCGGATGCCACGAGCGAGATCACCCAGATCCATCCGCCGTCCCACGGCATTCCGAGCCAGGTCAGGGCGACCCACACGATCGCGGCGACGCCGGCGCCGACGGCCGGGACGAGCAGGACGCCGTGGAACTCGCGACGCGGGAGCGCGTAGCGCGCGGCGAGGCCGAGGATGGCACCGCCCAGCGTGATGAAGAGGAGTTCCATCAGCCGACGAAGCCGATCTTGCGCGACTCCTCCGTGCCGATCTCGACGTACGCGAGCGCCGCGGCGGGCACCACGTAGACCGTGCCCTTCGCGTCGGTCAGGCGCAGCACGGGCGACTGCCCGCTGAGCGCCGCCGAGACGGCCTGCTCCACCTCCGCCGCCGTCAGCGAGGTCTCGAACGAGAGCTCGCGGGGGGAGTTCTGGATGCCGATACGAAGGTCCACGGTGCGCCTTTCTGTCGTTGACAGCACCCTACGACACGCGGGGCTCGGGCCCGGACGCGTTCACTGTCGGCGGACACGGATACCGTGGGCCGCATGCAGCACGAAGCGACCACCGCTCCCGCCGTCGTCGACCTCGTGCCGGCCATCGCGGCGGGCGGCCATGCGGCGGTCTTCGGGGCTCCCGGGTCGGGCAAGACCCGGCTCGCGATCGAACTCGTCGCGCACCGCGTCGAGCGCGGGCTCGACCCGTCCGAGGTGCTCGTGCTGGCCGCCACCCGCCGCACGGCGGCGGCCCTGCGCGATGCGATCGCGCTCCGGCTCGACCGCACCACTCGCGGCGCGCTCGCTCGCACGGCGAACGCGGTCGCGTACGACCTCGTCCGCGCGCGGACCGGGCGGTCGGTCACGCTGCTCACGGGCGCGGAGCACGACCAGGTGATCGGCGAGCTGCTCGAGGCGCAGGCGATCGACGGCGGCGGCCCGACGTGGCCCGAGGCCCTCGCGCCCGACGTCCGCGAGCTGCGCGGGTTCCGCTCCGAGTTGCGCGACCTGATGATGCGCTCGGTCGAGCAGGGCGTGGGCCCCGACGAGCTCGCGCGACTCGGTGCGGTCGCGTCCCGCCCCGAGTGGGTGGCGGCGGGCGCGTTCCTCGCGGAGTACGCCGAGGTCAAGGAGCAGCTGCGGCCGACGCAGTTCGACTCCGCCGAGCTCGGTGCGTTCGCCGCGTCGATCGTGCGCCGCAGCGTGCACGACCCCGACGACGCACGAGCGCTCGGCGCGCTCGGGGCGCTCCGGTTGATCGTCGTCGACGACGCGCAGGAGGCCACCGAGGGCACGGCCGCGCTCCTCGGCGCGTTCGCGGCGCGCGGCGTCGAGATCGTCGCCCTCGGCGACCCGGATGTCGCGAGCAACGGGTTCCGCGGCGGCCGGGCCGACCTCCTCGGATCACTCGGCCGGGTGCTCGGCGGTGCCGAGGTGCGACGCATCGAACTGCCCCACGTCCACCGTGGTCGCACCGCGCATCGCGAACTCCTCGCGCAGGTCACGGCGCACGTCGGCACCGCGCTCGGCGGCGCGCACCGTTCCGCCGCGGTCGCACACGACCTCGACGACGATCCGCTCGAGGCGATCCTCGGCATCGAGGCGCCGTCGCCGGGGGCCGAGGGCGCCGCGATCGCCGGCCTGCTCCGTGAGCGTCACCTGCTCGACGGCATCCCGTGGTCCTCGATGGCGATCGTCGCGAGATCGGGTGCCGAGCTGCCGGCGCTCGCGCGCGCGCTCGCGGCGGCCGAGGTGCCGATCTCGGGCGGCACCGCGCGAACGGCCCTGCGCGATGCACCGGGCTCGGCGGGCCTCCTCGCGGCCGCGGCGGTCGTGCTCGACCTCCAGCTGCTCGACGCCGACCGGGCGACCGCGCTCCTGACCGGCCCGCTCGGCCGGCTCGACCGCGTCGGCCTGCGTCGGCTCCGTCTGGCGCTCCGCCACGAGGAGCTCGCCTCGGGCGGTGCCCGGAGCGCCGATGAACTGCTCGTCGAGGCGCTCGGGGCCGCGGGCGGGTTCGCGACGATCGATGCACCGGCCGGCCGGCGCGCGGCGCGCCTCGCGCGACTCCTCGACTCCGCCCGGCGGGCGGCGGCGCGGGGCTCGACCGTCGAAGAGCTGCTCTGGCTGCTCTGGCACGACAGCGGGCTCGAAGCCGAGTGGGCTTCGCAGGCCGCCGGCTCCGGCGTGCTCGCCGACGAGGCGAACCGCTCGCTCGACGCGGTCGTCGCGCTCTTCGCCGCGGCGCGGCGGTTCGTCGAACGCGAACCCGGCGCCCCGGCCCGGCGCTTCGTCGACGAGGTGCTGCAGAACGCCCTCCCGGAGGACTCGCTCGCCCCGGAGCGCGGGTCCGAGTCGGTCGTCCTGGCGACCCCGCCCGCCCTCATCGGCCGCGAGTTCGACGTGGTCGTCGTCGCCGGCCTCCAGGAGGGCGTCTGGCCGAACCTCCGCCCGCGCGGCACGCTGCTGCACGCCGCGGCGCTGCCGCGGGCGGTCGCGGCGGCGCGCGCGGGGGAGCCGGTCGGCGAGGAGGAGCCCGCCGCATCCGTTCGGGCGTCGGTGCGCGCCGACGAGTTGCGCCTGTTCGCGCTCGCGGTGTCGCGCGCCTCACGGCAGGTCGTGCTCGCGTGCACGGCGAACGACGACGAGCAGCCCTCGGTGCTCATGGGTCTCGCACCCGCGCGGCGCGCCGCGCGGCGGCGGCGCCCACTGCACCTCAGGGGCATGGTCGGCGCGCTTCGGCGCGACGCGGGGGCCGGCGATCGCGAGGCCGCGGCCGCGATCGCGCTCCTCGCCGAGCACGGTGTCCCCGGAGCGCACCCCGACGAGTGGTACGGCATGGCCGAGCCCACCACGACCGCGCCGCTGGTCGACCTCGACGGCGACCCCGAGGCGCTCGTGCCGGTCTCGCCGTCGCAGATCGACCGTGTCGAGGAGAGTCCGCTCGGCTGGTTCGTCGACCACGTCGCCCAACCGCCGTCCGGGCTCGCCGCCTCGATCGGGACCATCGTGCACGCGGTCGTCGAGGAGGCGGCGCAGCAGGCGGGCGACCTCGACGTCGAGACGCTGTGGGCGTCGGTCGAGCGGCGGTGGCGCGACCTGAGGTTCGAGGCGGGCTGGGTCGCCGAGCGGGAGCGGCGCGGCGCGCGCCGGATGACGGAGGGCGCGGCCGACTACCTGCGCAATGCGGAGGACGACGGCGTGGTCGTGCTCGGCGCCGAGGGCCGCTTCACGCTCGTCAGCGGCCGCGTGCGCATCACCGGCACCATCGACCGCGTCGAGGCGTCGCCAGACGGCACGACCGTGATCGTCGACCTCAAGACCGGTCGCACGCCGCCGAGCGCCGCCAAGACGGCCGAGCATCCCCAGCTGGCGGCCTACCAGCTGGCGGCGCGCGCCGGCGCGCTGCCGAACGAGGGTCGGCTCGGCGGGGCAAAGCTCGTCTACGTCGCGCGACCCGTGGGCGGTCGGCTCTACACCGAGCGCGCCCAGCAGCCGTTCGACGACGAGGCCGAGGCAGCGTTCCGCGAGCGTCTGGAGGAGGTGGCCCGCGTGATGGCGGGGTCGCGCTTCGACTCGCCCGTCGAGTTCGCGCACGGGTCGCGATTCGGCGACTGGCAGTACCGCGTCCACCTCGTCCCGGCGGTGTGCGCGTGAGCGCGGTCCGGATCGGCGCCGACGAGATCGCGTCGCGTCTCGGCCTGCACCCGCCGACGCCTGAGCAGCGCGCGGTCATCGAGGCCGATCCGCGCGGGCGGAGCATCGTCGTGGCCGGCGCCGGCAGCGGCAAGACCGAGACGATGGCGAACCGGGTGGTGTGGCTGCTCGCCAACGGCGCCGTCGACGTGCCCGAGGTGCTCGGCCTCACCTTCACCAGGAAGGCCGCCGGCGAACTCGCCGAGCGCGTGCGCGAGCGCGTCGGGCAGCTCGTCGCGGAGGGCATCGCCGACGTGCGGCTCGATCCGCTCGAGTCCGCCGCGGTGTTCACGTACAACGCGTTCGCGGGTTCCATCTACCGCGAGCACGCGCTCCGGATCGGTCGCGAACCGGATGCCTCGATCCTCGGCGAGGCCGCCGCATGGCAGCTCGCGCGCGGGATCGTCTCGGCCTCGGCGGACCCGCGACTGGTCGAGCTCGACGCGTCGCTCGATCGGGTCACGGGCGCCCTGCTCTCGCTGAGCCGGGCCCTCGCCGAGAACGTCACCGACAGTCGAGACGTTCGCGCCTTCGCTCGCGAGTTCCTCGCGATGCACGACCTGCCGATCGAGGCGCCGCGCAAGCGCACCCCGTTCGACAGCTTCGTCTCGGCGCTCGGGGTCGTCGACGCCCTGCCGCCGCTCCTCGACCTCGCCGACGCGTACGCCGCCGAGAAGCAGCGTCGGGGGGTCGTCGAGTTCTCCGACCAGGTCGCGCTCGCCCTGCAGATCTGCACGACGCACCCCGAGGTGGCCGCCGAGCACCGCGAGCGCTACGCGACGGTCCTGCTCGACGAGTACCAGGACACGAGCGTCGTGCAGACGCGCCTGCTCTCGACGCTCTTCCGCGACCACGCCGTCATGGCGGTGGGCGACCCCGACCAGTCGATCTACGGATGGCGCGGGGCGAGCGCCGCGAACCTGGCGCGCTTCGGTCGCGACTTCTCCGACTCCGGCGAGGCGGTCGCGTACGACCTGTCGACCAGCTGGCGGAACCCCGTCGTCGTGCTCGAGGCGGCGAACGCGCTCATCGCCCCGCTCGACGGCGGCATTCCCAAGGCGCCGCTGCGTCCGTCGCCGTTCGCCGGGACGGGCCGCCTCGACGTCTCGTGGTCCGAGACGATCGACGCCGAGGCCGCGGCCGTCGCCGAGTGGCTCGCCGAGCGGATGCGATCGGGCGCACGCACGGGCGCCCTGCTGTGTCGCACGTTCGCCCACGTCGACCTCTTCGCGACCGCGTTGCGCGAGCGCGGCGTCCCGGTGCACGTGCTCGGGGTCTCGGGACTGCTCGACCAGCCGGTGATCGCCGACCTCGTGTGCGCGCTCCGCGTCGTGCACGACCCGACCGCGGGATCGGAGCTCCTGCGCCTCCTCGGCGGTGCCCGGTGGCGCATCGGCACCGCCGACCTCGCGGCGCTCGGCGCGCTCGGCAGGTGGCTGGCCGATCGCGACCTCTCGACGAGACGCCTCGCCGACGAGGTGCGCCGCGGCATCCGCGGGTCGATCGCACCGGACGAATCGCCGTCGATCGTCGACGCGCTCGACTTCGTCCTCACCGCGCCCGACGACCATCGGGCGCTCGCCGCGATCAGCGAGGAGGGCCTCACGCGGATGCGTCGCGCGGGCGCGCAGTTGCAGGCGCTCCGCCGTCGCGCCGGGCTCGGCCTCGTCGACTTCGTGACGCTCGTGCAGCAGGAGCTGCTGCTCGACATCGAGGTCGCGGCGAACCCCGCGCAGCCGCTCGGTTCGGCGAGCCTGGAGTCGTTCGACGACCTGGTGACCGGATTCGCGGACTCGGCCGAGCATCCGAACCTCGGCGCGTTCCTCGGCTGGCTCGCCGAGGCCGAACAGCGCGACCGGCTGAGCCCCCGACAGGACGAACCCGAGCCCGGCGCGGTGCAGGTGCTCTCGATCCACGGGTCGAAGGGGCTCGAGTGGGACGTGGTGGCGATCCCGCGGCTCGTCGACGACGAACTGCCGTCGAAGCCGCGGAGCAATCGCGGCTGGCTCGCGTTCGGCACGCTGCCCGACGAGTTCCGGGGCGACGCCGACGAGATCCCGCAGCTGATGTGGCGCGGCGTGCAGAGCCAGTCGGAGTTCGACGAGGCCGTGAAGGCGTACTCCGAGGAGAATCGGGAGCGCCATGCCGAGGAGGAGCGCCGCCTCGCCTACGTCGGACTCACGCGCGCACGCTCGGAGCTCCTGCTCTCGGGCTCGTGGTGGGCCACGCAGCGGGCGCCGAGGGCGCCGAGCCCGTTCCTGCGCGAGCTCGTGATCGCCGGGGTGGTCGAGGCGTCGGCGCTGCCGACGGCGCCGGCCGACGCCGAGAATCCTCGCGCGTCCGATGCGGTGCGCGTGAGCTGGCCGCTCGATCCGCTCGGCGCTCGCCGGCCCGCCGTCGTGCGCGCGGCCGACGCCGTGCGCGAGGCGGCGGCCATGCCGACCGGCGCCGGGATCGGACCGGCACTCGCCGACGAGCTGCGGATGCTCCTCGAGGAGCGCCGACGCAGGGGTGAATCGCGCGGGGCGGCCGCCGTGCCCACCCGAGTGCCGGCCTCGCGCTTCAAGGACTACGTCGACGACCCCGACGCCGTCGCCGCCGAACTCGCACGGCCCATGCCCCAGCGCCCGTATCGCGCCACGCGCATCGGCACGCTCTTCCACACCTGGGTGGAGGAACGCTCCGGCGGCTCCGCCGCGCGTCCTGCCGGTCCAGGCGGGGCGCCAGGGACGACCGGATCGATCGGGTCGGCCGGCGCGACGACCGACCTCGACGCACTCGACTTCGCGTTCGACGACGCGCCCACGGCCGACGAGGTCCTCGTCGACCCGGTCGACGCCCGCCTCGAACGACTCCGCGCGACGTTCGCGGCCTCCGAATGGGGTGATCGCCGGCCCGTCGCGGTCGAACTCGAGCTGCACCTGCCGCTCGACGAACAGGTGTTCGTCTGCAAGCTCGACGCGGTGTTCGACATCGAGCCCGATTCCGAGCTCGATCGCCGGGGCATCCGCGCGCAGGTCGTCGACTGGAAGACCGGCGCCGCTCCGCGAGACCCGCGTGAACTCGAGCTCCGGCAGACCCAGCTCGCGCTGTACCGACTCGCGTACGCCCGCTGGTCCGGGCTTCCGCCCGAGCAGATCGATGCGGTGTTCTACTACGTCGAGGACGACCTCGTGCTGCGGCCCGACGAGCTGTACGACGAGGCGGCCCTCCGCCGTGCCTGGGCGAGCGTGGCGGCACGGGCCGGTCGCCGGCGGTCGACCGCCGGCGAGACCTCGGCGGTTCCGGACGAGGTGCGGACGGCGATCGCGCGAACGTGACGCCGGGTGCGCACCGCGCGTCGAGCGGCGATCGCCGCACCGGCGACGGCTACGCGGAGCGGTCGCGACTCCCGGTCCGGTCGGCCGACTCGGCCGAGGAGCGCGGGGAACCCGCGGACTCGGGCGCCGCGTCGCCCCAATCGCTGAGATCGAGCGGGATGGGCGCGGTCAGTCCGGGGTCGTGCTCCTCGTTCGCATCGTCGCCGTCCGCGAGGTTCCGGCGCAGCTCCGAGACGTCGTAGCTGTCGGTCAGCATCGTCGCCCCTGGCTCGCGCGGCAGGTCCTGGCGGGGCGTCTGCTCGAGCATCCGCTCGACGTCGGCGAGGGCGAGCACGGGGCCCGTGTCGGTCGTGAGCGACTCGGACGAGTGGTCGTGCACGCTCGCCACGAGCCCGTCGAGGAGGCCCACGGCATCCTCGATCACCTCGTCGTCGTGCGTGTCGATCCCGTGCAGGAGCCAGCGTGCCAGTTCGAGCTCGCCGTAGAGGAGCGCTCGGCGGGCGAGTTCGGAGTCGGCGCCGCCCGCGCGTGCCTCCAGGTAGGCGTCGAGGGTCTGCTCGGCCGACATCCCGGTCGAGGTCAGGACCCAGTGCAGGTCGTGCGCCGGGTCGTCGTGTGCGAGTCCCGACCAGCCGATGACGCCGCTGACCCGGTCGCCCTCGACGAGGAACGAGTCGGCGCCGAGCTGGCCGTTGACGACCGTCGGTGCGAACCGCCACAGGGTGTCGTCGTCGGTCGCCTCCTCCCAGCGGCGGACCAGCGCCGCGGGGAGCCGCCCGGTGTCGGCGGCGCGGTCGATGATCGCGACGGCGGCTTCGCGCGCCTCGTTCGCCGTGCGACGGGGGAGCCCGGCGTCGCCGATGAAGCCCGACGGCAGCGCGTGGACGGCGGCGATCGCGCGCCCCACCGCGGCCGCGAGGGAGGGGTCGCCGGTCAGCTCGTCGGCCGTGCGGCCCGCGCCGGGGATGAACTCGGTCACGACGGCCCGGGTCGGGCCGATGGGCGCCTGGCCGACGAACTGCGGCACGGCGAACGGCAGCCGGGAGCGGATTCCCGGGGTCAGCGCACGGAGCGCCACGAGGTCGGCGGACTGCTCGGTCTCGGCGGTCTGCGAGCGCGGCGCGCGGATCAACAGGCGGCGTCCGTCGGTCGATTCGAGCTCGACGGCATCGAACGCACCGCCGGTTCCGCGAGCGTGCGCCCGGGCCGCCCGCACCTCGAGTCCGGCCACCGCGGCCGTGGCCAACGCGGCTAGAGTGAGTGGGGGTCTGGCCATGGCACACAGCCTAAGCAGGTCATCCGGCCTGCCCGGCGACCGCCACGCCTTCCCGACGACTCCGGCTCCGACGAGAGGTGCACCGTGCTCCACCCCGACGTGCCGACCCCCGAGGACTCCACCCGCACCCGGCCCGCTCCGCCGCTCGCGCGCGAGCACCTCGACCGCGACGCGGTCTCGCGCACGCTCGAGGGTCGCGCCGACGCCTTCCTCGTCGACCCGCACGCACGCGTGCTCGCCGTGCACGACGGCCGGGTGCTCGTCGCGGAGCCGGCCGGCGGCGACGATGCGCCGCGACTCGAGCTGCGGCATCCGTCGGCCCTGCCCGAGCCCGACGTGCGCTGCTACCTCGGTCGCACGCTCGATGCGGGGGCGGATGCCACGGGCGCGGCGCTGCCCGTCGGCGTCCCGATCGAGGCGTGGGTGTACGGATCGGAGGCGATGCCGTCGGTCGCCGACGAGTCGCGCTGGGTCGGCCTCCGGCGAGTCGCGACCGCACTCGACGACCGCGACGCCGGCCTCGCCATCGAGGCGGTCGGCCTCGCGAACTGGCACGCGACGCATCGGTTCTGCCCGGGTTGCGGCAGCCCGACCGAGGTCGTGACCTCCGGGTGGGCTCGTCGATGCCTGGCCGAGGACCGGCTCCGGTTCCCGCGGACCGATCCGGCCGTCATCGTGCTCGTCACCGACGACGAGGGTCGGGTGCTGCTCGGCTCGAACGCCATGTGGGAGCAGGACCGCTTCTCGGTGCTCGCGGGCTTCGTCGAGCCCGGCGAGTCGCTCGAGGCGGCCGTGGTGCGCGAGATCGGCGAGGAGGCCGGCCTCGCCGTCGACCGGGTCGAGTACCTGGGGTCGCAGCCGTGGCCGTTCCCTGCGAGCCTGATGTGCGCGTTCCGGGCGCGCGTCGCGCACGGCGAGCCGACGACGGTCGTGCCCGACGGCGAGGAGATCCTCGAGTTGCGCTGGTTCGACCGCGACGGGCTTCGCGACGTGCTCGGACGGGTCGCGCTGCCCGGCGATACGTCGATCGCGCGCTGGATGCTCGAGGGGTGGTACGGCGGCCCGCTCGACTCGTCCATGCCGTGGTCGACCTCGTGACGACGGATCCGCTCCTCGCGGCACTCGACGACGAGCAGCGCGTCGCCGCCGAGGCGCTCATCGGCCCGGTGTGCGTGCTCGCGGGTGCCGGCACCGGCAAGACGCGCGCGATCACCCACCGCATCGCCTACGGCGTGGCATCCGGGTCGTACGATCCCGCTCGGGTGATGGCGCTCACCTTCACGTCCCGCGCGGCCGCCGAGCTCCGCTCGCGGCTCCGGGGCCTCGGCGCGGGCACCGTTTCGGCGCGCACCTTCCACGCCGCCGCACTCGCGCAGCTCAACCACTTCTGGCCGATCGTGGTCGGCGGTCCTGCGCCGCGCGTGCTCGAGTTCAAGGGGCGCGTGCTGGGGCTCGCCGCCGAGCGCTGCCGGGTGAAGGTCGACACCGCGACGCTGCGCGACGTCGCCGCGGAGATCGAGTGGAGGAAGGTCGGTCTCGTCGGCATGGACGACTACCGGGCGCGACTCGCCTCCCGGGGCGCGCCGGGTTCGCTCACGCCCGAGCAGATGCTCGCGCTCGTCGAGGCCTACGAGGAGCTGAAGGACGAGCGGCGCGCCATCGACTTCGAGGACGTGCTGCTCGCCACCTCCGGCATGATCGAGTCGGAGCCGGCGGTGGCCATGCAGGTGCGCGAGGCGTACCGGCACTTCGTCGTCGACGAGTACCAGGACGTCTCGCCGGCGCAGCAGCACCTGCTCGAGCTGTGGCTCGGCGGGCGGCGTGACGTGTGCGTCGTCGGCGACGCGAGCCAGACGATCTACTCGTTCGCCGGCGCGAGCGCCGAGTACCTGCTCGACTTCGAGCGTCACTACCCGGATGCCACGATGGTCCGGCTCGAACGCAACTACCGGTCGACGCCCGAGATCGTCGAGGTCGCGAACCGGCTCATGCGCGGGCGGCCCGGTGCGCTCCGCCTCGCGGCGGCGGCCCCCGACGGGGGCGATCCCGCGGTACCCGACCGGGCGGCGCACGACCCGTCCGCGCGCGATGGGGCGGCCCCGGATCCGTCCATGTCGGCCCCGTCCGCCCCGGACCCGTCCGCGCCCGCGCGGCCCGCGCCGGAACCGCCAGCGACCGACGACGCCGTCGACGCCTCCACGTCCTCCCGCGGCGGACGCGCCGGTGCCGACCGCGTCGCGCACGGCCCGGCGCCCGAGGTCCTCGAGTACCCCGACGAACTCGCCGAGGCGCGGGGCGTCGCCGCTCGCGTGCGCCAGCGCATCGACGCCGGCACCCCGCCCGAGTCGATCGCGGTGCTGCTGCGCGTCAACTCGCAGTCCGCCCTGTTCGAGCAGGCGCTCGGCGAGGTCGGGGTCTCCGTGCGGGTGCGCGGCGCGCAGCGCTTCTTCGACCGGCCGGAGGTGCGCGAGGCCGTGCACGCGATCCGCGCGGCCGCGCTCGCGATCGCCGACGAGCCGCTGTTCAAGTCGGTGAGCGACGTGCTGCGTTCGCTGGGCTGGACCGTCGAACCGCCCGCAGGGCCCGGCGCCGTGCGCGACCGCTGGGAGTCGCTCAACGCGATCGCGCGGCTCGTCGACGACCAGCCGGCGGGCACGAGCTTCCGCAGGTTCGCCGACGACCTCAGGACGCGGGCGGAATCGCACCACGAGCCGGCGGTGGCGGCCGTCACCATCGCGACGCTGCACTCGGCGAAGGGCCTCGAATGGGACGAGGTCCACCTGCCCGGCCTCGCGGAGGGCATGCTCCCGATCGCGTACGCGACCGGCTTGGCGGCGATCGACGAGGAGCGCCGACTGCTCTACGTCGGCATCACGCGGGCACGGCGACGGCTGACGCTGAGCTTCTCGCGCTGGTCGTCCGGCCGGCGAGCGGAACGGGAGCCGTCGCGCTTCCTCCGGGAACTCGACATCCGCACTGCGGGTGCAGCCCGACCGGCGTCGGCCGCGGGGGCTCCGGCGCGGGCACGTCGCTGACGATCACCGTCGCCGAGTCGAGCGCCGAGCGCCCCGTGCGCACGAGGTCGTCGACGACGGATGCCGCGAGCGCGAGCGCCTCGTGCCTCGCCCGCCCGCGGTGCGGGGGTGCGGGCGCCACCGCGAGCTGCGCCGAGATCGCCGGCCAGGCGGGATCCGCATCGCGTCGCGCCAGGTGGATGCACCGCAGGCACGGTCCGGAGCCGGGACGCACGAGCGGACCCACCTCGGCGCCGCGTTCGTCGAACACCACGGCGAGGTGCGGGACGTCGGCCGCGAGCCACGGCAGGTGGGTCGCGGGCGGGATGATGCGGGCGGCGAGCAGCACCGCGGCATCCGTCGTCGTCGGATCGGCGTCGGACGCGAGGACCGGGCGGTGACCGAGGCGGAGGAGCGCGGTGCCGAGGTCGTCGACGAACGACGCGGGCCCGGAGAGCGCGACGACGCCGGAGGCCGGGGGAGTCGGGTCGGCCCGGCAGGCGGGTTCGAGCCGATCGAGCAGGGCGTCGATCCGCTCCGCGTCGCCGCCGAGCGCGGTGCCGATCGTGTGCAGCGTCGCGCGCGACGCCCCCGCAGACAGGGCGCTCAGCAGGCCGGACTCGAGCCCCGCGGGGTCGTGGAGCACCGCGATCGGGCGGATGCCGCCGAGCTGCAGCGTGGTGGGCGAGCGCCACACCTGGGGGAGTGCCGGATCGAGTCGGGGCGTCATGCGGGCAGCATGCCGCACGCCCCGGCGACGCGACGGCGCGCCGCCACAGGCCGCCCGGCCCGCGCGGCGGCCGGCGCGCGGCCGCCGCGACCAGGAAGCGGCGAGCGCGACCTGGGAACGTCGGGCGTGGTCAGGCCGAGCGCGGCCCGCCCTCGGCCCCGCCGCCCGCCCCGTCCTCCGGGGTGTCGTCGTCAGTGGCATCCGCCGGGGGCAGGTCGCCCCGGAGCAGGGCCTCGAGCGCCTCGTCGAACTCCGCATCGGCCTCGCCGCCGGCTTCCCCGCCCGCGGCCAGTCGCGCGGCGAGCGGTGCCGGGTCGTCGAGGTCGGCGGCCGTCGGCAGCAGGTCGGGATGCGCCCAGAGGGCGTCGCGACCCGCGATGCCGACCGCGTCGGTGACCGCGCGCCACATGGCCGCGGCGTCGCGAAGGCGACGGGGGCGCAGCTCGAGCCCGACGAGCGTCGCGAGCGCGGACTCGGCCGGCCCGCCGGTCGCACGGCGACGGCGGATGGTCTCGGCGACGGCGTCGGACTTCGGCAGGCGGGCCGTGGCATCCGCCGTCACGACGTCGACCCAGCCCTCGACGAGCGCGAGCATCGTCTCGAGGCGACCGAGGGCCGCCTCCTGCTCGGGGCTCTTCGGGCGCAGCAGGGCGCCGTTCGCGACCGCGTCGCGCAGTTCGTCGGTGTTCGACGGGTCGAAGCCCTCAGCGAGCTGCTCGAGGCGCTCGACGTCGACGTCGATGCCGCGGGCGAACGCGGTGATCGCCGTGATGAGGTGCAGCCGCAGCCAGCGGGCGTGCCGGAAGAGGCGGGCATGCGCGAGTTCCCGCACCGCGAGGTAGAGCTCGACCTGGTCGGTCGGGATGTCGAGGCCCTCGCCGAACTCGACCACGTTCTCGGGGAGCAGGGCCGCACGGCCGTCCTCGAGCAGCGGGAGCCCGACGTCACCGCCCGAGACCACCTCGGTCGAGAGCTGGCCGACGACCTGGCCGAGCTGCATCGCGAACATCGCGCCGCCGATGCCGCGCATCATGCGGCTCGCGCCCTGGATCATGGAGCGCAGCTCCTCGGGCGCCTGCTCGCTCATCACGCGGGTGAGGGAGTCGGCGATGCTCGTCGCGACGGGCTCGGCGAGCTGCGTCCAGATGGGCATGGTCGCCGCCGCCCACGAGCGCCGCGTCAGCAGCTCGGGCGTGCCGGGAAGTGCCGAGACCTCGACGGCCTCGTCGAGCCAGAGCGCGGCGAGGTCGAAGGCGCGGTCGAGTCGTTCGGTCTCGGCGGCCGCGATCTGGCGCTGACCGGTCGAGGCCCGCTGCTCGGCCTGTCGCAGCGCGAGGGACCAGTCGATGCCCTCCTCCTCGGAGCGCTGCATCGCCTGCTGGAGCTGGCTGAAGAGGGCCGCGAGGCTCGCGGGATCGTTCGGCAGCCCGGCGGCCCCGGCGAGCTTCGACGGGTCGATGCCGCCCGAACCGGACAGCAGTTCCCGCAGCATGTCGCGGAACTCGTCCTTCGGGTCGCGGTCGGGCTCCTGGTCGCGTTCGGCCACTCGGGCCACCTCCCTCGCTTCGCGCTCAACGCTACCGTCGGTCATCTGCGTCCTCGCCGGGAAATGGCCTAGGCTGACCCCTCGGGTGTCCGCCCGTCGCGAACAGTGCCGGGTTCCCCGCGGGCGCTCGGGAAGGACCACGGCGGATGACGCTCTTCGGCGGCCCTGGCGACGATCGGCCGGTGCCCTCGGCAGTGCCCGACGACGGCGCCGCACCCCGACGATCGCGTCGCGAGCGGATCGGGTGGACGGCCATCGCGATCGCCGCCGTCATCGGCCTCGGCATCGCCCTCCTGCCCACCCCGTACGTCATCCAGCAGGCCGGGCCCGTCTACGACACGCTCGGCACGACCGAGGTCGACGGCGAAGAGGTCCCGCTCATCGAGGTCGCCGACGCGGAGACCTTCCCGACCGAGGGATCGCTCGACCTGCTCACGGTCTCCGGGATCGGCCGTCCCGGGCGCACGCCCGGCTGGCTCGACGTCGCCGCGGCCTGGCTCGACCCGCGTCGCGCGGTACTGCCGCTCGAAGTGCTCTACCCGCCCGGTCTCAGCAGCGAGGACCGCGACGCGGTGAACGAGGCGCAGATGGTCGACTCGCAGCAGGACGCCATCGCGGGCGCCCTCGTCGAGCTCGGCTACGACTTCCCGCGCGACGTGGTCGTGCAGAACGTCAACGAGGGGACTCCGGCCGAGGGCGTGATCGAGGTGGGCGATGTCATCCGCTCGGTGGACGGCGCCGAGGTGAACTCGGTCGACGAGCTGCGCAGCACGCTGCGCGAGCACGGAACGGAGACGCCGGCCGAGATCGGCGTCGTCCGCGACGGCGAGGAGCTGACGGTCGAGGCGACGCCGGTGGCCGACGGCGACAACGCCGTGCTCGGGGTCGGCGTCCGCATGCGGTACGAGTTCCCGATCGACGTCGAGATCCAGCTCAACGACGTCGGCGGTCCGAGCGCGGGGCTCATGTTCGCCCTCGGCATCGTCGACACGCTGACGCCCGGGGCGATGACGGGCGGCGAGAACGTCGCCGGGACCGGGACCATCGATTCGGACGGCACGGTCGGCCCGATCGGCGGCATCCGCCAGAAGCTGTGGGGTGCGCTCGACGCCGACGCCCCATGGTTCCTCGCACCCGAGGCGAACTGCGACGAGGTCGTCGGCAACGTGCCCGACGGGCTCGAGGTGTTCGCGGTCGGCACGCTCGACGAGGCGCGCACCATCGTCGAGACGATCGGCGAGGGCGGCGACACCTCCGGATTCCGGAGCTGCGACGTCGTCGTGGGCTGACCGACGTCCCCGAGGCATCCGCTCGGATGCTCGGTGACGGATGCCGCGGCCGGCGTTCGCCCGGAGCGGAGCCGCGCGGCCCGCCTCGCCAGCCGTTTCCAAGAGAGCCGACCATAGGATGGGAATCCGATCCCGTCCCGACCCGAATGAGGCCGAGAGTGTCCACAGCACAGTCGCAGGAACCGAGGACGACGCGCCGACGCGCGCCGATCGCGATCACGATCGGCATCGTGGGTGCCCTCGTCGTCGCGTTCTTCGTGTTCGCCGGTATCTACGCGGACATCCGGTGGTACGACCAGCTCGGGTTCCTCGAGGTCCTGACCACCGAGTGGATCACGCGCATCGTGCTCTTCTTCGTCGGGTTCATCGCGATGGCGCTGCCGGTGTGGCTCTCGATCCAGATCGCCTACCGGACCCGTCCCGTGTACGCGAAGCTCAATTCGCAACTGGATCGTTACCAGGAGATCTTCGAGCCCCTGCGCCGCCTCGCGATGTACGGGATCCCGGCGGTACTGGGCATCTTCGCCGGCGTCTCGACCGCGAGCCGATGGGACTCGGTGCTCGCCTGGCTGAACCGCACGCCGTTCGGCTCGACCGACCCGCAGTTCGGCTTCGACATCGGCTTCTACGTCTTCGAGCTGCCGTTCTACCGTTCCGTCGTCGGCTTCGCCTCGGCCGTGCTGCTGCTCTCCGGCCTCCTCGTCATCGCGACCAACTACCTCTACGGCGCGATCCGAGTGAGCGGGCGCGAGGTCGTCATCTCGAAGGCCGCACGCATCCAGATCGCGATCACCGCCGGCCTGTACCTGTTGCTTCAAGCCGTGAGCATCTGGCTCGACCAGTACGCGACCGTCACCGAGACCGGCTCGCTCATCACCGGTGCCTCCTACACCGACGTGTTCGCGACGATCCCCGGCCGGCAGATCCTCTCGGTCATCGCGGCGGTCGTGGCGGTGCTGTTCTTCATCACCGCGATCCTCGGCCGGTGGCGGCTGCCGCTCGTCGGAGCGGTGCTGCTCATCGTGTCGAGCCTGCTCATCGGCTCGCTCTACCCATGGGTCGTGCAGCGCTTCCAGGTCGACCCGAGCGCGCGTGCCCTCGAGGCGCCGTACATCAAGAAGAACATCGACGAGACGCGCGACGCGTTCGGCGTGGCCGACATCGAGGAGATCCCCTACGAGGCGAAGACCGACGCGGAGCCGGGCGCGCTGCGCGCGGACGCGGGGACGACCGCGAGCATCCGCCTCATGGACCCGGCCGTCATCAGCCCGGCGTTCCGCCAGCTCGAGCAGTTCCGCCAGTACTACCAGTTCCCCGAGATGCTCGACGTCGACCGGTACGAGATCGACGGGCAGTCGCAGGACACGGTCGTCGCGATCCGCGACCTCAACCTCGAGGGCCTGAACGACGCGCAGACGTGGTTCAACTCGCACCTCGTCTACACGCACGGCTACGGCCTGGTCGCCGCAGCAGGCAACCAGCGTTCGAGCGACGGCCAGCCCGTCTTCATCGAGTCGGGCATCCCATCGAGCGGCACGCTGCCCGAGTTCGAGCCCCGCGTCTACTTCGGCGAGAACTCGCCCGACTACTCCATCGTCGGTGCGCCCGAGGGCGCGTCGCCGATCGAGCTCGACTACCCGGCCGGCGGCGAGGGCGAACCCCAGCAGACGACCTTCACCGGCGACGGCGGGCCCGTGCTCGACAACGTGTTCACGAAGCTCGTGTACGCGCTGAAGTTCCAGTCCGAGCAGATCTTCCTCTCCGACCAGGTCTCGAACGATTCGCAGATCCTCTACGACCGGAACCCGATCGATCGCGTGCAGAAGGTCGCGCCGTACCTGACGCTCGACAGCGACACCTACCCGTCGGTGGTCGATGGCCGCCTCGTCTGGATCGTCGACGGCTACACGCTCTCCGACCAGTACCCGTACTCGAACAAGGTCAGCTACAGCGAGGCGATCTCCGACAGCGAGTCGGTGCAGCAGCCCCTGGCGTTCGACGAGGTGAACTACATCCGCAATTCGGTGAAGGCCACCGTCGACGCCTACGACGGCAGCGTGACGCTGTACGCGTGGGACACCGAGGATCCGATCCTGCAGACGTGGCAGAAGGTGTTCCCCGAGGCGATCAAGCCGATGAGCGAGATGTCGGGCGAGCTCATGGCCCACGTGCGCTACCCCGCCGACCTGTTCAAGATGCAGCGCGCGGTCCTCGGCCGATACCACGTGACCGACCCGGTGACGTTCTACTCGCGGGAGGACGCGTGGACGACGCCGCTCGACCCGACGCAGAGCGCGGCGACCTCGTTCCTGCAGCCGCCCTACTACCTGACCATGCAGATGCCCGGCCAGGAGGCGCCGACCTACTCGATCTACTCGACGTTCATCCCCGAGGCGCGCGGCAGCGCGAGTCGCAACGTGCTGCGCGGGTACCTCGCGGTCGACTCCGATGCGGGCTCGACCGACGGCGAGCGCGCCGACGGCTACGGAAAGCTCAGGCTGCTCTCGCTGCCCGAGGACGACAACGTTCCCGGACCCGGTCAGGTGCAGAACACGTTCAACTCCGACCCGACCGTGTCGCAATCGCTGAACCTGCTGAAGCAGGGCCAGTCCGACGTGATCAACGGCAACCTGCTGACGGTGCCCGTCGGCGGCGGCCTGCTCTACGTGCAGCCGGTCTACGTGCAGTCGACCGGTGAGACGAGCTACCCGCTCCTGCAGAAGGTGCTGGTCGCGTTCGGCGACGAGATCGCGTTCCAGGACACGCTCGACGAGGCGCTGAACGTGCTGTTCGGCGGCGACTCCGGCGCGGCCGCGGGCGACGAGGAGGTGGAACCGACGACTCCGGACGGCGGCGAGACCGGCGGTGAGGGCGAGACGCCGCCCACCACGACCGACACCGAACTGCAGTCGCTGCTCAACCGCGCCCGCCAGGCGATCGAGGACAAGCAGCAGGCGCTGCAGGACGGCGACTGGGTGGCCTACGGTGCGGCCGACGCCGAGCTCGCCGAGATCATCTCGGAGCTCATCGTCCTCGCGGACGACGGCGCGAGCACAACGGACACCCCGTCGACGGAGGCGCCCTCGACCGAGGCGCCCTCGAACGGCTGATGTCCATCGAGCTCGATTCGGGCGACTGGCTCGAGGAGAACCGCGCGAACTGGGATGAGCGCGTGGCCCTCCACGTGGCGTCGCCCTTCTACGACCGGTCGCGCCTTCGCGCGGGCGGCAGCGTGCTCGACCCGATCGCGCAGGCCGGCATCGAGCGGATGTTCCCCGAGGGTCTCGAGGGCGTGCGCGTGCTGCACCTGCAGTGCCACTTCGGCTCCGACACGCTCTCGCTCGTGAACCTCGGCGCGACCGCCGTCGGCGTCGACTTCTCCCGCCCGGCCGTCGAGGAGGCGCGACGCATGGCCGCCGAGCTCGGCGTCGCCGACTGCGCGCGATTCGTGGAGGCGAACGTCTACGACGCGCGCCACCGGCTGCCCGACCCCGAGTCGTTCGACCTGGTCTTCACGACCTGGGGCACGATCGGGTGGCTTCCGGATGTCGCGGAGTGGGCGCGCATCATCGCGTGGTTCCTGAAGCCCGGCGGTCGGCTGTTCTTCGCCGACGGGCACCCGGCGGCGTACGTCTTCGAGGGCGACGCCGGGCCTGGCGGCATGCCCGCGTTCGCGTACCCGTACGTGAGCACCGGCCCCGACATCATCGAGGACCCGAGCGACTACGCCGACCCCGAGGCGCGGCTCGTGAACGCGCGGACCTGGGAGTGGATGCATCCGCTCGGCGAGGTCTTCGCCGCCCTGCGCGACGCCGGTCTCAGGGTCGACGAGTTCGCCGAGCACTACGAACTGCCGTGGCGGATGTTCCCCGTCACGGTGCCGAAGGGCGACGGCATGTTCGGCTGGCCCGACCACCAGTGGCTGCCGCTCGGGTACGAGCTCGTGGCCTCTCGCGCGGCGACGTCGGCCGTCGAGTAGCCGCTGGAGCGGCGGCTCGAGACCCCGACCCGCCCGGGATGCGGCCTCGATTCGACCGCCCTCGGAACCCGTGCTAGTGTTATCTCTTGTGCCGCGGGGTGGAGCAGTTCGGTAGCTCGCTGGGCTCATAACCCAGAGGTCGTAGGTTCAAATCCTGCCCCCGCAACCAAATCGGAAGGCCCCGGTCCAGTCGGACCGGGGCCTTTCGCATGTCCGCGTCGCATTCGGAGAATCAGGTTCTGTTCTTCCGGATATCGCGCAGAAGTGGCCGGTATCGGAGGAATCCGATGCCGGCCTCTTGCGTTTCCCGGAGAGCCAGCGTCTGAAGCGCCTGGGCGGCGGGTCCTTGCGACTGTTCGAGCGCCTCAGCCGGCGGGTTGCACTTCGGCGTAGAAGAAGGCGCTGATGCGGAGGATGTCGCGAGACCGCGGCGGGGCGTCCGCGAGGTAGGTGAGCGCGTAGCCGCGGCGCGACCGCTGGCCGGCGTCGACTCGAATCGCTTGAAACACCCGGGGTCATCGCGGGTCGCGCGCTGAATGCGCTTCCAGCGCGAAACGCGCCGAGCCGCTTTCGCGACCCATGAGGCGTATCGTGAGGCCATGGGCGGGAGGGGCCCGGGTAACGTCGAGACCTCGTTGTCAAGCCGTCGGCAGCGCGGCGGGAGCCTGCTGTGATCCCGAGCACGAGCTACGTCCGAAGCGGCGACGCGGACATCGCGTACAAGGTCTGCGGGGAGGGCGAACGGGACCTCCTGATTTCGTTCTCTTTCGCATCCAATATCGACGCACTGTTCGAGCTTTCGGAGAACGTCGAATTCATTGAGCGGATGATGAGATTCGGCCGGGTCATCCTGTTCGACAAGCGTGGAACAGGCCTTTCGGAACGAACCACTGATCTCGTGTCGATCGAACAGCGCAGCGACGACGTGATCGCCGTACTCGATGCAGCGGGAAGCACGAGTGCCGCGCTACTCGGTTACGGCGACGGTGCTGCCGTATGCCTCGCGACGGCCGCAAGGCATCACGATCGGGTGGAGTCCGTCATCGCGGGCGAGGTGCTGGTTGTCGGGCATCGCGACAAGGAGTTTCCTTGGGGATTGCGGGCGAAGTTCATTGGCCCGGTGATGCGAGCGTTGGTGAGTGCCGGGTGGGGCAACGGGCAGGTCGTGAAACTACTCGCGCCATCGTGGACAGCGGATCGCCGGTTGTTCGAATGGTGGATGCGATACGAACGCCTGGCCACGACCCCGAGCGGTGCCTCGAGGCTGCTCGAGGAGATTGGAGGCATCGACATCCGGCCCTACCTGCCTGATGTCCGCGTGCCGGTGCTCGTCGTGCATGACGTCGGCATGAAGATGCTGCCGACAGCGGCGTTCCGTTGGCTCGCCGATCAACTCTCCGACGGCAGGCTGACGCTCATTCAAGACAGTTCGACACCGATCTTCATTCCCGGGGACGCTTTCGTAGACGAGGTCGAGGAGTTCCTCATCGGGACGAGGACGGGCGGTCGACGCGAGATCGCGACCCTCGTGGTCACCGATGTCGTCGGTTCGACCGACTCGCTCGCTCAGTCTGGTGACGCCGTCTGGCGAGATCGCCTGGTGGCGCATCGCGAATCGGTGCGACATTCCCTGGCGAGGTACTCCGGCCGCGAGGTCGATACGGCGGGGGACGGTTTCTTCCTGTCGTTCCCCCTCCCCTCGTTGGCACTTCGTTTCGCTGAGGAGGCCGTCACGGATGCGTCGCGACTCGGCATCGGACTGCGCGTCGGCGTGCACATCGGCGAGGTGCTCGTGAGAGACGCCGACGTCATCGGTATCGCTGCCCACATCGCCGCGCGCGTGGAAGCCGCAGCGATTCCCGGCTCCGTATTCGTCACGGATGCCGTTCGCGTGCTGGTGTTGGGCTCGCGCCTACGATTCGAACCGGCGGGAGAGTTCCCGCTCAAAGGGGTTCCGGGCACATGGCCGCTCTTCCGACTGGTCGTAGGCGTTGATCCCGGCGCCGCCGTCTGAGTCTTCCCCGAGCTCGGATCGCGGTCTCGCGCACGTGTCCCGTCTCACGCCTTCGAGCGTTCGAGCGCCGCGACGAGTGCGTCGAGCTGCGGCTTCTCGGTCTCCTCCACCGTGAGCGACATGAAGGAGGCCATGGCGAGCAGGACCTCGTAATGGCCCGGTCGACCGCGCTTCGCTGGCTTGTGGATCACCCGGATCTCGCGGTACGTCGAGATCGGGTTCCGAGCCGCCTCATCCATGCCGTTGTGCCGGAACTTCGCGACGGTGGCGCCGTCGTAGACGAGTCGTTCGCCGTTGGCGCCCTTCACCTCGATGCCGTCCATGTCGCATCCCTTCAGAAGTTCCGGCGGGCCTGCCGGCCGGTGAGGCCGTTCTCGATGCCCTCGAAGACGGCCGAGAGGTCTCCGGTGACGAGCCATTGCGCGAGGGCGAGGCCGGCGGCGAGGACGACGACGCCGAGGACGACGAACGTCGAGATCTTCGTGCGGCGCGTTCGGGTGGCAGGTGGCTGTGTGCTCATGCCGAAGACGCTACGAACGGCGTACCGGGGCGACCTGAGTAGTCGTTGCCCATTTCCGGCACGGGGCGGTCGGATGGAGCGGAAGGCCCCGGTCCACTCGAGACCGGGGCCTTCCGCCACCCTGTACGGACTAGCCCTTCTTGCCGTTGCCGTTGCCGATGCCGGTGTTCGTCACCGTGAGCTCGTACCCCGCGTCGAGCGTGTCGAGGTCGCCCGTGGGCAGGTTCGACACGAGGGTCGTGAAGTCGCGGTTCTTGCCCTTGGCGCACGACGTGTCGAGGCCAGCCATGGTGATGTCGTCGCCCTCGAGGCGGTAGACGTGGTTGCCGGCCTCGTCGACGATCTCGAAGTCCGACTCCTCGCCGGGGGTGAGGTCGCAGCTCGCCACGACCTGCAGGGTCCAGTTATCGTCCTGGAGCCCCGTCGTCTCGATCCACTCGCCGTCGGCCGACGAGAGCGTCGCCGCCTCGCCGTCGACCATCACGTCGTCGACGAACCATCCGGTGTCGAGGTAGGCGGCGTCGGTCGAGTAGCGGAAGCGCACGTCGGTCGTCCCCGCAGGCAGGTCGGCCGAGAGGTGCACGTACTCGGGGTCGTCGACGAAGTACTCGCCGCCCGAGGTGCCCGTGAGGCCGTTGCCCTCCTCGTTGTTGCCGTGCGGGTCGTCGTCGGTCGTGACGACGGCGCCCGAGTCATCCGTCAGCGGCACCGTCACCCAGTCGCCGCCGACGAGCGCCTCGACGAACCCGTAGTCCCAGCCCTCCTCGATGAAGCTCCAGCTCCAGAAGTCGAGGGTCGAGGCCGAGCCGTCCGCCACGTCGACGTCGAGGACGTTGTCGGACTGGCTCTCGTACCCGCCGTACCAGTGCGTGTCGCCCGTGTGCGGAGCGATCTGCGTGGTGTCGTCGCCGTCCAGTGCGACCGTGACGGTCGGCCCCGGGTTGCGGAACCGCTCGATCTGGATGCCGTACGGCAGGGCCGTGTCGGCCTGGCCGTTCTTGCGGCGGTCCCACTTCGCCTCGGGCTGCGCGCCCTGGTTCGACCCGCGGCCGTCCCAGAACTGGTCGTCGGCGATGTCGATCGTCCAGCTCGTCGACGCCGGGTCGCCGAAGTCGACGGCCTTGATGTCGAAGCGCTCCGAGTCCTCGTCGTCGAGGTACACGGCCACGGCCCAGTCCTCGTAGAGCTCGGTCGCCGAGCGCAGGTCGCTGCCGGTCGCTGCCTTGAACTCGGCGATCGCGGCATCCACCCCGGCCATGCCGTCGGCCTGGTTCTCGAAGATCAGCTTGATCAGCAGGTCGCCGCCGGCGCCGTCGTACTGGAGGTCGGGCTCGTAGGTGCCGTCGCCGTTGCCGCCGGCCTGCTCCCAGAGGTACTGGAAGAAGGTGTACGAGGCGCCGTAGTTCTCGAGGCCGCCCGCCCAGCGGGTCAGCGACGTCTCGGCGTAGAACACCTGGTGGTAGGTCAGGTGCGAGCCGCCCACGTCGTAGCCGTTCAGGAACACCGCGAAGTCGGCGAGGCCCTCGTCGACCCAGCTCAGCTCGCCCGGGTCGCTGTAGTTGTGCAGCAGGTGCTCGAGCTCGTGCGCGATGACGCCCTCGTAGAGGGTCGCCTGGTCGTTCGCCGGGTCGTCGTCGCGCCACTCCGAGTCATCCGGTCCGACGCGGTTCGCCCAGTCGTACGCGTCGATGACGATCGTGTTCATGCCGGCCGACTCGATGAAGTCCGGCGCGAAGTAGCCGGCGGTGTAGCTCGTGACGTCGCAGTCGTAGTACTGCTCGTCCTGCACGTTGTAGACCACCATGACGAGCGAGTCGCTCTCGGGCACCGCCGGGTCGGCGGCATCCATCGGACCGAAGTGCTCCTCGTCGACGGCGACGATCTGGTTCGCGAGCTGGTCGCCCATGTAGTCGATCTGCGCCTGCGTGATCGTGTAGTCGGCGACGTCGGCGTCGGCGCACGGCACGAACTCGTCGTCGGGCGCGGTGTGGTCGAACGCCGGGTCGAGGCTGTCGACGCCGACCGGCGCGCTGCCGTCGAGCGGGGTCCCCTCGGGCACGTAGATGTAGACCGGGGTGCCGTCGGGCGTCACGCCCGCGTACACGCGCGTGAAGTCCTGGTCGTAGGTGCCGCCGGCGGCGCTGTCGTTGATCGGCAGCGTGATGGTCGGTTCGCCCGGGAGGTTCTCGTGGTCGTCGGCCGAGGCCGGCGCTGCGGTCGCCGCGAGGAAGCTCGCGGCGAGGGCTCCGACGGCGAGGGCGCCGAGGGAGCGTCGGGGTGCTCTGAGCACAGGGTCTTCCCATCTGTCGTGGCCCCGGGCCGGAGCGAGGTGTGCCTGGTCCGACGGCGTTGGGACCGGTCGTGCGCGGCGGCCGGTCCGGTCGCGCGCGTGAACCCCACCAGTCCAACAGGCGTGGCGGATCGACGGGAGGCACTTGTCATCGCGGCCGGGATCGGCTTGACTACGCCCCCGGATTCTCGGCGCGGCAGGCGCGGCCCGGCGGCGAGGGCCGTAGAGTGCGGCACATGCCCGCCGACGCGGCCACGTTCCCCGCATGGGTGACGGCGATCGCCTGGATCTCGCTCGTCATCGGCTTCGCATGCGCGGGCTGGGTCTGGCTGGACGTGCGGCGACGCCCGCAGCGGATGTCGGTGATGAACATCGTCTGGCCGGTGAACATGCTCTTCGGCGGCATCCTCTGGCTGGTGGTGTACCTGCGGATCGGGCGGTCGGCCGCCCGGGGCGACGATCGACCGCCGCCGAAGCGCAGCATGCGCCAGGCCGTGGCGATCAGCACGAACCACTGCGGCGCGGGGTGCACGCTCGGCGACATCGTGGGGGAGTTCCTGCTCGTGCTCGTCCCCGTGCTCGCGGTGGTCACCGGCTACGGATGGCTCTTCCAGGAGCGCATCTTCGCCGTCTGGGTGTGGGACTTCGTCTTCGCGTTCGCCATCGGCATCGCGTTCCAGTACTTCGCGATCGTGCCGATGCGCGGACTGGGCTTCCGCGACGGGCTGAAGGCGGCGGTGACGGCCGATGCGGCATCCATTTCCGCCTGGCAGGTCGGCATGTACGGCACGATGGCGATCGCCCAGTTCCTGCTCGCCCCGCTGTGGTTCGGCGGGATGATCCCGGTGCTCACCCCCGAGTTCTGGTTCGCGATGCAGATCGCGATGGTCATCGGCTTCTGCACGAGCTACCCCGTCAACTGGCTGCTCATCCGGGCCGGGGTCAAGGAGCGGATGTGACGGCGGGCCGCCGCACCGGCCCCGGGGCTGCCGCACCGATCGGGTTGACCACGCCCCCGTGAGAGGTGGACACGCGGCCGCGCGTGCCGACGTCGTCGCGGCATCGTGCCCGCGAACCGACGGATGTCACGCCCGACGGTCTACCGTCGAGCCATGGAACGCAGACTGACGGCCGACGAGCCCATCTCCGAGTGGCTGCACGCACTGGCGTCCACCG
Source organism: Agromyces excoecariae (assembly GCF_051715505.1). Classification (NCBI taxonomy): domain Bacteria; kingdom Bacillati; phylum Actinomycetota; class Actinomycetes; order Micrococcales; family Microbacteriaceae; genus Agromyces; species Agromyces excoecariae. The sequence continues at coordinate 190,710 of NZ_JBPSLA010000008.1, read as the reverse complement.
GCGCCAACCCGGGCGGAGGCGCGGCCGCCGCCCTGATGGCCGGGATGGCGGCGGCCCTCGTCGAGATGGTCGTGGCGTACCGCAAGCCGCACGCGTCGCGCGAGGAGGAGATCCGTCGACGGTGCGTCGAGGCGTTCTCGGCCGCGATGCGCGAGACCGCCCCGGGAATGGCGGACGAGGACGAGGCCGCGTCGTCCGGCTTCGCGGCCGCGAGCCTGCAGGCCGACGCCGAGCGCAGGTCGGCCGCGATGCGCATGGCGAGCCTCGCCGCCGCCGAGTCGTCCGCCGCGCTCGGCCGATTCGCCGCGGACCTCGTCCCCGTCCTCGAGGAGCTCGTCGACGACACCGGCACGCTCCTGCTGGCCGACGTCGGCACGGCCGCGGCGACCCTCGCCGCGAGCACGCGCGCCGCCGCGCTGAACGTCGGCACCGACCTCCGGCTCTCCGGCGTGGACGGCTCAGGCCGGTCGGACCTGGTCGACGCGTTCGACGACTTGGAGGCGACGACGCGCGAGCTCGAGGCGATCGTCGATCGGGTCCGCGAACGGATCGCGCCGTCTCGCGGATAGCACCGCGTTCCCCGCACGCGTCCACCGCCCACCTAGGCTTGGGGGCATGCAGACGGATGCCGCGGGCTTCCCGCTCGCCGTGGCCCAGTTCGCGCCGACCGAGGATGCCGATGCGAACCTCGCCGAGATCGGCCGGCTCGCCGAGCTCGCGGGCGCCCGCGGCGCGCGGCTGGTCGTCTTCCCCGAGTACTCGAGCTGGTTCACCGCCACACCGTCGCAGGAGTGGCTCGATGCCGCCCAGCCGGTGGACGGCGCGTTCACGGCTGGCCTCCGCGAGCTCGCCGACCGGCTCGGCGTTCACCTCGTCGCGGGCATGATCGAGCGGCTGGAGGGGCAGCGCCGCGTCGCGAACACCGTCGTCGCGGTCGCACCCGGCGAGGGCGTCGTCGCCCGCTACCGCAAGCTGCACCTCTACGACGCGTTCGGCCAGCGGGAGAGCGAGTGGGTGGCCCCGGGCGAGATCGCCGACCCGGAGACGTTCGAGGTCGGCGGCATCCGATTCGGGCTGCAGACCTGCTACGACGTCCGCTTCCCCGAAGTGTCGCGACGCATCGTCGACGCCGGCGCCGACGCGATCTGCATGCCGGCCGAGTGGGTTCGCGGGCCGCTGAAGGAGGCCCACTGGCGCACGCTCACGACCGCGCGCGCGATCGAGAACACCGTGTACGTGCTCGCCGCCGACCACGCTCCGCCCGTGGGAGCGGGCAACAGCATGGTCGTCGACCCGATGGGCGTCGAGGTCGCGACGATCGGCGAGCAGACGGATGTCGCGGTCGCCTGGCTCTCGACCGACCGCATCGCGGAGGTGCGCACGCGCAATCCCGCGCTCGCGCTCCGCCGGTTCGCGGTCGTCGAGCGCGAAGACGCCTGAGCGACGCCGCCGCCGAGGTCGTCGGCCGCTAGCCCATCGCCGCGAGCCGCTCGGCCGCCGTCTCGAGCACCTCGCGGCGCTTGCAGAACGCGAAGCGCACGAGGCTGCGCACCTCGTCGCGGCGTTCCGGGTGCACGAACGCCGTGACGGGAACGCCGACGACACCGGCGCGATGGGGGAGCTCGCGGCAGAACGCGTCCCCGTCGTGCGCACCGAGCGGGGCGGCATCGGCCACCACGAAGTACCCCGACGCCGGGACCGACGTCGTGAAGCCCGCGCTCGCGAGGCCCGCGACGAGCAGGTCGCGCCGGGCGGCGAGCTCGGACGCGGCGTCCGCGAAGAACCGGTCGGGCAGGCCGAGCCCGGCGGCGATCGCCGGCTGGAACGGCGCGCCGTTGACGAACGTCAGGTACTGCTTGACGGCGAGCACGGCCGTCACGAGGTGCGCGGGGGCGGTGACCCAGCCGATCTTCCACCCCGTCGTGTTGAAGGTCTTGCCGCCCGACGAGATCGAGATCGTCCGGTCCCACCCGCCGGGGCGCGTCGCGAGGGGCACGTGCTGTCCGTCGAAGACCAGGTGCTCGTACACCTCGTCGGTGACGATGAGCGCGTCGTGCCGGTGCGCGAGCTCGATGACGAGGTCGAGGGTGTCCTCGTCGAGCAGGGTGCCCGTCGGGTTGTGCGGCGAGTTGACGAGGATGACGCGCGTGCGGTCGCTCACGGCCGCCCGCAGCTCGTCGTGGTCGGGCCGCCAGTCTGGGAAGCGCAGCGGCACGGTGCGGTGGATGCCGCCCGCACGGGCGATGACCGCCCCGTAGGCGTCGTACGACGGCTCGAACGTCACGACCTCGTCGCCGTCGTCGACGAACGCCAGAAGCGTCGCGGCGACCGCCTCCGTCGCGCCGGCCGTGACGAGCACCTCGCGGGCCGGATCGACCGAGAGCCCGTACCAGCGGTGTTGATGCCCTGCGATCGCCTGGCGGAGCACGGGCATGCCCGGCCCGGGCGGGTACTGGTTGACGCCGGTCGCGATCGCCTCGCGAGCTGCGTCGAGCACCTCGCGCGGGCCGTCCTCGTCGGGGAACCCCTGGCCGAGGTTGATCGCGCCGGTCGAGACGGCGAGCGCGCTCATCTCGGCGAAGACCGTCGGGGCCACGCTGCCGTCGGCGGCGAGGAGTCCGGCGCCGGCGGCGGTCCGCTGCCACGGTGCGAGCGGTCGTGATGGGTTGGCGTCCACGCTCACACCGTATGCCACGGTGCGACGGCTACGCTGTCTGCGGCGCCCGGGCGGTTCACGGTGGCGGCATAGCTTCGCCATAGGGACCGCCGACTCGCCGCACAGCTTGGAGCGGGATGCTGGCATCCGCTGGAAGGAGCGAAGATGACCGAGACCAACACCGGCGGGATCGAGCAGAACCCGGAGAACCACCCCGAGCCGACGGCCGAGGGTGCGGATGCCGCGGAGGCCACCGCCCAGGTCGAGACCCCCCGGGCCGAGTCGTCGCCCGAGCCCGTGACCGAGTCGGTCGCGCCGGCGGCGCAGGCCGCTCCGGCCGCGTCCGCTGAGACCCCCGCCCCGGCCCCGGCCGCGCCGGCTGCACCTGCCGCAGCGGCTGCACCCGTCGCGTCCGCCGCGCCCGCGCAGACCCCGTCGCCGGTGGCACCCGTCGAGGCCCCCGCCTCGGCCGCGCCCGCACCGCGTCCGACCGGCACGGTCTACACGCCGGGCCAGGCCCCGCAGCCGTACGTCGCGGGCCAGTACCGCCACGAGCCCGCCGTCGCGCCGACCTCCGGGCAGACCCAGCCGACCACGCCGGTCGCCGGTGCGCCCGGCACGCCGCAGGCCGGTGGCGCCGGAACCGTTCCTCCCGCCTTCGGCGGTGCTCCGGCGCCGGCCCCGGCCCAGGAGCCCGCACCCAAGCAGCGTCGTGTCGGCTTCGGCGTCGCGGCCGCGATCGTGGCCGCCGCGCTCATCGGCGGCGCATCGGGCGCCGGCATCACGGCCCTCCTGACGAACGACGGCGACAGCGCCGTCGAGCAGACCTCCTCGGGCACGCAGCGCATCGTCGTGAACGACGACGGCTCCGTGAACCAGGTCGCGGCCGTCGCCGCGGCTGCGAGCCCGAGCGTCGTCACCATCGAGGTGAGCGGCGGCCAGTCGGGCGGCACAGGCTCGGGCGTGATCCTCTCCGAGGACGGCTACGTGCTCACCAACACCCACGTCGTCACGCTCGACGGCGCGACCGGCGACCCGACCATCCAGGTCAAGGCCGACGACGGCACGCTGTACTCGGCCGAGCTGATCGGCACCGACCCGCTGAGCGACCTCGCCGTCATCAAGCTGGCGGATGCCTCGGGCCTCACGCCCATCGAGTTCGCCGACTCGAGCGAGCTCAACGTCGGCGACACGGCGATCGCCATCGGCGCGCCGCTCGGCCTCTCCGGCACCGTCACGAACGGCATCGTCAGCGCGCTGAACCGCAGCATCGACGTGGAATCGTCGGCCGCGCCCGAGACCGCGCCCGACAGCGGCGAGGGCGACCAGGGCGGGTCCGGCGACAGCCCCTTCGACTTCTGGAACTTCGACGGCGAGCAGGGCGGCGGCTCGGGCTCCTCGGGCGGCGGCGGCCTCATCTCGATCCCCGTGATCCAGACGGATGCCGCGATCAACCCGGGCAACTCGGGCGGCGCGCTGCTCGACGGCGAGGGCAAGCTCATCGGCGTGAACGTGGCGATCCTCTCGGCGGGCGGCAGCTCGGGCGAGGCGGGCAACATCGGCGTCGGCTTCGCGGTGCCCTCGAACCTCGCCGAGCGGATCTCGAGCGAGATCATCGAGAACGGCTCGGCCACGCACGGCCTGCTCGGCGCCACGGTGACCTCGGCGCAGGCGAGCGGAGAGAGCTCGACGGTCGGCGCGCTCATCTCCGAGGTGAGCTCGGGCGGCGCGGCCGAGGCGGCCGGCCTCCAGTCGGGCGACGTCGTGACCGAGCTGAACGGCATCCCGATCACCGACCAGACCGACCTGACCGCCCAGGTGCGCGCCCTCGCGGGCGGCGCGGAGGCCGACCTGACGTACACGCGCGGCGGCGAGTCGAACACCGTGACGGTGACGCTCGGCACGTTCGAGGGCTGACCTCGGGCGCACCGCACCGACGGGGGCCGGACCGACAGGTCCGGCCCCCGTCGTCGTGCCCCGGAAACCCGGGCCGGCGACGGCGATCGCGGGGGTCCCTGCTGCTAGGCTCGATCGACCCAGTGCACGAGTGAGGACCATGCCCGAGCAGCACCATCCGGCGGAACTGTCGCCGCCGATCGGCGTCTCGTATGTCATGCCCGTGTTGAACGATGCGTCCCACGTGCGCGCCGCGGTGGAGTCCATCCTCGAGCAGGAGTACGACGGGCCCGTCGAGGTGCTGATCGCCCTCGGTCCCTCGATCGACGGAACGACCGAGCTCGTCGAAGACCTCGCCTCGCGCGACGCGCGCGTGCACGTGCTCGAGAACGAGGTCGGGTCCACGCCCGCCGGCCTCAACATCGGCATCCGCGCGGCCGTGCATCCGGTCGTGGTCCGCGTCGACTCGCACTCCATGCTCCCCGCGGAGTACACGCGCATCGCGGTCGACACGCTCGTGCGCACGGGCGCCGACAACGTCGGCGGCATCATGGACGCACGAGGCGAGACCTCGTTCGAGCGCGCGGTCGCGCTCGCCTACACGACGCCCGTCGGCCTGGGCGGCTCGGCGTTCCACGTCGGCGGCCGCGAGGGCCCGGTCGAGACGGTCTACCTCGGGGTGTTCCGGCGGAGCGCCCTCGAGCGGGTCGGCCTCTTCGACGAGACGATCAAGCGCGGGCAGGACTGGGAGCTGAACCGCCGCCTGCGACAGACCGGCGGAACCGTCTGGTTCACGCCCGAGCTCGCGGTCACCTACCGACCGAGGTCGAGCCTGGAACGCCTCGCGCGGCAGATGTTCTCCACCGGGCTCTGGCGCGGCGAGCTCGCCCGCCGCTTCCCCGCCGCGAACGGCTTCCGCTACTTCGTACCGCCCGCCATGGTGGTCGGCGTCGTGCTCGGCCTGATCGTCGGGATCGTCGGCGTCGTCCAGGCCGGGATGGGCGAGCCGCCGTGGCTGTTGATCGGCTTCGCGGTGCCGCTCGTCTACCTGCTGTTCGTCGTCGTCGCGACCCTCGCGTACGCACGCGGCCGCGGCGGAGCGACCGCAGCCTGGTTCCTGCTCGTCCTGCCGTGCATCCACGTCGCGTGGGGAACGGGCTTCGTGCTCGGCTACCTCTCGCTCACGAGCAACATCGCCGAGCACACGGGAAGGTGAGCATGTCGGAGCCCATGCCGGATCGGGGGATCCCGTCGAGCCTCGCCGAGCAGCGAGCGGTCACGCAGCCGCCCGAGGTGCGCGGACGAAGGAACGCGGAGCACTGGACCGCGTCGCTGTACCTCCGCGACCTCTCGCCCTACCTGACCTGGTTGCTCCTGCACACCCGCATCTCGGCGAACGGCGTCACCGGGCTCATGATCCTCGTCGGCTGGTCCACGGCCGCCGCACTCCTGATCCCCGGCATCTGGGGTGCACTGCTCGCCGTGGTCCTCGGCCAGCTGCAGATGCTCGTCGACTGCTGCGACGGCGAGGTCGCCCGCTGGCGCCGCACGTCGAGCCCCGCGGGCGTCTTCCTCGACAAGGTCGGCCACTACTCGACCGAGGCGCTGATCCCGCTCGCCCTCGGCATCCGCGCAGCGGCCTACCCGCTCGAGTTCCCGGCCGACTTCCTCTGGACGACGATCGCGGCGCTCCTCGCCCTGGTCATCGTGCTGAACAAGGCGCTGAACGACATGGTGCACGTGGCCCGAGCGAACGCCGGGCTGCCGAAGCTGGCTGACACGCACGGCGAGACGGCGCCTCGCGGCGGCCTCGTCGCGACGCTCCGCAAGGCCGCCCGGTTCGTCCCGTTCCACCGCCTGTACCACTCGGTCGAGCTGACGCTCATCGCGTTCGCCGCGGCCGTCGTCGGGCTCTTCGTCGGCCAGCCGGTCGTCGATCGCGTCGTCGTCGCCGCCCTGCTGCCGCTCGCCGTGCTCGCCCTGCTCGGCCACTTCCTCGCGATCATGGCCTCCCGCCGTGTCCGTGCCTGATCCGGGGCCGACAGGTCGGCGGCCCCGTGTCGGGGTCGTGGTCCTGACGATGGGGCGGCGTCCCGTCGAGCTCGCGCGCGGCATCCGGAGCATCCTCGACCAGGAGGGCGTCGACGTCGACGTGGTGTGCGTCGGCAACGGCTGGGACCCGGCGGCCGCCGACCCGCCGCTCCCGCCGCAGGTGGGCACGCTGCACCTGCCCGAGAACCTCGGCATTCCGGCCGGGCGCAATCGCGGCGTGCCCGAGGTCGCGGGCGAGGTGCTGTTCTTCCTCGACGACGATGCCTACCTGCCGAGCCCGAACTTCCTCGCCGAGGGATGCCGCCTCCTCGCCGCGAGTCCCGATCTCGGCCTCGTCCAGCCGCGGGTGGTCGACCCGACCGGGCTGGCGTCGCCGCGACGCTGGATCCCGCGCATCCGCAAGGGCGACCCGGCGCACTCGGGCCCGGTGTTCTCGTGCTGGGAGGGCGCGGTGCTCATGCCGCGGCGCGCATTCGAGGCATCCGGAGGGTGGGCCGACCCGTTCTTCTACGCCCACGAGGGCATCGAGCTCGCGTGGCGGGTGTGGGATGCCGGGTACCGCGCCTGGTATGCCGGCGAGCTGGAGGCCGCGCACCCCGTGATCGACCCCGCGCGACACGCGTACTACTACCGGCTGAACGCGCGGAACCGGGTCTGGCTCGCGCGCCGCAACCTGCCGGCGATCCTCGTCCCGTGCTACGTCGGCTCGTGGACGGCGATCCAGGTGCTGCGCTGGTTCCGCCGGCCCGCGGCGCTGCGGGCGTGGTTCGCGGGGTGGCGGGCCGGGTGGCGGGAGGATGCGGGGGAGCGCCGCCCGATGTCGTGGAGCACCGTCCGGCGGATGACGCTCGCCGGACGCCCACCGGTCGTCTGACGCGGGTCACGTGCCCGCGCCGCGGCGGCTACCCTTGGACGGTGGAACTGAGGAGAGACGCGCGACGTGCCGTGAAGCTCGTGCAGAACGTGCTCCGTTCGCGACGAGCGCAGCGGATGCTCGTCGAGAAGCTCGCCGAGCGGGGCCAGCTCGAGCCGCACCGATTCCGCGTGGGAGTGTACTTCGCCGACGGCAAGGTCAACCTCTACCAGCTGCGGCAGTGGTACAAGCCCCTCGAGAAGCTCGCCGAACGTCACCCGGTCCTGATCCTCAGCCGCGCCTCGGGGGCCGCGCTCGCCCTGCTCGACGAGTCGCCCCTGCCGGTCGCCTACGTCCGGCGTGTGGCCGACCTCGAGCACGTCATCCACGAGCAGGACCTGCACGTGGTCTTCTACGTCAACCAGAACGCCAAGAACTTTCAGATGATGCGCTACGGGCGCCGCTGGCACGTGTTCATCAACCACGGCGAGTCCGACAAGATGTACATGACCACCAACCAGTTCAAGGCCTACGACTACGCCCTCATCGCCGGCGATGCCGCGCGTGCGCGCCTCGAGAAGGTGCTGTGGGACTACGACTTCGACAAGCGCGCCATCCCGATCGGCCGCCCGCAGGCCGACCACTACCTCGACGGCCGACCGCTGCCGTACCCGGAGTACGACCGCGAGGTCGTGCTCTACGCGCCGACCTGGGAGGGCGACCGCGGCGCGGCGGCCTACGGCTCGATCGCGTCGCACGGCGTCGACCTGGTCCGTGCGTTCGTCGCGACCGGACGGCACCGCGTGATCTACCGGCCCCACCCGCGATCGGGCGTCGTCGACCACGACTACGGCGCCGCGAACGCGGAGATCAAGCGCATGCTCGTGCAGGCCAACGCGAGCGACCCCTCGGCGCACCACGTCGTCGACGAGGGGAAGGACCTCGGCTGGCAGCTCGCCGCCGCCGACGTCGCGATCGTCGACATCTCGGCGATGGTCTACGACCGTCTCGCGGCCGGCAAGCCGCTCCTCGTGACCCGCCCGGTGAACCCCGATGCGCAGATCGACACCGGCGGGTACCTCTCGGCGTGCGAGTGGCTCGACCGTGCCGACGGCGCCGCCATGCTCGACCGGGTCGACGAGGTGGCGCACGACGCGCTGGCGCTCGAACGCCTCGGCTACTGGGTGGAACGGTACTTCGGCGACACCACGCCGGGCGTGACGACGGCACGCTTCCACGGCGCGGTCGACCACCTCATGGCCGAGTGGGAGCGGTTCGCGGCGCTGCATGCGACCGACCCGGAGGTCGACGAGCACGACGCCGAGGGTGAGGCGGCCGAGCAGTCCGACGAGATCGAAGTCGACTGACCACGCGTTGCACCCGATGCGGTCGGGCGATGCGGAACGTATGCTCGGGCCCATGGCGCAGCTGATCACCGAGGCCGAGCTCGACGACGTCGAGCTGCGCGTCGCCGACGGACGGGGTCACGTGGAGCGCGCCGAGCTGCTCGAGCGATGGGCGACGGATGCCACGGCCTACGAGCTCGCCGACGGGATCCGGCGGGCGCACCTCCTCCTGGTCGCGGCCGAGCACCTGGAGATGGCGGGCGAACTCGAGCGGGCGCTCGCCGCCGCGCGACGCGCCGCCGAGGCATCCGACGCCGAACCGCACGAGGCCACCGGCACGATCGTCGCGGCCCTGCTCGCGCTCGGCCGGCGAGACGACGCCGTCGGCGAGGCCGACGCGTTGCGGGGCTCCGGCAGCGGGGACTGGTGGCGGCATCTCCACGTCGCCGAGGCGTTCGAGCTCGCCGACGAGCTCGAGCTCGCCGAGCGGTGGTTCGTGATCACCCTCCGGATCATCGAGCGCGACCCCGAGCACGACGTGGCGGATCGGCTCATCGCGCTGAGCGGTCGCTTCCGGGTGCGACGCGACGCCGGCAAGCCCGAGGACGTGCTCGACGCCGAGACGACGCAGCTGCGCGAGCTGCTCGGCTACGAGCCGATCCGGTAGCCCGGCGCTCAGTCCGTCGGGCGCGCGGCCGCGGGGCCGTCGGCCTCGCTCGCCGAATCGGCCGGGACCGGCGTCTCGACCTCGGGCGCGCCCGCCTGCTCGGTGCCGCCATCGTCGGCGGAGGCATCCGCCTCGTCTCGTCGCGACGCCGCGGCGGCGAGTCGACCGAACGGCCGGCTCGCGACGCGCCCTGCGGTCGAGACCGCCCGCGCGAGCCGCCTGCCGGCCGACGCGACGGCCGTCTCGTCGCCGCGCGGCTCGAGCTCGACCGGAAGGGCGTACGGCGCCGGGCCGAATGCCAGGCGCGACTGCTGCAGCACCCGGCGACCGAGCACGTGGTTGCCGATGCCGCCGATCGCCGCGCCGATGCCGAACGGGATGGCCCGGCCGACGATGCCCGCGCCGCCGCGGACGGCGAACTGCTTGACGAACACGTGCCGGAGCCGGTCGACGACCGACCCCATGACCGCGCGGGGGAGCGTGCTCGTGATGATCTCGCCGAAGTAGGCGTTGCGCGGCACGCCCGACCCGGTCGCCTGGGCGGCGAACTGGCGAACCAGGTCGGCGCCCTCGCGGCCCATCATGAGCGTCATGACGAGCGCCCGCGCCCGATCGGGGTTCTCGACGTGCAGTCCGTGCACCTCGGCCACCGACTGCGTGAAGAGCGCCGTCGCCTCGAGGAAGCCCGCGGTCTCGACACCGGACAGGGCCAGCGTGATGCCCGTGGTGATGCCGGGCACGACCGCGGTCGCGCCGACGGCGGCTCCGCCCGTGGTGACTGCGGTCAGGTAGCGTCGCTCGAGCACGCGCACGAGCTCCTCGGGCGTCGCCGTCGGGTGATGGCGGCGGATGGCGCGCAGGTGAGCCAGCACGATGGGACGCTGGATCGACAGCAGTCGATCGAAGCCGCGCTCGAGGCCGACGGCGCGGTCGGCGGGATCGGTGGGCGGCGGGCCGGCGTGCTCGGCATCCGGGCCGGGCCCGGCGCCGTTCGACTCCTCCGGGCCCATCGGCTGCCCCTCCTCGGGCGCACCGCGGCCCAGGCTGGTGATCCGGTGGACGCGTTCGGACATGACGTCGATCCTAGGCGGCGCACCTGCGAACGTCGCCGGGGCCCCGCCGCCGCGGCTGGGGCTTGACGTCCGCGTCAGCGCGTGCCGTAGTCGGCGTTGTACCGGTCGAGCACCTCGTCGATGCTCGCGTCGAGCACGAGCGCGCCCTTGTCGAGGTAGAGGCCCCGCGTGCAGAACCGGCGGAGGTCTCGCTCGTTGTGCGAGACGAAGAAGAGCGTGCGCCCGCCCTCGAGCAGTTCCTCGATGCGGCGATAGCACTTCTCGCGGAACGCCTTGTCGCCGACGGCGAGCACCTCGTCGACCAGCATGATGGGCTCCTCGAGCTGCGAGATGACCGCGAACGCGATGCGGACCTTCATGCCGCTCGACAGGTGCTTGTAGGGCGTGTCCAGGAAGTCGCCGATCTCGGCGAAGTCGATGATCTCGTCGAACTTCGTGTCGATCTGCGCCCGGCTCATGCCGTGCAGGCCCGCCGTCAGGTAGACGTTGTCGCGCACCGTGAGGTCGTCGACGAATCCGCCGGTGATCTCGATGAGCGGCGCGACGCCGCCCGTGATGCGAACGCTGCCCTCGTCGGGGATCATGACCCCTGCGACGAGCTTCAGGAGGGTCGACTTGCCCTGGCCGTTCCGGCCGACCACGCCGATCGCCTCGCCGGGGCGGACGTCGGCGTTCACGTTGCGGAGCGCCCAGAACTCGTCGGGTCGCGTGCGGCGCCTGCGGCCGGCGAGGAGGTCCTTGAAGGATCGCCGACCCCGGCGGTTGCGTCGGAAGCGGACGCCGAGTCCGTCCACGCGGATCGCGAACTCGTCCGTCGGGGGTGCCGAAACGGGTGCTGCTCCTCCCATCAGATCTCCTTCAGCACCTGCCGCTCGGACGAGCGGAAGATCCAGAGCCCGATGGCGAGCAGCGCGAGCGACATCACCGCGGATACGCCGACGTCGAACCAGTTGAGCTCCTCGGGGTAGAAACCGGCGCGGTAGAGGCTGAACACTCCGCTCAGGGGATTGAACGCGGCCCAGAACGAGAACCCGTCGGGCAGGTCGCTCGTGCCGTAGATGATCGGCGACGCGTAGAAGAGGAACCTCAGGGCGAGCTTCACCGCCCGCTCGAGGTCGCGGAAGAACACGACGAGCGGAGCGACGATGAGGCTGGCGGCGGCGGTGAGCACGGCCTGCAGGATGATGCCGAGCGGGAAGAGCAGGATCTCCCACGACACCGTGGCGCCGAACACGATCGCGAAGAACGCGAGCACGGGCAGCGCCAGCACGAACTCGATGCCCTTCGACAGCACGATCCGGTTCACCCAGATGGTCCGCGGGATCATGGTGGACCGGACCAGCTTCGCATCCTTCAGGAAGGCGCGCGTGGAATCGGAGACCGCCCCGTTGAACCACATCCATGGCAGCAGTGCCGCGAGCAGGAAGACGATGTACGGCTGCTGGCCCACCGTCCGGTCGAACACCTGCGTGAAGACGAACCAGTAGATGCCCGCCATGACGAGCGGATCGAGCACCGACCAGACGTAGCCGAGCGCGGAGGTCGAGTAGCGGACCTTGAGGTCGCGCGTCGTGAGGAGCCACAGCGAATGCCGATAGCCGTCCCATGGCGTCCGCCTGAACGGATGCGAGTCGGCGTAGCTCATCACGCTCTCATCGTAGATGGCCGGAGGCGGCCCTCCGAACCGCCGGGATCGGCGTGCTGGCGCGGAGTTCGCCCGGAGATGCGAGAAGCGGATGCCGCTGCCGGCATCCGCTTCCCACGCTGTGTGGTGCGCAGGTCACACGAAGTGGTTCGCGCGCTCCAGGTCCTCCGCGAAGTCGATCTCGACCGCGTACAGGTCGGAGACGTCCATCGGCTCGACGAGCAGGCCGTTCTTCTCGATCGCGAGCTCGAGTCCGCGCTCGAAGTAGTCCTGGTCGCCGACGCGCTGCAGGTGCGCGAGGAAGGTGCCCTTGTCGCGACTGGAGATGTAGTTGATGCCGACGGCCTCGCCGAGGCCGCCCTTGACGGTCTTGGAGAGCTCCTTGATGTAGCCCTCGGCCGTGGTCGTGTACTTCACCTCTTCGTCGGACACCTTCGCGGTGTTGACGGTGACGAACGACTGGTCGCGCGCGATGAACGCGAGCGCGCGGTCGAGGATCGCCGGGTCGAAGACCACGTCGCCGTTCATCCAGAGCACGCCGCCCGGCTGCGACGCCTGGAGCGCGCGCATGAGCGACTTCGAGGTGTTCGTCTGGTCGTACTCCTCGTTGTAGACGAAGGACGCCTGCGGGAACGCCTCGATGATGTGCTCGAGCTTGTAGCCGACGACGATCGTCACGGCGGCGTTGCGGCCGAACGCGTGCTCGATGTTGTCGAACTGCTGGCGCATGATCGTGCGGCCGTCGTTGAGCTCGGTCAGCGGCTTGGGGAGGGAACGCCCGAGCCGGCTCCCCATGCCGGCTGCGAGGATCACGATCTGCGTGGTCATGACATCTCCTTCGTCGATCGGATGCCGCTGCCCTCGATTCGGTTCGAGTTCACCGGGTCTTCATCCGCAAGTTCTCTTCTGGACACGCCGTTATGCCGTGCTACAGGATACCGGACAGTGGCCGTCGCCGCTGGGGGTTGCGCCGAAGCCGTAGTGCGATCGTGATGCGACGCACGGGTTGCGCCCAGCCCGGGCTTCCGCTCGCCGCACGTGAATTCGCTGTGAAGGCTCCACGGCTGCGGGCGAGGTGGTTGGTAGGTTGTCGTGGTGACTTCCGTTTCGCGATCAGGTCCTGAGGACGAGACTCCCGAAGGCACGGACACGGGGGTGTCCGATCGTCGGGGGGAATCCGTCGCGTCCGAACAGGGGCGTGGCGAGTCCGGCCGCGCCGGCGGGAAGACCGCCGGCCGTGCCACCGCGGCGAAGTCCGCGGCCGCGCGTTCGAACGCCGCCAAGGCGTCGGCGACCAAGTCCGCGGCGACGAAGTCATCGACGAGGAGCGGCTCGGCGAAGTCGACGGCGACGCGATCCACCGCAGCCAAGCGGGCCTCCGCGGCGCGTGCGACGACCGCCGCCGACGACGCGATCGAGACGACGGCGGCCGAACCGGCCAAGCCCGCCGCGAAGCGCTCCACCGGTACGAGGAAGCCCGCCGCGTCGTCGGGCGCGGCCAAGCGGCCGGCGTCCGATGCCGCCGCGAAGCGGGCGTCGGCGAAGTCCGGCTCGTCCAAGGGCGGGTCCACGTCGTCGGCGAGCCGATCGACGAAGGCCGCGGCCGCCGGTGCCTCTGAGACCTCCGCGAAGGCCGGCGCGCCCGCCGATGACGTGGAAGCCGCGCCCGGGACCACCGCGTCCGCGCCGAAGCGTGCCGCGGCGGCCCGGACCGAGTCCGCGAGCACCTCCGCGGCGAAGGGGCAGACGGCACGGTCGGCCCGAGCCGCATCCGCCGCGGCCGCCCGCGCACGCGCGGCAGAAGCTCGGAAGACGGCGGCATCCGCCCGACAGCGCGTGGCCGCCTCGGTCACAACCGACACGACGGAGGCCGAGCCGAAGCCGCGACGCTCCACCGGGCCGATCGAACCGATCGTCGCAGACCCCGAGGTCGCGGAATCCCCGATCGAATCGTCCGCGGTCGAGCCATCCGAAGCCGCCGCCGAGGTGACTCGCACCTGGCATCCGGGCGGACCCGACGAGACACCGGCGACCGCCGACCAGGGCGACTCGGAGCGCGCAGCCGCGGCCGAGACGGATGCGTCCGGCGACGGTGCGGGCACCGCGGCCGGAGCCGAGGCGAGGACCGACCTGACGGCCGACGCCATCCTGCTCGTGGGCGACGACACGGCCGCCGAGCCGGTCGCGATCGCCGCGGAGATCGAGCCGATCGCGACCGTGGAGACCACCGGATCGGACGCGGAGTCCACGGCGGACGTCCAGACGATCGACCCGGATGTCGAGACGGCGGCGACGGTCGAGACCGCGGCGGACGTGGAGGCGATCGACGCGGACCACGAGACGACCGCGCCCGTCGAGGCGCCCGCGGCACCGGAGGCCGAGGCTCCTGCCGATGACCACGAGGGCGAGCGAGGCGTCGCGGTCATCCCGCTCGCCGTCGTCGCCTCCGGCGCGAGCGCGACGGTGCGGAAGAAGCGCACGATCCGCGTCGCCCGCGAGGCCCCGGCACCCGAGGCCCCGACGGTCCTCGCGATCGACGGGCTCGTCAAGCGCTTCGGCGACACGACCGCGGTCGACGCGATCAGCCTCGGGATCCGGGCCGGTTCGTTCTACGGCATCGTCGGGCCGAACGGTGCGGGCAAGACCACGACGCTCTCGATGATCACCGGCCTCCTGCGGCCCGACGGCGGATCGGTGCACGTGAACGGCATCGACGTGTGGAAGGAACCGCGAGCAGCCAAGCGCATCACGGGCGTCCTGCCGGACCGGCTGCGCCTCTTCGACCGGCTCACCGGCGCCGAGATGCTCTACTACGCCGGCTCGCTCCGCGGCCTCGACCACCGAACGGTGCTCGATCGCAGCGCCGACCTCGCCGACGCGTTCGGACTCGAGGACGCGCTGGATCGGCTCGTCGCCGACTACTCGGCCGGCATGACCAAGAAGATCGCCCTCGCCTGCGCGATGATCCACTCGCCCCGCGTCCTGGTGCTCGACGAGCCGTTCGAGTCGGTCGATCCCGTCTCGGCGGCCAACCTGACCGACATCCTCGAGCGCTACGTCGCCGGCGGCGGCACGGTCCTGCTCTCGAGCCACAGCATGGACCTCATCGAGCGCGTCTGCGACTCGGCCGCGATCATCGTGGGCGGTCGGGTCCTGGCATCCGGAACGCTCGACGAGGTGCGCCGGGGCGACACCCTCGAGGAGCGGTTCGTCGAGCTCGCGGGCGGGCGCAAGGCAGCGGAGGGCATGGAATGGTTGCACAGCTTCTCCGACTGAAGCTGCGGCTGCTCGGGAACATCTTCAAGCGGAGTGCGTGGCAGGTCGTCGGCCTCTCGATCGCGATCGTCTACGGACTCGGCATCTCGGCGCTGCTGTTCCTGATCCTGGTCGGGCTCCGTTCGGTCGACGACGTCGCGCTCGTGCGCGACGTGCTTGTCGTCGGCGGGGCCGCCACGGTGCTCGGGTTCCTCGTCGTGCCGCTCGTGTTCGGCATCGACGACACGATGGACCCGCGCCGGTTCGCGCTGTTCGGCATCCCCGACCGCACCATCGCGCTCGGGCTCGCGCTCTCCGCAGTGATCGGGGTGCCCGCGATCGCGCTCGCGATCGTCCTCACGGGCACGGTCGTGACCTGGTCGCGCGGGTTCGGGTCGACGGTGTTCGCGATCCTCGGCGCGGTGCTCGCGTTCGCGACGTGCCTCCTCGCGGCTCGCCTCACGGCCGGCATCGCCGGGCTGCTGCTCGAGACGCGCCGAGCGCGAGACGTCGGAACCGTGCTGGGCGTGCTCTTCATCGTCATGCTCGCCCCGATCGCCGTCGCGTTGACCACCGTCGACTGGGCGGCCTCCGGCCGGCGCGCGATCGGCGCGATCGCTGCGGCGCTGTCGTGGACGCCACTCGGGGCCGCGTTCGCCGTTCCCGGCGAGGCGGCATCCGGTGCCTGGGGGATCGCGGCCCTGAAGCTCTTGATCGCGGCCGCGAGCGTGTGGCTCGGATGGCTCGCCTGGAAGGCGCTCGTCGCCAGGATGCTCGTCACCCCCGGCCGCGAGGCGAGCCCGCGCAGCTATCACGGGCTCGGCTGGTTCGGCCGGACGACGGGCGGCCCGACCGGGGCGATCGCGGCGCGGAGCACCACGTACTGGTTCCGCGACTCGCGGTACTGGGTCTCGCTGCTGATGGTGCCGGTCGCTCCGGTCCTCGTCATGCTGCCGCTCGGCATCGCCGGGGTGCCGTCGATGTACCTCGGCCTCATCCCCGTGCCGCTCATGTGCCTCCTGCTCGGCTGGAGCCTGCACAACGACACGGCCTTCGACAACACGGCGATCTGGCTGCACGTCGCGTCGGGCGTGCGCGGAGCGGCCGACCGCTTCGGCCGACTCGTGCCGGTGCTGGTCGCCGGCATCCTCGTGATCGGGCTCGGCAGCGCCGTCACCGTGTTCGTGCTCGACGACTGGCGCCTCCTGCCGTCGCTGCTCGGCGTGAGCACCGCGCTCCTGCTCGCCGGGCTCGGCGTCGGGTCGATCACGTCGGCCGCCATGCCGTACCCCGTCGTGAAGCCCGGCGACAGCCCGTTCCAGCAGCCGCAGTCGACCGGGGGCGTCACGGCGCTCGTGCAGTCCGTCGCGATGTTCGCCGCTCTGGTCATCGCGGGGCCGGCGATCTGGTTCGCCGCACTCGGCATCTTCGACGACCCGGCCTGGCACGCGGCATCCCTCGCGGCGGGCGTCGGGCTCGGCCTGCTGGTGCTCGTGGTCGGCGTGTTCGCGGGCGGCCGCGTCTTCGAGCGCCGCGCTCCCGAGATCGTCGCCGCGGCCGTACGCGCCTGATCGCGGCGTAGACTTCTCGGCATGATCCGACCCGTGCAGGCGAGCATCGCCGACCCCGACGCGCCCGGCGGCGGCACCTCGGTCCTCGACCGAGAACTCGAGAAGCTGCTCGAAGAGGAGAGCATCGAGCCCGGAGACCACGAGCGGTTCTCGCACTACGTGAAGAAGGAGCAGATCCTCGAGTCGGCGATGACCGGCAAGCCGGTCCGCGCGCTGTGCGGCAAGAAGTGGACCCCGGGCCGCGACCCGGAGAAGTTCCCGGTCTGCCCGACGTGCAAGGAGATCTACGAGCGGATGAAGAAGGGCTGACGCCCGCTCGCGCTCATCGGTAGGTCGTCGGGATCACCGGCTCGCCGCGACCCAGGCGGAACGCCTCGATCGGCAGTTCCTGCATGACCTCGGCGCGATGCGCGCGTGCGGACTCGACGCCCGCGTGGCCCGTGAACGCGGCATCCGCTCGCCCTTCGTGCATGAGTCGCACCATGAGCGGCCGCAGCTCGTCGTCGTCGGCGAACTCATCCTCGCCGTCGGGTCCGTCGCCGACGAACACGAGTTCCTCGCGTGCGGTGCGCGTCGAGTCGATGCGGCGGGCGGCGTTCTTGCGGCCGCCGACGCTCAGTTTCTTGGTGGACGCCTTCGCCACGTTCACCCACTCGCCGTCGTCGCCGCGACGTGCGACGAGCTTGAAGACCATGCCGGCCGCCGGGAAGCCGGATCCCGTGACGACCGAGGTGCCGACGCCGTAGGCGTCGACGGGTGCACCCGAGAGGGCGGCGAGGGTGAACTCGTCGAGGTCGCTCGTGACGGTGATGCGCGTGTTCACGGCGCCGAGCCCGTCGAGCTGCTCGCGCACCGCGGCGACCACGGTCGGCAGGTCGCCCGAATCGATGCGCACCGCGCCGAGCCCGGTGCCGGCGACGCGGACGGCGGTCTCGACGCCGGTCGGGATGTCGTAGGTGTCGATGAGGAGGGTCGTGCCCGGGCCCATGGCCTCGACCTGCGCCCTGAACGCGTCCTCCTCGCTGTCGTGCAGCAGCGTGAAGGCGTGCGCGGCCGTGCCCATCGTCGGGATGCCCCAGGTGCGGCCGGCCTCGAGGTTGCTCGTCGCGTCGAAGCCCGCGATGTACGCCGCGCGCGCGGCGGCGATCGCCGACCCCTCGTTGGTGCGGCGCGAGCCCATCTCGGCGATCGGGCGGCCGAGCGCGACCGAGACCATGCGCGCCGCGGCGCTCGCGACCGACGAGTCGTAGTTCAGCACCGAGAGCACGAGCGTCTCGAGCATGACCGCCTCGGCGAACGACGCCTGGATCGTCACGAGCGGCGAGCCGGGGAAGTAGGCCTCGCCCTCGCGGTAGCCCCAGACGTCGCCGCGGAACCGGTAGTCGGCCAGCCAGTCGAGGGTCTCGTCGCGCACGACGCGGTGCTCGCGGAGGAACTCGAGCTCGGCGTCCTCGAAGCGGAAGCGCTCGATGAGCTCGAGCAGTCGCCCGGTGCCCGCGACGATGCCGTACCGGCGGCCATCGGGCAGGCGCCGGGCGAAGGCCTCGAAGAGGCTCTCGCGGTGGGCCGTGCCGTCGAGCAGGGCGGCGTCCACCATGGTGAGCTCGTAGCGGTCGGTGAACAGCGCTGCAGACCCGGTCACCCGGCCAGCCTAGTGCGAGAGGGTCGGGATGCCGCGGCGGCGAGCACGGCGGCCGCCGGGTGCACGCGCTGCAGGACGGCGAACCGCTCCCGCGGCATCCGTCGCAGGTGCGCCTCGCGTGGCCCCGCAACCCTCCTCATCCGTCCTCGGGCCGCATCGCCCGCGTCGTGCGGGCGGCGTACGCCGCGACCGGGACGAGCCCGGACGAGGGTGGAGCCGGGCCGGCCTGATCTAGGCTGGTGCCTCGTGAGTGATGCACCGATCGGGATCTTCGACTCGGGGGTCGGCGGCCTGACCGTCGCCCGCGCGGTGCGCGACCAGCTCCCGAACGAGTCGATCCTCTACGTCGGCGACCTCGAGCATTCGCCCTACGGGCCGAAGCCGATCGCCGACGTGCGCCGCTACGCGCTCGCCGTGCTCGACGACCTCGTCGCGCAGGGCGTGAAGATGCTCGTGATCGCGTGCAACACCGCCTCGTCGGCCATGCTCCGCGACGCACGCGAGCGCTACGACGTGCCGGTCGTCGAGGTCATCCAGCCCGCGGTGCGGCGTGCCGTCGCGACCACGCGCACGGGGCGCGTCGGCGTCATCGGCACGGCCGGGACGGTGCAGTCCCGCGCGTACGACGATGCGTTCGCCGCCGCGCCGCACCTGGAACTGTCGTCGGCCGCGTGCCCCCGGTTCGTCGAGTTCGTCGAGTCGGGCGTCACGACCGGGCCCGAGGTGCTCGCGGTCGCCGAGGAGTACCTCGCCCCGCTCCGCGCCGCAGGCGTCGACACGCTGGTGCTCGGCTGCACGCACTACCCGTTCCTGAAGGGCGCGATCTCGTACGTCATGGGGGAGGGCGTGAGCCTGGTCTCGAGCGACGTCGAGACCGCCAACGACGTCTACCGCGTGCTCGTGTCGCAGGGGCTCGAACGTCGTTCGCCCGAGCCGCCCGTGCACCGCTTCGAGGCGACGGGCGGCTCGAGCGCCGCCTTCCTCGACCTCGCCCACCGCCTCATCGGCCCGGAGATCTCGCAGGTCGAGCTCGTGCAGACCGGTGTGCTCACGCTTCCGGCCGCGCCCGCGGCATCCGTCACCCACAGGAGGACCCAGTGACCGAGACCCCCGACCTCGTGCGTGCCGACGGCCGCAGCCCCGACGCGCTCCGCGACGTCGTCATCGAGCGCGGATGGAGCGCGCACGCCGAGGGCAGTGCGCTCATCTCGTTCGGGAACACCAAGGTGCTCTGCACCGCGAGCTTCACGAACGGCGTGCCGCGCTGGATGACCGGCAAGGGCAAGGGGTGGGTGACGGCCGAGTACGCGATGCTGCCGCGGTCCACGAACACGCGCAACGACCGCGAGTCGGTCAAGGGCCGCATCGGCGGCCGCACGCACGAGATCAGCCGGCTCATCGGGCGGAGCCTCCGGGCCGTCGTCGACATGAAGTCGCTCGGCGAGAACACCATCCAGATCGACTGCGACGTGCTGCAGGCCGACGGCGGCACGCGCACCGCGGCCATCACGGGCGCGTACGTCGCGCTCGCCGATGCGATCGAGTGGGCGCGCGGGAGGAAGTTCATCGCGCAGAAGGCGACGCCGCTCATCGACACCGTCTCGGCGGTCTCGGTCGGCATCATCGACGGCACCCCCATGCTCGACCTCGCCTACGTCGAGGACGTACGTGCAGAGACCGACATGAACGTCGTGGCGACCGGCCGGGGCCTCTTCGTCGAGGTGCAGGGCACCGCCGAGGGGGCGCCCTTCGACCGGCGCGAGCTCGACGAGCTGCTCGACCTCGCGCTCGCCGGCACGGCCGAGCTCACCTCGATCCAGCGGGCCGCGCTCGAGGCTCAGCTCGGCGGCGCCGCAGCGGGCGCGGCGGGCTGATCGGGGGCCGACGGATGCCGCAGCCGCTCGAGGTCGTCCTGGCGACGCACAACGCCCACAAGGTCGCCGAGTTCCAGCACATCCTCGGCGAGGCGCTGCCGGGTCTCACCGTGCTGCCCTACGACGGACCGGAGCCCGTCGAGGACGGCACGTCGTTCGACGAGAACGCCTTCATTAAGGCGCGCGCCGCGGCATCCCACACCGGGCGCATCGCGCTCGCCGACGATTCGGGGATCGCGGTCGACGTCATGGGCGGCTCGCCGGGCATCTTCTCGGCGCGCTGGGCGGGGCCGGGGCGCGGCGCCGAGGCGAACCTCGGGCTGCTGCTCGCCCAGCTCGGCGACATCCGCGACCCGCGCCGGACCGCGCACTTCCACTGCACCATCGCCCTGGTGGTACCGGATGCCGCGGGCGGCGAGCCGCACGAGTTCGCCGCCGTCGGCACGTGGCCCGGGCGCATCGCGACCGAGCGCGCGGGCGCCAACGGGTTCGGGTACGACCCGATCTTCCTGCCGGACGGCTTCGACGTGTCGGCCGCGGAGCTCGCGCCCGAGGTGAAGAACGCGCACAGCCATCGCGCGCGCGCCTTCCGGGCGCTGCTGCCCGAACTGGAGCGCGTGGCACGGTTCGGCTGACGCCGGCGCCCGACCGCCCGGTCGGGCGCGTGAGAACGGGTCTCGTTCCCATCAACGGCGAGCCGCGCGATCCGTGCCTACGCTTGAGGGGATGGGACACTCGCACGACCACGCCGCCGACGCGCACGCCGCCGGCCGACGCCGCCTCGGGATCGCGATCGCGATCATCGCGGCGTTCGTCGTCGTGCAGGTCGTCGGCGGCGTCCTGACCGGCTCGCTCGCGCTGCTCGCCGATGCGGGCCACATGACGAGCGACCTGCTCGGCCTCGTCGTCGCGCTCGGTGCGGCGATCGTCGCCGCGCGGCCGGCGAACGACCGGCAGACCTACGGCTTCCGGCGCTTCGAGGTGTTCGGGGCGCTCTTCAACGGCGTGCTGCTCGTCGTCGTCGCGGTCGCGGTGACCGCGAGCGCGATCGGGCGGCTCACCTCGGGCGCGTCGGGCGAGGCGCACGAGATCGCCGGCGGCCCGATGCTCGTGATCGCGATCGTCGGGCTCCTGGCGAACGTCGCGGCACTGCTCGTGCTGCGCGGCGGCGCGACGCAGTCGATCAACCTTCGCGGCGCCTACCTCGAGGTGCTCGGCGACGCGATCGGCTCGGTGCTCGTGATCGCCGCGGCGATCGTGATCCTCGCCACGGGGTGGGACGCCGCCGACCCGATCGCGTCGCTGCTCATCGCCGGGCTCATCGTGCCGCGCGCACTGGTGCTGCTGCGCGACGTGATGCGCGTGCTCAGCCAGTCGGTGCCCGTCGAGACGGATGTCGCAGAGATCCGCGACCACATCCTCGAGACCGACGGCGTGGTCGCCGTGCACGACGTTCACGTGTGGGCGATCACGACCGGCGCCCACGTCTTCAGTGCGCACGTCGAGGTCGAACCGGCGGTCTTCGCCGAGGGGCGGGTCGGGGCGCTCCTCGACGAGCTCGGCGGATGCCTCGACGAGCACTTCGACGTCGAGCACTCGACCTTCCAGCTCGAACCGTCGGGTCGCGGGCGCCACGAATCGGCGACGCACGCCTGAACTCCGCGGGTCGCGATGCGTGACGTGCGTCGCGCCGGCCGGTCCCCATCGGGACCGACCGGCGCGCGGGATCCGCACCCTCAGCAGGACAGCGACGGATTGAACGGCACGTACAGGCCGCTCGGGTTGTGCTTGCCCGTCCAGACGTGCAGGTCGTAGTGGACCGGCATCCCCGGGTCGTGGCCGGGCATCGGGCCGTCGAACACCACGGTTCCGAACACGGGCGTCGGCTGGCCGACATCCGGCTCGAAGAACTCGACGCCCCAGAGCTCGAGGTCGCCGGAGGCCGACGGGCCGTACATCAGCACCGGCGGCCGGGTCGGGTCGACCGGGGCACCGGGCGCGATGAGGGTCGGGTTGACGAAGTGGATGCCCATGGCGCCGTCGGGGCTGCTCGCGCACTCGTGGGTGTCGACGTAGCCCGCGGCGAGGGCGGCATCGACGTCGTGGAAGCGCGCCGTGGCGGCGCGGACCTGCGCGACGAGTGCGGCCTGGCTCGCGTGGTCGGGTCGGTCGGTTTCGCCGGAGGGTGCGGCCTGCGCGGGGAGGGTCGGGAGGGCGACGGCGAGCGCGACGAACGCGCCGGCGGCCGCGACACGGCGGATGGACATGGTGGTGAGCTCCTTCGGCTGGGTGGTGTCGGTGGTTGTCGGGGTCATCGGCCGTCGCCGATCGGGTGGGCGGCCGCGAAGACGCCGTGGGGGTCGACGCTGTGGCGGACCTCGACGAGTCGTGCCCAGGCGTCGGCGTCGAATCCGGTGGCGACGTCGATCCCACGGTCGGCGAAGTTCAGGAACATGCCGCCGTTCGCCCAGGGGGCGAGCGCGGCCGCGACCGCGCTCGTGACCGACTCGCCGATCGACGCCATCTCGGGCGTCGGAGCGGGCGAGAGGGCGAACAGCGCGTACGCGCCGTCGAGGCGCGCGAGCGCCCCGTCGCCGGGCCGCGCGAGCGCGCCGCCCAGGTGGCGCAGCTCGGCGCAGATGAGCGGGATCTCCACGCCGGCACCCGCGACGGCCACGAGCGCGTCGATCGCGGCGTCGGGCAGTTCGGCGAGCATCGCGTGGTCGCTCACCGCGGGGACCGGCCCCGGCGGGTCCATGTGCACGTCGACGAGGCCGGCGGCCGGCATGCGCGCGAACGTGTCGACCTCGGGTGCGAGGGCGCGGAGCGGAGCGAGGAGTTCCGCCGCCCGGTCGTCGTCTTCGAGGATCGCGCCGTCGATGACGACGAGGCTCCGCCCGCTCAGGAACGGCGGCATGGCCGGGTCGGGCGGGAATCGGAGGAAGCGCAGCGACGTCGTCACGGAGTCCGGCACCTCCGCCGTCCACCGTGCCCACGCCCGGGTCACCTCGGGCCCCTTCGAGAGGTCCCAGAGCAGCATGCCGGCGACCACGTCGGGCACGGGGATGAGGTCGATCTCGACCGCGACGACGACGCCGAAGTTGCCGCCGCCACCTCCGCGGAGGGCCCAGAACAGGTCGGTGCGCTCGTCGCCGCTCGCGCGGACGATCGTGCCGTCGGCGGTCACGAGCTCGACGGCGCGGACGTGGGAGGACGCGAGCCCGTGCGCGCGGCCGTAGAACGACAGGCCGCCGCCGAGCGCGTAGCCGGCCACCGCGACGTCGCCGGCGCTGCCGTGGAGTGCGGCGAGGCCGTGCGGGGACGCCGCCGCGACGACGTCGCGCCACAGCGTGCCGCCGAGCACCCGTGCGGTGCGGGCGACGGGGTCGATGCTCACGCCGGTCAGCTCGTGCAGGCGCATGAGCACGACGTCGTCGAGCGAGCCGGCCGCGAGTGCGGCAGCGCCGTGACCGGTGCTCTGCGGTGCGACCCGCAGCCGGAGCGCGGTCGCCGCCGTCACGACGCGGCTGACCTCGTCGACGGTGCGCGGCACCGCGACGGCCGCGGGGCGCTGCACGACGGCGAGGTTCCATGGGATCGTCGCCGCCTCGAAGCCGGGATCGCCCGGCAGGTGCACGGTGCCGGCCTCGCGGAGCGTGGAGATGTCGGTGTCGGTCGGTGAGGGGTTCATGTCGGTCCTTCGGTTCACTGGGCGGGTGGGTTCGGTACTCGGGTCGGTGGGGTGACCGCCACGTCCGCCGCGAGGCGCACGAGCATCCCCGGAACGTCCTCGCGAGCGTCGGAGACCCAGGCGACGACCGGGGCGGCCCTGCCGGCGCCGAAGCGCTCGAGCACGAGCTCGACCAGCTCCGACGCGGACCCCGGCTCGGTCGCGTGGATGCGCACCTGCGTCACCGCTTCGAGGCCGAGGCCGCGCTCGACGAGCGCCGCCTCGAGCCGGACGAGCGAGAGGCACAGTTGCGCGGTCGCGTCGTCGGCGTGCATCAGCTCGCCGCGGTCGTCGACGGACCGGGTCTCGATGGTGGTGGTGGTCACGACGGACATCGTGCGCGGCCCGCCGCGCCCCGCGGTATCCCGATCGACCGGGGAATCGGCGATCCCACCGAGCGGGTCCGCGGGACTCCCAGCGATCTGGGATACCGGTCCGGCGGTCGTGGGCGCATACTGAACGCGTGATTCCCCAGCTGACCGGGGCCCGCGTGCGGGGCGACCTCGACGTGCTCGCGCGCGCCGGGCTCGATCTCGACGACTTCATCGGCGAGGCGACGGACTCGGTGCGCCGCGCGGTGCCGTGGGTCGGCGCGTGCGTCGGAACCCACGATCCGGCCACCATGATGCTGACGAGCGCCCGCAAGTACGGTGCGCTCGAGGCGCACAACGAGCACGACCGCCTCTTCGGGATCATCGAGTACGGCTCGGAGGAGCCCACCTCCTTCCGATCGCTCGCGCTCGGCGAGCACCGCGCGATCGGCATGCACGCCACCGCCGCCGACGTGATCGACCGGTCCGAGCGGATGACGCGGCTCATGATGCCCGTCTACGGCTTCGCCGACGAGGCCCGGCTGCTGTTCCGCGACGGCGCCGCCGTCTGGGGATGCCTCGCGATCTTCCGCGGCAGCGACGATCCGGCGTTCACCGCCGATGAGGTCGAGTTCCTGGGCTCGTTGTCCGAGTCGTTCGCACGCGGCGTCCGTTCGGGCATCCTCACGCGCCTCGCGCACGACACCGTGCCGCTCGGCGAGACCAGCGGACCCGCCGTCGTCATCGTCGATGCAGACGACGAGGTCGCGCAGATCAGCGTCGGCGCCGAGGAACGGCTCGAGCAACTGCGCGGCACCGCCCACGGAGGCGACCCGCTGAGCCTCGTCACCTCGCTCGTCGGCGCCGCTCGTCGCACGCTGGCGTCACCCGAGACGCCGCCCGCCCGCGCCCGCGTCCGGACCGCCTCCGGCATCTGGCTGCTGCTGCACGCCTCGCCGCTGCGCGGCGCCGCGGGCGCGACCGGCGACGTGGTCGTCACCATCGAGGAGGCCCGGCCGCCCGAGATCGTCTCGCTCGTCGTCGCCGCGTTCGGGCTCACGCCGCGTGAGCGCGAGGTCACCCGCCTCGTGCTGCAGGGCGTCGAGACGAAGGAGATCGCCTCGACGCTGCACGTGTCGGCCTACACCGTGCAGGACCACCTGAAGTCGGTGTTCGACAAGGCGGGCGTTCGCAGCCGACGGGAGCTCATCTCGAGGGTGTACTTCGACCAGTACGTGCCGCGCATGGGCGAGACCGTCGGCGCCACGGGGTGGTTCGCGGGCTGATCAGTCCAAAGCGGCCGGCCTCGTCCGACGACGGGGCCGGAGCGTGCGGCGCCGCGCCGCGGCATCCGCCCTCGGTGTCAGCGGCCCTCGTGCGGAGGACGGTCGTCGCCGTGCCCGTCGCCGTGGTGCGGGTGCTCGCCGTCGAGGTGCGGCGGGCGATCGAACACGTCGGGGTCGAGGACGAGCTCCTCGGCCTCCTCATGGTCGGTGATGACGTCTTCTCCGGCGGCCGCGGCCTTCTTCGCCTTGCGGCGCTCGCTGAAGTAGTGCCACGCGGTGACGAGCGCGGTGCCGCCGACCGCCACGAGGAGGATCAGGTCGATGTACTCGCGCACGAGGTACGCGACCGGCGGGATGAAGCTGACCGCGTATCCGAACATCGTGAGGCCGAAGCCCCAGAGCACCGCGCCGATGAAGTTGTACAGCGTGTAGCGGCCACGGTTCATGTGGCCGACGCCCGCGGCGACCGGCGCGAACGTGCGCACGATGGGCACGAAGCGGGCGAGGATGATCGTGAGCCCGCCGAACCGTTCGAAGAACGCGTTCGTGCGTTCGACGTTCTTGACGCTGAAGAGCCCGCTCTCCTTGCGTTCGAACACCTTCGGGCCGCCGCGATGGCCGATCTCGTAGCCGACCTCGCCGCCGACGAACGCCGAGAGCCCGATGAGCAGGGCGACGAGCCACACCGAGACGCCGAACACGCCGTTCGGCGGCACCAACTCGGGGTTCGAGAGCAGGCCCGAGATGACGAGCAGCGTGTCGCCCGGCAGCAGGAAGCCCACGAGCAGGCCGGTCTCGGCGAAGACGATGAAGCAGACCACGAGCAGCGCCCACGGCCCCGCGCCCTGGATGATCGTCTCCGGGTCGAGCCAGGGGATGAGCGCGGTGTGGATCACGGCGTGGTGCTCCTGTCGTCGGACGCGGCGGCGGCCGGCCTCGGTGGGCTGGGGTGTTCGAGCAGTCTAGCGAGCGGATGCCTCGCGGCGATCGGGGCAGCCCCCGAATCCGCCGTGAGGATGAGGTTCCCCACGGGCGGCCGCGCCGCGGCATCCGCTCGCCGTCAGTCGACGCGCCGAAAGCGGGGGACGAGCCGTCCGTCGACCTCGACCTGCTCGGCGAACATGCCGGCGGGCCGCACCCAGACGCCGAAGTCGCCGTAGAGCTGGCGGTAGACGACGACCCACTCCTCGGTCTCGCTGTGGCGGGCGAGCGTGAGCACCTCGTAGCGTGCGCCCTTGTAGTGCTCGTAGGTGCCCGGCGCGACGGCGGGCGGTTCGTGCGGATCGATCACCGGTCCAATCGTACGGATCCGAATCCGCGTCGTGCCGGCCGAGGCGTTCGGCCTCGACGCGACGCTGCGGGTCGGCACCCGTCGGACTACGCCTGAGCGCTCGCGCCCGTCAATCCCCTTCACCGGCCACGCCGACCGGCCGAGACTGGGCACGTGGTGACGGCACTCTGGTTCGGGCTCGTGGCGTCGAGCGCGCTCGTGATCGGCGCGATCGTCGGTGCGCGCGTCCGCCTGCCGAAGCGCGTCCTCGCGATCCTGCTGTCGTTCGCCGCCGGCGCGCTCATCACCGCGCTCGCGTTCGAGCTGTTCGAGGACGCGTACGAGCGGGGTGGGATCGTCCGAGCGGCGGTCGGCCTGCTCGCCGGCGCGGTCGTGTTCGCGGTCCTCAGCGCCCTGCTCGACCGCTGGGCGCAGCCGGGACGGCAGGCGCGACCCGCCGCGGAGGTCGAGGGCAGCGTCAAGCTCGACACGGATGCCGCGGCGTCCGATCGGCCGGCGTCAGCGGCGACCACCCGTGGGGCCGCAGGTCTCGCGCTGCTCGCCGCCGTGACCCTCGACGGCGTGCCCGAGAACCTCGCGCTCGGCGTCTCCCTCGGCGAAGCCGGGACCGGCGGCTTCGCCCTCCTGGCGGCGATCTTCGTCTCGAACCTGCCCGAGTCGCTCGTGGGGGCATCATCGATGCGGAGCCAGGGGCGGTCGACCCGGAGCATCGTGCTCCTGTGGAGCGCCTGCGCCGCGCTGCTCGTCCTCGCCGTCGTCATCGGGGCGGGACCGCTCGCCAACTCCGACCCCGAGACGATCTCGCTGCCGCTCGCGTTCGCCGCCGGCGCGGTGATCGCCTCGCTCGCCGACACCCTCATGCCCGAGGCGTACGAGCACGGCGGCCCGGCCGTGGCGCTCAGCACGGCCGCAGGCTTCGTGCTCTCGTTCGTGCTCTCGCTCGCCTGAGGCGACGGACAGGTCGCTCGCGCTCGTTCGAGGGAGCGGGGGCAGCGGGCGATGGCGAAACGCGCACGGCCACTCACGAGGTACGGTGAGTGAGCCGGGCCCGATCTCCGAGCCGATTCGAGCCGAGTGCGGAAGGAGGGACTCGAACCCTCACGCCCGAAGGCACAGGAACCTAAATCCTGCGTGTCTACCGGTTTCACCACTCCCGCGAGTGCCCGTTCAGTCTAGGCGGCGGCAGGACGCCGGCCCGGCACGGGTTCCGGCGCCATCCGACCCTTGTCGTCGTCGGCGCGCTCGGCCAGACTGCCGCCCATGGGGGCAACGGATGACACGACCACGCGTCGCGACGTCATGGTGATCTTCGGCATCACCGGCGACCTCGCACGAGTGAAGACCTTCCACTCGCTGTACCGACTCGAGGAGCGGGGGCTGCTCGACTGCCCGATCGTCGGCGTCGCGTTCGAGGACTGGACGAAGGACCGGCTCGCGCAGCGCGCTCGCGAGAGCATCACCGCGGAGGAGGGCGACCTCGACGAAGCCGTGTTCCGACGGCTCATGGACCGCATGTCGTACGCGCACGGCGATTTCGGGAAGCCCGAGACGTACGACGGCGTGAAGCAGGCGATGGGCGAGGCGCAGCATCCGCTCTTCTACCTCGAGGTGCCGCCGAACCTGTTCGCGACCGTCGTGAAGGGCGTGGCCGGCGCGGGGCTCGCGACGAACGCGCGATTCGTGATCGAGAAGCCGTTCGGGCACGACCTCGCCTCTGCGAAGGCGCTCGCCGCCGAGCTGCACTCGGTCGTCGACGAGTCGCAGCTGCTGCGCGTCGACCACTACCTCGGCAAGGTCGGGCTCGAGGAGATCCCGTTCCTGCGCTTCGCGAACACGCTCCTCGCGCCGACGTGGAACCGCGACCACATCGACCACGTCCAGATCTCGATGACCGAGGCGTTCGGCGTCGACGATCGCGGGCACTTCTACGACCCGGTCGGAGCGCTCCGCGACGTCGTCGTGAACCACCTGCTGCAGGTCGTCGTCGCGATCGCGATGGAGGCGCCCGAGCCCGGCGACCGCGCGTCGATCGGTCGCCGTCGCACCGAGCTGCTGCGCGAGATCGTGCCGGCCGATCCCGCTCGGTACGTCCGCGGCCAGTACGAGGGCTATCGCGACGTCGACGGCGTCGCCGCCGACTCGACGACCGAGACGTTCGCCGCGCTCGAGCTCCGGATCGACAATCCGCGCTGGTCGGGCGTGCCGTTCTTCATCCGCACCGGCAAGCGGCTCCACGAGACCGAGACCGAGGTGCGCGTCGTCTTCCGCGAGGCGCCGTCGCTCGGGTTCGGGCTGCGCGGCGAGCACCCGCCGTCGAACGAGCTGGTCGTCCGCCTCGGGCCGACCTTCGGGGTGCGGGTCGCGCTCGCGGCGCAGCGGGTGGACGCGGCGGCGCCGCAGCTCGCGGAGCTCGACGTGGGATTCGAGGCGAAGCCCGGCGAGGTGCCGACACCGTACGAGGTGCTCTTCGAGGCGGCGCTCGCCGGCGGCGGGATGCGGTTCGCCAGCCAGGACACGATCGACGCGGAATGGCGGGTCATCCAGCCGCTGCTCGACGCGCCGCCCGAGGTGCAGGCGTACGCCCCCGGCACATGGGGTCCGGCGGCGGCCGATTCGCTCGTCTCCGAGCGGGGCGGATGGCGCGAGCCCTGGATCGACGGCTGACCCGCGCCCCGGCGCGACCCGCGGTGGCCCCTCGGTCCGCCGAGCTCAGCTCGCCATGCCGTCGCGGTGGTCGGCGAACCGCTGGACGAGCTGCGCCTTCCGGCGGATCGCCTGCTCGTCGGTCGGCAGATCCCAGATGACGACGTGGTCGTCGGGGCCGACGGTCTCGACGCCCATCGAGGTCACGATCTCGATCTCGTCGTGCACCACGCCGAAGAGGTCGGCTCCCGTGCGCGCGCCCCAGCGCACGATCGTCCCGAGGGGTTCGCCGTCGGGACGAGCGAGCACGTGGCCGACGTGCTGCGGCCCGAGGCTCTTGGCCGAGAGCCGACGGAGCGGTCGCGGCTCGCCGCCCGTCGGGTTCGGCCAGCACGCCCGGCACGAGCGCACTCCCGAGAGGTCGCGGGCGGCCTGCCGCGTGATGAGCGTCGGCATCGGGATCCGGTAGGCCGGGTTCGACGCGAGGCGACGCCGATGCGGCTCGGTCCACTTCGACGTGCGGTCCAGGTGCGATTCGATCGTGGAGCACTCGAGCCGGTGCAGCATCTGCTCGCGCGAGGAGGCGCCGCGGGTCACGGCGAACTCGGCGCCCGAGGCGAAGCCGCGTCTGAGCTCGGCGTCCTCTTCCGCCACGATTCGGGCGACGAGGGCGTCGACCTTTTCGGGGCGGTAGTCCGCGCCGTCTTCGGTCGGGACGGCCCCGATCTCCGGGGTGGGTGCAGGTTCGGTTCCGGTCATTCGCGTTCGCTCCGTTCTCGGCGCCCCCCGCGGCCGTGTCTCGTGGCCGAATGTAGTCAGCCATTCCGTCCGTGAGGGCCGCGACGCGCTGGCGTGTCGGTGCGGTGGCACCCGAACGCGGGGCACTGCGGCGTCCCGCGGATGCGTCGGACCTGCGATCGGCCG
Source organism: Agromyces excoecariae (assembly GCF_051715505.1). Classification (NCBI taxonomy): domain Bacteria; kingdom Bacillati; phylum Actinomycetota; class Actinomycetes; order Micrococcales; family Microbacteriaceae; genus Agromyces; species Agromyces excoecariae. The sequence continues at coordinate 159,995 of NZ_JBPSLA010000008.1, read as the reverse complement.
CGGCATCCGCCGAGGCGCGAGCCGCGGCATCCGTACGCCCCGGGTGGGAATGCGGTTCACTGGGTGCATGGCGGATCGACGGCGTGCACCACGGGAGAGCGCGAGGTGAGCGGGGGGATCGGCGGCCGCTCGGGGTCGGGCCGAGGGATTCCCGACGACGCCGAGCCGACGCGCCGGCCGTCGCTCGCGGCGATCTTCGGCATCGCGCTCGCCGTGATCGCGTTCCTCCTGCCCTCCTGGTGGGCGCTGCCCGTCGCCGCGATCGCGATCGTGCTCGGCATCGTCGGACGCCGGCAGTTCCGCGCCGACCCGATCGCCGGGCCCGGGTGGCTCTCGATCACGGCGATCGTGCTCGGCGCATTCGTGCTCCTCGGCCAGGTCGCGATCCTCGTCGCCGCACTGCTCTCGACGTCGGCCTGAGGCCGGCCCGGCACCCATTCGGGGGACAGTCCCGCTCCCGGCCCCGTCGATAGGGTTGCGGGACACGACCAGCGACGACGAAGCGGACGACGGGGAGGAGGCCTCCGTGGCCCAGCTCGGCTCGATCCTCGTGATCTCCGACGACGCCGGTGCGATCGCCGACCTCAGCGGCATCCTCGAGGAGGACCGCTACACGGTGCTCACGGCGGAGGGCGATCCCGCGCACGCGCACGCCGCGGCCGCACGCGGACCCGACCTGATCGTGCTCGACGCCGGGCTCCATCACGCCGACCCGTTCGCCCTCGCGGCCGAGCTGCACGGCGCCGCCGACACCCACGACCTGCCGCTCATCTTCATGGCCGCCGACGCCGACGTCGAGACGCGCGTGCGCGGACTCGAGGCGGGCGACGACCTCATCGGCATCCCCTTCGACGCCCGCGAGGTGCTCGCCCGCATCGAGCGGCAGGTCACGGTGTCGAAGGTGCGGATGGCACTGCGCGAGTCCGAGGCGAAGTTCCGGTCCGTCATGGAGTCCGCGATCGACGCGATCATCTCCGCCGACGCCGAGGGCGTCATCCGCAGCTGGAACAGCGCGGCGACCGCGCTGTTCGGCCACAGCGAGGACGAGGCGATCGGACAGCGGCTCGAGCTCGTGATCCCCGAGCGCTTCCGCGACCTGCACCGCACGGGCATCCACCGCGTCAGCACGGGCGGCGAGACCCACGTCATCGGCTCGACCGTCGAGCTGGCCGCCATCCGCGCCGACGGGTCGGAGTTCCCGATCGAGCTGTCGCTCGCGACCTGGTTCCTCGACGAGGACCGCTACTACACGGGCATCATCCGAGACATCAGCGAGCGCAAGCAGGCCGAGCAGAAGTTCCGCTCGGTGACCGAGTCGGCCATCGACGCGATCATCTCGGCCGACCACACCGGACGGATCGTGTCGTGGAACTCGGCCGCGTCGCGCATCCTCGGCTACTCCGAGGAGGAGGCGGTGGGGCAGCAGCTCGAGCTCGTGATCCCGCCCGAATTCCAGGACCTGCACCGCGCCGGCATGAAGCGGTACACCGAGACCGGCGAGGCCCACGTCATCGGTACGACCGTCGAGCTGTCGGCGATCACGAAGTCAGGTGATCAGATCCCGATCGAGCTCTCGCTCTCGACGTGGACGGTGCACGACGACCGGTACTACACGGGCATCATCCGCGACATCGGCGAGCGGAAGGCCGCGGAGGAGGCGCTGCGCCAGAGCGAGCAGCAGCTGCGCGAGCGCACCGAGGAGCTGCGCGGCAAGAACTCCGTGCTCGAGGACACGCTCGCCCAGATCGGGCAGATGCAGGACCAGTTGATCCTGCAGGAGAAGATGGCCTCGCTCGGCAAGCTGAGCGCCGGCATGGCGCACGAGCTGAACAACCCGGCGTCCGCCGCGCAGCGCGGTGCCTCGCAGGCGATGGTCGTGTTCGCGAAGCTGCAGGAGGCGCAGCTCCAGCTCGGCCGGCTCGGCGTCTACGGGTCGAAGCTCGAGCAGCTCCGCGACCTCGACCGGCTCGCGGTCGAGCGGGCCGACCAGCCGATCGAGCTCGGCGCGCTCGAGCGCAGCGATCGCGAGGCCGAGGTCGAGGACTGGCTCGACGCGCACGAGGTCGACGACGGGGGCGAACTCGCCCCGGCCGTCGTCAGCCTCGGGATGTCGGTCGGCGACCTCGACGACCTCGCCACGACATTCGACGCCGACGAGGCGCCCGTCGTCGTCGAGTGGCTCGGCCTGAAGTTCCTGATCTACACGCTGCTCTCCGAGGTCGCCGTCGGCACGACGCGCATCGTCGACCTCGTGAAGGCCCTGAAGACCTACACGTACATGGACCAGACCCCCGTGCAGGACGTCGACGTGCGCCGCGGTCTCGACAACACGCTGATCATCCTGCACAACAAGCTGAAGGGCGGCGTGCACGTCGTCCGGGAGTACGACGCCGATCTGCCGACGATCCAGGCGTACGCGAGCGAGTTGAACCAGGTGTGGACCAACCTCATCGACAACGCCATCGACGCCATGCACGGCGCCGGCACGCTGACGGTCCGCGCGCGACGCGACGACGACGTGGTCGAGGTGCAGATCGAGGACGACGGCCCCGGCATTCCGCCCGAGAACCTCGGGGCGCTGTTCGACCCGTTCTTCACCACGAAACCGGTCGGCGAGGGCACGGGGCTCGGGCTGCCGATCTCGCGGAACATCGTGGTGAAGAAGCACCACGGCGACATGACGGTGGAGTCGGTGCCGGGGCGCACGCGCTTCACCGTGCGACTGCCGATCGACTCGACGCCCGGTGACGCCGTGCCCGACGTCGGAGAGGGCTGAGCCGTGGCCAAGCCGGTGATCATGACGGTCGACGACGAGCCGCAGGTGCTCAACGCGATCGCCCGCGACCTCCAGGCGCGCTACCGCGCGGACTACCGGGTCGTGAAGGCGTCGTCCGGTCAGGAGGGCCTCGACGCGGTGGGGGAGTACCTCAAGCGCGGCACGCCCGTGGCGCTGTTCATCGTCGACCAGCGGATGCCGGGCATGACCGGCACCGAGTTCCTCGAGCAGGCGCTGAGGCTCGTGCCCGACGCCAAGCGCGTGCTGCTCACCGCCTACGCCGACACGAACGCGGCGATCACCTCGATCAACGCGCTCGACCTCGACTACTACCTGTTGAAGCCGTGGGACCCGCCGGAGGAGCGGCTCTACCCCGTGATCGACGACCTGCTCGACGACTGGCGAGCCTCGGCGCCGCCCGTGTACGAGGGCATCCGCGTCGCGGGCACGCTGTGGTCGCCGACCACGCACGCGGTGAAGGACTTCCTGGCGCGCAGCCAGATTCCGTACCAGTGGCTCGACATCGAGAAGAACGAGGGTGCGCGCGAGCTCGTCGAGGCCTCCACGAGCGGGGCGCGCAAGCTGCCCGTGGTGTTCCTGCCCGACGGCACGACGCTGTTCTGCCCCGACCTGCACGAGCTGGCCGAGCGCATCGGCCTGCGGGCGCCCGCGCAGCAGCCGTTCTACGACCTCGTCGTCGTCGGTGCCGGCCCCGCCGGGCTCGCGGCCGCCGTCTACGGCGCCTCGGAGGGCCTGCGCACCGCGGTCGTCGAGCGCGAGGTTCCGGGCGGGCAGGCCGGCACGAGCTCGCGCATCGAGAACTACCTCGGCTTCCCGAACGGCATCAGCGGCGCCGACCTCGCCCGACGCGCGGTGACGCAGGCGAAGCGCCTCGGCGCCGAGATCCTGAGCCCGCAGGCGGTGACCGGCATCCGCCTGGAGGACTCGTACAAGATCGTCACGCTCGACGACGGCAGCGAGCTGCGCTGCCGTGCGCTCGTGCTCGCGACGGGCGTGTCGGCGCGCACGCTGGGCGTGCCCGGCGAGGAGCAGCTCCTCGGGGCATCCGTCTACTACGGCGCGGCCGCCTCCGAGGCGGTGGCGTACAGCGGATGCCGCGTGGCCGTCGTCGGCGGCGCGAACTCGGCCGGCCAGGGCGCGATGTTCCTGTCGCGGTACGCGGCCGAGGTCACGATCCTCGTGCGCGGCGACGGGCTCGAGTCGTCGATGTCGCGATACCTGATCGACCAGATCGCGTCGACGCCGAACATCACGGTGCGCCCGCACTCGCGGGTCGTCTCGTTGACCGGCGAGGACCGCCTCGAGTCGGTCACGGTCAGCGACATCGCGACCGGCGGGGAGCAGGACCTGCCCGCCGACGCCATGTTCGTCTTCATCGGCGCCGTGCCCGGCACCAACGTCGTGCGCGACCTCGTCGAGCTCGACGACCACGGCTTCGTGCTCACCGGCCAGGACCTCGTGCGCGACGGTCGCCGCCCACGGGGCTGGACGCCGCAGCGCGACCCGTTCCTCCAGGAGGCGAGCGTGCCCGGGATCTTCGCCGCCGGCGACGTGCGACACGATGTCATGCGACGCGTGGCGTCGGCCGTGGGGCAGGGCTCGGTCGCGGTCAGCCTCGTGCACAAGTACCTCGAGACGGTGTGAGGCGGGCGGGCGGGCGTGGCGCCCGCGCACACGCGGGTTCGGCTCGGCGCGCCGAGGTCGCAGGATGAGACGCCGCATGCGTCCGCTCGCGCGGAGACGACCCGCCTGATCCTGCGAACTCGGGTGCGCGCGCCCTCCGGCGCGCGATGATGGACGCATGGCGACCGACCCGGTGGCGGAGGCGGCCGATGCGCTCTACTCGCTCGTGCCCGAGGAGTTCACGGCGGCGCGCAACGCGCGTGCGGCCGACGCCCGGACCGGCGGCGACGTTGCCTCGGCCAAGGCCATCGGCGCGCTGCGCCGCCCGTCGCCCTCGGCGTGGATCGTGAACCGCCTCGCGCGCGACGAGCCCGACCGCGTCGGCGACCTCGTGGGCCTCGGCGGCGAACTCGCCGACGCGCAGGCCGCTTGCGACGGCCGCGCGCTCGGCGCGCTCGTCGCGGAACGGCGCGAGCTCATCGGCGACCTCGTGCGACTGGCGACCTCGACGGCGGGTGACGCGGACCGCCCGCCGTCGCGCGCCGTGCTCGACGAGGTCGAGCAGACCTTCGTCGCCGCGAGCGTGTCCGAGGAGGCGGGTGCCGCCGTCGCCAGCGGACGCCTCGTGCGGAGCCTCCGCGCGGTCGGTGTCGAGGTCGATCTCGCGGGTGCGGTCGGCGGCGGCGAGCCGGGCCCGCCGCGCCGGCTCGGCAAGCGCCCGTCCGAGCGGCCCGACGCGCGGAACGAGCGGCGCGCGGGGCGGGCGGATGCGTCCTCCCGCGGCGCTTCGCGTGCGCCCGACGTCGACCGGGCCGCCGAGGCGGCTCGCCGGGAACGCGAGCGGCTCGACGAGGAACTGCGGCAGGCGCGCGAGCGCGCCGAGGACGACGAGCAGACGGTCGCCGAGGCATCCGCTCGCCTCGAGACCGCGGTGCGCCGGTTCGACGACCTGGAGACCGAGCGCGACGAGCTCGAACGACGCCTGTCGGAGGTGCGCGACGAGCTCCGCCCCGCCGAGCGGGAGGTGCGCATCGCGACGCGCGCCAGGGAATCGGCGGCCGCCGAGGCGGCGAGGTCGGCACGCGCTCGTGACGAGGCGCGGGCCGCGCTCGACGAGCTCGACGGGTGACCGACCACGCAGGTGCGGCACCGGGCCCGGAGGAGTATCTTGTCGGTCGGTTCCCCCAGACCCGGAGACGGGAGCGGACCATGGCTGAGAAGAACTGGGAGTGCCGGATCGGCATCCACAAGTGGGTGCTGCAGCACGAGCCGGAGAGCGGAACGGCGTACTACTCGTGCGGCCGATGCGGGAAGGAGCGCTCGCCCGACGGGCCGAGGGTGCCGCCGATCGCCGGCATGTGACTGCTGGAGTGCTCGGGCCGTGCCCCGCGGACTGGGGGCCGCCGCGCGGGTCCGGATCGGCTAGCTTCGAGGTGCCGCGGGCCGTGGCCGGATGCCGTAGGAGGCACCATGCGATCCCACCTGCCCGCCACCCGAACGACGACCGCCCCCGGTCGCTCCGACGCCCGATCCGGTGCCTCACCCGGTCGTCCGCCCACCCCACCGCGACGCCGACGAGGGATGGCGGCCGCGGCCGCGGCGGTCGCGCTCGTCGTGTTCGGCGGGATGATCGGCGCCGCGCCCGCATCGGCGGCTCCGGGGTCCTCGAAGCCGGTGGTGGAGTTCGCGGAGCCGGTCGTCGCGACCGGATCCGCCACCGTCGGGTACACGATCAACCGCGCACCGAAGGCGATCGTGTCGATGTCGTGCGCACTCACCGCGCCCGACGGCTCGATCGGCCCGGTGGGGTGCGGGTCGCAGGTCGGCGCCGCGGCGAAGTCGACGGACTTCGAGGCGACGCTCGCCGACCTCGCTCGGGGGGAGTGGACATTCTCCGTCGAGCTCCGGCTCAGCGACCGCGGTTCGGCCTCCGGCTTGGTGGCGGTCGTCCTCGTCAACGAACCGCCCGTCGCGGTCGGCGAGGGGTACGCGACGGACGAGGATGTCGTGCTGACGGTCGCCCCGTCGGGCGTCCTCGCCAACGACACCGATGCCGACGGCGACGTGCTCATCGCAGAACTCGGCGTCGCGCCGACGCACGGCACGCTCGCACTGAACGCGGACGGGTCCTTCCAGTACGTCCCGGACGAGAACTTCTCGGGCGGTGATTCGTTCGAGTACCTCGTCGACGACGGGAACGGGGCGCTCACGCCCGCGACCGCCACGATCTCGGTCGCATCGGTGAACGACGCCCCCGTGGCGACCCTCGATGAGTACTCGGTCGACGAGGATGCGATCCTCGTGGTCGCGGAGCCGGGGTTCCTCGGCAACGACGTCGACGTCGACGGCGATGCGCTCTCGGCGACGGGCGTGGAGGGCACCGGAACCGGTGAGCCGGGGGACGAGGTGCTCGAGTTCACGGCCGGCGGTGGCCTGACCTACACGCCGCCGCAGGACTTCAACGGCACGAGGACGCTTCCCTACGTGGTCTCCGACGGGCTGGCCGATGCGATCGGCTCGATCGTGGTCACGGTCGTGCCGGTCAACGACGCCCCGGTCGCGGGCGACGACGCGGTCCAGGCGGTCGCCGGCGACCCGGTCGTCATCCCGGTCGCCGACCTGCTCGCGAACGACTCCGACGTCGACAGTGCGGACCTCGCCATCACCGCGGTGTCCGATGCGACGTCGGGCAGCGCCGTGTTGAACGGCGAATCGATCGAGTTCGCGCCGGATGAGGCGGCGGAATCCGCCGGATTCGTCTACACGCTCTCCGACGGCGAGCTCACCGCCGTGGGCCAGGTGACGATCACGTTCACGCCGCCGCCGCCCACGGTGCAGGAAGCCTGCGCAGGGGCTGGAGGAGCGTACTTCGCGACGTTCACCTCGCTCGGCTGCCGGTGGATCGAGTACCAGGGCAGCGAGTTCACCCTGAGGTCGGCGCTCGCGCCGGCGTGCCCGGCCGAGACGGCGGTCTGGGACGTCGTGACGATCCCGAACCCATTCCGTGGCGGTGACGACCTGAACGTCACGGTCCTCTGCGCCCGACCGGCGACGGTCGCCATGGGCACGGTCTGCGACGGACTGCCCGGCGTCGAGTTCGCGTTCGCCTCCAGCCAGGCCACGTGCGGTGACTTCTTCTCGGAGCCGTCGCCGACCGTGAAGTCCGGCCTCGACGAGCATTGCGAAGCCCTCGGCGGCGTCTCGGCCGTCATCGACCTGCAGAACGGCCCCATCATCGGTCCGCCCCTGCCGGGGCCGTACCGGTACGTGTGCTCGCCGGCGACCTGAGTCGCGGATGCCGCGGCGCCCGTTCCCGCTGAGGCGGTGAGCGGGCGCCGCGAGCGTCGGTGTGGATAACCGCGCGGGCCATCCGCCCGGCTTCTCCATGATGGGAGCCATGTCGGACCCCGTGCGCACCATCGCCGAGCGGGTGCGCGGTCGGGTGCTCCGCGAGGGCGTCGACCTCGCACGCGACGACGCGGCTGCCGCGCGTTTCGCGGCCGAGGAGGTGCGCCGGTACTCCGAGCGAGCACTCGCCGGGGCGCACGCACCGCTCGTCGACGAGCAGGGCGCTGCGCGCGAGGTCGTGGCATCCCTCACCGGCTACGGGCCGCTGCAGCCGTTCTTCGACGACCCGACGGTGGAGGAGATCTGGATCAACTCGCCCACTCGCGTGTTCGTCGCGCGCCGTGGCGTGGCCGAACTCACCACGGTCGTGCTCGCCGATCGCGAGGTGCGCGACCTGGTCGAGCGGATGCTGCAGCACTCGGGCCGCAGGGTCGACCTGAGTTCACCGTTCGTCGACGCGTCGCTGCCCGACGGCTCCCGCCTGCACGTCGCGATCCCCGACGTCACGCGCGCACACTGGGCCGTGAACATCCGGAAGTTCCAGCAGCGCATCCGGTCGCTGCCGCAGCTCGTCGAACTCGGCTCGATCACCCGCCAGGCCGCGGAGTTCCTGCGTATGGGCGTGCTCGCCGGTGCCAACGTGCTCGTCTCGGGTGCGACGCACACCGGCAAGACCACCATGCTCAACGCGCTGCTCGCGGCGACGCGCACGGGGGAGCGGGTCGTCACCGTCGAGGAGACGTTCGAACTCGACCTCGACGTCCGCGACCTGGTGGCGATGCAGTGCCGCCAGCCGAACCTCGAAGGCTCGGGCGAGATCACGTTGCGGAGGCTCGTGAAGGAGGCGCTGCGGATGCGGCCCGATCGACTCGTCGTCGGCGAGGTTCGCGAGGCGGAGAGCCTGGACCTGCTGATCGCGCTGAATTCGGGCCTGCCCGGCATGTGCACGATCCACGCGAACTCGGCCCAGGATGCGCTCGCGAAGCTCTGCACGCTCCCGCTCCTCGCGGGCCGGAACATCGACTCTGGCTTCGTCGTGCCGACCGTGGCCTCCTGCATCGACCTCGTCGTGCACCTCGCCATCGACCGCGACGGACGCCGCCGCGTCGCCGAGATCGCCGCGACCACGGGGAAGGCGGTCGGAGCAGGTGTCGAGGCCGAGGCGATCTTCCGGTACGACCGATCGACGGGCGTTCTCGCGCGCACCGGCGCCTACCCGAGCAGGTCCGAGAAGTTCGAGGCGGCCGGGCTGGATCCCGCGATCGTCCTGGGCGCAGCGGCGTGAGCCTCGTCCTCGGCACGACGCTCGGCGTCGGGCTCCTGCTGGCGCTGTCGCCGTGGCTGTGGCCCGCGAGCGCTCGTACGGGTGGCGGAACGAGCGCACGCGGCGGGCGGCGCGGACCGATCGAGGCCGTTCGCGACGAGTTCGCACTCGCAGGCCTCCACGCGGTGCCGATCGTCGTGGTCGTCGCGCTGTGCATCGTGCTGGCGGCGATCGCGTCGGCGGTCGCGCAGGCCGTGTTCGGGGTCCCGCTGCTCGCGCTGATCGCCGGGCTCCTCGCGGCGGTCGTGACTCCCGTCGTCATCAGGGCACGCGCGAATCGGCGCCGGGCGACGAATCGCGCGATCTGGCCCGACGTCGTCGACCACCTCGTCTCGAGCGTGCGCGCCGGCATCAACCTGCCCGATGCGATCGCCGCCCTCGGTGACCTCGGTCCGGCCGCGACGCGAAGCGCATTCGCAGGGTTCGACGACGAGTTCCGCCGCACAGGCGACTTCGGCGCGGCTGTCGACATGCTGAAGACCCGGCTGGCCGACCCGGTCGCCGATCGCATCCTCGAGACCCTCCGCATGGCGCGCGAGGTCGGCGGCACCGACCTCACCGCGGTGCTGCGAGGGCTCGCGAGCCACCTCCGAGAGGATGCCGCGCTCCGGGCCGAAGTGCTCGCGCGCCAGGGCTGGATCCGCAACGCGGCTCGACTCGGTGTCGCTGCGCCATGGCTCCTGCTCTGCGTGCTCGCGACTCGCCCCGAGACGCTGGTCGCGTTCGACTCCGCTGCGGGCACCGCGCTCATCCTCTGCGGCGTCGCCGTCACGATCGTCGCCTATCGGGTCATGCTCGGGCTCGGCCGCCTCCCGGAGGAGCAGCGATGGTTCAGCTGAGTACGACTCCGTTGGTCGCCGTCGCGCTCGGCGCGGTCCTCGGCCTCGGGCTCTGGCTGGTCGCGGCATCGGTTCCACGCATCGGCCGCGCACGCCTCGTCGAACGCGTGGCGCCGTACATCACCGACTTCTCCGCCGAGGCGCGCGCCATGCGAGCCCGGCCGGCATCCGATCCGAGCTCGGTCATCGGGATGCTCGTCCTGCCCGCGTCCCGGCGGGCCCGTGGCATCCTGTCATCGATCCTCGGGGGCAATGACGCCATCGCGCGGCGGCTCAGGCAGGCCGGGGTGGATGCCACGGTCGAGCGCTTCCGCGGACGTCAACTCGCCTGGGCGGCCGTCGGCTTCGCCCTCGCCGCCGTGTTCGCGCTGTTCGCGCCCGCGCTGGAGTCGGCGCCGGACGTGCTGCGCTGGGCGGTGCCGCCGTTCGGGGCCGCGGTCGCTGCGGTCGCCGCCGACTGGATGCTGCAACGCGCCGCGCGACAGCGGCTCGCGCGCATCACGAGCGAACTCCCGACGGTGCTCGAGTTCCTCACGTTGAGCCTCACGGCAGGCGAGGGCCTGCTGGACGCGCTCCGTCGGATCGCGCGGACGGGGTCCGGTGAACTGGCTCGGGAGTTCTCGGGCGTCGTCGCGGCGGTCGGCACGGGAGTGCCGCTCGGCATCGCCCTCGCCGACGTCCGCGACGGTCTCGAGCATCCGGCGCTCTCACGCGCGATCGACCAGGTACTCGGCGCACTCGATCGCGGCACGCCGCTCGCCGAGGTGCTGCGTGCGCAGGCCGGAGACGCGCGCGCGGAGGCCAAGCGCACGATCATCGAGCTCGCCGGGCGCAAGGAGATCGCGATGCTCGTGCCGCTCATCTTCCTCATCCTGCCGGTCACCATCGCCTTCGCGCTGTTCCCCGGCTACCTCGTTCTCCAGGCGGGCTTCTGATGCACCGCCGAACCTCGTCCCCCGACGGAAGGACTCCTCATGCCCCGATGGATCGCCCGACGACTCGCCGAGGAACGTGGCGACGTGCCCGGATGGGTGCTCATCACCCTCATGACGGCGGGACTCGTCATCGTGATCTGGGGCCTCGCCGGCCCGGCCCTCGCAGGCGTCTTCGACCAGGCGATCGATCGCGTCGTCGGCTTCTGAACCGGCTCGGCGATGATCGAGGGTCCGCGGTCGCAGAGTTCTCGCTGGTCGGCGTGCTGCTCACGGCGCTGCTGCTCGCGGTCGCGCAACTCGCCCTGGCGCTGCACGTGCGCAACACGGTGCTCGACGCGGCGGCCGAGGGCGCGCGATACGCCGCGCTCGCCGGATCCTCGCCCGCGGCGGGTGTCGAGCGAACTCGGCAGCTCATCGATGCGGCCATCGCCGCCGAGTTCGCCGGGGAGGTCTCGACCACCACGACCGATGTCGGAGGCGTCCCCGCGATCGCCGTCACGGTCCGAATCTCGCTCCCCGTCATCGGCCTGCTCGGACCCGAACGCGCCATGGAGGTGACCGGCCATGCCGCGATCGAGATGCTCGACTGACGGCCGGCGTCGCGGGTTCGCGGAGCATCGACGGTACCGGTTCGACGGCGCGCGCCGAAGTCCGCTCACCCACGAGTCCGGCTCGGCCTCGCTCGAGTTCCTCACGGTCGCAATGATCCTGCTGGTTCCGCTCGTCTACCTCGTGCTGGCGATGTCATCGATCCAGGCGGCGGCCCTCGGCGTCGAAGGCGCGGCGCGACAGGCGGCCCGCGTCGCGGTGCTGCGAGCGGATGCCGGCGGGCCCGCGGCATCCGTCGAGCGCGCCGTGCGCGTGGTGCTCGCCGACTACGGGATCGACGTGGATGCGGCATCCGTCGCCGTCGACTGCAGCGGTCCGTGCGGCACGGCGGGCACGCGGGTGACCGTCGTCGTGGGAGCCTCGGTGGCGTTGCCCATGGTGCCGCAGGTGCTCGCGTCGAGCGGGATCGGGACGGTGCGGCTCGAGTCGCAGGCGATGCAGACGGTCTCGCGGTTCGCGGGTGCACCGTGAACGGCCGGGTCGCGAAGGACCTGCGCGATGAGGATTCGGGCTCCACGCTGCTGCTGGCCATCTTCTATGGCGTGCTGGCACTCGCCCTGATCCTGGTCGTGACCTCGGCGACGTCGCTGTACCTCGAACGCAAGCGGCTCTTCACCTTGGCCGACGGCGCCGCCCTCGCGGCCGCCGAGGCGTGGCGGCTCGACGAGGTCCGGATCGAGGGTGACGCGCTCGTGTTCGGCCTCGATGAGGCATCCGTCGCCGACGCGGCTGCCGACTACCTCGCCGGTTCCGAGCACTCGTTGCGTGGGCTCGAGCTCGTGCGAGCCGACTCGGGCGACGGCCGCAGCGCGAGCGTGACGCTCCGTGCCGTGTGGCACGCGCCGATCTCGACGGATCTCATACCGTTCACCGTGCCCATCGAGGTCACAGCCGACGCCAGGTCGGTGTTCCACTGATCGGCGTGGCCGACCGTATCGTCGTGGCACCGGTTCTGGGGGTTGAGGGATCCTCGTGAACTCGGAATCGTGTGCCGCGGGTGCGTCGCGCGTCGTCCACCGGCGGGCGTCCCGATCACGCACCGGGTTGGATCTTGTGATGTCCGGATCGTGGAACCGCCGCTTCACCGTCCTCGGAGTCACCGCAGCACTCGTGCTCGGCGCTTCGCTCACCGCGGCGGGCGCCAATGCCGAGCCGGTTGCCGGCGGACCTGACGACCCGGATGCCGTCTCGATCGTCACCCTGACCATGGCGGACGGCGACCTTCTCGGCGCCGTCGTGAGCGGGGGCTACGACCTCGACCACGACGTCGCGCGCACCGCCGACGGGTTCGCCGTGACCGGCATCGTCACCAACGCGCAGATCGCGGAACTCGAGGCGATGGGCGTCGGCGTCCAAGTCGTGGCCGACGAGGCGCAGATCGAGGCGACGCGCGCGGCGCGGATGGCCGAGCGAGACGCGGCGATCGACGCTGCCGCTGAGACCGAGGCCGAGGCGGACCTGCTCACGACGGACGAGGTCGTCATCGCCCGCGCCGACTACTTCACGTCGACGGATGACACGGAGTTCCTGTCGGTCGAGGCGAAGAGCAGCGACGCCGACGCCGCCGACCTGACCGTCGAGTGGGATGCCGGACCGGGCACCGCGATCGGCGACGGCGGTAGCGCCACGATGGAGGCCTTCGTCGACGCGGGGGAGTACCTGTACCACCGTGTGCAGGTCGAGCTCAGCAACCGTGCGGCGCTCGTGATCGCGGGCGGCTCGGCGGCCGGCAGCTACACTGCGATCGGGTCCGCGTTCGGCACTCCGCTCGACGTGACCGGCGTGGCGGGTGCCGTCGAGCTCGCGCAGAGCGCGGGCGGATCGACCCTCGCGTGCGATCCGCTGATCGGATTCCCGGCGGGGAGCATCGCGCTGGTCGATCGCGGCGCCTGCGCCTTCGTCGTGAAGGTCGCCAACGCGCAGGCCGCCGGCGCTTCGGCGGTCGTCGTCGCGAACAACAATGCCGGCGCCCCGTTCGCGATGACGGGCAGCGACCCGTCGATCACCATCCCGTCGGCGATGATCTCGCAGGACGACGGCACGATCATCCGCAGCGGCCTTCCGGCCGTCGGCATCATCGGGCTCCTTCCGTCGATGCCGCCGCCCGCCACGGTGCGCGTGACGAGCTCCGGCGGCGGGTCGGCCGAGGCCGACGTGACCGAGTGGCTCGCCGATACGGAGCCCGGCAGCGCGCCGGGCCACGCCCCGGGCGCCGGGTACGAGTCGGGCTTCCTCGACCACTACCCGGACGCGCACGAGCTCATGGACATCATCGAGCAGATGCACGCCGAGTTCCCCGCGCTGACCGAGATCATCGACCTGCCGTACGAGACGAACGGATATCGCCGTGCCGCGATGCACCTCTCGGGCGGGGCGAACTCGCAACGCGTCGTGCTGACCTCGCTCGCATGGGGCCACGAGGGAGGCAACGACCTCACCATCGAGTACGCGGCGACCGGGCCGAACGCGACGCTCGACGTGGCAGTGAGCGGCAACGACATCCGGGTGCGGTTGGCGACGGATGCGACGGGCACGGCAACCTCGACCGCGGCCCAGGTGGCCGCTGCGATCAACGCCGACGCCGACGCCTCGCTGCTCGTGCAGGCGAGCACCTACCGCGGAAATGCCGGCGGCGGCGCCGTGGTCGCGGCCGGGGCGGAGCCCCTCGACGACCAGCTGAACGCGCCCGAGAGCATCCCGCGCGAGCCGTTCCAGGTGAAGGCGCTGCGCATCGGCAAGCACCGCGACGGATCGAAGACCGGCGTGCTCACCTACTCGCAGGAGCACGCGCGGGAGTGGCAGACGCCGCTCGTCAACATCGAGACCGCGTACCGGATGCTGCACAATTACCAGACCGACGCCGACACACGCCGACTGGTCGACAACCTCGACATCTTCATCGTGCCGACGGTGAACCCGGACGGGGCGCTGTACAGCTTCTACGACTCCGCGTTCCAGCGGAAGAACATGACCAACTACTGCGGCCCCGGTGAGCCGAACGACGTCAACGCGCGCAACAACTGGGGCGTCGACGACAACCGGAACCAGGCCTACGGGTCGATCTTCGACGGCTACGAGGGCGCCTCCGACGACTGCACCTCGGCGGTCTACGCCGGTCCGTCAGAGCAGTCCGAGCCGGAGTCCCGAAACCTCGACTGGATCGCGAGCACCTACCCGAACATCGACTTCGCGATGAACATCCACAGCTCGGGCAACTACTTCATGTGGTCCCCGGGCGCGTACTCGATGCCGGGCCGGATCACCCTGCCGCGACCGAGCCTCGGGACCGAGCAGTACTTCTATGAGTCCTCGGAGCGCATCCTCTCGGCGATCAAGGAGTGGCGCGGCCTCAGCGTGACGCCCGCACGGACCGGTCCCATCGCGGACGTGCTCTATTCGGCCGCCGGCAACTCGGGCGACCAGCTCTGGTACGTGCACGACATCTACGCGTGGAACTTCGAGGTCGGCACCTCCTTCCAGCCCGAGTGGAGCGAGGCGTACGACGAGATGATGGAGTTCTCCAACGGCGTCGTCGAGCTCTACCAGGTCGCGAAGGACTGGTCCGACGACCGCGCGAAGCCGCGGTCGTGGTTGGTACAGCCCGGCACGAGCCCGTACTCGGGCCCCGTCGCGGTCGAGTTCGACGCCAGCGAGCCCGTCACCATCCACTACACGCTCGACGGCTCGAACCCGACCTACTCGTCGCCCGAGTACCGATCGGCGGGAATCCGCGAGGGCGGCGAGGCGATCCTCATCGACGCCACCACCACCGTGAAGTGGTTCTCCGTCGACGAATCCGGCAACGTCGAGCGCAACTACAAGCCCGGCAAGAAGGGTGCGAACCAGGAGCGGATCGTCATCGCCACGGGGTAGGCCGCTTCGCGTGACCGAACCGTGACTTCCGCTTCCTACGGTGGACGGATGTCCCAGCAGTCCTGGCAGAAGCTCGTCGAATGGCCCCTCCTCGTCGCCGCACTCCTGTTCCTCGCGGCGTATTCGTGGGAGGTGATCGCCCAACTCGACGGACCGGACGCGCTGCTCGCCGAGTCGATCATCTGGGGCACCTGGGCGCTCTTCGCACTCGACTACGTCGTGAACCTCGCGCTCGCCGAGGACCGGCGCCGGTGGTTCCTGCGGCACCTGCTCGACCTCGCCGTGGTGATGCTGCCCGTGCTGCGTCCGCTCCGGCTGCTCCGGGTGGTGACGATCCTCACCGTGCTCGGCCGCACGGCCGGCGCGATGCTGCGCGGCAAGGTGATCCTGTACGCCGCAGCGGCGTCAGTGCTGCTCGTCTACGTGGCGGCGCTCGCCGTACTCGACGCGGAGCGGGGCAACGGCGGGTCGATCGAGGGGTTCGGCGAGGGGCTGTGGTGGGCGTTCGTCACGATCACCACCGTCGGCTACGGAGACTTCTTCCCCGTCACGCCGACCGGGCAGCTCGTCGCCGTCGGCGTCATGATCGGCGGCATCGCGCTGATCGGCGTGGTGACCGGCACGCTCGCGTCGTGGATCGTCGAGCGCGTGAGCGAGACCAACGAGGCCGAGCAGGTCGCCACCAAGGCCCACATCGACCAGCTCACCGCCGAGATCCGCGAGCTGCGCGAGGAGATCCGCCAACGCGCCTGAGTCGCCGAGGCGGTCCGCTCGTGAAGCGCGGCTCAGCGCGGGTCAGTGCCGCTCCTCGCCTCGGGCGTCCGAAGCGGATCGCCGCGCACGGAGTCGCAGGAACCCCCAGCGGAGCGCCGCGATCACCAGCACGCAGACGACCATGAGCAGCACCGTCGACGGGCTCGAGGCGAGCTGCTGCACGACGAGCGTCGCGAGGGCGGCGAAGCATGCCAGCGCGCCGACGCCGCTGACGGTCCGGGTGAGCGCGCCGCGCAGCACCACGAAGGCAAGCGCGTTCGTGACCCCGAAGACCATCAGGAACATCGCCGACCCGAAGGCCAGCAGCGACCCGATGTCGGGCAGCATGGCGAAGGCGGCGCCGAAGACCGCGAGCAGCACCAGCGCCGACACGGGCAGGCCGTTCCGGGATCGCGCGAAGACGGAGGGAAGTTCGCCCGCCGCGGCGACCTCGTGCATCTGCCGTGCCGTCGAGAAGAGCGTCGCGTTGATCGCCGAGCTCGAGGCGAGCAGCGCCCCGAGCGTCGCGATCCAGTAGCCGGCCGTGCCCAGCGCGGCCTGGCCGGCGGTCGCGAACGCGACCTCGCGCTGCGCCACGATCTGGTCGTCGCTCACGAGCATCTGGGTGCCGATCGTCACGACGACGTAGATCACGGCGACGAGTCCGACCGAGAGGTACAGGGCCCGGGGGAGCGTGCGCCGCGGGCGCTCGATGTCGTCGTAGTCGTACGAGAGGAGCTCGAAGCCCTCGTAGGCGACGAAGATCGAGCTCGCCGCGACGAACACGCCTGCGGCGGTGACGTCGGCCGCCGGGGCGAGGCGTTCGGGTGAGAAATGCGCGAGCCCGACGCCGGCGATCAGGGCGAGCACGAGCAGCTTGACCGCGACGACCAGGTCCTCGGACCAGGCCGACGCTCCGACGCCGCGCAGGTTGATGAGCAGGAAGACCGCGAGCACCAGCACCGAGCCGGCGTCGGCGGCGAGCTCGGGCAGCCCGAGCACGTTCGCGGCGTAGTGCCCGAAGGTGAAGCCGTACACCGCGAGCGCGATGACGTAGCCGAACATGAGCAGCCACGACAGCATCGCGCCGAGCCCGCGGTGACCGGCATCGTCGAGGAACACGAACAGCCCGCCCGAACGCCCCGCCCGCATCGAGAGCGCGCCGAAGGAGTGCGCCGTCATCAGGGCGATCAGCCCGCCGATGGCGAAGGCCACGAACGCCAGGTGCCCGGCGAGCCCGACCGTGACGCCGAGCACGCTGAAGATGCCGCCGCCGATCATGCCGCCGACCGCCATCGCCGTCGCGTCGCGGAGGTTCAGCCTGCGCTCGCCGCGGCGGGTCGCGGCCGCCCTGGGGTGGAAGGCGAACGTGCGCGGAAGAGTCACCCGGACCGGCCTCCTCTCCGCGTGCGGGTTGCTCGGCCATCCTCCCACCGCGCCGCGGCCGTTCGCCCGCTCGTCATGCGCTCCGCGCGGTCGACGTGCATGCACAGCGCTCAGGCGCGCGTCGCCGCCATGACGAGGACGACCGCGACGAGCACGATGGGGACGCCGATCATGCCGACGATGACCGCCCGGCGCAGCCGGAACATCGGGTCGTGGTCCCACATCGCGTTGGGCTGCATCCCCGTCCGGTTCACGCGCCGATAGCGGGCACCGCAGTCGAGGCATTCCCAGATCGTTCCCGCCGGGTGGGCGTTCACCGAGGGCAGGGAGCATCGGTGCGGAGTCACGGATGACGAACGGTCGGCGGTCGGCATGCGGCCCACGATAGGGCTCGACGGGTGGATGCCGGGGCGTGATCGCGCGACCTGTGGATGAAGCGGACCGGATTGCTCCACTGACCGTCCTGGTTCGCGGACGGGGCGGACGCGCCCAGTTGCGGCTCCGCAGGTCACTGCGGGGTGAGGGTGAACCGGGCGAGCTCGCATCGCGGCCCGGGATCCAGGGTGCATGGCAGGAGCTGGTGCCAGAGGAACCGGTAACCGTACTCGTGGCCGTCGTCGCCGACCAGGTCGGCGGTACCGCTGAATCGATCGAGCGACGCCGCGCGCAGGCCCTCGCCGAAGAAGTCGGTGACCATCGCCCTGACGTCCGCCGTCCCGACCGCGAACCGTTCGCTCCGGTCGTCTGTGTCGAGGCACGCCCCAACGCCGGGGGCGTCAATCTCGTCGTCCAGCCACCAGAGCTCGATGACCTGGTCTGATACGGACAGACGCCCGATGGTCCCCTTCGGCGTGGCGATGAGCTGGGGCGTCCACGTCTCGATGCCGGCGGGCCGTTCGAGCGCCCACTCGGGGAAGGGATCGACCATCCCGCCCTCGATCCAATCGACGATCGCCTGTTCCCGCGCGACCTGCTCGGAGGTGCAGAACTCGTCGCGTGTGGTGTTGATGAAGACGACGAACCCGTTCGTGAAGTCCGGACCTGTGAACGCGAACGGGTCATCGAACGCTTCCGGCGGCCCCCCGACGGCGGCGGCCGGGGCGGCCGGCGCGCTGAGGAGCAGCGCGGCCGCGGCGAGCGTGAGCAGTGAACGGATGGCTGACATGGCTTCCCCCCGGGGATGTCGATGCCGATGCCGTTCGGTGGACGGGCACCGACGTGCCGCAGAGGCTACCCCGGTGCCGTCGGACCCGCAACGTGCGCGGGCGGACACGGCCGACGGGCGCGGGCGGCGACGAACGACGACGCGGAGCGGCCGGCGACCCGAAGGTCGCCGGCCGCCCGGTGCGGTGCTCCGAACCGCGGGTCAGTCCAGCAGGTGGTCCAGCGCGCGTCCCATCCACTCCGCCCGGGTCGCGGCATCCGTGATGCCCTCGAACCCGAAGCCCGCGTAGAGCGAGCCCGGCGTGGCCACGACCGCGGCCTCCGGGAACCCGCCCGCCGTGATGCGGACGAAGTTGTTCGGGTTCGGCGAGCTGCCCGCGGGGGGGCCGGTGATCGACCAGCCGTCGAGGTCCTCCGTCTCGAACGAGGTCGACCCCTCGCCCGTGGAGACCACCACGTCGTCGAAGAACACGCCCAGGCCCTGCGTCGCCCAGTCGCTGGCGTACGACAGCGCGACCTCGACCTGGCCGCCGGCATAGGGCGTGAGGTCGATCGACCACTGCTGCCAGCCGCCCGAGTTGCCGGACGCGGCGTTCCACACGCCGTCGCCCGACCCGGTCGGGCTGCAGGTGCCGTCGGCGTTCAGCGTCTGGTAGTGGTCGAGCTGCGGGTGCAGCTGATCACCCCACCCGGCCGGACAGCTCTGACCCGTGTCCTGAGACGTGTGCCCGTTCGCGTCGGGCAGCGTCGTCCAGTCGTCCATGCCCGGCGTATGCGCCTCGACGAACGTGTAGTCCCAGTCCGCCTCGGTGTCGTACGACGTCCAGAAGTCCAGCGTCGCGCCGCCGGCCGGCACGTCGATCGTGCGCATCACCTGCTTGTACGAGACGTCGCCCAGCTGCGAGTACAGGTAGTAGTCGCCCGTGTGCGGCGCGTAGGGTCCGCCCGGGCGATCCCACTTGGCCGCGACCCAGCTCTCGAACTGCGGGTAGTCGGAGACCGGCAGCACGCCGCTCGTCGTGATGAACGAGTTCGTGTGGAACTGGTTCTCCGCGCTGTCCGTGCCGTTGAAGCCCCAGCTGAGGCCCTCGAGCGGCACATCCACGCCGAGTGCGTCGAGCGCATCGCCCTGGTCGTCGAGCCCGGCCGAGTCGACCGCCACGTAGGCACCGAGCCAGTACTGCAGCACGTCGTTCGTTCCGTCACCGGAACCGCCCAGCGGCTTGCATCGGTCGATCACCTGGACTCCGCCGGCCACGCACTGCCCGTTCGCCGACGTCGGGTCGTAGAGCTGCGTACCGACGTTCGGCGTGAACTGGCTGCCGGCCCAGTCGCCCGTGTAGAGCACCTGGCCGCCCTCGTTCATGAAGTCGCGCACGTTCAGCAGTTCGTCCATCGCCAGGCGCTGGCCGTTGCCACCGGGCCGCCCGGCGTCGCGCGTGACGATGTCGTCGCCCGTGTACCAGATGACGGCGTCGTAGTGCGAGAGCACGCCGAGCGCGTCTGCGGCGACACGGCCTCGGGCGTCGACGTCGTAGACGTCGTAGCTCGTGCCGTTCGCCTCGAGTGCGTCGGTGTAGGACTCGAGGTACGCCGGACCGGGGTGCGGCGCGCCCGGCGAGGCGCCGGTGTAGTCCTCGGCCGCGAGCACCAGCACGTCGGCGTCCGACTCGGAGACGGCCTCGTAGGTGAACGAGTCGCTCACCTCGCCGCCGCCCTCGAACCAGACCTCGACGGAGTCACCGGGATTCGTTCCCGTCACCATGCCGCTCATCACGTGGTAGTACACGTCGGTGTTGCCGCCGTAGCGGTCGCCGCCGTTCCACTCCGACGTCGATGCGCTCTGCGCGCCGCCGCCGTTGATCGCGTACTTCACGGTCACGTCGCCGAGGCTGCGCTTCGCGAGGACGCGCACCTCCTGCGGGTCGCCGTACGAGTACTCGAACGTGAAGTTCGACTGCGGGAGCCCGACCTTGTAGTCGTCGTCGCTCTCCAGGTAGAACGGCTTCGTCTCGTTGCCGAGGTGCGACACCGGGTTCGCCGGGTCCTTCGCCGACTTCGCGACATCGGTCGAGAACGGCAGGATCCGCTCGAACTCGGCCTGCACCTGCGCCTCGTCGTCGGGGAACACGAAGCCGCCGCCGGCGTCGCCCTCGCCGAGCTCCGGCGTCCACGCGAGCGTGCCGTGCGACACGTGCGCGAAGTCGGTCGTCTCACCGTTCGTCACGTAGAGCACGTCGGATGACAGGCCGGGCTCGAAGTCGTCGACCGCCGGGTTGTCGAGGTTGCCCGACAGCGCGTAGTAGATGGGATCGTCCGCACTCGGCGTGCCGATCTGCCATCCCTCCGGGTACAGCAGCCACTGCCCGAAGGAGTGGTAGTTGACCTGGAACTCGGGGTGCGCCCGGTCGAACAGCGCCATCATGGCCTGCGTCTCCGGCTCGGAGCCCGGCGACGGGCCGCGGTAGGTCTCGCTCGACGTCTGCGCCGATGAACCCTCCTCGTCGTACCCGAAGTGCTCCGGGTAGTTGCGGTTCGGGTCGACGCCGTCACCGCGCGTGATCTCGCCGTTGCCGTCGTTGTCGCGGAGGTTCTTCCGCCACAGTCGCTCGTGGTCGAACGTGTACTGGTAGCCGTCGGGGTTGGCCACCACCAGGAACCAGAGCTCGGTCGTCTTCAGGAGGTCCTTGACCTCCTTGTTGTTCGACCGCCACCCGTCGACGTACCAGTTGAGCAGCCGTCGGTTGGTCTCGGCCGCGATCCACTCGCGCGCGTGCTGGGTCGAGCTGTAGACCACCGCCGGTCGCGAGCCGTCCTTCTGGCCCTTCGCACCCTGCGTGAGCTTCAGCGCGATGATCTCGCGGCCCTCGTAGGTCTCGCCGAGCACGACGAGCTTGACGAGCTGCGGGTTGTCCTTCGCCAGCTTGTACATCTGGTCGCGGATGCCGCCCGGCTCGTCGTAGGACCGCCAGACGTCGTAGCCCGACGCGGCCTGCTCCTCGGCCATCTGCTTGGCCGACTTGCCGCCCTTGCCCTTCGTCACCTTGACGTCGATGCCGCGCGCGGAGAGCCCCTTCGCCTCCTCCTCGGACAGGATGAGCTGCAGCTCGACGCCCTTCCCGGACGCCTTGCTTGCCGCGATGTCGAGTCCGGAGGCCGCCATGTCGGCCGCCTCCTCCGCGCTGACCTCCGCGGTGTACATGTCGAGCGAGCCGACATCGTCCTCCGCGGCGTTCGCGCCGATGGGACTCAGCATCGCGGCCATGACCGCGGCCGCGGCGGTTCCGAGGGCGATCCGGGTTCGGGTGGAACGGTTTCCAGTCATGACGACCCCTCCGGTCCGGCTGCCGGCCAGAGGGGAGTGGTGACGACGACGTCGTGCGTACCAGATCGCCACACTTCTGGCGCGTGCGGACCCTACGGGCCACCTTGGCCGCGGGCCGCTCGCGGTGTCAAGGTTCAGGTCGAGGATTCGTCGAAACCGTCGTCCGACGCCCGATTCCGCCACCATTCGGGCAGCTCGGCGATGGAATCGAGCACCGCATCGGGTTCGACCGCGCCACCGAGGTCGCTCGGCTCGAACTTCCCGGTCCTGACCAGCACTCCGGCCAGTCCGGCGCGCTGCGCGCCCTCGACATCCGACCGGATGTCGTCGCCGACCATGACCGCCTCGTCGGGGGACTCGGCGAGCGAGTCGACGGCGGCGCGGTAGAAGGCCGGGGCCGGCTTGCCGAGCACCACGGCCTCGCGCCCGACGGCGTACTCGAGGCCCCGGACGAAGGCGCCGACATCGAGGCGCAGCCCGTCCTCGGCCCGCCAGTACCTGGTGAGCCCGAGGGCCACGAACGGGATGCCGGGATCCTCGGCGAGCAGCCGGAAGGCCCGGTTCATTGTCGCGAAGTCCCATCCGCTGCCGAGATCGCCGACGACGACGGCATCCGCGGCCGTGGACCCGGACGCCGTCACCCCGGTCACGCCGAGCTCCGCGAACTCCGCCGCGGTCGCCTCGGGCACGAAGAGGGCGGGATGACGGCAGCCCTCCGCCGCGAGCCAGGCCGCCGCCGCGACGATCGGCGTGAGCACCTCGTCGACGTCGACCCGCACGCCCATGGCCGCCAGCTTCGCGATGATGTCGCGCCGCGGGCGCGAGGTCGTGTTCGTCACGAACCGGTGGGGGATTCCGCGCTCGACGAGCCACGCGACCGTTTCGGCACCGCCGGGCACGGGCCGGTCGCCGACGTAGAACACGCCGTCGAGGTCGAGCAGCACGCCGTGGACGCTCACACTCCGGTCCCGCCCTTCAGCCCGGTCCCGCCGGCGATGGATCGCATGACCAGCCGGTCGATGACGGGCAGCGACGACGCGCGCAGCGCCCACCGCCGGAGCAGCAGCCGGAACCGGTCGGGCGGCAGGAACGTGTTCGCGGCGCGGCGTCCGGCCGCCTGCTTCTCCTCGACCACCGGTCGCCACCGGCGCTCGTACTCGCCGAGCGCCGCCTCGATCGCGGCGGCATCGCGGCACGGCCCCACGAGTCCGCCGAGCAGTTCGGCGCCGGCGATCGCCATCGACGCGCCCTGCCCGGCGAGGAGCGAGACGGCCTGGCATCCGTCGCCCGCGAGCACGGTCGAGCCGCGGTGCCAGCGCGGCAGGACCACCTGCGCGACCACGTCGTCGTACGGGTGCGGCGGGCAGCGCTCGAGCAGTCGGTCGATCGGATGCCACAGCCCGCCGAACACGCGACGCAGGCGCGTCGGCGCGTCCTCGTGCGGGTCGACGCCGGCGTGCGCCTCCTCGCGGTAGGCGAGGAACGCCGCGACCCGCCCGTCGCGCAGGCCGTAGATCCCGGCCTGGCGGTCGACCGTGTCGGTCAGCACGAACCGGCCGTCGAACTGGGCGTGCAGGTCGGGCGCCCCCTCGATCACGTACGCCGCCGCCCGGAGCCCCAGCGGCCGGAGGAACTGCGACTCGTCGCCGAACAGCGCCTGCCGCACGCTCGAGTGGATGCCGTCGGCGCCGATCACGAGGTCGGCGCCCGCGAGCCGCCCCCCGAGCCCAGTGCCGCCCTCGCGTGCCTCGGCCACGTCGTACGGCGCGCCGTAGTGCACCCGCACCGAGTCCGCAGGAGCGTCGGCGAGCGCCTCGATCAGGACGAGTTCGAGGTCGGGGCGCATGAGGCTGAGCAGGCGCCCGTCGACGGCCTTCGCGAACTGGTCGTAGTCGATGCTCGCGGTCCGCTTCCCCGACCGGGCGTCCACGTACTCCACCGCGCCGATCCGGTAGGCGACCCCGCGCAGCCGCGGGAGGATCCCCATCCGCTCCGCGGCGTCGAACCCGAGGCCGAAGAAGTCCATCATGTACCCGTCGGCACGGGGACCCCGTGCGCGTTCGAGCACGTCGACCTCCCACCCCGCGAGCGCCAGCTGCCGCGCGCTCGCGAGCCCCGCCATCCCCGCTCCGATGACCACGGCCCGCACGCCGCCCCCGTCCCGGCGCTGGCCGACCCACCGCCTCGATCGCGACGCTACCCCGTGGGTGCGTGCGGTTCCGGGCCATCCGGCCCGCGCGGAGCGATCGAGCCGCGGCTCAGACGTCGGCGGCCGGAGTCCACGCCGCGTCGGGCTCGGGCGGCTCGGGCGACGGATGCCGCGGCGCGCGCGGCACGTACCGCGGGATCCACCGCCACAGCATGCCCGCGCCCACGAGGCCGAGCACGCCCATCGCCGCCGCGGCGGCCACCAGCGAGAGCGCCGATGTGATCGCCGAGATCGCGAGCGGCGCCGCGGCGCCGCCGGCGTCGGCGATGGTGCGGAACGCGCCGAGGAACGGCGCCGGGTTCGACGCGGGAGCGAGGTCGGCCCCGAGCGTCAGGATGACGCCCGACGAGAGCCCGTTCGCGACGCCGAGCAGCATGGTGGCCCCGATGAACCAGGCGACCGCACCCGGCACGTCGTGCGTGGCCGACAGCACGAGGTGGCCGGCCGCGAGGCCGACGAGCCCCGGGATCGCGCTCCAGAGCCGGCCGTGCCGATCCATGACGTGGCCGCTCACGTAGAACAGCGCGAAGTCGACCGTCGCCGCGATGCCGATGACGAGGGCCGCGGCGTCCGGGCGCATCCCGAGTGAGACCGCCCACAGCGGCACGATCACGGTGCGGCTCGCGCGGAGCGCGGCGAGCAGCCCGACCCCGGTGCCGATCCGCCCGAGCACGCCGCGATACGCGACGATGGCATGACGGATGCCGCCCGCGGCATCCGCTCGGCCCTGCTCCACGGTCGCGGCGTCGTCGCCATTCCCCGCGGACGCGGCACGCACCCGGAGCGCCGCGCCGAACACGCGCTCGGGGTCGGGGAGGACGAGCAGCACGGCGACGACCGCCGCGCACGCCGCGATGAGGACCCAGAACACCGCCGTCGCGGATCCGGTCCACGCGATGATCGCGGCCGCCGTGAAGGGGCCGATCGCCCAGCCGCCCCGGAACACGCCGGCGAGCGTGGACAGCGCGCGGGCGCGCACGCGGGCGGGCACGTAGCTCGTCAGGAACGCGTGTCGGGCGAGCCCGAACACGGCCGTCGCGAGTCCGAGGAGGAAGACGCCGACCGCGAGCGCCCACCCGGTCGTCAAGAGGAGCGCGAGGAGCGTGCCGGCCACGGCGAGCGCCGACGCCCCGATCATCGCGGCGCGTTCGCCGACGCGCGCCACGAGCCATCCGGCCGGGAGGTCGCCGACGAGCTCGCCGACCATGAGCATCGCCGCGATGAGGCCCGCCAGTGCGAGCGAGGCGCCACGGTCGACCGCCACGACCGGGATCACGGGGATGAGCGCCCCCTCGCCGAGTGAGAAGAGCAGCGTCGGCAGGTACGCCGGGAGGACGATCGACCGCCACGAGAACGGGTCGGCGGTGTCGGCGGTCATCGCCTGCGATCGTACGCCCGCCCGCCGTCATCCGCCGCGCAGGCCGCTCACGGCCCGGCCCACTAGGCTGGACGGGCCATGTTGGATCTTGACCTCACGCAGGAGATCTCCGCCCTGCGAACCACCTTCAGCGACATCCGCGCCGTCGTCGACGTCGACGCCCTCCGGGCCGACATCGCCCGGCTCTCCGAGGAGGCCGGTGCGCCCTCCCTCTGGGACGACCCCGCCAATGCGCAGAAGGTGACGAGCGCGCTCAGCCATCGCCAGTCCGAGCTCAAGCGCGTCACCGAGGTCGAGCGTCGCATCGACGACCTCGAGGTGCTCGTCGAGCTCGCGAACGAGATGGAGGACGAGGAGTCGGCCGTCGAGGCGCGCAAGGAGCTCGCCGCACTCGAGGAGACCGTCAGCCAGCTCGAGGTGCAGACCCTCCTCGACGGCGAGTACGACGCGCGCGGCGCGGTCGTCACCATCCGCTCGGGCGCCGGCGGCGACGACGCCACCGACTTCGCCGAGATGCTCATGCGCATGTACCTGCGCTGGGCCGAGCGTCACAAGTACCCGGTCAAGGTCATGGACACCTCCTACGCCGAGGGTGCGGGCATCAAGTCCGCAACGTTCGAGATCGACGTGCCGTACGCCTACGGCACGCTCTCGGTCGAGGCGGGCACGCACCGCCTCGCGCGCATCAGCCCGTTCGGCTCCGCCGACAAGCGCCAGACGAGCTTCGCCGCCGTCGAGGTCATCCCGGTGATGGAGGAGGCCGTCGAGGTCGACATCCCCGAGAACGACATCCGCGTCGACGTCTTCCGCTCGTCGGGCCCCGGCGGGCAGTCGGTGAACACGACCGACTCGGCCGTGCGCCTCACGCACATCCCGACCGGCATCGTCGTCTCGATGCAGAACGAGAAGTCGCAGATCCAGAACCGCGCCGCGGCGATGCGCGTCCTGCAGACCCGCCTGCTCCTGCTCAAGAAGGAGGAGGAGGCCGCGAAGAAGAAGGAGCTCGCCGGCACCATCACCGCGAGCTGGGGCGACCAGATGCGCTCCTACTTCCTCTACGGCCAGCAGCTCGTGAAGGACCTCCGCACCGGCTACGAGGTCGGCAACCCGGCGACCGTGTTCGACGGCGATCTCGACGGCCTCATCGCGGCCGGCATCCGCTGGCGCAAGCAGAAGGTTGACTGATCCGCTGACGCGCCGGCCCGGGCGCGTGCGCGCCGTGGCGCGGGCGCGGGCGCGGGCGCGGGACCTTCGGCACCGCTCGCGCGAGAGCGCGCGGTCTAGCCTCACCCCTGTGGGACGACGGGCGTTCCACCGGGGGGAGTGAGCATCATGCGCGTGCTGGTCGCGTACTCGAGCAAGTACGGCGCGACGCGGGGCATCGCCGACCGGATCGCCGATCGGCTTCGCGACGCCGACCACGAGGTCGACATCGAGCACTGCGACGACGTCGAGTACCCCGAAGGGTTCGATGCCTTCGTCATCGGCAGCGCCGCCTACCTCGGCAAGTGGCGGAAGGAGGCGCGCCAGTTCGTCCGCCACAACCACGAGCTGCTCGAGCGCCGACCGGTCTGGCTGTTCTCCAGTGGCCCGCTCGGCACGGAGCGCGTCGACAAGGACGGCAACGACGTGCTCGCCGGCGCCGCCCCGAAGGAGTTCGCCGAGTTCGAGGACCTCGTCCACCCGCGGGGGACGATGGTGTTCTTCGGCGCGCTCGACACCGAGCACCTGCGTGGTCCCGACCGCATCGTGAGCTGGATGCCCGCGAACGACGCGCTGCCCGAGGGCGACTTCCGCGACTGGGACGCGATCGATGCCTGGGGCACGAAGGTCGCGACCGAGCTCGCCGCACTGCCCGCCTGACTCGGGCGCATCGGCGCGCGGCCGGACGTTTTCCGGTGTCGCTGCCCCGTTTCGAGCGGATGCCGCCTACGCTCGAACGCGATGATCCGCTTCGACTCCGTCACCAAGTCCTACCCCGGACAGGCTCGACCCGCGCTCGACGACATCACGGTCGAGATCCTGCGCGGCGAGTTCGTGTTCCTCGTCGGTGCGTCGGGGTCGGGCAAGTCCAGCTTCCTCCGCCTGATCCTCAAGGAGGACCGACCGACGGCGGGTCGCATCCACGTGCTCGGCCAGGACCTCCGCTCGATCTCGACGCGCAAGGTCCCGTACTTCCGCCGCAACCTCGGCGTCGTGTTCCAGGACTTCCGGCTGCTGTCGAACAAGAACGTCTTCGAGAACGTCGCATTCGCCCTGCGGGTCATCGGCAAGTCGCGCGGGTTCGTCCAGTCCGCGGTGCCCGAGACGCTGAAGCTGGTTGGCCTCGACGGCAAGGGCAAGCGGATGCCGCATGAGCTCTCCGGCGGCGAGCAGCAGCGCGTGGCCATCGCGCGAGCCATCGTGAACAAGCCGCAGGTCCTGCTGGCGGACGAGCCGACGGGCAACCTCGATCCCGTCACGAGCGCGGGCATCATGACACTGCTCGAGCGGATCAACGCGTCCGGCACGACCGTCGTCATGGCCACGCACGAGGCGGGCATCGTCGACCAGATGCAGCGTCGCGTGATCGAGCTGAGCTCCGGCGAGGTCGTCCGCGACGAGCGCAGCGCGGGCTACGCCGTCGGCGGCACGCTCGCGCCCCCCGTCACGTCGGTCGTCGGGGCGATCCCGGCGGGTGATGCGGCTCCGTCGGACCGCGCGACCGACGCAGCCGGCCCGGAGCCGTCCGATGAGCGGGCCGGAGCCGAGCCGGCTCCGGTCGCCACCACGACGGGGGAGGCGACGGCCGTCGCGGTCGTCGCCTCGATCCGCGCGGAGGAGGCACTGCACGAATCGGGGCTGGCGTCCCCGGAGACGGGTTCGACGGAGTCGACGGATGCCGCGGCATCCGTCGCCGAGACCGCACCGGCGACGGCGAAGCGACCGACGGCCAGGAAGAAGCGCGCGACCAAGCGCTCCCCGGCCACGGCCGAATCGGCGGCGCAGGCCGCTGAGGAGGCATCGACCGGCACCCCGATGGACACGGGCACCGTCGGCGTCGCCGCGCCGAAGGTCACCCGCAAGGTCATGCAGGAGGCCCCGCCGCTGTACGTCGAGCCCGAGGAGCGCGACGCGGTCACCGACGAGGCGGCGGAGATCACGGCCGCCGCGACGATGCCGGTCGAGCCGCTGACGACGAAGGTCCGGGCGGGTGAGGGGGCGTCCGACGGCGACGACTCCGACGGGGACGGTCGCGACGGCCCACCCGGAAGGCCGGCCGCACCCGCGAGCACGAAGTCCGCGCACCTCACGCTCGCCGAGCGCCTCGGCCTTCGCAGCCCTGCCGGCCCGCGCGCCGGCGACGACGACCAGGAAGTGGGGCCGGTGAAGTGAGGTTCGGTCTCGTGCTCGCCGAGGCGGCGAACGGCCTGCGCCGCAACGCCACGATGGTCATCTCGGTCGTGCTCGTCACGTTCGTCTCGCTCACGTTCGTCGGCACGGCGGCCCTGCTGCAGCTGCAGATCGCGCAGATGCGCGGCTACTGGTACGACCGGGCGCAGGTCGCGGTGTACCTGTGCACGGCCGTGTCGACCACCGAGGGCTGCGTCGACGGCGAGGCGACGCCCGAGCAGAAGGAGGCCGTCGAGGCCCAGCTTCGCGGCGACACGCTCGCGCCGTTCATCGACGAGTACTACTTCGAGGACCGCGACCAGGCGTACGCGAACTTCCAGGAGCAGTTCGCCGGCACCCCTGCGGCCGATTACGTCACGCCCGACGTGCTCAACGAGACCTTCTGGGTCAACCTCACCGATCCGTCGCAGTCGGCGGTTCTGGTGGAGAGCCTCGCCGGAATGTCGGGCGTCGAGCAGGTCGTCGACCAGCGCCGCTACCTCGACCAGATCTTCGACGTCCTGAACGCCGCGAGCTACACGGCGATCGCGGTCGCGGCGGTCATGCTCGTCGCCGCGGCCCTGCTCATCGCCACGACGATCCGACTCTCGGCGTTCTCGCGACGCAAGGAACTCGGCATCATGCGGCTCGTCGGCGCCTCGAACCGGTTCATCCAGACGCCGTTCGTGCTCGAGGGCATCTTCGCCGGGCTGCTCGGATCACTGCTCGCCGGCGGGGCGGTGGTCGCGATCGTGACCTTCTTCGTGCAGGGCTACCTCGCCGACTCGCTCTCGTTCACGTTCGTCGGACTCGATGACGCGTTGCTTGTGGTGCCGCTGCTCGTCGCGGTCGGGGTACTGCTCGCGGCGGTGTCCGCGGCGATCGCGATCCGGCGGTACCTGCGGGTCTAGGCCTCACGCGGGCGGCCCTCCTCCGACCGACGTCGGCCCGCGGCCGTCCTCAGGCGACGGATGCCGCGACCGCCGCTAGACTGAAGGGCTTGCCGGCGCTCGCCGGCGGCATCCGTCATCGAAGCGAGGAGTGGACCGTGCCCAGGGAACGCGGTGAGAAGGTCGTGGCGACCAACCGCAAGGCGCGCCACGACTACCTGATCGAGGACACCTACGAGGCCGGCATCGTGCTCTCGGGGACCGAGGTGAAGTCGCTCCGGCAGGGTCGGGCGTCGCTCGTCGACGGGTACGCCTTCATCGACGGCGGCGAGATCTGGCTCGACGCGGTGCACATCCCCGAGTACACCGAGGGCACGTGGAATAACCACGCGCCGCGACGCAAGCGCAAGCTCCTGATGCACAAGCAGGAGATCGTGAAGATCAGCCACAAGACCAAGGAGGGCGGCTACACGCTCATCCCGCTGTCGCTGTACTTCAAGGACGGGCGCGCGAAGGTCGAGCTCGCGGTGGCCAAGGGCAAGCGCGAGTACGACAAGCGGCAGGCGCTGCGCGAGCGCCAGGACAAGCGCGAGGCCGATCGCGCCATGGCCAGCCACCGTCACCTGGGGGAGTAGGCCGCCGGGCGATCAGCCCGCGATCTCGCGCAATGCGGCGAGGTGGGCCGAGAACGCGGCCCGTCCCCGAGTCGTCATCGACAGCCACGTGCGCGGGAACTTGCCGACGAAGCCCTTCCGGATGCTGACGTAGCCCGCAGCCTCGAGCGCGGACGCCTGCTTGCTGAGCGCGGAGTCGCTGAGTTCGACCGAGTCGCGCACGAAGGCGAACTCGGCCTCGTCGGCGGCCGCGAGCAGGGCCGCGATCGAGAACGGCACGGGGCGCTGCAGCAGCGGATCCAGGCGATGTCGCGGGTGCCCGGCATCCGCCGCGTCAGGCACGGACGACCACCAGTTCGCGCAGCGAGCCCCACAGCGGCGGGATCGCCGTCGCGATCGCCGCGACCGCGAAGTAGACGGGGGCGCCGGGGAAGGCGAGCAGGCCGATCGTCAGCGACGTGCCGAAGACCGCGCCCCACCCGCCCACGGCGAGCCCGAAGCGTCGCGAGAACCCGAGGCTCGCGGCGCGCATGCGCCGCAGGTGGACGACCGAGAGCACGCCGAGCACGAGCGCGAACGCGATCGAGAGGGCGAGGATCGGCGCCTCGTCGCTGCGGTCGTACCACCCCAGCGCGAAGAGGTACATGGCGGATGCCGCGGCGAGCCCGGTCAGCCACGCGGAGGCCGATGCCGAGCCCTCGACGGCGACCCGCCGGACCGCCGTCTCGGCCTCGCGAACGAAGGCGGCGGCATCGGCGGGCCCGGGAAGTTCTGCGTCGGTGGGATCGATGGAGGACATGCGATCACCATAGCAAGTACTTGCCACTCTGGAAAGTACTTTCGTGGATTCGATCCACCCGGCTCCTCACGGCCTGCTGACGGCAGGGCGGGCTAGACTCCGCCGGGTGGAGATCTCGACGCGCATCCCGGTGCCGGGCACCTACAACTTCCGCGATGTCGGCGGTCTGCCCGCGCGCGGCGGTACGGTCCGCTCCGGGCGGCTCTTCCGGTCCGATGGGCTGCACCGGCTCGGCGACGACGGGCGCGATGCCCTCCGTCGACTCGAGGTCGGGGTGATCGTCGACCTGCGCGACGACAACGAGGCGCGGGCGATGCCCGACGACCTCGTCGGGCTCGACGTCGAGGTGCTGCGGCTGCCGGTGTTCGAGGGCTCCGGCGCGTCGCAGGGCGGGCGAGGCATCTCGCTCGAGGCGCTCTACCACCGCATCGTCACCAAGCACTCGGCCGTGGTCGTCGAGGCGCTGCGTGAGATCTCGGGCGCCGGCGACCGCGCGGTCGTCGTGCACTGCACCGCAGGCAAGGACCGCACGGGCATCGTCGTCGCACTCGCCCTGCTCGCCGCCGGCGTGGAACGCGAGGCCGTCATCGTCGACTATGCGCTCACCGAGGGGCACCTCGCCGGCGAGTGGCTCGAGGAGATGGTCGAGCTGATCGGCCGTTACGGCGTGCCCGACACCCCCGAGTTGCGCGTGCTCATGGGCGGAAGCCCGCGCGAGGCGCTCGAGTCGGCGCTCGACGAGGTGGAGCGCAGCCACGGCACCGTGCGCGAGTACCTCATCGCGTCGGGCCTCGGGCGGGACGAGCTGGCCGCGCTCGAGGCGTGGCTCATCGCGCGCGACTGAGTCCCGGCGCGACGGCGCCCCGGTTCGTCAGCCGGCGGTGAAGCGCGCGTCGACGGATGCCTCGACCACGAGCTTCGCCGGAGCGAACTCCGGCGTCGGCCCGGCATCCGCGACGTCCATCGACATGGCGCGCATCGCGGTCGCCTTGTGCGCCCGCGGGATGGGCTGCGCCTGGAGCATGCCGTGGTCGGCCAGCTCCGTCGGCGCGGGCGCCCCGAGCCCGAGCGCCTCGGCGTAGACCGCCGCCTTGCGGACGGCGTCGGCGATCGCCGCGCGCTGCGCCGCCTCCTGCACGCGATCCCGCGTGACGTCCGTCAGTCGCCAGTCGATGCCCTGCACGGTGACGTCCGCGGTCGCGGAGATCGGCCCGACCCAGGCGCCGAGCGCGTCGAGGTCGCGGAACACGACCTCGACGTCGGCGGAGGCCTGGTGCACGAGCGGCAGCCGACGGCCCTGGTCGTTCCACGGGCGGTGCGACCACACGCGGAGCTGTCCGGCCGACCACGACTCGAGCGCGCCCGCGGACTCCTGTTCGCGGATCGCGGCGAGCAGTCGCTCGTGCGTGTCGCCCACCGAGGCGAGCACGTGGTCGCGGTCTGCGCCGCTCGACGCGACGGCGAGCGACACCGCCCCGAGCTCGGGGTCGACGCGCTCCTCGGCGCGACCGGTGACGGCGATCGTGGTCGGCATGCGGGACCTCCCGGCGGTTCGGCCGCGCGGGACGCGGCGTCGGTCGGCCGCGCCCCGGCGCGGCCGACCTCAGCATACGTCTGCCCGTCCGACGTCGGACGGAGCCCGACGGCGGACTCGCGCCGTCGACTCAGGCGATCGCCCGCTCGGGCAGCACCCCCGCTCCGTCGAACAGGCGGTCGAAGACCGTGCCCCGATCGAACTGGAGTGCGTACGCTCGCGCGCGCTCGGCGCGGTGGGCGCGCTCCTCCGGAGTCAGCGCGAGCGCCCCGTCGATGGCCTCCGCGATGGCGTCCGGGTCGTCGACCGGCACGATGATCGCGTGCTCGCCGACGGCCTCGCCGATGCCGCCGGTGTCGGTCGTGATGACCGTTCCACCGCCCGCGAGCATCTGCTCGGCGAGCGCGATGCCGAAGGTCTCGACGAACTCGGGCCGCGGCTTGCTGGGCAGCACGTACGTCGCGCACCCGGCCATAAGGTACGGCTTCTCCGCGTCGTCGACGTCGTCGAGGAACACGATGCGGTCGGCCACCGGTGATGCGGCCGCCCTGGTGCGGAACTTCTCGGCGGCCGGGCCCCGACCCACGATCACGAGCTTCAGACGGTCGTTCGCCGCCGTGCGCTCGTACCCCGCGATGAGGTCGTCCACGCCCTTCGCCTCGGTCAGCCGCGACAGGAACAGCACGTACCCGTCGGGCTCCAGGCCGCGCGCGGCGAGCACGCCGCGCACGATCGCCGGGTCGAGGTCGAGGTACTGCGACGTGTCGATCGCCGGGTACGAGATCCGGATCCGGTCGCGGCACTGCTCGGCGAAGCGAGTGCCGTGGAAGGCGTCGATCTCGGAGGCCGCGGCGACGATGAGCTGCCGCGTGTACTCCGAGACCGCGACGCAGTGGTCCTGGGCGAGGTAGCTCGAGAGGATGTGCGCGGCCGCCCCGAAGCGGCCCTCCTCGACGCACGAGCGCACGACATTGGTGACATCCGACCCGACGGCCTCGGCGATCGTCGTGACGTTCACCGGAAGGCCCGTGCTCCACGCGGCGCGCACGGCGTCGGTCACGGCGACCGTGTGCGGGCTGAGGTAGAGCGACAGGCACACGGTGGGCACCCCGTCGGTGAACAGCTCGACGAGCCGGCCGGTGATGCCCGCGAGGTACCGGCCGTCCGGCACCTTGTAGTCGCCGACCGGTTCCGGGCGCTCGACGATGATGCCCGGGCTGTACGGCAGCATGCGGTCCAGCGGTTTCAGCGGCAGGCCGGCCGCCTCGAGCCGGTCGATCGGCCAGGTCACGATGCGCACCTCGTCGAACCCGCGCTGCAGCGCGGCTTCGGCGAGGTTGCGACCTTCGACCGAATGGCCGCAGATGACCGGATCGGCGCGGTTGACGATGACGAGGCGGTTCCGGGGCGGAGCGTTCACGGCTCCTCCTTTCCTGGTGGGGCGCGGGGCGCGCGTCCTGATCGGGCAGGTCTGGTGGCGGGGATGCCGCGGGTCAGCGCCCCGGCGAGGAGGGCGGGCGCGACATCCGCCCCCATTCGCTCGGTTCGGGGCCGAGGCGCAGCAGCAGGCTGCCGCCTCGGTGGAGTTCGTCGCCGCGGAGCCACGTGCGCTCGAGCGGGTCGCCGTTGAGCTCGGCCGACTGCACGTACTGCGCGGGGCCGTCGCGGCGTGGCTCGACGAACCCGCTGGTCTCGATGCGGAAGGCGTCGCCGCCGACGCGCAGCTCGGATTCGGCGAACGCCGGGGCGTTGACGAGGAAGAGGTTCTGGCCGGCCGCGGGGAACAGGCCGAGGCTCGCCCACACGTACCAGGAGCTGATGCCCCCCGAGTCGTCGTTGCCGGGGAGGCCCCCGCGGCCCGTGCCGAACTGCTGGTGCACGGCGGCGTGGACGATCTCGGCGGTCCGGTCCGGGCGGCCGGCGTAGTGGTAGGCCCAGGGCGCCTCCATATCCGGCTCGTTGTTGAGGCCCTCGAAGCGCCCGAGCGCGTACCCGGCCGCGAGCTCCTCGAGGCCGGGCGCGACGCCGGGCTGCCGGACCGGCTCGGCACCGAAGCCGAAGAAGGCGTCGAGCGCCGCGACGAAGCCGTCGTCGCCCCCGGAGAGCTCGATGCGGCGGCGCATGTCGGGCAGCAGCCGGAACGAGTAGTTGAAGCGGCTGCCCTCGTAGAACGTCGAATCGCGCAGGAGGCCGGTCTCCTCGTCGAACGCGTTGACCCACCTCGTCGAGAGCGCCGTGAACTCCTCGACGAGCGCACGGTCGCCGACGCGGGCCGCGACCTTCGCGGTGCACCAGTACCCGTAGGCGAGGTCGAGCGTGTGGCTGATCGGGTGCGCGTGGCCGCGGAGCAGGAAGTCCTCGCCGTACGTGCGGCGGAGGTCGGCGTGCATGTGCACGAGCGCCCACTCCCAGTCGATGCCCGGGAGGCCGAGCTGGCAGAGGTCGGCCAGGAAGGTCTGCGCGAGCGCGCTGCCCTGTCGGGAGAACCGGTCGCTGCCGCGGGCCATCCGGTAGCCGATCGGGAAGTTGCCCTCCTCCTCGCAGATCGTGAGCAGCGCGTTCGCGAGCTCGACCGCGCGCTCGGGGAACAGGGTCGTGATCAGGGGAAGCTGCGTGCGGTAGATGTCCCACATCGTGCAGAGGTCGAACACGAACGGGCCCTCGGTCGGCCAGAACGGACTCTCCTCGGGCGCGAGGCAGGGCTTGATCAGCGAGTGGTAGAGCGCCGTCGAGAACACCGTCTGGCGCTCGGTCGACGGGGTGTCGACGGTGACCGCCTTGAGGTGCTTCCGCCACGCCTTCTTCGTGCGGTCGCGGCGGTGCGGGAACCGCGCCGGACCGGGACCCTCGTCGGTGCGGAGGTTCGCCCGCGCCTGCTCGACGCCGCGCAGCGAGAACCCGATGCGCACCTCGATGCTCTGGCCGGGCTCGCTGGGGCCCGCCCACATGAGCCCGAACGGGCGCAGTGTGGTCGGCCTGATGTGGTCGAACGCGAGGCGGGTGCCGCCCGGCATCAGCCGCCGGTCGTACCAGAGCATCTGCCGCCAGGTGTGCGCGTCGCACTCGATGTAGACCGCGAGCGGCGCGCCCTCGACGACGATCTCGCCCTGCGCGATGCCCGGTGCGACCTGCTCGAGCTTCGCGCGCAGCGGGATCGTCTCGCCGTGCGGGATCGACAGGCCCCCGAGCGAGAAGTCGATGACGATCCGCGCGTTCTGGTTCTTCGGGAAGGTGTAGCGGTGCACCGCCGACTTCGGCCCGACGGTGAGCTCGGCGCGGATGCCGGAGTCGAGCGTCGCAGCGTAGTACCCGGGTTCCGCCGCCTCCTCGAGGAGCTCCCAGGTGCGGCCGAGCACGTCGAGCGGCTCGAGCATGGGCGTCACGCGGAAGTAGTTGTAGTACTTGCGGATCGCGCCCGTGCCCGACTGCTGGAAGTGCGTGAAGCCGGATGCCACCCCGCCCTCGTGGATCTTCGGCGGCACGCCCTCGGTCGCGAGGTCGTACCGTCCGTACCCGGTCGGGTACGCCCCGGAGTACGCGCACGCCGACACCATTCCGAGCGGATACGTCGCCCCGGGATGCGTGTTGCCGACCTGCGGCTTCGGCCACCACCAGGTCGCGGCCAGCCCGGTCTGCGGGGGAAGGTCGACGGCCTCGGTGCCGATGAACGGATCGACCCGCGCGATCATGCGGCTCGCATCGTGTCGGAACGTCCCATGCGGGGACGCTACGTGCTGACGGAGCCCCGCGGGTTACAGCCACATGAACGATTCCGCAGCGACAGCCGGAATGCCCTCGGGGGTGGTCCTGTTGTATCCTGTAGGGCCGCGCACCCTTCGGGCTCCAGCGCGGTTGGCAACTCCACAGCGTGCGATGACGACCCGCCTTCCGACCTCCGGTCGGAGCGCGTCTCACGGGGATGATCGGTTTCGACATCGCCTGCGAGACCACGAGAAGCGGGCCGAGGATGCAGGGTTATCTCGTGAACGCTCCCTGCGAAACAATAACTGCCAATAAGTCGCAGAACGACTACGCCCTCGCTGCCTAAGCGAGTCCGTTAGTCCGTCAGCCCGGGTTCGTTCCCGCCCCGGTCGCTGGCGTCATCTAGGGAACTCGCTGTACGACGTCGCCTGAGCGTCGTACGGGACTTTCTTCAGGCTGGGCCCGTCGACCTGGCTGCCTGTGGCAAGGGTCGGGGCCGAGCAGAACGCTTCACAGGATGCGCCCGGAGAAACCGTGGAATCCCAGCGATGGACGGGGGTTCAATTCCCCCCATCTCCACCACCGGTCGTCATCGCACGCTGTGCCCGCCTTCGATCGCCGCGCCCCGCACGGGACGCGGCGATCGGCGTCTGCAGGCGCTGTCGCGTGTCGGCCCCGGCCGTCACCTCGGACGGTCGGCGCGCGAGCGCCGAACTCAGCTCCGCGACGCGTTGACGTGGGCTCGCGCGGCGAGCCGCTGAAGCCAGGAGCCGCGGGCGGGCTCCGGTTCGGCAGGCTGGACGTCGTCGTCGGCCGGCGCCTCGGCGGCGTCGAGTGCGGCCGCTTCGGCCTCCCGCTCCGCCTTCCAGATCAGGTACGCGGCGTACGGATCGTTCTCAGGATCCAGCGGTTCCGGATCGACGAACTCATGTCGTCGACGTGCAATCGCCCGCATCTCTTTCCCCCTCGAGGCCCCCCGGCCCTCACGACAAGGGTACGCGACGCCGCCGACGTTCGACGCACGATGACGAGGAAAGCTCGCTCAGGGCAGGTGCGGGAGCACCTCGGTCGCGATGAGCTCGACGTGGTCGAGGTCTCGCTGGTCGACGAGTTGGAGGTAGACGCGATCCGCGCCGAGGTCGGCGAGTCGCCGGATCTTCTCGACCGCGACCTCGGGAGTGCCGGCGACGTTGACCTCGGCGAACGTGTCGGGGTCGGCGTGGATCGCGGCGAGGCGCTCGAGGTAGGACGAGGCATCCGCCGCGACGACCGTCGGCAGTGCGACGCTCAGGCGCATCGTGTCGGGGTCGCGGCCGATCGCCTCGCACGCGGCGCGCACGCGCGCGAACGACGCGGCGATTTCGTCCTCGTCGGAGAAGCCGCGGTTGAACTCCGTCGCGAACCGGGCCGCGAGTGCGGGCAGTCGCGTGGGCCCGCCGCCGCCCATGATGAGCGGCATCGGCGTCTGGACGGGCTTCGGCAGCCCCGGCGCGTCGACGAGATCGTAGTGGGTTCCCGCGAACGAGAAGCGCTCGCCGGGCGGCGTCTGCCAGAGGCCCGTGACGACCTGCAGCTGCTCCTCGAGGAGGTCGAAGCGCCGGTCGGGGAACGGGATGCCGTACGCGGCGTGCTCGGCGCCGAACCAGCCCGCGCCGAGGCCGAGCTCGACGCGGCCGCCGGACATGTCGTCGACCTGGGCGACCTGGATCGCGAGCAGCCCGGGATGCCGGAACGTGACCGGGGAGACGAGCGTGCCGAGCCGGATGCGTTCGGTCTCGCGGGCGATGCCGGCGAGCGTCGTCCAGGCGTCGGTGGGCCCGGGCATCGGGTCGCCGGGCCCCATGTGCAGGATGTGGTCGCTGCGGAACCAGCCGTCGAAGCCCAGGCGCTCGGTCTCCTGCGCCTGGGCGAGCTGCTCCTCGTAGCTCGCGCCCTGCTGCGGCTCGGTGAAGATGCAGACCTCGAGATCGCGGCTCACTTCAGCGCCTCGAGGACCGCGTCGTGCAGCAGTCCGTTCGTCGCGAGCGCGCTGCCGTTGCCGGCGCCCGGCTCGCCCGTGACGGAGGTGAACCGCCCGCCCGCGGCCTCCACGATCGGGATGAGCGCCGCGAGGTCCCATGCCTTCACGTCGAACTCGGCCACGATGTCGACGAGTCCCTCGGCAAGCAGGCAGTACGACCAGAGGTCGCCGTACGCTCGATCGCGCCACACGCGCTCGCCGAGTGCGAGCAACCGCCCGAGGTAGCCCGCGTGGCGCCATTGCGCGATGCTCTGGAAGCTGAGGGATGCGTCGGCGAGGTCGGCCACGTTCGAGACGCGGATCTCCCGGGGCGGCGCGCCCGGGGCATCCGTCGTCTGCGCGCCGACGCCCGGAGCACCCCACCAGCGTCGCCCGAGCGCGGGCATCGAGGCGACGCCCACGACCGAAGCGCCGTCGACCGTCAGCGCGATGAGCGCCCCCCACACGGGAACGCCGCGGAGGAAGTTCGACGTGCCGTCGATCGGGTCGATGATCCATCGCCGCGCGCCCGTGCCCTCGGTGCCGTACTCCTCGCCGAGGATGCCGTCGTCGGGGCGGCGCTCCGCGAGTACTTCGCGCACCGCGCGCTCGACCGCCAGGTCGGCCTCGGTCACGAACGTCCGGTCGGGTTTCGTGTCGATCCGGAGGTCGACGGCGCGGAATCGGGCCATCGCGGCCGCGTCGGCGAGATCGGCCAGTTCGAGGGCGAGGGCGAGGTCGTCGGCGTACGAGGCATCCGTCACCGGTTCAGCCTATCGACCGGTGGAGACCGCCTTCCGGTGGACGGCGCGCCCGGGCCGACCTCGATTTCGCGTTCGAGCCGGTCACCTGATACCGTTGTTCCTCGGTTCGGGGTTCGAAGGAAACCGGCCGAAACGCACCTCTAGCTCAATCGGCAGAGCAACTGACTCTTAATCAGTGGGTTCAGGGTTCAAGTCCCTGGGGGTGCACCAGGCAGAAGCCCGGTACCACGCGGATCGCGTGGTACCGGGCTTCTCTCGTCGGTTCGTGCGGTGCTGCGATCCCCTGCTCGCCCCGTTCTCCCTTCGCCACGCCGCCCTGCTCGACGTGGCTCCGAAGGGTCGCGAGGTGACCGGGCTGTGCCGGTCGGCCGACCGCCGTAGCATGGTCGTGGGCATCCCTCACCCGGGCGCCCGCTCCGACACACCGGTATCCGGGAGCAGGGGAATGACCGCCGAAGACGATGTGCGAGCCGCCTCGAAGGCGTTCTACGCGGCGTTGAACCGCATGCTGTCCGGGGACGCCAGTTCGTTGAGCGATGTCTGGGTGCACAGCCCCGAGGCGACGACGATGCACCCGATCGGCGATCGTCAGGTGGGATGGGACCAGATCAAGGGGTCGTTCGAGCGCGTGGCCCGGTCCAGCACAGGCGGTCACGTGGAGATCACGGATCAACTCGTTCGTGTTCACGGGGACACGGCATACGAAGTCGGCGTCGAACACGCCGGATTCGGCGTCGGTGGCACGCAGCTCACGGTGGACTCCCGCGTCACCAACATCTACTTCCGTGAGGGCGACGGGTGGAAGCTCATCCATCACCACGGTGACAAGTCGCCGGGGATCTCCGAGGCTCTCGACGAGGCGGAGCCGGCCTGATCATCTGTCGACCCGTCGACGTGAGCGCGGTCCCGAGATGACGCCGAGACGGCATCGGCGAGCCAGGTCCGCCTTCGCCGTTCGAGCAGGGCCGACCGAGCGTCGGCCGGCTTCGCCGGCGCGGTCCGTCACCAGAACGAGAACGGGTCGACGCCGATCAGCCGGAGCACCTCGTACGTCGAGCCGATGAAGCAGTAGGTGCCGAGCAGCGCCCCGAGCATCGTCTCGCGGAGCGATCCCGTGTCGCCGAGGACCGGGAGCGACACGTAGCCGTTCGGGAGCCAGACGCGGTTGAGCACGGGGACCGGACGGAGCGCCCGGGGCGGGCGGATGCGCCACGGCCAGACGAGCCCGGGCAGGCCGCCGGTGGTGAGCAGGTCTCCCGCGAGGTGCGCGACGAAGCCGACGAGCACCGCGAGCGGGAACCACGCCACCTGCTCGGGTGCGAAGACGACGATGAACGCGCCGAGCATCGCCCCGATCGCCCATGCGGCGGGCCACGAGCGGATGAGGCCGCGCGCCTTCAGCCCGAACGCCGTCAGTGCGGCCGTGCCGGCGCCGGCACCGATGGCGAGCGAGCCCAGCGGATCGACGGGCAAGGCGACGAGGGTCAGCGCCCACGCCGCCGCGAACGTCACCAGCACGCCCACGGGCGAGTGCGCACCCTGCCGGTGACCGCCGGATGCCGCTTCGACGACGCCCGTCGTGAGCTTGCCGAGCACGGGCACCGAGTGCGCGATCGTGGCGCTGTGGTGGTCGGCGTCGGGCAGCAGCGCGGCGCCCGCGCACACCGCGGTGCCGGCGAGCACGCCGACCGGGTCGAGGGGGTAGGCGCCGGCAGTGACGATCGGCATGGTTCCGGTGATCGCGAGCCAGGCGGCGGCGCCGCTCGTGGCATGGGTGATGCCCATCATCGGGTCGAGAGGCTCCTGGGGTCGGGGCGAGGCTCGGCCGAGGGCGGCCGGGCCGAGGGCGGGGAAGGGTCCGCGTGGACCAGTGTGCCCGGACCCGGGGACACCGGAGCGCGAGCTCCCGGCGAGGCCCGAGATCCGGTGTCGCGCCGGTGCGGCACGCCCGCGAAGGGTCATAGACTGCGGCGTGAATGCGCCGGCCGGACCGAGCGATCCGAGTCGGCTGAGCGACGGGGGAGAGCTGATGCAGATCGCGATGGTGGGACTCGGACGGATGGGCGCGAACATCGTGCGCCGTCTCATGCGGGACGGGCACGAGTGCGTGGTCTTCGACGTCGATCCCGGCGCCGTGAGCGCGCTCGCGGCGGAGGGTGCGACCGGCGCGGAGAGCATCGCCGACCTGGCGACGAAGCTCGATGCGCCGCGTACCGTGTGGCTGATGGTCCCGGCGGGGATCACCGGGAAGCTCGTGGACCAGGTCGCCGCGGTGCTCGATGCCGGCGACATCATCATCGATGGCGGCAACTCCAACTACCGCGACGACGTGCGCCGGGCCGAGGCCCTCGCGCCATCCGGCATCCACTACGTCGACGCCGGCACGAGCGGCGGGGTCTTCGGCCTCGAGCGGGGCTACTGCCTGATGGTCGGCGGTCCGGATGAAGCGTTCGCGCGCATCGAGCCGATCCTCCGATCGATCGCGCCGGGACCCGGCGACATCGAGCGCACGCCGGGCCGCACGGGGGAGCTCTCACCGGAGGAGCGCGGATACCTGCACTGCGGGCCCTCCGGGTCGGGGCACTTCGTCAAGATGGTCCACAACGGCATCGAGTACGGGATCATGGCCGCGCTCGCCGAAGGGCTCAACATCCTGAAGAACGCGGACGCCGGGCTCCGCCCCGAGGAGCACTCGGCCGAGATCGCCCCGCTCGAGGAGCCCGAGTTCTACCGCTTCACGATCGACACCCCGGCCGTCGCCGAGCTCTGGCGGCGAGGGTCGGTGATCTCGTCGTGGCTGCTCGACCTGACCGCGGCAGCACTCGTCGAGAACCCGACGCTCGACGGCCTCGCCGGCCGGGTCTCCGACTCGGGGGAGGGGCGGTGGACGGTCAAGGCCGCGGTCGACACCGGCGTGCCGGCGCCGGTGCTCGCGGCCGCCCTGTTCGAGCGCTTCGCCTCGCGCGAGGACGACCGCTACGCCAACCAGCTGCTCTCGGCCATGCGGCTCCAGTTCGGCGGGCACCGCGAGCTTCCGGCCGGCGACGTCCTCGAGACGGGCAGCGCGAGCGCCGACGCCTAGTCGTCCACTCCACGCGCCATGAGCGCCTCCCCGAGGTGGTCGGCGGTGCGCAGCGTGCGCACGATGACCGGCACCGCGAGCGCGGTGAGCGAGCCTTCTGCGCCGCGCGCCCTGCGCGCCTCGAGCACCTCGCGCACGAGGTCGGCGAGCAGGGGCACGCAGCGGATGGCGAGGGCCAGCGCCAGCCCGACGCGATCGGGGTCGATCCACCGAGCGAACGGGCGCAGCACGACCTGCATCGCGTCGAGCGTCGCCGTGACCGGGGTGGTCAGCGTGTAGACGGCCGCGAGGGCCACGGCGAGCACGAGCCGCACGCCCATCGTCGCGGCGGCCTCCCACCCGGCGAAGATCCACTGCACCGGCACCGCGAACGCGAGCACCCAGAGGATCGGCGAGACCTGGCGCCAGGCCACGCGCACCGGGATGCGGGCGAGCGCGAAGAGCCCGATCGTCGTCGCGGCGACGATGCCGAGCACCGGCAGCGAACCGACGAGTGCGGTCGCCGTCACGCAGACGGCGAGTAGTGCGAGCTTCGCGAGCGCCGGCATCCGATGGAGCGCGGATGAGCCGGGGTGGTACACGCCGATCATGGCCGCCTCACCCGATCAGGGCCCGGTAGACGTCGAGCGCGTGCTCGGGCGGGCCGTCGGCGACGATCCGGCCGGCCTCCATCACGATCACGCGGTCGAACGACTCGAGGAGCTCGAGCTGGTGGCTCACGACGACGAGCTGCTCGTCGAGCGTCGCGAAGTGCTCCGCGATGCGGCGCGCGTTGCGGGCGTCGAGCAGGGTCGTCGGCTCGTCGGCCACGACGATCGCGGGTTCGCCGACGAGCACGGCGGCGAGGGCGAGCAGCTGCTTCTGCCCGCCCGAGAGGCGGTGCGCGGGGCGGTCGGCGAGGTCGGCGAGCCCGAACCGGTCGAGCACGGCGTCGACGCGTGCGGCCGCGGTCGCGGCATCCAGCCGGTGGCGACGCAGCGTGAACGCGACGTCCTCGCGGACGGTCGGCATCACGATCTGCGTGTCGGCGTTCGTGAACACGAACCCGACGCGACGGCGCACCTCGCGACCGTGCCGGGCGACGTCGAGCCCGTCGACCGTGACCGTGCCCGACGT
Organism: Agromyces excoecariae; assembly: GCF_051715505.1. Taxonomy (NCBI): domain Bacteria; kingdom Bacillati; phylum Actinomycetota; class Actinomycetes; order Micrococcales; family Microbacteriaceae; genus Agromyces; species Agromyces excoecariae. Next base: position 116,560 of record NZ_JBPSLA010000008.1, on the reverse strand, counting down.
GGGCGTGACGAGCCCGTTGACCATGCGAGCGAGGGTCGACTTGCCCGAGCCGTTGGCGCCGACGATGCCGATCCGCCGTTCGCCGAGCTCGAGGGTGACGTCGTCGACGACGAGCTCGTCGTCGAATCGGTGGCTGACGCCGTCGAAGCGGATGGCGCTCATGCGACGCGCTCCACGATCATCGCGACGCCCTGCCCGCCGCCGATCGAGCACGCCGCGAGGCCCGCACGCGCGTCGTCGGCCGCCGCCATGCGGGCGGCGAGCCGCACGAGGAGGATCGCCCCCGATGCGCCCCACGGGTGGCCGAGGGCGATCGCGCCGCCATCGCCCGACAACGTCTCCTCGTCGAGGCCGAGCTCGTCGCTCACGGCGAGCACCTGCGCGGCGAACGCCTCCGTGATCTCGACGAAGCCGAGGTCGGCGGGTGTCATGCCCGCGCGGTCGAGCGCGCGTCGACCCGCCCACGCGGCGCCGAGGCCCGGCAGGGCGGGGTCGCCGGCGGCGACGGCCGTCGCGCGGACGCGGAGCGCGGGCAGGCCGAGCTCGCGCGCGAGGTCGGCGGTGGTCACGGCCATGGCGGCCGCGCCGTCGGAGAGCCCGCACGAGTTGCCGGCGGTGACGGTGCCCGCCGGGTCGGCGGCGGATGCCCCCGGGTCTCGGTCGAACACCGGTGCGAATCGCGCGAGCATCGCGGCATCCATGGCGGCCCGCGGCCGGTCGTCGCGGGCGACGCCGTCGAGAGGCACGACCTCGGCGTCGAACCGACCGGCCTCGCGCGCCGCGGCGCCTCGGGCGTGCGATCGCGCGGCCCAGGCATCCTGCCGTTCGCGGGTGATGCCGCGCACCTGCGCGAGGAGCTCCGCCGCCGGACCCATGTCGGGGTCGGGCACGCCGGCCGGAGCGAACGGCGCGCGCATATAGCGCTCGCCCGTCTCGGGCCACAGTCGGTGCGGGGCGGTCGACGCCGACTCGGCGCCGCCCGCGAGCACGAGCCCGGCATCGCCCGCGCGGATGCGGGACGCCGCCTGGATGACCGCGTCGAGGCCCGATCCGCACTGCCGGTCGACGGTGACGCCCGGCACGTGCGCGCCGAGCCCGGCGCGCAGCACGGCCACGCGTGCGAGATCGCCGCCAGGACCCATGCAGTTGCCGAGCACCACGTCGTCGACCTCGACGCCCGCGGGCGCGACCTCGGCGGCGACGGCGGCGAGCACGGGCGCCGCGAGCGCGTCCACGGTGTGCCCGGCGAAGCCGCGCCCGGCAGTGCCGATCGCCGTGCGTCGCGCGGCGAGGATCACGGGTGCATGGTCGCGGGTCATGCGCTCCTCCCGTCGGTGAAGGGCCGCGGATGCCCCGTCCCGAGCCGCCCGGCGACGATCTGCTCGCGCAGCCGCCCGCGGGCGGGCTTGCCCGACGCCGTGCGCGGCAGGTCGGCGGCGAACCAGCGCCGCGGCAGCTCGACCGGCGAGAGCGCCGCGCGCGCGGCATCCGCGACGGCCTCGAGCCGAGTGCCGGGCTCGAGTTCGACGACCGCGACGATGCGCTCGCCGAGCAGCTCGTGGGGTTCGCCGACGACCGCCGCGTCGCGGACGCCGGGGAGCGCCGCCAGGTGCGCCTCGACGTCTTCGGCGATCACGGTCGCGCCGGCGGTGATGATCGCCGAATCCCCGCGACCGAGCACCCGGATCCCGCCGCCCGGGGCGCGCTCGACGAGATCGCCGACCGTCGCGAACCCGTCGGCGTCGCGACGCATCCGCCCACCGACGACGTCGAGCGCGAGGTACGGCGATCGCGCCCACAGCTCGTGTCCGGAGTCGACCGGCCGGAGGTCGACCTCGACGCCGGGGAACGGCGTGAGGCCGGCGTCGACGCTCGGTTCGTGGCGGGCGGCGAGCACGAACGACAGCTCGGCGGCACCGTAGTACTCCACGAGACGGATGCCGCGGGCGGTCGCCTGCTCGCTGAGCCGGGGCGGGAGCGCCGCGCCCGCGACGATCGCCGTGCGAGGCGGTGCCGCATCGGCGGAGACGATCCGCGCGAGGCGCGTCGGCGTGGCGTGCACCGCGGTCGCCGTGCCCGGGTCGTCGGTGACCGTCGCCCCGATCCAGAGCGCGTGCAGCGCCGCGTAGAGGTGCATCGATACGGAGAGCGGGCCGGTCACGGCGATGCGGTCGTCGGGCCCGAGTCCGGCCAGCTCGGCCAGCGGCTCGGCGGACGCGAGCCACGACTGCACGGTGCGCGCGATCACGCGGGGCGAGCCGTCGGCGGCGGTCGAGCCCGAGGTCGTGAGTGCGAGCGCGGTGCCCTCCGGGAGGTCCTCGGCGATGCGGTCGGCGTTGGCCCGGGTTCCGCCGACGAGCACCGGCCGGCCGCGGTCGAGGCAGGCGAGGACGGTCGTGACGGCGGCGACGGGGTCGGCGTCGGCACGGCATCCGACGGGGCCGCGCCCTGCGGGCAGCTCGGCGCGGGCGACCGCACGCGCGAGCTCGTCGGAGCGGACGGTCCGTCCGCCGAACGAGAGCGCGATGCGGTCGCCGGATGCGCCGAGCAGGTCGATCACTTCGCGGCGGCCTCCGCGGCGGCGCGCTTCCACGGCCACGGGCGCGGCTCGATGAGCCCCGGCCAGGCGCGGTGCACGCCCTTCGCGACCACGACGGTCACGATGACCTTCACGACGTCGCCGGGGAGGAAGATCGCGGAACCGGCGATCGCGACGCCGAGCGGCGTGCCGGTGATCGCGGCGAAGACCGGGACGCCGACGAGGTAGATCGCGACGATGCCGCCGAGCGCGGTCGCGCCGAGCGCGGGCACGACGCGGTAGCGGGGGAGCAGGCGGGCCGTGAACCATCCGATGACGAGCGCACCGAGGATCCAGCCGATCAGGTAGCCGACCGACGGGCCGACGAAGACGCCGAGGCCGCCCCGCCCGCCCGAGAGGAGGGGCAGGCCCGCAGCGACGAGCACGAGGAGCAGGAGCACGCTCAGCGCGCCCTTGCGCGCGCCGAGGATCGCGCCGGCGAGCATGACGCCGAGCGTCTGGAACGTGATCGGCACCGCGGTGCCGCCGAGGTACAGGGCGCCGGGCAGCCTGAGCGCGGCGATGAGCGCGGCGAACACGGCGATCTGGGCGAGGTCGCGGGCGGAGGTGCGGACGCGGCGCCGTTCCGGCGCGGCGACGGGGCTGGGGGCGGCGGTCATGCGGTTCCCATCGGTCGGCGTGAGGGGGCGGGGATGCCCGTGTGGTTCACGCTACGAACCGCGGGGGAGGCGCCGCGCGAGGTGGCCGTACAAGAAACGCCGACCGATTTTGGAGTGCCGAGGTCGCCGCCGGACGCGGGTCCCCGCCATTCGAGGGTGTCGTCACGATTGGCGGGTGCGAAGCCTGTTGCACCCGCCGAAACCGACGACAACCGCCGCCGCGCACCGTGAGCTTCGGCGTCGCTCCGATTGGGCTACCGGGGTGTGCCGCGATTCCAGCCCGGCTCGAGGATCAATCGCTCGTCGTGCAGGCGCCGTCGGCACTCCTCCGCGAACGCGAACGCCAGACTCGGATCGGCGGCGAAGGCCGCGTACTCCTCGTCGCCCAACGCGTAGTACTCCTCGTAGTCGGTGAGGTTGCTCGACACCGGGATCGAGAGGTAGGCGGTGCCGGAATCCCGCTCGACGCCGAGCGAGTAGCGCTCGGAGCGGTCGACGAACGAATCCACGAACCTCATCGAACGACGGCGCCGGTCACGCGGTCACGCGGCGCGCGCGGGCTCCTCGACCGCCAGCTCGGCGACGTTGTCGGCGTCGACCGCGGACTCCGCGGCATCCGTCTCGCTCGCCTCGACCGGGTCGGCCCACATCACGAGCGGGGCCGGCGTCCAGCTGAGCGCGTGCGACGTCTCGTCTGCGGGCACGACGACCGCGACCTGCTCGCGTTCCTCGAGGATGGCGCGCGTGACCTCGGCGGCGATCTGGTGGGTGAGCATCGCTTGGAAGATGCGATCGGAATCGCCCGCCTGGCGGCGGACGAGGGACCATTGGCCGTCCGGGCCGATGAATCGCGAGAGGCGGGCGTTGACGAGCTCGAAGATCTGCTCGCCGCGGAGGTCTGCGGCGGTGGCGCGGGGCGAGGGCGCGGGTGCGGTGTGGGCTGCGGCCTGTGCGGCGAGCCGTGCGCGGCGCCAGCGGCGGAACATCGGTGTCCTCTCGGTCGGAACTGGTGGCGGACTACGTCGGACGGCGTTTCGTCCAGTGTCCGTCACGCGGCGACCCCCCGGGCTCGGACACGCCGCGAGGGCGCCGAGCCGTCGGACGCGGACGGTACGGGGCGGCCGAGGCTACTCGGCCAGCTCGCGGCGCTTCTGCTCGTCGGCGACCGTTCCGATCGCGATGGCGAGCGTGGCGGCCCACGAGACCCACATGAGCACGAGCCTCCAGTCGCGAGGCCCTGCCTGCGTCGCACGGATGACTCCGACCGCGCCGAACAGCGAACTCAGGACCGCTCCACTGAAGAGGTACTTGCGCATTCCGCAACGCTATCGCGTCGAAACGCGCCCGCGCGACCGGTTGACGCGCGCGGCGCAGACTGGGAGAACGCCCCGAGTCTGACCGATCGTGCAGTCTCTGACCGATCGGTCAATTAGCGTCGATCGCATGCCCACCGATGCGAGGACGACGACGCGCGTGCGCGCCGCCGACGAGTTGAAGCATGCCGCCCTCGAGCAGTTCTCGACGGTCGGCTTCGCCGGCACGTCGCTGCAGCACATCGCCGACGAGGCCGGCTATTCGAAGTCGAGCGTGCTGTACCACTTCACGTCGAAGGAAGCGCTGCTCGAGGCGGCGATCGAGCCCGCCGTGGAGGGCTTCGAGGACGTGCTCGAGGACTTCCTCGCCGGCCGAGGCAGCGGCGCGCGGGCGACCCGCCGCCGTGGGCTCGTCGACCGGGTGGTCGACCTGCTGCTCGAGCACCGCGAGGCCATCCACGTGTTCCTCACGCAGGGTCAGAGCCTCGCGGAGCTGCCCGTCATCGCCCGCGCCAACGTCGCCGTCCGCCGCCTCGCGGCGGCCGTCTGCGAGGAGCGGGAGAGCGTCGACGACCAGGTGCGGTTCGGCATCGCACTCGGGGGCGCCGCATTCCTGCTCACCGCCGGCCGGACCTTCGCCGACGAGTCGACGCTGCCGAGCGACGACGAGCTGCGCGACGCGCTCCGTCGCATCATCGCCGACATCCTCGCCCCCGCCCCGACCCCCGGCGACTGAGAGAGAACCGTGGCCCTCCTCCTCCACCGAATCGGACGCTTCGCCTATCGCCGAGCCTGGATCGTCATCGTCGCCTGGGTGATCGCCCTCGGCGGTCTCGTCGGCGGCGGCATCGCCCTCGGCGGCCAGCTCCAGGAGTCGTACGCGATCCCCGGCACCGAATCCCAGGACGCGATCGACCAGCTCGCCGCCGTCTTCCCGCAGACCGCCGGCGCATCGGCGAAGGCCGTCGTCGAGGCGCCCGAGGGCGACTCCGTCGAGAACGCCCCGTACCGCGACGCCATCGACGACATGGAGTCGCAGCTCGAGGAGCTCGACGGCGTGGCGAGCGTGCTCGGCCCATTCGACGAGTACGCCGGCGACCAGGTCTCCGGCGACTCGCGCTCCGCGTACATCCAGGTGCAGTTCGACGGCCAGGTGACGGATGTCACCGAGGACCAGATCGACGCCGTCCTCGCGACCGGCGACATCGGCCGCGACGCCGGGCTCGAGGTCGCGTTCGGCGGCGAGGTCTTCCAGGAGACCACGTTCGGGCTCACGATCACCGAGGCGTTCGGCGTGATCTTCGCCGGCGTCGTGCTCCTCATCACGTTCGGGTCGCTGCTGTCGGCGGGGATGCCGCTGCTCACCGCGCTCGTCGGGGTCGGCACCGCCTTCGGCGGCATCTCGGTCGTCGCGGCGTTCGCGACCGTCTCGAGCACCGCGCCCATGCTCGCCGTGATGATCGGCCTCGCCGTCGGCATCGACTACGCGCTGTTCATCCTGTCTCGACACCGAACCCAGCTCGCACGCGGCATGGACCCCGAGGAGAGCGCGGCCGAGGCCGTCGCGACGGCGGGCGGCGCGGTCGTGTTCGCGGGCCTGACCGTGATCATCGCGCTCCTCGGCCTCCTCGTCGTCGGCATCCCGTTCCTCAGCGTCATGGGCGTGGGCGCCGCTTTCGCGGTGCTCGTCGCCGTCTTCGGCGCGACGACGCTCCTGCCGGCACTGCTCGGCCTCGCGGAGGGTCGACTCGCCCCGAAGCCCGGCGGCCGGGCTCACCGGCGCGCCGTCGCATCCGACGACTCGGGCACGCGCACGATGGGCCGTCGCTGGGTCGACACGGTGCTGAAGGCACCCGTCGTCTTCGTGCTGCTCGTCGTGGGCTTGCTCGGGGCCGCCGCGATTCCGGCGGCGAGCCTCGACCTCAACCTCCCCGGCGGGCGGGGCGAGGAGGGCACGAGCCAGCGCGAGGCGTACGACATGATCGCCGAGGGGTTCGGCCCCGGCTACAACGGCCCGCTCATCGTCACGGTCGACATCACCCAGACCACCGACATCTTCGACGACCTCGACGCGATCGGCGCGCGATTGGCCGACGTCGACGGCGTCGCCTACGTCGGCCAGGGCCTGCCGAACGAAACCGTCGACACCGCGATCATCCAGGTGATCCCCGAGTCGGGCCCGACCGATCCCGAGACCAAGCAGGTCGTGCAGGACATCCGCGCCCTGGAAGGCGACATCGTCGACGAGTTCGGAACGCCGATCGCGGTGACCGGGTACACGGCGGTGTCGATCGACATCTCGCAGCGGCTGAACGACGCCCTCGTGCCGTTCGCGCTCATCGTCGTGGGCCTCTCGGTGATCCTGCTCCTCATCGTGTTCCGCTCGCTGTTCGTGCCGATCAAGGCGGCGCTCGGCTTCCTGCTGTCGGCGTTCGGCGCGATCGGCCTCACCGTCGCGGTCTTCCAATGGGGATGGCTCGCCGACCTCATGCACATCGAGCCCGGGCCGATCCTGAGCTTCCTGCCGATCCTGCTGATGGCCGTGCTCTTCGGCCTCGCCATGGACTACGAGGTGTTCCTCGTCTCGGGCATGCGCGAGGAGTTCGTGAAGACGCGCGACGCGCGGAACTCGATCGTGCACGGCTTCCAGCATGCGGCGCGCGTCGTCACGGCGGCGGCGCTGATCATGTTCTTCGTGTTCTTCGCGTTCGTGCCCGAGGGCACGGGGGTGATCAAGGGCATCGCGTTCGCGCTCGCCGTGGGCGTCGCCTTCGACGCGTTCCTGGTGCGGATGACGTTGGTGCCCGCCGCCATGGCGCTCGCCGGTCGTGGGGCGTGGTGGCTGCCGAAGTGGCTCGGCCGGATCCTGCCCGACGTCGACATCGAGGGCGAGGGCCTGCGCGCCCACCTCGCGGAGTCGGAGTGGGCGGCCGCGCGGAACGCCGACGTGCTCGCCGAGGACCTCCTCGTCGGCGACCCGGCGGCGCCGATCGGCCCGATCTCGGTCAGCGTGCCGCGCGGCGGCGCCCTCGTCGTCCTCGGCGAGCCCGCCGAGCGTCGACTGGTCGCCGCGACGCTCGCCGGGCGCGTCCTCCCCGCCGGCGGTCGCCTCGCCGTCCTCGACGCACCGCTCCCGATCGACGCCGGCACGGTCATGCGCCGTGTCGCGATCGCCGACGGGGCGCATGATGCCGCGGCCGCGGGCAGCGCGGGCGAACTCATCGCCGCCCGAGCGGACGCGACCCGCGCGTGGTACCGCCTCGACTCGACCCGGTCGGCGGTCGAGGCGGCCCTCCGCCGCGTCGGCGACGCGCGCGTCTCACCCGGCGACGAGCGCTCGCGTCGGTCGCGCACCATCGACCCCGACACCCCGATCGCGTCGCTCGACGCGCTCGATCGCCTGCTCGTGACCGTGTCGGCGGCGCTCGCCGAGCACCCCGGGGCCGTGGTCGTCGACTTCGACGGGCTCTCCCGGTCGGCCGCGGCGTGGGCGGCCCTGCATCGCATCGTTCCCCGCGGCGTCGTGCTGATCGCGACCGCCGACCCCGACGCCGACCTCGACGCCGCAGGCACTGCGCTCGAGGCCCGCGGCATCCGCTCGATCGACCTCGCCACCCGCCCGATGGAGGCACTCCGATGACCCGCACCGACGCCCCCGCCCAGGTCGCGCCCGCGGCCCGCCGCCGAGGCCGCCGCGCCGCGCTGCTCGCGGCCGTGATCGCCGTGCCGCTCGCCGTCGCCGGCCTCGTCGCCGGCGCGATCGGCGGCGCCGACGAGCGCATGGACGCGATCCCCGCGATCGTCGTCAACAACGACGAGATGGTCACCACGACGACGCCCGACGGCGAGGAGCAGCCGGTGCTCGCCGGTCGCCTGCTGGTCACCGAGCTCACGGGCGACGGCGACACCGGCTTCGACTGGACGATCTCGAACGACGAGGAGGCCGCGGCCGAGCTCGCCGACGGCGAGGCGTACGCGGTGCTCACGATCCCCGCGGACTTCTCGGCCTCTGTGACCTCGCTCGCGGGCGACGCCCCGACGACGGCGGCCCTCGACATCCGCACCGATGACGCGCACAGCTACCTGGCCGGCACGATCGGGTCCGCGGTCGGCGACGCGATCGCGACGACCTTCGGTCACGAGCTCACGACCCAGTACCTCGAGGGGCTCTACGGCAACCTCGTCCAGGTCGGCGGCTCCCTCGGCGATGCGGCGGACGGCGCTGGGCAGCTCGCCGACGGCGCCGACTCGCTCGCCACCGGGCTGGACCAGCTCGCGGGCGGCATCGGCTCGGCGGCCGACGGCACCGCGCAGGCGGCCGACGGCGCCGCCGCGTACGCGTCGGGTGTCGGCCAGTACACGTCGGGCGTCGAGCAGCTCGCGGGCGGGCTCGGCACCCTCGACGCCGAGGCGGGCGGCCTCGACGGCATCACCTCCGGCGTGTCGCAGTACGTCGGCGGCGTCGCGCAGGCCGGGTCCGGCATCGACGACGGCATCGCGCAGTACGTCGCGGGCGTGCGCTCCGCGGGAACGGGCGTCGACGCGGGCATCGCAGCCTACGTCGACGGGATCGGGTCCGCCGGCGACGGCGTGTCGCAGGGCACGTCGGACTACGTCGACGGCATCGGCGCGCTCGCGACGGGCGGCGACCAGCTCGCGGCATCCGTGCCCGCGCTGCTCGCCGCCGACCCGAGCGGCGCCGCGCTCGAGGCGGCGATCGCGCAGTACGTCGCGGGCGTGCACGCCGCCGCCGACGGCGGAGCCGACCTCGTCGTCGGCACCGACGCGGCGTTCGACCAGCTCGTGGCCGGCGGCGACCAGCTCCGGACCGGGACCGCCGACGGCTTCGCGAAGCTCGGGGCCGGCGGCGACGCGCTCCGTGCCGGCACCGCGAGCGGGTTCGACGAACTCGCCGCAGGCGGCGCGGCCCTCGTCTCGGGCACCGGGTCCGGCATCGACGGCCTGCAGTCCGGCATCTCGCAGCTCTCGGGCGGCGCGTCGCAGGCCGCGGCCGGGTCGCCCGCGCTGCGGGAGGGCGCCGACGGCCTCGCGTCGGGCGTGAGCGGCATCGCCGGCGGCCTGACGCAGCTGAGCGACGGCGCCGCGGCATCCGCCGACGGAGCGGCCCGGCTCGCCGACGGCACGGGCGAACTCGCCGACGGCCTCGCGCAAGGTGCAGAGGGCACCTCGTCGCTCGAGGGGCTCGATCCGGAGGAGACGGCGGGCGTCGTCGCCGAGCCCGTCATCACCGAGGCGACGCGCGCCAACGAGATCTCCACGTTCGGCGAGGTCGTCGCGATGCTCATCGGCCCGATCGGACTCTGGCTCGGCGCGATGGCGATGTTCCTGGTCTTCCGGCCGCTCGGGCGCGAGGCGCTCGGGACGACCGCGCCGACCGGCCGGCTCGTCGCGCGCACCCTGTTCCGCGGCTCGCTCATCGGGCTCGCGCAGGCGGCCGCCGTGGTGGCGCTGATGCACACGGTGCTCGGCGTCGACTGGTCGCTGCTGCCGCAGACGCTCGCGTTCTCGGCGCTGCTCGCGGTGGTCTTCACGGCGATCCACGCGTTCCTCAGCGCCTGGCTCGGACGGATCGGCACGATCGTCTCGCTCGTGCTCGTGGTCCTCCAGCTCGCGGCTTCCGGCGGGGTCTACCCCCTCGAGATCGTGAGCGGGCCGTACCAGGTGATCAGCCCGTTCCTGCCGCTGACCTGGGCGGTGCAGGGCATGCAGCTCATCGTCTCGGGCGCCGGCGGCTCCGGGGTCTGGGCCGCGGCGGGCGCGCTCGTGCTCTTCGGCGTGGTCGGGGTGGTTGGCACCGCGCTCGTGCTCAGCCGGCGTCGAGGCATCCGCACCGCCCCCCGTCTCGTGCCGACCACGAGCTGATGCGGGCGGCGGCGGCGACTCGCGCCCGGCGCCGCCGCCCGCATCGCGGGCTCAGGGCCCACCGAGACGGATGCCGCGGCCCGAGCACGAACGCGCTGCGCTACGAGTGGCGACCGGGGATGATCGCGTCGATCACGCGCCGCAGCGGCGACTCGTGCTGCGGCTCGGACGAGGCCACGGCGGACTCGACGGCGGTGTGCTCGCGCGCGAAGGCGACGGTCTCGCGAAGCATCTCGAGCCGCTCGGCCTCGGTCTTCGCCTTGCGCGTGTTGACCTCGGCGACGATCGAGCCGTCCCAACCCCGGTCGGCGAGCATGCGGAGCACCTCGGCCACGGGCTCACGGCCCTTGCCGGGCAGCAGGTGCTCGTCGAAGATCTGGCCCTCGCCGATCGCCCCCGACCCGTCGCAGAGGTGCACGTGACGCAGGCGCTCGCCGAGGTCGGTCGCGAGCTGCATGCTGTCGGTGCCCGAGAGCGCGGCGTGCGAGAAGTCGAGCGTCACCGCGTCGCAGTCCATCTGACGCGGGTCCCAGCCGGGCGCGTACGCCTTCATGTTCCGCCCGGCGGCACGCCACGGGAACATGTTCTCGACCGCGATCTCGACGCCGTGCTCCTCGGACAGCGTGCGGACGATCGAGAGGAACTCGAGCGCGTAGCTCGCCTGCCACCGGAACGGCGGATGCACCACCACGCTGCCCGCCCCGACCGCCTTGGCGAGCTCGGCCGTGCGGGCGAGCTTGACGCGCGGATCGCGACCCCACACGAAGTGAGTCAGCAGCAGCACCGGCGCGTGGATCGAGAGGATCGGCAGGCCGTAGCGCTCGGACATCTCGTTCAGCGCCACGGGATCCTGGGTCGTCGCCTCCTGCGAGACCATGATCTCCACGCCGTCGAACCCGGCATCCTTCGCGATGCGGAAGGCCTGCTCGGGTTCGAGTGGGTACACGCAAGTGGTGCTCATACCGATTCGGATCATGAGGCTCGAAGTCTAGCCCCGGCGGCTGAACATCGGGTGGGGACCTTCGACTGTTAGCCTGATTCGCGAGCCGCCAGGAGGATCCGACGACGTGAAGCCCGCCACCGACTCCGAGACAGAGCCCGACATCGAGCCCATCTACGACATGGTCGTGGTGAGCAACCGCCTGCCCGTCGACTACGTCGGCGGCGAAGGTGCTGAGACGCAGTGGAAGTCCTCGCCGGGCGGTCTGGTCACGGCGCTCGAACCGGTCATGCGTGCGAACGAGGGCGCGTGGGTCGGCTGGGCCGGCGTCGCAGACCGCGAGTTCGCCCCGTTCGAGCACGACGGCATCTCGATCGTGCCCGTCCCGCTCTCCGCGCAGGAGATCGAGGAGTACTACGAGGGATTCTCGAACGACACGCTCTGGCCGCTCTACCACGACGTCATCGCGCCGCCCAGCTTCCACCGCGAGTGGTGGGAGGCGTACATCGCGGTCAACCGCCGGTTCGCCGAGGCGGCCGCGGCCGCCGCCGCTGAGGGCGCGGTCGTCTGGGTGCAGGACTACCAGCTGCAACTCGTGCCGCGGATGCTCCGCGAGGCCCGACCCGACCTCGTCATCGGCTTCTTCAACCACATCCCGTTCCCGGCCTATGGGATCTACTCGCAGCTGCCGTGGCGTCGCCAGGTCGTCGAGGGACTGCTCGGCGCCGACGTCATCGGCTTCCAGCGGGCGGCGGATGCCGGGAACTTCTCGCGGGCGGTCCGCCGGCTGTTCGGCTACAAGACGCGCGGCACCGTGATCGACGTCCCGGGCGAGGACGGCGCGGTGCGACACGTCGTCGCGCGCCACTTCCCGATCTCGATCGACGCGGCCGCCTTCGAGGACCTCGCGCGCATGCCCGAGGTGCAGGAGCGGGCGCGAGCCATCCGCCGGAGCCTCGGCGACCCCGACGTCGTGATGCTCGGCGTCGACCGGCTCGACTACACCAAGGGCATCCGGCACCGCATGAAGGCGTTCGGCGAGCTGCTGCGCGACGGTCGTCTCTCGGTCGAGCACGCCACCCTGGTGCAGGTCGCGAGCCCGTCGCGAGAGCGGGTCGAGACCTACCGCCAGCTGCGCGACGAGATCGAGCTGATGGTCGGGCGCCTGAACGGCGACTACTCGACCCTCGGGCACCCCGCCATCACCTACCTCCACCACGGCTACCCCCGGCAGGAGATGGCCGCCCTGTACCTGGCTGCCGACGTCATGCTCGTGACGGCCCTCCGCGACGGCATGAACCTCGTCGCCAAGGAGTACGTCGCGAGCCGGTACGACGACGACGGCGTGCTGCTGCTCAGCGAGTTCACCGGGGCCTCCGACGAGCTCCGTCAGGCGATCCTCGTGAACCCTCATGACATCGAGGGCCTGAAGGACGCCATGGTCGAGGCGACGAAGCTCTCGAAGCGCGAGCGGGCCCGACGGATGCGGGTGCTCCGCAAGCGCGTGAAGGAGAACGACGTCGCCAACTGGTCCGCGACCTTCCTCGAGACCCTCACCGGGGTGGGGAAGATCGAACCGGGCGTGCCCGACGGGCTGCGCAGTGCCGTCGCCAAGCTCGCCGAGGCGCCGCGACTCCTGGTCGCACTCGACTTCGACGGCACCCTGGCCCCGATCGTCGACCGCCCTGAGGATGCTCGCTCGACGGCGCGCGCCCGGAATGCGATCGAACGGATGTCGGAGCACGAGGACACCCGGGTCGCGCTCGTCTCCGGGCGCGCCCTCGACAGCCTCAAGGAGGTCGCGTCGCCCCCCGTCGCCGCGCTCCTCAGCGGATCGCACGGCGTGGAACTGCAGCTCGACAGCGGGGGAGAGGTGACGATCGACCTGCGGGAGGGTGAGCTGACGCGCCTCGAGCAGCTCATCGAGATCGTCGAGCAGGCGGCATCCGCTGCGGACGGCGCGTGGGTCGAACGCAAGCCCGCCGGGATCGCACTGCACACGCGCAAGCTCAGCGCTCCCGCCGGTGCGGCCCTCCAGCGCAGCGCGCGCGACCAGGTCGAGCAGGCGCTGCCGGGTCTGTCGACCCGGTCGGGCAAGAACGTGCTGGAGTTCGCGGTGCGCGCGAGCGACAAGGGCGAGGCGCTCCTGCGACTGCGCCAGCACGCCGGAGCGGACGCGGTGATCTACGTCGGCGACGACGTCACCGACGAGGACGCCTTCGCCGTCCTCGGCGGCGAGGACGTCGGCGTGAAGGTCGGCCAGGGCAAGTCGCTCGCCGCCTACCGGCTGAACGGACCCGATGACGTCGCCGAGCTTCTGGAGCTGCTCGCCGACGTCCGCGACGCCGCCCGCTGAGCCGCCCTGCGCGGCATCCGCCCGGCGCTCGACGCGGCGGCGAACGGATGCCGCTCCCGGCGCCGCCGACGCGGCGCAACGCTTCCCGCACGGCCCGTAGACTCGACCCATGTCGGAGATCGATCCCAAGCCCCGCAGTCGCGTCGTCACGGATGGCATCGAAGCCACCACCAGCCGGGGCATGCTCCGTGCGGTCGGGATGGGCGACGCCGACTGGGACAAGCCGCAGATCGGCATTGCGAGCTCGTGGAACGAGATCACGCCCTGCAACCTGTCGCTCGCCCGCCTCGCGCAGGCCGCGAAGGAGGGCGTGCACGGCGGTGGCGGGTACCCGCTGCAGTTCGGCACCGTCTCGGTCTCCGACGGCATCTCGATGGGCCACGAGGGCATGCACTTCTCGCTCGTCTCGCGCGAGGTCATCGCCGACTCGGTCGAGGTCGTCATGCAGGCCGAGCGCCTCGACGGCTCGGTGCTGCTCGCCGGCTGCGACAAGTCGATCCCGGGCATGCTCATGGCGGCCGCGCGACTTGACCTCGCCTCGGTGTTCCTCTACGCCGGATCGATCGCTCCCGGCTGGGTGCGCCTCTCCGACGGCACCGAGAAGGACATCACGATCATCGACTCGTTCGAGGCGGTCGGCGCGGTCAAGGCCGGCAAGATGAGCGAAGAGGACGCCAAGCGCATCGAGTGCGCGTTCGCGCCCGGCGAGGGCGCGTGCGGCGGCATGTACACCGCGAACACGATGGCCTCGGTCGCCGAGGCGCTCGGCCTCTCGCTTCCGGGTTCGGCGTCGCCCGCGTCGGCCGACCGCCGCCGCGACTACTACGCGCACCGCTCGGGCGAGGCGGTCGTCGGCCTGCTGGAGCGGGGCATCACCGCCCGCCAGATCCTCACCAAGAAGGCGTTCGAGAACGCCATCGCGGTCGGCATGGCGCTCGGCGGCTCGACGAACATCGTCCTGCACCTGCTCGCCATCGCGCGCGAGGCCGAGGTCGAGCTCACGCTCGACGACTTCAACCGCATCGGCTCGAAGGTGCCGCACATCGGCGACCTCAAGCCCTTCGGCAAGTACGTCATGAACGACGTCGACCGCCGCGGCGGGCTCCCCGTGCTCATGAAGGCACTGCTCGACGCGGGCCTCATGCACGGCGACGCGCTCACCGTCACCGGCAAGACGCTCGCCGAGAACCTCGCCGAGATGGACATCCCGCCGCTCGACGGCGAGGTGCTCCGCACCCTCGACGACCCGATCCACGAGACCGGCGGCCTCACGATCCTGCACGGCTCGCTCGCGCCCGAGGGAGCGGTCGTGAAGACCGCCGGCTTCGACGCGGCGACCTTCGAGGGTCCGGCGCGGGTGTTCGAGCGCGAGCGCGCGGCCATGGACGCGCTGACCGCGGGCGAGATCAAGCACGGCGACGTGGTCGTCATCCGCTACGAGGGGCCGAAGGGCGGCCCCGGCATGCGCGAGATGCTCGCCATCACCGCCGCCATCAAGGGCGCTGGGCTCGGAAAAGATGTACTACTCTTGACGGACGGTCGATTCTCAGGCGGCACAACCGGCCTGTGCATCGGCCATCTGGCACCCGAGGCGGTGGACGCAGGTCCGATCGCCTTCGTGCGCGATGGTGATCTGATTCGGGTCGATATCGCGGCTCGTTCCATCGACCTACTGGTCGACGAGTCCGAGCTGGCAGCCCGCCGTGACGGCTGGGCTCCGCTTCCCCCGCGCTACACCCGAGGCGTCCTCGCGAAGTACTCCAAGCTCGTGCGCTCCGCTGCCGAAGGCGCGACGACGGGCTGAGGCTCTCGCCTGTCCCGAACACTCCATCACCATGAACAGGAATCGAATGACCACGGAAGCCAACCCCGTGCCATCGCCCGCCACCCTGTCGCAGTCCCAGAACGGGCCCGAGATGCTCACCGGAGCCGAGGCGGTCGTGCGATCGCTCGAGCTCATCGGCATCACCGACGTGTTCGGACTGCCCGGCGGTGCGATCCTGCCCGTCTACGACCCGCTGCTCGACAGCCGCCGCCTGCGGCACATCCTGGTCCGCCACGAGCAGGGTGCGGGCCACGCCGCCGAAGGGTACGCGTCGTCGACCGGCAAGCTCGGCGTCGCGATCGCGACCTCGGGCCCCGGCGCCACGAACCTCGTCACCGCGATCGCCGACGCGCACATGGACTCGGTGCCGCTGCTCGCGATCACCGGCCAGGTGTTCTCGAACCTCATGGGCACCGACGCCTTCCAGGAGGCCGACATCGTCGGCATCACGATGCCGATCACGAAGCACTCGTTCCTGGTCAAGCGTGCGGAGGAGATCCCCGCGACGATCGCCGCCGCGGCGCACATCGCGTCGACCGGTCGCCCCGGCCCGGTGCTCGTCGACATCACGAAGGACGCGCAGCAGGCCACGTTCGCATTCTCCTGGCCGCCGAAGCTCGAACTGCCCGGCTACCGCCCGATCACGAAGGCGCACGGCAAGCAGGTGCTGGCCGCGGCGCAGCTGATCGCCGAGGCCAAGCGGCCCGTGCTCTACGTCGGCGGCGGCATCATCCGCGCCGGCGCCTCCGATGAGCTCCTCGCGCTCGCCGAGGGGACGAACGCTCCCGTCGTCACGACGCTCATGGCGCGCGGCGCGTTCCCCGACTCCCACCAGCAGCACCTCGGCATGCCGGGCATGCACGGCACCGTTCCCGCCGTGCTCGCGCTGCAGGAGTCCGACCTGCTCATCGTGCTCGGCGCGCGCTTCGACGACCGCGTGACCGGCAAGGCCGCGCTCTTCGCGCCCGAGGCCAAGGTCGTCCACGTCGACATCGACCCGGCCGAGATCGGCAAGATCCGCGCTGCCGACGTGCCGATCGTGGGCGATGCGAAGGAGGTCCTCGTCGACCTGCTCGCCGCCTACCGCGAGGTGACCAAGGCGGGCGCACCCGACCTCGACGAGTGGTGGGCGACGCTCGACGGGCTCCGCACCGAGTACCCGCTCGGCTACTCGCCGACCTCCGACGGGCTGCTCGCCCCGCAGTACGTGATCCAGCGCATCGGCGAACTCACCGGGCCCGAGGGCGTCTACGCCGCGGGCGTCGGCCAGCACCAGATGTGGGCCGCGCAGTTCATCAAGTACGAGCGGCCGAACTCGTGGCTGAACTCCGGCGGCGCCGGCACCATGGGCTACGCGGTCCCGGCGGCCATGGGCGCGAAGGTGGCCGAGCCGAACCGCACGGTCTGGGCGATCGACGGCGACGGCTGCTTCCAGATGACCAACCAGGAGCTCGCGACCTGCACCCTGAACGAGATCCCGATCAAGGTCGCGGTCATCAACAACTCCTCGCTCGGCATGGTCCGCCAGTGGCAGACGCTGTTCTACGACGGCCGGTACTCCAACACCGACCTGAACACGGGGCACGACACCGTTCGCGTGCCCGACTTCGTCAAGATGGCGGAGGCGTACGGCGCCCTCGGCATCCGCGTGACGAAGGAGGAGGAGGTCGACGACGCGATCAAGCTCGCGCTCGAGACGAACGACCGGCCGGTCGTGATCGACTTCGTCGTCTCGGCCGACGCCATGGTGTGGCCCATGGTCCCGCAGGGCGTCTCCAACAGCTACATCCAGTACGCCCGCGACCACGCGCCGGCCTTCAGCGAGGAGGACTGACATGTCGACCCACGTGCTCTCCCTCCTCGTCGAGGACAAGCCCGGCCTGCTGACCCGCGTCGCGGGGCTGTTCGCCCGCCGCGGCTTCAACATCGAGTCGCTCGCGGTCGGCCACTCCGAGATCGACGGCCTCAGCCGCATCACCGTCGTGGTCGACGTCGAGGACCTGCCGCTCGAGCAGGTCACCAAGCAGCTGAACAAGCTCGTCAACGTGATCAAGATCGTCGAGCTCGACCCCGCGCAGTCGGTGCGGCGCGAGCACCTGCTGATCAAGGTCCGGGTCGACAACACGACGCGCTCGCAGGTGCTCGAGGCCGTGAACCTCTTCCGCGCCCGTGTCGTCGACGTTTCGACCGACGCGCTCGTGATCGAGGTCACCGGCGACTCCGGCAAGACCACCGCGCTCCTGAAGGTCCTCGAGCCCTACGGCATCAAGGAGATCGCCCAGTCGGGCCTCCTCGCCATCGGCCGCGGCGGCAAGTCCATCACCGAGCGCGTCTTCAAGAACTGACCAGCGGATGCCGCGGCGGCGCGCCGAGGCATCCGTCACCTGAACCCCACCCAAGGAGAAAGAACAGCAATGGCTGAGATCTACTACGACAAGGACGCCGACCTCTCGCTCATCCAGGGCAAGAAGGTCGCCGTCATCGGCTACGGTTCGCAGGGCCACGCGCACGCGCAGAACCTCCGCGACTCGGGCGTCGAGGTCGTCATCGGCCTCAAGGAGGGGTCGAAGTCGACCCAGAAGGCCGAGGAGGCCGGCTTCGAGGTCAAGAGCGTCGCGGATGCCGCGGCCTGGGCCGACGTCGTCGTCATCCTCGCGCCCGACCAGTTCCAGCGCCACATCTACGCGGAGTCGGTCAGGGACAACCTGAAGACCGGCGACACGCTCGTGTTCGGCCACGGCTTCAACGTGCGCTTCGGCTACATCGAGGCGCCCGAGGGCGTCGACGTGATCCTCGTCGCGCCGAAGGCGCCCGGGCACACGGTTCGCCGCGAGTTCGTCGCGGGCCGCGGCATCCCCGACATCATCGCGGTCGAGCAGGACGCCTCGGGCAGCGCCTGGGACCTCGCCAAGTCGTACGCCAAGGCGATCGGCGGCACCCGTGCCGGCGTCATCAAGACGACCTTCACCGAGGAGACCGAGACCGACCTGTTCGGCGAGCAGGCCGTGCTCTGCGGCGGCGTGTCGCAGCTCGTGCAGTACGGCTTCGAGACCCTCACCGAGGCCGGCTACCAGCCCGAGATCGCCTACTTCGAGGTGCTCCACGAGCTCAAGCTCATCGTCGACCTCATGTGGGAGGGCGGCATCTCGAAGCAGCGCTGGTCGGTCTCCGACACCGCCGAGTACGGCGACTACGTCTCGGGCCCGCGCGTCATCGACCCGCACGTCAAGGAGAACATGCAGGCCGTGCTCGCCGACATCCAGTCGGGCGCGTTCGCCAAGCGCTTCATCGACGACCAGGACAACGGCGCCAAGGAGTTCCTGGAGCTCCGCGCCAAGGGCGAGGGTCACCCCATCGAGACCACGGGCCGCGAGCTGCGCAAGCTCTTCGCGTGGACCCAGGTCAGCGAGGACGACTACGTGGACGGCGAGGTCGCTCGCTGACGCGCGCGTCCTGACGTTCCCGGATGCCCCGGCCCGCATGGGACGGGGCATCCGGCGTCTCCGGAGTCAGCCACCGAAACCGCATGCGGCGTCGCGCGGGCCGAGGTCGCCGACGTAGGTCGCCCACTCCTCGGAGGTGAGATCCCGACCCGCCAGCGCGCACGCGGCCTCGGCGTGATGGGCGGGGTCGAGGTCCCACACCAGCACGCCCTCCGCCGTGTTCGTGAGCATCGACCGCCCATCGGCAGCGAGGAATCCGGCTTCCGAGTCCGGCGCGTCGGCGACGATCGGATCGCCGAGCCGAACTCCGCCGTCGAGGTCGTAGAGCCAGACCGTGCGGTCCCATGACGCGACGAGCAGTGTCGCGCCGTCGTCGCTCACCTGCATCATCCGACCCACCGACCCGGGCTTCGGGAGCGTCGAGGTGGGCTCGAGCGTGCCGATCGGGCTGCGGGCGAGGCGCTCGTCGGCCCCGCTCACGACCTCGCCGTCGGGCGTGGCGACCGTGACGCCGTCGCCCAGCAGTCCGCGGCGGACCTCCTCGCCGTCGGAGAGGTCGAAGACCGACGTCATCGCGGCATCCTCGGTGTTCGACCACCAGGTCACCACGATCTCGGCCCCGGTCGCGGTCTCGCTGATCGACGTGATGCCCTCGCCGCGGGCCCGGGTGGGAAGCGTGATGGTCGGTCCCGCGACGGCGCCGGTCCCGGGGTCGATCGGGATGATCCAGTCCGGACCGAATGCGAAGGCGAGCGGTCCGGTGCCACCACTGGCCACTCCCGCCTCGTCCTCGTCGAATCGCACGCTCGCGTCGAGCTGCGAGTCGTAGGTCCGGCCGGTGGCGGTGTCGACGAGGGTCAGGCCGGTGCCCTCCGACCACGCTCCGAGCACGCTCGCCGAGAGCCAACCGAGCCAGGTCGCGCGTTCGCCCAGTTCGACGTCGCGGGAGAGATCCCAGAGGATCCGTTCTCCCGTCGCCTGGCTCGGTTCCCGGCGGGTGACCACGGCGGCGCCGGTCTCGCCGGGCCCGTCGGTGGCGACGTGGCCGCGGGCCACGAGCCTCGAGGCGGGCCCGCCGCCATCGAGTCGCCAGTGCAGGAACACCGGCAGCGAGCGGTCGATCGCGACGAGCTCGCCGCCCCCCTCCGTCACGATCGGGAGGACGACACCGCCGCGCCGGGTGGTGAAGGCACGACCCGTGGACTCGCCCGTGGCCAGTGAGAACTCGTCGACGTTGCCGTTCCAGTCGCTCGCGTACATCGTTCCGCGCTCCGGGGCGACGTCGAGGTCGGCGTAGCCGTACACGCGTTCGGCGGGCCGATGCCACGAGACCGAACCCGATGCGAGGTCGACCCGGGCGATCCCCTGGAAGCCCACCGACACGAGTCCGCCGCGCCCATCCGGCCGCAGGCCGCTCTCCGAGGTCTCGGGCGGCACCTCGATGCGCCGGATCGCGCGGAGCGTGGCGTGGTCGTGGATCGTGATCGCCTCCGGGCCCCCGACCGCCAGGTTCCCGTCGTCGAGGATCGCGATGGCGTCGGTCATGCCGTCCACGCCCTCGGTCTCGTCCGGATCGACCGGGCTCGAGCTGCGGACGAGCCCGCTCGCGGTGTCGACGGCGATCACGCCGCCCGTCACGGGGTTGACGAGGTAGGCGATGGAGCCATCCGTTCCGAGCTCGATCTCGGCGCCGGTGCGCGAGTCGAGCAATTGCGACCCGGCGAGCTTCGCACCGGTGTCGAGGTCGTAGAAGTCGAGCCGGTTGGCGCAGCACGAGTCCGGGTCGTCGGAATCGCGCAGCACCCCGCTCTGCACGACCGCCACGCGTCCGTCGCCGCTGACATGGACATCGCGCCCCAGCTGCTCGTCGAACGGGATCAGCCCCGGGTCCGGCACGTCGCCGACGACCTCGCCCGAGTCGATGTCGAGGACCACGAGGTCCGTGGTCCAGTCGGGGGATCCGTCATCGGAGCCGGCGTGATCTCGCACGACCAGCGCGTGGCGCGTGCCGGGGATCATCGCGGACGACGCGACGTCGACGTCGGGGATCGTGGTCGTGCCGAGCAGTCCGCCCGCTGCCGTCATCGTCCCCCACAGCGCGGAGCGCACGCGAGGATCATCCGGCCAGCGCCGATGGGCCTCGGCGGCGAGCAGCGCCGCGACGTCCGGATCGGTGGACCGCAGGGCGAGGGAGGTCGAGGTGATCGCCTCGATCCGCGCGTTCTCGGCGTTGCGAGCGGCTTCGCCGCCTCGGACGACGGCGACCGAGCCTGCCGTGGCCGCCACCACGAAGAGCACGGCCGCGCTGGCGAGGGCGGCGCGCAGCCGCCGGTTCTGCCTCGCGTCGCGCTGCTGGCGCGCCGTGAGCTCGCGCAGTTCGGAGGTCGCGAACTCGGCCGACGCGTCGATGAACGCGGTCTCGCCCTCGGTGAGGTCGGGGCGAGCGGCCTCCCGCCAGTCGAGCACGGCCTGCAGGCGGCCGCCACGGTAGAGTTCGTCGTCCGGACGCCCGTCCGCGTTCCACGTCTCCGCCGCCGCCGTGATCGCCGCGAAGATCCGCGCGCCCTCGGCGTCCTCCTCGAGCCAGGTGTGCAGTCGTGGCCACGCCGTGGCGAGCGACTCGTGCGCGACGGCGACGGAGTCGGCCTCGGCGCTGACGAGTCGTGACCCGGCGAGCATCGCGAGCACCTCGTCGCGCGCGGCATCCGCTCGAAGCGCCTTCGCCGGAGCCTGCCGCCGGACCGGGCTGCCGTCGGGGGCGAGGGCGACCAGGCGCAGCAGCACCGACCGGCAGAGCGCCCGCTGGTGGGCGTCCATCGAGAGGTACAGCTGGTCGGCGGACTGCGCGATCGCTCCGGCGATGCCGCCCGACGCCTCGTAGCCGGCCACCGTCAGCGTGCCTCCCTCCCGCCGCAACCACGTCTCGACGAGGGCGTGCGACATGTGGGGCAGTGCGCCCGCCTCGCCCGCGGCGTCGCGCAGGATCACCTCGACCAGTCCGGGCTCGAGTCGGAGCCGCGCGCGGCGGGCCGGCTGCTCGATGGCCTCCCTCAGCGACTCGGCGGCCATCGGCCCGACGAGGTGGATGCCCTCGGTCACGAGTCGCGCGAGTTCGGGGTGCGCGGCGCAGTCGTCGAGGAAGTCCGACCGGACCACGATGAGCACGTTCGCACCTCCGGCGAGGGCATCGGCGATCGCACGCACGGTCGCGTCGAGGTCGGAGCGCCCCGAGTGGAAGACCTCCTCGAACTGGTCGATCACGACGACATCGGCGCGGGAAGCGGCACCGACCGCGTCGCGCACGTGAACGTCGAGGTCGTGCTCCGGCGTGAGGATCGCGACCCGTTCGCCGCGCCGCTGCAGCGCGGGGACCACCCCAGCGCGGACCAGCGAGGACTTGCCGCTGCCGGATGCGCCGGCAACGGCGAGGAACGGCGACCTGCCGAGCCGCGCGAGCGCCGCGGCGATGTCCTCGTCCCGCCCGAAGAACTCCTCGGCGTCGTCGACGCCGAACGGCTGGAGTCCCCGGTAGGGGCACGACGCGCTCGCCGTCTCGGTGACCTCGGGCGGCGCGAGCGTCGGGTCGTGCCGGAGGATCGCGAACTCGAGCGACTCGAGTTCGTCGCCGATGTCGATGCCGAGTTCGTCCGCGAGGCGCTCCCGGGCCGCGCGGATGGCGCTCAACGCGTCGGCCTGGCGACCGCTCCGGTAGAGCGCCGTCGCGAGCAGGACCCATCGCGACTCGCGCAGGGGGGCCTCGCGCACCAGTCGCTCGGCGTCGGGGACCACGGCGCGGTGGTCGCCGAGACGGAGGCGCTGGGTCGCGCGTTCCTCCTCCACGTCCGAACGAACGAGCGCCAGGCGCTCGGCCTCCGCTGCTCCGGGCGGCCAGTCGGCGAGGTCCGGGTACGCGCTTCCGCGCCAGAGCGCGAGAGCCCGGTCGAACGCGTCGATCGCGCGTGCGGGGTCGCCGTCGCCAGCGTGCCGACGTGCCGCGGCCACCAGTCGCTCGAAGCGCACGACGTCGATCGAGTCGGGATCGAGGTCGAGCCGATAGCCGCTCGGGGCGGTCACGATCGTGCGGGGTCCGATCGCGCGACGCAGCCGCGTGATCGTCGCCTGCACCTGCTTCGGCCACGTGCTCGCCGGTTCGTCGCGCCAGAGCGCGTCGGCGAGTTCGTCGAGTCCGACGATGGCGCCGGCGCGGAGGATCAGCACCGAGAGGACGATGCGTTCCCTCGGGCTGATCGGACCTTCGTCGACCTCCAGCGGGCCGAGCAACCGGACGCCCATCTCCGAAGTGTCTGCCCGCCCACAGGGTGTGTCAATCGCCCGGTTCGAGGGGTATACCCGCTGTATACCGCTCGCATCTCGGGGCTATACCGCGCGGCGGGAACCTGCGGTCATGAACACGAACACCCGCATCAGGAACAGTGTCGTCGCCGCGTTGGCGGCTGCGACCCTCATCGCCCCGCTGGCCGGCTGCGCCGGTGAGCGAACCGGGGTCTCGACCTCGGTCGAACAGCGTTCCCTCACCGACGTCGCCGAGCGGCGTCTCGCCCTCCGCGAGTCGTCGCGAACGGATGTCGCCGGGCGTCGCCTCTGGATGGGGACCTCCGCATCGGCGTCCTCCTCATCCGTCGACGCACTCGCCCCGACGACCGTCACGCCCGATGTCGTCGAGCGGCGGCAGTGGATGAACGCGTCGGAGACCGGACCCATCGACCTCCCGGACGTCGCCGAGCGACGGCTGTGGATGGGACCCCGAGGAAGGGGGTGAATGAAGATGAACACGACATCCGGAGCACTCCGGGTCATCGCGATCGCGTCGGCCCCGCGTGCGGGATGATCGGGCGCCATCCGGCCCGCGTTTCGTCCGACTCGGCGCACGGGGATGGACCGGCCTCCGCCGGTCCATCCCCATGCGCGAATGAGCACGCTCGAATCGCCGCGCACCCCTTGTCCCGGCTGCCCCCGTTGTGATCACATCTGATCCCATGACCCGACACACCCACTCAGACCCCGAACCCACTCCGCGCTGGTGCTCGTGCGCCGTGCCCGACGAGGAGGTCGTGCCCGCGCCATCCGGCGTCAGCCGACGCAACCTGCTCATCGGCGCATCCGCGGCGAGCGTGCTCGCCGCGGCCGGATGGCCCGGGGCAGCCCAAGCCGCGCCGCGCGACGGCACGGTGAAGATCACGATCATGGGCACCTCCGACCTGCACAGCAACGCCGTGAACTGGGACTACTACAAGGACGCGACGTACAGCGACAGCGCCGGCAACGCGATCGGCCTCGCACGCGTGTCGAGCGTCGTGAACCAGGTCCGCGCGGATCGCGGGCGCGAGCACACGCTGCTGTTCGACGCGGGCGACACCATCCAGGGCTCGCCGCTCGGCTTCTACTACGCCCTCGTCGATCCCGTGACCGAATCCGGTGCGGTGCACCCGATGGCGGCCCAGATGAACGCGATCGGCTACGACGCCGTCGCGCTCGGCAACCACGAGTTCAACTACGGCCTCGACTTCCTCGACTACTGGATCGGCCAGATGGATGCCCCGGTGCTGGCCGCGAACGCGGTCAAAGCCGGGACGAAGGTTCCGGCCTTCAAGCCGTACACGATCAAGACCATGCCCGTGAAGGGGCGACCGCCCGTCCGGGTCGGGGTCCTCGGGCTCACGAACCCCGGCGTCGTGATCTGGGACAAGGCCAACGTGAGCGGGAAGATCGAGGTGCAGGGCCTCGTCGAAGCGGCCGCGCGCTGGGTTCCCGTGATGAAGCGGGCCGGCGCCGACATCGTCGTCGTCAGCGCGCACTCGGGTGACACTGGAACGTCGTCCTACGGCGATGAGCTCCCCGTCGAGAACGCCGCAGCGCTCGTTGCCGAGCAGGTGCCCGACATCGACGTCATCCTCTTCGGGCACGCGCACAAGGACGTGCCGCAGCGCATCGTCACCAACGCGACGACCGGTCGGCCCGTGATCATGAGCGAACCGAAGAACTGGGGCCAGCGGGTCAGCGTCTTCGACCTCGAACTCGAGTCCTCGGGCGGAAGTTGGAGCGTCGCGAGCGGTTCGGCGATGACGGTCGACACGAAGACCGTCGTCGACGACCCGGCGCTGGTGGCCGTCGTCCGCGCCCAGCATGACGCGGTGGTGACGTACGTGAACACGCCGGTCGCGACCTCGACCGAGGTGATGTCGGCGGCCGAGGCGTGCTGGAAGGACACCGCGATCCTGGACTACGTCAACGCCGTCCAGACGGCGACGGTCGCGGCGGCGGTGGCCGGCACGCCGGAGGCGTCGCTGCCGATCCTCTCGATCGCCGCGCCGTTCAACCGCGCGGCGACGTTCCCGGCCGGCCAGGTGACGATCAGGGATGTCGCGGGGCTCTACATCTACGACAACACCCTGTTGGCGTCGGTGCTCACGGGCGCGCAGATCAAGGACTACCTCGAGTACTCGGCGAAGTACTTCAGGCAGGTGGACCCTGCGGCGCCGGTCGACCCGGCAAGCTGGACGAACGCCCCCTGGCCGAACCCCGGCTCGCCGACGGTCCCCGACTACAACTACGACCAGTTCTCGGGAGTGGTCTACGACGTCGACCTCTCGCAGCCCGTGGGCTCGCGCATCGCGAACCTGTCGTACGACGGCGCGCCGGTGGCATCCGACCAGCAGTTCCTCGTCGCGGTCAACAACTACCGGCAGTCCGGCGGCGGCGGCTTCCCCCACATCGCGACGGCGCCGGTCGTGTACAACGCGCAGGTCGCCATCCGCGAGGCCATCGTCTCGTACGCGACGGAGTCGGGCGTGATCGACCCGGCCGAGTTCCACGTCGAGAACTGGCGACTCACGCGGGCCGGGACACCCGTGTTCTGAGTCGCCGCCCATCGGCCGTGCCCGTCGACGCGTTCGGCGGGCACGGCCGTCGATAGGCTGAGGGCATGGCCCGTGACGGCGACGATGAGGAGGCCCTCCGCTGGGAGGGCGATGACGACGCGACGCTCGCGCCGGGGTGGAAGCGGGTCGGCGAGCCGTCGACGCCCGGCGATTCGTCGAGCGACGATGAGGTGGCGGATGCCGCGGCATCCGCTCGCACCGACGGCGACGCGGCGGCCGGCGCCGACGCGACCGACGCGGCACCGCAGGTCGGCTCGGCCGAACTCGTGCTGCTCGGCGTCTTCGGCGGCGCATTCCTCCTCTACACGCTCGGTTGGATCCTCACCGCACTCCGCGTCACGAATTCCGCGGCCGACCCCGTCGGGCAGTTCATGTTCGCGCTCGGGCTGTGGCTCGCGGTGCTCGCCCCGGCGCTGTGGTTCGGCGTGACCTTCGCGCTCACGCGCGGGCGGGTGCCGCTCCGGTTCACCTGGCTCGCGGTCGGCGCCGTCGTGCTGCTGCCCGTGCCGTTCGTGGCGGGAGTGACCGCATGAGCGGCGGGACGGCGTCGACCGACCCGACCGCCGGGTCGGGCGCGACCGGCGCGACCTCGACCGCGATGTCGACCCGGCGCGTGCCGTTCTGGCTCGAGCTCACGCTGGCGATCGTGTTCGGCCTCTTCTTCGCCTACGACGCCTGGGAGGCCGTCGGCAACCTGGTGGGCATCGCGGGCGTGGCCGCCGCACTCGGCACGTCGGTCAGCGCCACGGGTTGGATCGTGCTGATCGTCGCGATCCTCGTGCCGGTGGCGCTCTTCGCGATCGCGTTCCTCCTCGGTCGGCGACGCAGCGCGGTCGTGCAGGCCGCGCTCTATCTCGCGGGGCTCGCGGTGTCGGCCGTGCTCTACCTCGACATCCTGCTCATGTTCGGGCCGGGGGCGCTGCTCGCCTGAGCAGGCTCGATCGCTCGGGGCGCTCGTCTGCGCGCGTCACACGATTCGGGCGGCGCGATACCCCTGAAGTATGCTGGCCGCGTCATCCGCGCCCCGACGATGCCGGCGCGTCCTTCCGCGGTGCGCGCACCGCATCCCCAATCGCAGTGAGGATCCGTCCGTGACCAAGCCGGTCGTGCTGATCGCCGAAGAACTCTCGCCCGCCACCGTCGACGCCCTCGGGCCCGACTTCGAGGTCCGCAACGTCGACGGCACCGATCGCCCGGCGCTGCTGGCCGCGCTCGCCGACGCGAACGCGATCCTCGTCCGCTCGGCCACGAAGGTCGATGCCGAGGCGATCGCCGCGGCGCCGAAGCTGCAGGTCATCGCCCGCGCGGGCGTCGGCCTCGACAACGTCGACATCAAGTCGGCCACGACGGCGGGCGTGATGGTCGTCAACGCGCCGACCTCGAACATCATCTCGGCCGCCGAGCTCACGGTCGGCCACATCCTGAGCCTCGCGCGCCACATCCCGGCCGCACACTCGGCGCTCTCGCAGGGGGAGTGGAAGCGCTCGGCCTACACCGGCACCGAGCTCTACGAGAAGACGGTCGGCATCATCGGCCTCGGCCGCATCGGCGCGCTGATCGCCGCGCGCCTGCAGGCGTTCGGCGTCGAGGTCATCGCCTACGACCCCTACATCACGGCCGCGCGCGCGCAGCAGCTCGGCGTCCAGACGGTGACGCTCGACGATCTGCTCGCGCAGAGCGACTTCATCACGATCCACATGCCGAAGACGCCCGAGACCACGGGCATGATCGGCGCCGAGCAGCTGGCGAAGATGAAGCCCACCGCATTCGTCGTCAACGTCGCGCGCGGCGGCCTCATCGACGAGGAGGCCCTGCACGACGCACTCGTCGCGAAGACGATCGCGGGCGCCGGGCTCGACGTCTTCGTGCAGGAGCCGCCGAAGGAGTCGCCCCTCCTCGCACTCCCGAACGTCGTCGTCACGCCGCACCTCGGCGCCTCGACCGACGAGGCCCAGGAGAAGGCGGGCATCTCCGTCGCGAAGTCGGTGCGCCTGGCGCTCGCGGGCGAACTCGTGCCCGACGCCGTGAACGTCGCCGGCGGCGTCATCGACCCCTACGTGCGCCCGGGCATCCCGCTCGTCGAGAAGCTCGGCCAGCTCTTCGCCGGGCTCGCGCAGGGCCCGCTCGAGAGCCTCGACGTGGAGGTGCACGGCGAGCTCGTCGACTACGACGTGAGCGTGCTGAAGCTCGCCGCGCTGAAGGGCGTCTTCACGAACGTCGTCAGCGAGTCGGTGTCGTACGTCAATGCGCCGCTCCTCGCCGAGCAGCGCGGCGTCGCCGTCCGGCTCATCGCGGATGCCGAGAGCCCCGAGTACCGCAACGTCATCACGCTGCGGGGCGCGCTCGCCGACGGCACGCAGGTGTCGGTCTCGGGCACGCTGACCGGAACCAAGCAGACCGAGAAGCTCGTCGGCATCAACGGGTACGACGTCGAGGTGCCGATCGCCGACCACCACATCGTCATGCTGTACACCGACCGCCCCGGCATCGTCGCGGTCTACGGCAGCGAGTTCGGCGAGGCCGGCATCAACATCGCCGGCATGCAGATCGCGCGCCGCGAGGCGGGCGGCCAGGCGCTGTCGGTGCTCACGGTCGACTCGCCGGTGCCGTCCGAGGTGCTCGACCGCGTTCGCGACGCGATCGCGGCCGACGTGCTCGTCGAGATCGACATCACCGAGTCCTAGTCCGAGACGGATGCCGCGGGGCGGCGGGTCGCACGCGCGACCTGCCGCCCTTCGGCGTCCACCGGCGATTCCGAGGGAGGTCGGTCGGATTCAGCCGGTCGAGGCGGCGGCGACGCCGAGGCTCGCCCGACGTTCGGCCAGGTCGAGGTACTCGGACGCACGCCGTTCGGCGAGCATCCTCGACGTCTCGGCGCGGGACTCCGCGAGTGCCCGGTAGCCCGCCGCGTCCCGGGCGGCGGCGTCCGAGCGGGCGGCGTCGGCGGCGGCCCTCGCGGACTCGACGCGTGCCTGCGCGAGTTCACGGTTTCCGGCCGACCGCGTCGCGGCGTCGGCGCGCGCCGATTCAGCGGCGGCCCTGGCCGCCTCGACCCTCGCCTGCGCGAGCTCGCGGTATCCCCGGCTCAGCTCGGCGGAGCGTGCGGAGTCGACGGACCCGGAGGAGCCGTCGACGCTGCGGAGCGTGGCGCACGAGGTGCATGCGGCGGCCGCGATCACTGCGATCACGACGGCCGTGGTGGACTTCTGGATGCGGGTTGCGGTGTTCATGCCCGCAGGTTCGCTCGCCGCGGTATGCCCCCGTCGCACGGTCGGTATGCATCCGGAATGCATCGTGGCGACCGGTCGTCGAGCACGCGCCCCGGATCATCCGCGACGACGGCCCGACCGCGTCATCCGCTCCTCGAAGCGCCGTGGGCCAGCCGTTCGAGGAACGCGACCAACGCATCCATGTCGGCGCCGTGCGGCGCATCGACGCCGATCTCGGGGTCGACGCCGTGCAGTGCGGAATCGTAGTAGAGCCCGTCGCCGATGAGCGTGACGGCGAGCGCGATCGTCGGGTCGGGCACGTGGCGACGGATGGCGAGCAGCCACCGGTCGCGCACGTCGCGGATCATCCGCACCGCCGGTGCGCTGCCGGCCTGGGCGAGTCGCGCGGCCGCCACGCCCGCTCGTTCGAGGGGGCTGTCCTGCGAGACCGAACTCCGGACGTAGTACGCGATCGCCCCCTCGGGCGCGCGTTCGAGCACCTCGATGTCCTCGTCGATGAGGCGTGAGAAGCGCTCGAGCACGCCGTCGATGAGCGCGTCGCGGCTGGCGAAGTGGTAGAGCAGCCCGCCCTTCGACACGCCTGCCGCACGGGCGGTCGCGTCGAGCGTCGCCGCGCGCACGCCGCCGTCGATGAGCAGTCGCTCGAAGGCGTCGAGGACGGCGTCGCGTGCGGCGGGAGGTCGGCTCATGGCTCCGATGGTAGCGAGGGGGATCGGTCGGCGGCATCTGATACTCTACCGTCCAGCCGGTACAGTAATAGGACTCCGACATGACGAACGACACGAACACCAGCACGATCGACCCGACCCGCCGCAACGCAGCCCTCGAGGCCGGTGCGACGACGGATGCCACGGCATCCGCACCGCGCCCCGACCCCGGCCGGTCGACGACCCCGGCCGGCCGCCGCGCGGCGACCCGTCGCTGGGTCGCACTCGCGGTCCTCATGCTGCCGGTGCTGCTCGTCGCGGTCGACAACACCGTCCTGAGCTTCGCGCTGCCCGAGATCGCGCGCGACCTCGGCCCGAGCGCCGCCCAGCAGCTCTGGATCATCGACGCCTACCCCCTCGTGCTCGCCGCGCTCCTCGTGGCGATGGGCAGCGCCGGCGACCGGTTCGGCCGAAGGCTGATGCTGCTGATCGGCTCGGTCGGCTTCGCCGTCGTCTCGATCGGCGCAGCCTTCGCGCCCACGGCCGAGACGTTGATCGCGGCGCGTGCCGCACTCGGCTTCTTCGGGGCGATGCTCATGCCCTCGACGCTGTCGCTGCTTCGCTCGGTCTTCACCGAGCGCGAGGAGCGGCGGCTCGCGATCGCCATCTGGGCGTCGGGCTTCGCCGCGGGTGCCGCACTCGGCCCGATCGTGGGCGGCCTGCTCCTCGAGCACTTCGCCTGGGGCTCGGTGTTCCTCCTCGCCGTGCCGGTGCTCGTGCCGCTCGTCGTGCTGCTGCCGATCCTCATCCCCGAGAGCCGGGACCCGGCGCCCGGCCGGATCGACGTGCCGAGCATCCTGCTGTCGTTCGGCGCGATGGGCGCGACCGTCTACGGCATCAAGCACCTCGCGACCGAGGGCGTCGACGCGATCGCGATCGCGTCGGTGCTCGGCGGCCTCGCGCTCGGTGCGTGGTTCGTGCGGCGGCAGTTGCGGGCACGCACGCCCATGCTCGACATGCGGCTGTTCCGCGTCGGCGCCTTCGGCGGCGGCGTGGTCGTGAACCTCCTCAGCGTCATCGCG
Source organism: Agromyces excoecariae (assembly GCF_051715505.1). Lineage (NCBI taxonomy): Bacteria > Bacillati > Actinomycetota > Actinomycetes > Micrococcales > Microbacteriaceae > Agromyces > Agromyces excoecariae. The sequence goes on along the minus strand of NZ_JBPSLA010000008.1, from coordinate 85,744 downwards.
CTCGTCGGGTTCCTCTTCTTCGTCTCGCAGCACCTGCAGCTCGTCGCCGGGCTCTCGCCCGTCCAGGCCGGGCTCGCGCTCGCGCCGGGGCTCGTCGCCATGATCGCGGCGGGGCTCTCCGTCGTGCCGCTCGCCCGACGCATCCGCCCGCGCCTGCTCGTGCCGTCGGCGCTCGCGGTCTCGGCCGCCGGCTACCTGACCGTTGCGCTCACGGCGGGGGAGCAGGGCATCGCGGGCGTCGTCGTGGCGTTCGTGCTGCTGGGGCTCGGGATCGGGATGGCCGAGACCGTGTCGAACGAGCTGATCCTCTCCGCGGCACCGCCCGCCAAGGCCGGCGCTGCCTCGGCGGTCTCCGAGACGGCGTACGAGCTCGGCGCGGTGCTCGGCACGGCGCTTCTCGGCAGCATCCTCGCGGCCTGGTACCGCGCGTCGCTCGAGCTGCCCGCCGGCCTCACGGCGACGCAGGCGGATGCCGCGCGCGAGACGCTGGCCGGAGCGGTGACCGTCGCCGAGGCGCTGCCGTCCGCGGCGTCCGCCGAGCTGCTCGCCTCGGCCGCGCACGCGTTCGACGGGGGCGTGGTCGTGACCTCGTTCATCGGCGTGCTGCTCATGGTCGGCGCGGGTGTCGTCGCCGCGCTCACGCTGGACGACGCGAGGGGCGCCGCCTCGGAGTGAGGCGGCGCCCCTCGCGGGCGTTGCGTGCGGCGCGGGTCAGATCGCCGTGGTGTCGTCCGGACGCGACGTCTCGTTGCGGGTCACGCGGTCGCCGGTCGCCGGGTCGACCGTCGTGCGCGACGTCGAGACCGAGCTCCGGCGCCGGGCCATCAGGATGATGCCGATGATGATCACGACGGCTCCGGCCGCCATGAGGATGTAGCCGACCATCTGAAGGTTGATCCAGTCCACCGCCAGGTTGAGGGCGAACGCCAGGACGGCGCCGATGGCGAAGAGGACGATTCCGAGGCCGATGCTCATTGTGGGGTGCCTGCTTTCACTCGGGCGGCGCGGGGCCGCGCGGGGAGGGGCGGGATGCCGCCCCGATGCCGCCGAGTGTAGTGATCGCCGCTCGCGGCGGACAGTACGCTGGGAGGGCTGGCGTACGAAGGAGTGTTCATGGTAACGACGGTCAGGCTCGCGGTCATCCCGGGCGACGGCATCGGTCCCGAGGTGGTGGGCGAGGCGCTGAAGTCGCTCGAGGCCGCCACGGCCGGCACCGACGTGGTGTTCGAGCAGACGCACTTCTCGCTCGGCGCCGCGCGCTACCTCGAGACCGGCGACACGCTGACCGACGACGACCTCGCGGCCATCGCCGGCCACGACGCGATCCTGCTCGGCGCGGTGGGCGGTGTGCCCGGCGACCCGCGCCTCGCAGGCGCGAACATCGAGCGCGGCCTGCTGCTGAAGCTCCGGTTCGAGCTCGACCACTACGTGAACCTCCGCCCGAGCGTGCTGTACCCGGGCGTCGCGAGCCCGCTCGCCGCGCCGGGCGACGTCGACTTCGTCGTGGTGCGCGAGGGCACCGAAGGGCCCTACGTCGGCAACGGCGGCGCGATCCGCGTCGGCACGCCCGCCGAGGTGGCGAACGAGGTGTCGGTCAACACCGCGTACGGCGTCGAGCGCGTCGTGCGCTACGCGTTCGCCGCGGCAGCGGCCCGACCCAAGAAGAAGCTGACCCTCGTGCACAAGACGAACGTGCTCGTCTTCGCCGGCTCCCTCTGGAAGCGGCTGGTCGACGCCGTCGCCGTCGAGTACCCCGAGGTCGCCGTCGACTACCTGCACGTCGACGCCGCGACGATCTTCCTGGTCACGGACCCTGCTAGATTCGACGTCATCGTCACGGACAACCTCTTCGGCGACATCCTCACCGATCTGGCCGGCGCGATCAGCGGCGGCATCGGACTCGCGGCCTCGGGCAACATCAACCCCGACGGCCGGTTCCCGAGCATGTTCGAGCCGGTGCACGGTTCGGCTCCGGACATCGCCGGGAAGGGCCTCGCCGACCCGACCGCCGCCATCCTCTCGGTGGCGCTCCTGCTCGACCACCTCGGTTACGGAGCCGCCGCCGACCGGGTGCGCGACGCGGTCGCCGCCGACATCGCCGACCGCGGCGACGCTCGACGTTCGACCTCCGAGATCGGCGACGCCATCGCCGCACGCATCGGCGCCACCGTCGGCGCCCACTGACTCGCACCATTTCCGAAGGAGGATCCCTTGACCACCTCGAACCTCACGCTGAAGACCCCGTCGCCTGCCGGTCTCGTCTGGCAGGTCACGAACAACGAGACCGCGAAGTCGGCCGAGGAGCGCGCCGCGGTCCTCGCCGACCCCGGCTTCGGCAACCACTTCACCGACCACATGGCCGACATCTGCTGGTCGGAGAAGGGCGGATGGCACCGTCCGCGGGTCTCGCCGTACGGCCCGATCCAGCTCGACCCGGCCGCGGCGGTGCTGCACTACGCGCAGGAGATCTTCGAGGGCCTGAAGGCGTACCGCCACGCGGACGGCTCGATCCGCACCTTCCGCCCCTACGAGAACGCCGCGCGCATGCAGCGCTCGGCGAGGCGCATGGCGCTGCCCGAGCTGCCCGTGGAGATCTTCATCGACTCGCTGAAGCAGCTCATCGCGGTCGACGCCGACTGGGTGCCGAGCGCCCCCGAGACGAGCCTCTACCTGCGTCCGTTCATGTTCGCGAAGGAGGCGTTCCTCGGGGTGCGCCCGGCGAAGAAGGTCGCGTACTACCTCATCGCGAGCCCGGCCGCGGCCTACTTCCCGGGCGGGGTGCAGCCCGTGAACATCTGGCTCTCCACGCAGTACGCCCGTGCGGGCAAGGGCGGCACGGGTGCGGCGAAGACGGGCGGCAACTACGCCTCCAGCCTGCTGCCCCAGGCCGAGGCGCACGAGAAGGGCTGCCAGCAGGTGCTGTTCCTCGACGAGGGGAAGTACCTCGAGGAGCTCGGCGGAATGAACGTCGTACTCGTGAAGAAGGACGGCACGCTCCTCACGCCCGAGTCCGACTCGATCCTCGAGGGCATCACGCGCGACTCGATCCTGCGGCTCGCGGCCGACCGCGGCCACCAGATCGAGCAGCGTCCGATCACGCTCGACGAGTGGCGCGAGGGCGCGGCATCCGGTGACATCGTCGGCGCGTTCGCGTGCGGCACCGCCGCCGTCGTGGTGCCGATCGGTCGCCTGCTCGGCGAGGACTTCGAGATCGTCCACTCCGGTGCGCAGTCGGAGGAGCTCGCGCTCTCGCTCCGCGAGGAGCTCACGGGCATCCAGTACGGGCGTCTCGAGGACCGCCACGGCTGGATGGTCCGACTCGACGCGTGAGCGGTGCGGTGCGGGCGGCGGGGAGGCCCCGCCGTCCCGACCGGCGCCGATGCGGCGGAATAGGCTGGGCGCATGAAGATCGCGCGCTTCTCCCACGGTGAGACCATCTCGTTCGGCATCGTCGACGAGGAGGAGCACGACCTCGTCGTGCTGAAGGCCGACCCGATGTTCGCCGGCTACGAGCCGACGGGGGAGCGCGTCGCGCTCGCCGACGCGAAGCTGCTCGCACCCGTGATCCCGCGCTCGAAGGTCGTCGCCGTCGGCAAGAACTACCACGAGCATGCCGAGGAGATGGGCGGCGAGGCGCCGGCCGAGCCATTGCTGTTCCTGAAGCCGAACACGTCGGTGATCGGCCCGGGCGACGCCATCGTGCTGCCGCCCGAGAGCGCGCGGGTCGAGTTCGAGGGCGAGCTCGCCGTGGTCATCGGGCGCGTCGCACGTCGCGTGAGCGAGGCGGACGCGGCATCCGTCGTCTTCGGCTACACGATCGCGAACGACGTCACGGCGCGCGACCTGCAGCGCCGCGACGGGCAGTGGACGCGCGCGAAGGGCTTCGACACGTTCTGCCCGCTCGGCCCCGTGATCGAGACCGACGTCGACCTCGCCCACGGCGAGCTCACGACGAGCGTCAACGGCACGCGCCACCAGCACGGCCGGTTCGCCGACATGGTGCATTCGGTCGCGAAGATCGTCTCGTACGCGTCCGACGTCTTCACGCTGCTGCCGGGCGACGTGATCCTCACCGGCACGCCGGCCGGCGTCGGACCGATCGTCGACGGCGATTCCGTCGAGGTCTCGGTGTCGGGCCTGGGCTCGCTCGTGAACCCGGTGCGCCAGGCTCCCGTGCGCTGATCGCCCGTGAGCTGATCGCCCGTGCGCTGGTCGCAGAGGCGGTCAGCGACGCACGCGGTACCGCAGGTGGAGCACCCGGTCGCCCTGGATCACCACGTCGGGATCCTCCAGCAGGTGCTGCGCGTCGACCGACCCGAAGTAGCGCTTGCCCGAACCGAACACGACGGGTGCGACGTCCATGCGCACCTCGTCGACCAGGCCCGCGGCGAGCGCCTGGCCGCCGACGTCGCCGGCGGCGACCTCGACGATGCGGTCGCCCGCGAGCTCCCGCGCCGTGGCCACGGCCGCCTCGATGCCGTCGACGAAGTGGAAGGGCGCCGCGGGGTCCCACCCCTCCGGCGGCGGCCGGTGCGTGACGACGACCACGTGATCGATACCGCTCGGCGGCGTGCCGTCCCAGCCGTCCGTCTGGTCGAACACGCGTCGGCCGCAGATCGTCACCCCGATCTGCTGCCAGTACGAGCGGATGACGTCGTGGGATGCCCGCGACACCTTCAGCACACCGCTCTCGTCGAGCGGCACGTCACCGCTCGTCAGCCAGTCGAACAGGGGACCGGGCTGGTCGTGCTCGTCGGCGATGAAGCCGTCGACCGACACCGAGGCGTACATGACCACTCTGCCCATGGGTTCTCCTCCGCGCCGCGTCGGGATTCGCCCACGGTAGCGCGCGACGAGCCGTCGCCGTCGCCCGATCTCGATCGGTCGGGGTCAGCTCCGCGTCGACCGCACGGCCGATGCCGCGAGCTCGACGTCCTCCCCGTCGTTCCACACGTGGAAGGCGACCCGGGCGCGCCCGGCGCGCCCGGACGCGACGAGGCCCGCCGCGGTCAGCGCGGCGAGGTCGTCGCCGTCGGGGTCGGGCCACGTGACGATCGCGCTGTCGGATGCCTCGAGCCCGACTCGCGCGCGGAACGCGTTCGCGAGGCCGAGGTCGTGCGCGAGCACGGCGGCGGCGTCTCGGCCGGCCGCGAGCTCGAGCGCCACCCCGGCGCCCGCCCAGGCGTGCCACGCGGGGGAGACGTCGAACCGCCGGGCGCCGGCGGACAGGTACAACTCGGGCCCGTAGCACGACGCCCACGGGTCGTCGCCCGAGTACCACCCGGCCGTGAGCGGGGTGATCTCGTCGAGCGCGCGCTCGCCGGCCGACATGAAGGCTGCGCCGCGTGGCGCGGAGAGCCACTTGTATGCGTGGCAGACGACGAGGTCGGCTCCGAGGTCGGTGGTGGGGAGCCATCCGGTCGCCTGCGTGGTGTCGACGAGGGTGAGCGCGCCCGCCGAGCGGGCCGCCGCGACGACGGATGCCGCATCCGCGACCTCGCCGGTCGCGGACTGCACGAGGGAGAACGCGACGAGCCACGTGCTCCGGCGCACCTCGTCGGCGAGGTGCGCGAGCGGCACGTGGCGCACGTTCAGGTCGCCACGGGCGAGGAAGGGGGCGACGACCGAGCTGAAGTCGCCGTCGACGCAGAGCACCTCGGCGCCGGCCGGGGCCGACGCGGCCACGAGTCCCGTGAAGACCGAGACCTGCGAGCCCACGGCGACGCGGTCGGCCGAGGTGCCGAGGAGCGTCGCGGCGTGGCCGCGGGCGCGTTCGACGAGACCGGTGTACTCCGCCGCCGAGGCGCGGCCGTCGCGCCAGCGCTCCAGGTCGCGGGTGACGGCGGCGACCGTGGGCGCCGCGGGGATGCCGAGCGTGCAGGCGGCGAGGTAGCCGCGCCCCGCGCTGAATCGCGGGTCGGGGAGGGCCGCCGTCGCGGCGGTCGCGGCGGTCGCGCCGGGCGCAGCGGACGAGGCGTCGGCGTCGGCGCCGGTCGAGGCGAAGGTGGTCGCGGTCATGTCTCCAGCGTGCTCGGTCCGTTTCGATCCGTCGAGAGCAGGTCTGCGATCCTTCACATAAGGCCGGCTTATGATCAAGGCATGGATGCATCTCCAGCCGAGACCTCGGGCCTCGCCGACCTCGACGCCACCAGCCTCCTCGTGCTCCGCGAGATCGCCGAGCGCGGGTCGATCACCGCGGCCGCGAGCGCCCTGGGCTACAGCCAGCCGGCGCTCAGCCAGCAGGTGCGCCGGGCCGAGGCGCGCGCAGGCGTCGCACTCGTGGAGCGGACCGGCCGCGGCATCCGCCTCACCCCCGCCGGGCGCGTGCTCGCACGCCACGGCGGCGCGGTCGCCACCGCCCTCGAGGCGGCCCGTGGGGAGCTCGCCGACCTGCGCGGCCTCCGGTCCGGCCGGGTGCGGCTCATGGCGTTCCCCTCGGCGTCGCCCAGCATCGTGCCCGAGTTCATGGCCGAGATGGCCCGCCGGCACCCCGGGGTGCAGGTCAGCTTCGTCGAGGCCGAGCCGCCCGAGGCCGTCGCCGCCGTGCGCGAGGACCGCGCCGACCTGGCGCTCACGTTCAGCTACCCGGGCGACCACACCGATCCGCACCGCGAGAGCGCGCGGGGCCTCGAGGTGACGACGATCGGCAGCGACCCGATGCACGTCGTGCTGCCGGCGACGCACCCGCTCGCGGACGGCGACCGGGTCGATCTCGCCGGCCTGGCGGGGGAGCCGTGGATCGCCGGATGCCCGCGCTGCCGCGGCCACCTGCTCGAGCTGTGCGACACCGCGGGCTTCGCGCCGCGCATCGCCGTCGAGACCGACAACTTCGTCGCCGTGGAGGAGCTCGTCGCGAGCGGACTCGGCGTCGCCGTGCTGCCCGCGCTCGCGATCGAGTCGGCGGGCAAGCGCACGGGCGTGGCGGTGCGCGGCACGATGAACGGCGACCGTCGCACGCTGCATCTCGTGACCGCGCGGGGCGGCCGCGGTGTGCCTGCCGTCGCGGTGGCCGCCGAGGCGCTCGCGCGCCTCGTCGCCCGACGCGGCGGCACCCCCGCAGACACGGCCCCGCCCCGTACCATTGAGGGCGATGTCTGACACGACCCACCCCACGACGACCGCCACCGGATCCGACATCCGCGTGCGGTTCTGCCCCTCGCCCACCGGAACCCCGCACGTCGGCCTCGTGCGCACGGCCCTCTTCAACTGGGCGTACGCGCGCCACACCGGCGGCACGTTCGTCTTCCGCATCGAGGACACCGACGCCGCGCGCGACAGCGAGGAGAGCTACGCGCAGATCATCGACGCGCTCACCTGGCTCGGCCTGCAGTGGGACGAGGGCGTCGACGTCGGCGGCCCGCACGAGCCGTACCGTCAGTCGCAGCGGGGCGAGATCTACGCCGACGTCATCGAGCGGCTGAAGGCCGCCGGGCACGTCTACGAGAGCTACTCGACCGCCGATGAGATCGACGCGCGCAACGAGGCCGCGGGCCGGCCCAAGCAGTTCGGCTACGACAACTTCGACCGCGACCTCACCGACGAGCAGCGCGCGGCGTTCCGCGCCGAGGGGCGCCAGCCGGCGCTGCGCCTGCGCGTGCCCGACGTCGACCTCGGGTTCGACGACCTCGTGCGCGGCCGCATCGACTTCGCGGCGGGCTCGACGACCGACTTCGTCGTCGTGCGCCCGAACGGCGCCCCGCTCTACACGCTCGTGAACCCCGTCGACGACGCGCTCATGGGCATCACGCACGTGCTCCGCGGTGAGGACCTGCTCTCGTCGACCCCGCGCCAGATCGCGCTGTACCACGCGCTCATCGAGATCGGCGTCACGAGCTTCGTGCCGCGCTTCGGCCACCTGCCCTACGTCATGGGCGAGGGCAACAAGAAGCTCTCCAAGCGCGACCCCGAGTCGAACCTGTTCCACCACCGCGACCGCGGCTTCATCCCCGAGGGCCTCGTCAACTACCTGGCGCTCCTCGGCTGGGGCTTCTCGGCCGACCGCGACGTGTTCAGCCGCGACGAGCTCATCGGGTCGTTCGACGTCGAGAACGTGAACCCGAACCCGGCCCGCTTCGACCAGAAGAAGGCCGACGCCATCAACGGCGACCACATCCGCCTGCTCGAGCTCGCCGACTTCACCTCGCGCACCGTGCCCTACCTCCAGGCCGCCGGTGTCGTCTCGACGCCGATCACCCCCGGCGAGGAGGCGCTCCTGGTCGAGGCCGCGCCGCTCGTGCAGGAGCGCATCACCGTGCTCGGCGAGGTGCCCGGCCTGCTCGGCTTCCTCTTCACGGATGCGGCGAGCCTCGAGTTCGACGAGGCCGCCGTCGGGTCGCTGCCCGCCGACGCGCCCGCCGTGCTCGCCGCCGCCCGCGAGGCCCTCGAGCGCATCCCCGGCGAGGCATGGACGCACACCGAGATCGAGGAGGCCCTCCGCTCGGCCATCATCGACGGCCTCGGCCTCAAGCCCCGTGTCGCGTTCGGCCCGATCCGCGTCGCGGTGTCGGGTCGCCGCGTCTCGCCGCCGCTGTTCGAGTCCATGCAGATCCTCGGTCGCGTCGAGTCGATCGACCGCATCGACCGGCTCGCAGCGCTCGTCGGCTGACCCCGACGGATGCCGCGGCCGCGCCCCGCACGGCGCGCCCGCGGCATCCGCTCGAGAGGCCCCTCGATTTGGACCGCACCCGGCGATCGGCTACAGTTACATGTCGGCCCGGAACCCCGGTTCAGGGCCATTGGGGTATGGTGTAATTGGCAACACGGCTGATTCTGGTTCAGTTGTTCTTGGTTCGAGTCCAGGTACCCCAGCCATAAGAGGCGCGGAATTCCGCGGCAAAGTCACCCTTTGCCCCTCCTTCCATCCGGTCGCGTTTCGGGTCGAAAGACCAGAAACGGGACCAGAAACTCGGCGCGACGCGCCATCTTCGCTCGGACGTACCGGTCGGTACGGGGCCGTCCCGACGCCGTCGGGTTGCTGCGGGCTCGGCTCGTGCACCTGCTCGGTATGAACGAGTCGATGACGCAGACCGCCCCCGCCTTCCTCACGCAGCACGAGCTCTCGGAGCTGCTCCGGCTCCCGGAGCGCACGCTCGAGGACTGGCGATTGACGCACTCCGGGCCGCCCTTCCTCAAGCTCGGCCGGCACGTCCGCTACGACATGGCCGACGTCCTGAGATGGGTGGGCGATCAACGGCATGGGTAGACCACAGACCCCAGCCGGCGAACTGGGCAAGATCAGCGTCACCCGACTCGAGAACGGCCGCTACCAGGCCCGTGGCGCCACCCGGGACGACAGCGGCGCGCTGCAGCGGCTCCGCGCCAGCGGCGACACCGACGAGGCCGCCCGTGATGCCTTGCAGCGCAAGGCGACCCGGCTCAGCACCGGCGCCGGCACTGGGCTCACCCCGGACAACACCATCGCCGAGGGCGTCGACAGCTGGCTCAAGCAAGTCCACACCCGCGCCAAGGCCGGCAGCATCAGCTTCTCGACGTACGAGTCGTACGAGACGGCGGCGCGGATGATCCTCGTGCCGCGCTTCGGCGCGGTGCGCTTCGAACAGCTCACCGTGGGCCGCTGCGATCGAATGCTGCAGGACATCCTCGCGACCGAGACGCTCTCGAAGGCCCGTCGCGCGCGCACGGTCCTGGGGCTGCTCTGCGGGTACGCCGTGCGTGACGACGCCCTGCCGCGCAACCCGGTTCGGGACGTCCAGCGTCTGCCGATATCGCCGAAGAAGGAGTCCGTGCTCACGCGGGCGCAGATCACCGACATCCGCAAGCTCATGCGGAGCTGGCGCCGCAAGCGCCCAGACGGCGGTCCGAGGCCGAACTACCGAGCCCTCCTCGACGGCATGGACATCATGCTCGGCACGTCATTGCGGATCGGCGAATGCCTGGCCCTTCGTCGCTGCGACGTCGACATCACGACCAGCCCGCCGACGCTTGTCGTCAACGGCACGATCGTCAGCAACAAGGCCGAGGGGATCCACCGGAAAGACACACCCAAGCGAGCGCGGCAGCGGCGGACGATCGCGCTCCCGACGCTCGCGGCGGAGGCGGTCCGACATCGACTCGCCCTGGCGAAGTCGGGTCCGGAGGCGTTCCTGTTTCCGACCTCGACCGGCAGGGCGATGAGCGTCAGCAACTACGAGCGCCTGCTCCGGTCGTTCATCTCGGACCGGCGTGAAAGGCTCACGAGGATCGGTGTCGACGTCGACGAGTACACGACGCACATCTACCGACGAACCGCCGCGACGCTCGTCGAGCGAGCTGCCGGCCTCACTCTCGCGTCCCGACTCCTCGGGCACGCCAACGAGCAGACCACACGGGCGAGCTACGTGGTAAGTGCAGAGCAGGTCGATCCGGTGACGGCAGAAATCCTGGACGAAGTGCTCGGTGGATAGTCCCGCCTAGTTACGGTCGAGACGATGAGTATCGCATTGTGTTGCACCATGCCGCGCCGCCAGACTGGTGGGCGGTTGTGCCGAGGAGGAGTTTTGTGTCAATTCGTATTGCGCCCGGCGACGAGCCGGAAGTACCGCGCAAGTTCCGGGGCAGATGGTACAGGTCGGGAAAGCCGGAGGAGGCTGTGTCGGGAACGCTGGACATCGGAACTGATGCTCTTCCCTCGTTGGACGTCAACGGCACGCTCCGACCAACGGACGGCCACCACGCCAAGGTAATCCTGGGATTGGCGCATGACGGCACGAAGCTCTCGCTCTCGAGCGCGTACTTTCGGTCGCAGCGCATGGCGCACTACTTGGACGATGATCGAGCAAATCCACCCCCCGTCGCATGGGAGGAATGGCAATGCTTGGCGGTCGCTATTGGCGCGCACGTTGAAGATGGCACAGACACAAGAGTCAGAGAACTTCGCTTCAGGTCAAAGATGCTTGAAGAATGGACGACGGAACTCCGACCCGCCTTCGAACGCGATCGCCGACGGCGGACAGTGGGCGGGATCGTAAAGCTGCCCGAGACCGTCTCCGTGAGCGTTCCTCTCGGACTGCTCCATCTCGAATGGGACATCGGCGGCAGCGTTGAGACCGAGGTGGGAGCGGACTATCGCATCTATCCTGAACTGCGAATCGAGTTCGCGGAGCCGATCACGATCGAAGCCAGTTGGGACTCTGTCGTTGTGCCCCTACTTCAGATGCTCACTCTTTTCGTTGGCGCTGGCGATTGGATTCAGTCGCTCCGATATACGCCCGGAGGTGCGCAAGAGGAACACTACTCCTCCGGTAGGGACCTATTTGGGGCGCCCCTTTGGGGCGGTCAGTTCCAATGGGTCACGTCCTCGTGGATGGCTCGGTCGCGTAGTCGAGTGAATCTGAATACATGGGAGCATGTGGTTCAGGCGAAGGATGCCGTAGGTCGCCTCGCGGAGATGGTGCCGGCATGGTTTGAAGTCCAGAGAACCTTGAGCGGCGCATTGCTCGACTATTTCTCGATCCAGATGTGGCCCGAAATGACCGTCAACGAACGCTTTTATCGTGTTGTTCGCGCACTTGAGGTTGTCCACGGCGCGCTCGACCCTTCTCCCCGAATCTCGAAGACGGAGTTCAAGGCAGTGAAGCGTTCAGTGATGGCGGCGCTAGAGACTAGCCCGCACAAGGACTTCATTATGGCGAGGCTGTCCCATGCCGACATGCCGAGCCTTCGGGAGCGTTTGATCAGTTTGTTCCTGCAGGCGGGCCCGCGCTTGCGGTCACGACTGCCCGGCAGCGTCGAGAACTTCGTCCGAGATGTTGTACGTACGCGGGACGCGATGACACACACTGGAACCGGCGGTCCACTGGAGAGCACCCTGGACCGGTCCTTTCGGCTGCTGGATCTGTTGATGCGCCAGATTCTTCTCATCCAGATTGGCTTCAGCCCGGAAGAGGCTGACGTCTGCGTTCTGCGCGCACGGGACGCTCGAGCAACTGCATACCCGCCAAGTCGCGAGACACGTCAATAGTCGCGAAGCGCTCGCTGGCGCGACGTCAGCTGGAATTGAGTCCCGCGAGGCCAGCAATGGACGCCTTTCGGCGGCGCGCAACATCGTCAATCACGAACTGGAGGAAATCCGCCTCACGATCGTTGACCGGGAAATCGTCGTGCACATCAGGTCGGGGCTCGCCCGGCCAGGCAGTCTGCCTGGTCGGCCGGTCGCGGTCGAGGCGCGTGCCCGAGATCGCGACCCAATCGTGGAGGCGCTGGCGGGCGTCGGCGAAGTCGCGGTGCCAGCCGAACGGGGCCGAGCCGTGCTGGTCGGGGTCGTAGGCGCTGAGCCAATGCAGGTGGAGAGCGGAGAGCTCCCAAACGAGTTCTGGGTGGCGGTGCCAGAGCGGCGGCACGACCGACGCCGGCAGGCCGTAGGTGCGGCGGAGCCAGTTGACCCAACGGTTGAGCTCCATCCACTCGATCTCGGCTTGCTCGGCGGTGAGGAGGTTCCAGTTGATCGGGTGCGGCGGCTCGGGGGTCAGCGGTCCGTCGAGGTCGTCGAACCCGTCGGCGCCGAGGGCGTCGTCATCGACCTGCCAAGGGAAGGAGGCATCCGCCATCGTAGGCTCACAGTCCGATGCCGGAGCGGTCGTCGCGCACGAGGGCGGGCCGGCGGGCGGCGAGCGCATCGGGTGCGGGGTTCTCGATGGTCGGGCCGCGTCGGTGGGAGCGGTCGACGTCGTAGTTGGTCCGGGCGAGGTCGTGGCCGATCTTCTTCGCGACGAACTCCTCGCGCTCGACGATCGCGCCCTCGCGCTCGACCTCGAAGGTGCGGACGTAGCCCTCGGCGACGAAGCTGTCGCCTTTCGCGAAGCGGGCGAGGGCGCGCTCCGCGGTGGCCCGGTAGGTCACGAGGTCGTGGAAGCTCGGCTCGAGCTCGCTGAAGGTGCCGTCGTCCTCGCGGCGGAAGTGTGGCTGGCCGATGCGGACGTAGAAGCGGGTGTCGCCGTTCTCGGTGACCGACTGCTGCGGCTCGGAGGCGATGAAGCCGGAGAGCGATTGCTGCGTGTGAAGAGCCATGGGACTCGACCTCCTGATCGTTCGACGGACCGCGCGGCCCGCTCGAAAGGCAGGTGTGCCGGTCGACTCACGGCCGCGGCAGGGAGTGCGGATAGAACGGCGCGCGCGGGTGTTGCGCCATCCGGACGTGCGCGAGGTGGACGTTCTCGACCGCGGTCCGGAGCCGGCCGAATCGGCCGATCGGATTCCCTCGGTACTGGGCGAGGTAGTAGATGTCGGCGCCTTGGCGGGTGATTCGGATGCCGCCGTAGGCGTGGCCGTCCGAGTCGCGCAGGGTCCAGGAGCCCGGGCGGTTCTCGTCGGCGTTGAGGAGGGGGTGCCACTGGCCGGGGCTGGTCTGCTTGGCGTTCATCGTGGTGTCCTTCGGCGGGGTCGAGATGGCTTCCTGGTAGAGGCTCCAGACCATCTCGGCGCAAAGGCGGAGCTCGTCGATGGGGAAGTAGCCGATGAAGTCCCGCGCGACGTCATCCGCTGCCCACGTGTCGGCGCGGAGCAGCGGTCGCGGCGGGTAGCCGGCGCTGACGGTGCGGATGACGGCAATGCGCTGGCTGCCGTCGAACTGCAGCCAGGTGCCGGGCCGGATGACCCGGAGTTTCGGCTGCCAGTACCGCATACCTCGAACATACATTCGAAGACGGATGTCCGGAACTCAGTCGTCATCAACGGGCGGCGGCTCAGCTGTCACCGCGCGTGGGGGTACCCGCAGCAGCCGCTCGATCTCGTTTCGATGTGCCCGCAACTGCGCGGCATCCGCTCGGTTCGTCCACATGCGGAGCTTGGCGATGACCGGGGGAGCTGCGCGCAGCAGGATGAGCCCGGTGCCGAAGGGGAGCGTTCGGATGGTGTCGGGCGGCATGGTCGCGACGCGGCGGATCGAGCGTTGCGAGGATCGGGATCCTCGGTCGCCGATCGTGGTGGAGTCGGTTGCTTCGTCGCGCTCACCGATGAGGGTTGAGAGGTCATGCAGGTCGCGAGAGTTGGATGCGCCGCCGAGGACGATCTTGACGATTGAGGCGTCCCAGATCGCGTTGGCTGCGTTGTCGCTCCATTTCGTGCGGGCCTGTGCCAGGGATTGCAGGACGGGCATCGTCGTGATGCCGGTGCCGCCGCCTTCGGCCATCAGGCTCGGGAGGGAGGGCAGGGGGGCGAGGTTGCCGATCTCGTCGAGCGCGAGGAGGAGTGGGGGGTCGAGGCGTGCGCCGGCGTTGCGGGCGGCCATTCGGCGGGTGGTCTCGATGAGGTCTTCGACGAACGCCGAGACGAGGGCGGCGGAGTTGTTCGCACCGGCGCCGGTGGCGAGGAGGTAGAGGGTGCCGTTGCTGCGGAGGAACTGTTCCGGGTCGAAGGCTTCGCCGTCGCCGGGGGAGACGGCGTCGAGCACCCGGGGGTCTGCGAGGGCGCCGAGCGAGAGCGAGACGCCTTGCCAGATGGAGTCGCGGGTGCGGGGGTCGGCTTCGAGCATGGCCTGGAGCGAGTCACCCCAGCCGGTTGCGGCGTTCGGGTTGCCCAGCAGGATGGAGACGGCGTCGTGGGCCGCGGATGGATCGAGGGTCCAGCGGAAGAGCTCGGCGGGTGGGCGGCGGTCGAGCGCAGCGGCGTGCAGCAGCGATTGGAGGGCGGTGCGGGTCTTGGCTTCCCAGAATCCGCCGGCGTCGACGCCGCCTGCGGAGAGGCCGGTTCCGGCGGCGAGCCCGGTTGCGCGGATCATGGCGGTGAGTGGGTCTTCGCAGCCGCGGATCGGTGACCAGCGCAGGCCGGCGGGGACGCCTGCCGCGAGTTGCTGCGGGTCGAACACCGCGACGGGTCCGATTCGTTGCCGGGCTCGGATGGTGACGGTGAGGTTGTCGGGTCGGGTGGAGGTCGTCACGACCGGGCCGGGCGCGTCGAGGATCGCGTTGATTACTATGTGCGCGCCCTTGCCGGATCGTGGTGGGCCGATGACGAGCATCGAGTCCTCGACGCTCGCCCAGACCGTGGTGCCGCGGGCGTGGCCGAGCGCGTAGCCCACGTCGGTCGGGCGTGCGTCCGTCAGGGAGGGGCGCAGGTGTGCGGCGCGTTTCATGAGTGACGCGCGGGAGGCGGCGCGGGTGACCTCTGAGCGTGTCGCAATCCCGGCGATCCGATGCGGGTCGAGCTTCCGGGTGCGAGAGGTGCTGCGAAGCATCCGCCACACCCACACCGCCGCGGCCGCGGCGCCCGAGATGAGCACGACGGCGGTGAGCCAGAAGGCGACGGGCTGCAGTCCGGGGGCCTCGAGCGCAGCGGATGGATCGGCCGGGTTCAGGAGCACGGCGAGCCCGGCCTCGGGACCAGCTGCCGGCTGGGAGAGCCCGGTGGCCCAGGCGGCGATCGTGCCGGCGATCCGGAGCAGCAGGGCAAGTCCGGTCGCTCCGATCAGCAGCGCGATGCCGAGGTTGGCGAACTCGTCGCCGAGCGTGCCCGTTCGCGTCGCGGTCATGGGTCGAGTCTCGGTGGCCGGGTTCAGAGCACGAGGCCGGGGCCGGCTCGATCGAAGCGTCGGGTGGGGGAGTAGGCGAAGATGCGGTCGCCGGAGAAGCCAGAGGTCGAGTCGAGCAGGTCGGTGACGTCCTGTGCGTCGGTCACGAGGCTCGCGACGCCCTCTTGGATGAGTCGGTGGCATCCGGCGCTCGCGGCGCTGGTCACCGGTCCGGGCACGGCGCCGACGGGCCGGCCAAGCGAGTGTGCCTGTCCGGCCACGCTGAGGGATGCTGACCGGTGCCCGGCCTCGACGACGACGGTCGCGCTCGAGAGCACGGCGAGAATCCGGTTCCGTTGCTGGAACCGCCAACGGGTGGGCGCGGCGCCCGGGGGCAGCTCGCTGACGATCAGGCCGCCGGTCTCGGCGATCCGGTCGAAGAGCTGCTCGTTCCCGGCGGGGTACGCACGGTCGAGGCCGCTCGCGAGTACGGCGACGGTGGATCCGGGGGATGTCGCGGTCGCGGCGCGGTGTGCCGCCCCGTCGATGCCGTACGCCCCGCCGGAGATCACGACGCGTCCCTGCGCGGCCAGGTCGGAGACGAGTTCGGTCGCGACGTGATCGCCGTAGCTGGTCGATGCGCGTGCGCCGACGACCGTGACTCGTCTGGGCAGCGGTGAGGCGAGCAGGCTCGGGTTGCCCTTGAGCCAGAGCGCGATCGGCGCGCCTGCACCGAGTTGCTGGAGTTCGCCGGGCCAGTCGACGTCGTCCGGGGTGAGCAGCCGGAGATCGTGGCGTTCCATGTCCGCGCGAATCCGCTCGAGCTGGCCGGGATTGAGTCGTGGCGCGAGCCGTCGCCGCCACAACTCGCCTTCGGCGGGATCGACACCGTTCGGCAGCCGGTCGCCGGTCGTGACGAGTTCGACGGTGGCGGTCGCACCGACGCGGGCGACCAGGGTTCCGGTGATGATGTCATTCGGCTCTGACAGGGCGGCGAGCATCATCCTCGCTTCGCGATCCTGCGTTACGGGCTCGGCCATCTGGGGTGCCTCCTCGGGCTGGGTGTCATCGGCTCGCGGTCATCCGGGCTGTCGTGTCGAACGCGGCGAGCTCGTCGGGATGGAGCTGGTGCTGGACGACGAAGCTGCGGTCCTTGACCCGCCAGAGCCCCTGGCCCGTCCCGAGTGCTGGCAGGAGTCGCTGCTCGGTTCCGCTGAGTCCGAGAGCAGTCGCGGTGGAGCCGAGCTGGTCGGGCTCCTGCCGGTACACGATCCGGGTCTCCGCGTTCGCGAGCAGCGAGGACGCGAGGGCGCGCATGGCGGATCCGGAGTCGCCGACGTTGTCGAGGTCGCTGAGCTTGTGGAAGATCAGCATGTTCGCGATGCCGAAGTGGCGGGCGAGCCGCCACTGGGCGTCCATTCGGCGAAGCAGCGCCGGGTAGGCCATCAGTCGCCAGGCCTCGTCGTACACGACCCAGCGTTGGCCGCCGGCGGGATCGGCGAGAGCGGATTCCATCCACGCCGACGAGCACGTCATCAGCACCGAGATGAGAGTCGAGTTCTCCGCGACCCGGGAGAGATCGAGCGAGACCATCGGCAGCGACGGGTCGAAGCGGACGGTCGATGGTCCGTCGAACAGGCCGGCCAAGTCGCCGGCCACGAGCCGACGCAGCGCGTGGCCGACGAGCCGGCCGTCTTCCGCGAGCCGGCCGTCGCGGTCGTCGTCGGCGGTGGGCTCGAGGATGCGGTCCACGACCATCGGCAGGATCGGCACCTCCGCGCTCCGCACCGCATCGGCGAGGGCGAGATCCACGGCGGTGTGCTCGAGCGGGGTCAGCCCGCGGTCGAGCACGGTCTCGGCGAGGGCGCCGATGAGTTCGCGGCGCCGTGACGCGAGTTGGGCGGCCCATTCGGAGTCGGACGCGGATGCCGCGCGGTGGCCTTCATCGAGCGGGTTGAGGCGGTTGCGGAGGCCGTGGCCGAGGATGATGGCCTTGCCGCCGACGGCCTCGGCAACGGGCGTGTGCTCGCCCTTCGGGTCGCCGGGCACGTAGACGCGCCGGCCGAACGGCAGCGACCGGGTGTAGAGCGACTTCGCGAGCGATGACTTGCCGGAGCCGACGATTCCGGCGAGCACGATGTTCGGGGCGGTGATCATCCCGCGCTGGTAGAGGACCCAAGGGTCGTAGACGAAGGAGCCGCCGGAGTAGAGGTCCTGCCCGACGAAGACGCCGGCCGATCCGAGCCCGGCCTCGGCGAGGAAGGGGTAGTGCCCGGCGAGAGTTGCCGAGGTGTCCTGGTGCTTCGGAAGCTTCAGCCGGCTCGGCATCCGGAGCTGCTCCGGGCCCGCGTCGCCAGCGGCGGGGAGGTACGCGGCAGACCGGGCCTCCGCGCGCTCGGCCTGCCAACGCTGGCGTGCCTCGAGGGACTTCGTGCGCCGCGCGTCCGCTTCGATCTGCGATGCCGTGCGCTTGCGTGCGCGCCGGTCGCCGCGGTGCTCGTCGTGTGGCACGGCGAGTGCCGCGGTGTGGAGCCGCTCGTCGACCGTGTTCACAGTGCGATCGCATGCCTGGAGCGGTGTGCCGACAGTGCCGGGTCGGCGTCCCAGTGGTGCGGGACGGTGTCGCGGAATGGTGCGGATGTCTCGACGGATGCGCCCGCCGCGACCGGCTCGGCATCCACCGAGGCTTCATAGCGGCGCAGGAGTGAGACGTAGCCGTAGAGCTCGCTGTAGGTGAGCGCGTACGGCGAATCGGGATCCTCGACGGTGCGATCTGCCGATCCCTCGGGGATTCGGTCATAGACGTAGCCGTTCACGAGCGCGGCATCCATCGTCTCGTCGCCGACGTCCCACTGCTTCAGGTACTCGATGGCGGCGGCTTCGCCCTCGCGATCGATCAGCGCGAGGAGCTCGCCGGCATCCTCGTCCTGGAGGAAGACGACGCTGATCCATCGGGACGGCGCGGCGCCCCGTCGTTCGTCGATCATGATGACTCCAATCGGATGGATCGCACGGAACGTGCTTCGCACAGGAGGTGTGCCCGCCTCACACGCTGCGGCAGAGCGGCAGTGCTGCGGCGGTGAAGGCCTGAGCTTGCTGGCCAACGAGTCGGCGGACTTCGCACGAGGCTTGGATCGCGGCCTGCTCGATCGTGGACACCGCGGCGTCGAGGTCGTCGATCGTGGGTGCGGTGACGCAGACGAGACCGGTCGTCCGCAGGACGCCGTGGCCGGCGGTGAGGTCGGCCTCCTGCTGCAGCACGTCCTCGTACTCGGCGCTCGAGGTGGCATCCTCGATCTGGCCGATCCGTCGTCGCTGGTGGGCGTCGCTGATCAGTTCGGTCTTCTTCTTGCGGAGGTCCCGCGCTGCCTGGTCCGCGCGCACGGGGAGGTAGTGGAGTGAGACCGTGCGGAGCACGCCGTTCGTGAAGACGAGCGGCGAGAGAAACCCGGGGTAGACCTGCGAGCGCGGCCACTCGCTGATCCAGAGCACTGCGTGGAACGCGCTGTCGCTCCGGAGCCGATCCCAGCGTTCGGCGACGGCGACCGGGCCAGCGGCGTCCAGCGAACGTCCGACGTCGGGATGGCGGTCGAGCTCGACGCCGACGGCCGGGTCGTAGGCGGTGCGCAGGATGCTTGCGAGTTCGTCGGCGGTGAGCCATCCGCCCACGGTCAGGTCGGCGGCGCGGAGCGCGCCCGTCAGCGCTGCCATCTCCTGTCGGAGCACGGTCGCCGCGCCTCGCATGCCGCCGCCGGAAGTGCGCACCTGCCGGGAGGCGGCCTTCAGGTCGAGGGAGAGGCTGATCGTGGTCGCGTGGCGTTCGCCGGCCGGTCCGGCGCGCTCGATGAGGTCGCGGTAGGTGGATGACGCCCAGCTGTCGTCTTCGATGCCGTGGCGTTCCCACCACTCCGCGAGCCCGGTGCCCGAGTCGGGGAGCGTGCGCTCGGTGACCTGAATGCGGCCGATCCGGCCGGATTGGCAGGCGCCGGCGAGCACGCGTCCCCAGCCGGCGACGCGGCGATGCTGTTCGCCGGGGTCGAGGAGTGCGAACGCCGGGTGCGACACGGTGACGATCGCGGTCAGTGTCTGCGCGTGGGGATCGTGGATCATGACGGCGCCCGATTCGGGGTCGTTCCACTCCCGCAATGCGGCGGCGTCGCCCGGCAGGGCGAGGGTGCCCGCCGGCCGCGGCCTCACGATGCGCCGACGGTAGGTGAGCTGGCCGTGTGCGGCCCGCCACACCCAGCGGCTGACGATCGGCACCCACTCGACGACCTTCCGACCGCCGATCGGGACCGTGGCCAGTGCAGCTGAGGTCACCCAGATCGGGCTCGTCCAGGCCACTCCCGAAGCGCCGGCGGAGTACAGCGAGACGACGAGGGTGAGCACGGCGATCGAGAGGGCGACGAGCTGGGGGAGTGACAGGCCGAGCAGGATGCCTCGTCGGGTCAGCCGTGAGAACTGCACCGGGGCGAGCTGGAAAGCGGCGTTGGTGTCGGCGCCCATGGCTAGACGTCCTTTCGTGCGCGGCCGGCCGCCGGGGAAGCAGCATCCGGCCAGGGTTCGGGAGTCGTCGGCTTCGTGGGGCCGAGGACCGGCGGCGGCGCGCTCGGCGGCATGGTCGTACCGGGGTCACCGGCGGCAGCCGAGTGCGCGTCAGCGGTATCGCCGACGGCGTGGCCGACGGATGACCCAGCCTTCGCCGTCGACGACACAACGGCAGCCCCAGCCGCGACGCCAGTGCCCACTCCGCCCGCGGCCGCTCCCGCGGTGGACGCGCCGGCGCCTGCGGATGCGCCCTGCGTGGCCGGTCCTGCCGGGCCGCCGCTCGGAGGCGCTGACCCGCTGGGTCCGACACCGCCCGGCGATCGCGCTGCGGATGTCCCGCCACGACCAGACGCGGAGGCGGGGCCCCGACCGCCGACGCTCGCGCTCGCGCCGCTTTCCTCGGATGGCCCGAGGATCTTCTTCGCGCTGTCGGTCATCGGCCCACTTGGCACCGGGACCGGGCGGTTCAGCGCGGACTTCGCCTCCTGTTCGCTGGACATCGCGTGGTACATGTCCAGGCCGACGAAGTTGAGGAACTTGTACGTGATGTACGGCGCGAACGCGGCGATGAACATCAGCACGATCCCGGCGATCGGGTCACCGATCGACGCCAGATCCGCATCGATCGGCGCAGAGACCTGCGCGACCGCGACCAGGAAGATCACGACGAGCACGAGCTTGGACAGGATCAACGCGATCACGAACGCGACCCACTTCGAGAACCATCCCTTCGCGGCATCCCACGTCGCACCAGCGAGCGCGACCGGACCGAACACGATCGCGACGAGCAGCAGCGCCTTGCGGATCAGGAGCGAGAACCACACGATCGCCGCCGCACTGATCGCGAGGGCGGACAGGAAGATCGTCACGATCGCACCGACACCCGGTGCGCCGATGTTGATCGCCGCCAGTCCGGACGCGAGCAGGGCGATCCGGTCGCCCATGCCCTCCATCGTGTTGCCGCTGGCCTGCACCACCCCGATCGTCAGCTGGTCGGTGATCTCGAGCAGGAGCCCGGTGATGGTCACGATGATGAAGGACCCGAGCACGGCTTTCGCGAGGCCGAGCGCGGCGCGCGAGAGCGCGCCGGCATCCCGGCGCACGAGGCCGGTGATGAGCTGCAGGCAGAAGAAGATCAGGGCGAGGAGCACGGCCACGCCGAACAGCACGTTGAAGACGGCGATGTAGCCGGGGTCCGTGAGGTCGACGAGGGTCGTCGTGTCGAACGCGTCCCACACGGCCTCGAACAGCCACGCGGCCGCCGAACCCATCGCGTGGGCGAGCCAGTCGAACGGCGCCGCGATCAGCGACGCCGTGCCCTCGCCCACCGTGCCGCAGACCTCGGCGATCACCGGGATGTCGCAGACGCTCATCGGCGCTCACATCACGCTTGTGTTAGTCCAGGATCAGACGGCCTGGCCGACGTTCCAGAAGAAGTTGATAAGCGTGACGGCCCCGCCACAGATGATCGCCGCCCCGCACGCCACGAGCACGCCGAGCTTGCCGCGCGAGGCGAGATGCGGGTTCGAGGAGTTCGCGCCGAAGCCCCACACGATCGCGGAGACCAGCAGCGCGAGCACGCTCAGGATCAGCCCGACCGTCATCACCGCGCCGACGATGATGCGCAGCTGGTCGATTCCTGGAAGGCCGGTGCCGTTCGGATCGATGTCGATCACTGGAAGCTCCCTCGTCGCGCGGATGGGTTCGAGAGGGAGGTGCGCATCGGCCGCCCGAACCACCGGTCCCGCCGTAGGACGGCTGATACCGTTCTGACGGATGCGCCCGCGACTGGCGGATTACGCGTGGACGGGGAGGGGCGTGAGATCAATCGAAGCCCGGGTACAGTGCAGGCGGCTCGAATGGACACATGCGGTCCAGGAGTTTGGTCCGAGAATGTCGCTTGCGACGGGTTTACCCCTTCCTGCGGGTGATGCATGATGTGGATCACCGGAGACGTTGAACTGCCGCAGGAAGTACTCGATGCCCAGGCAGAAGGGCGGCTCGTGTTCTTTGTCGGCGCCGGTGCTTCTGTTGACCCGCCATCGGGGCTCCCGCTATTCGGTAGCCTCGCCAAGAAGCTGGCAGGGATTGCGCGGGTGCCGTATGACGCCAATGTAGCGATCGACTACTTCCTCGGGTCGATGCCGGCGGGCTTCGATACTCACGCGCATACGCGCGGCATTCTCACGGACGGCAGATCAGAACCAAACTCAACTCACACGGCTCTCGTACGACTGGCAGCGACCATCGGCCCGCTCAGGATCGTCACCACTAACTTCGATGACCACCTCTCGTCGGCCGCGGCGAGCGAGGGGATTTTGATCGCCGACAAGTGGGTTGGTCCGGCGCTCCCGTTAGGGGATGACTTCGAGGGGCTGGTACACCTCCACGGCTCGGTGCTTCGCCACCCTCGAGAACTCGTACTCACCGACCAGGACTTCGGTCGGGCGTACCTTACCGCGGCCTGGGCGACAAGGTTCCTCTTGCCGATGTTCCAAAGATTCACCGTCGTGTTCGTCGGTTATAGCCACGACGACCCGATCATGCGCTACCTGGCCCTGGGACTACCTTCCGGCACTCCTCGTTTCGTCATCACCAGTACCGACAGTGCCAACGATCTGAAATGGGCCCGACTCGGGGTACAGCCGGTCGCCTATCCCGTAACGGGGACTGACCACAGCGCGCTCGTGCGTGCTCTCCAGGCTTGGGATGCTCGCGCTCGGATGAGACAACTCGACCACAGCGCTCGCATTCAGGAGATTGTGGCCGCAGGCCCCGTACTCACGCCAGTCGATAGCGACTATCTGATTGATCGTTTGCTCACGAACGACGGCGCGCGCGACTTCGCCCGTACGGCGGCCGGCGTCTCGGACGAGCTCAAGATCGATTGGCTTCGCTGGCTGGAGAACGACGCGGGGTTCAGGCAGCTCTTCGCCTCCGCCGAAGTCCCCGACGCGGTAGCGATCTTGGGCAACTGGTTTTGTCGCACATTTCTCACCGTTCCCGAACTGCACGGGGCCGCACTTCAGACAGTCCAGCGCCTCGGCCAGTCGCTGAGTGGCGCCCTATTTGGCGCAGCGAGCATGGCGACCAACGAGCTCGCGGCGCAAGATCCTGCATCAGGTCGGAGGTGGAAGGCGTTCTTGGCCACCTCTGTGTTTGGCCTCACGGCGCCCCCGCGCACTGACCTCCTATTGCCTTCCGGGCCGGAGGGGCAGGCAATCGGTTTACCACTCTTGCGCCTGGCGCTTCGACCCTTCCTAGTTCTCAAGCGACGGTGGTTCGTCGTTGAGGAAGAAACGCCCGCAGCTGTCCCAGAGGCGGACGTTGCCTGGAACGTGGACGAGTACGTGCTGACCCAACTCGTCGCGAGTTTGGTGGGAGCGAGGCCACCCGGCGAGCAGTCATTGGGGCTCGTTCTCGAGGAGGCACTCAATTCTGCGTATGACCTGCTGGAGGACTACCGAGGAGAGTCGGCTTGGGATTCGCTCTCGTTCCGAAGATCTGCCATAGAACCGCATCAACAGGACGAGATCCGTGAACCGATCGACGCGATCGTCGACGGCCTGCGCGACTACGGCGAGCGAGCGAGGCTCGTTCGACCGGGCGTACCTGAACGCTGGTGGAGGTTCGGCCGGCCTCTCTTCCAGCGGATCGCCCTGCATCTGATCGCCACCGATCCTGTTCGGAGCGCTGACGAGAAGATCGAATGGGTTCTGGATCGGGACCTACTCTTCGCGGCGAACCTCAAGCACGAAACGTACCAGGTGCTGGGCGGCAGCATCATCGACGCGTCCGATGGGATACGTGTCCGGGTACTTGAGGCCGTGCGCCGCGGGCCCGGGCTTCCCGCAGACACGCCGGATCTGGACGAACACGTGGCATATTCCAGATACAACCTGCTGGTTTGGCTTACCGAGAAGGCACCCGAATGGGTCGATGCGCTCACGGAGCTCAAGAGCTTGCATGAGGAGTATCCAGCCTTCGGTCGTCGGGAGCATCCGGACCTCGACAGTTGGGTTACGACCGGTACATGGGGTGGCAAGCTGCCAATGGATCCCGAGGAGTTCGCTCAGTCCGTTCGGGCGGATGCCTCCGGCGCACTTGGCGGGTTGCTTGCCCGGGACTACTCAGAGCGCACATTCGATGAACCGGAATGGGATGATGCGCTGTCGCTCGTTGCGCAAGTCGTCGGGGCCGAACCCGAGCTAGGCGTTGCCCTTTGGAGTTCAGTCGAAGCCGTCGGCGCGGACGGCGGGCAGCAATCTGACCTAAGGACTTCGGTGGTTTCTGGATGGTCGCGAGCTGACCTGCATGGCATCAGCAGCAAAGCTGTCGAGCTAGCGAGCCGGCTTGTGGGCGACCCCGCTGCTGCACACGTGCTTGGGCGCTTCCTCCTCGAACAGGTGCGAAAGCGGATTGAGGATGAAGACGATGCGGCCCTCGCAGGGATGCGCGCGCTCGCGACGGCTCTTTGGCATGAGCACGCGAGCACTTTCACACACGCTGAGGATGCCAACCTCCTATCGATAGCACCGCTGTACCTCAATTCGTGGCCGGGCAGCGTGGCGTTGTATTGGATGAGCGAGGTCGACCGGCGATGGAGGAAGCATCGGGACGACTGGGCCGGGCTGAACAACGAGGAGCGAAGCGCGCTCACCGAACTTCTTAGCGGGCCACCCCATGCGCTTGATGCGACGCGGCCCGCGTTGTCTAGCCAACTTTTCTTCCTGTTTTCAGCGGATGCCGACTTCACCACCGCGCATGTTCTTCCTCTTTTCCAGATTGACGAAACATCGGCTTTGGTTTGGGACTCATACCTGCACCACCCGCGCTACAACGACCGGTTGCTTGCCGCAGGTCTCCTGGAGGCAACAATTGCGCAGTGGGATCGCCTCGAAGCCATCGGTGGCGACGCGCTTCAGCAGCAGTTTCTTGGCGTCGTTTCGTCTATCGCATCGTTCGCAGGGATTACGAACGAGCAAAGACAGGACCTTCTCGATCAGAGCGTGCTCGCACAGGGTGGAGCATATGCGGCTCGCTTCGCTGAGGCGGTGGTTCGATTTCTTCGTGCCGACGGAGTCGAAGGCAACGAGGTTTGGAAGCGGTGGCTCGGTCAACATGTGCGCAATCGCCTGGAGGGAATCCCTCGAGACGCTAGCGAGGAGGAGCTAGCTTGCTGGGCTGACGTGGTCCCATACGTCGGAGATTCGATCCCAGACGCGATCGCACTGTTCGGCCCCGATCCTGTCGGAATCGGTGACAGGTTCCTGCCACCGACCTTTCCTCCAGGAGCTCTAAGCGGACACGGCCGAGCGCTGGTCGAGCACTTCGCTCGCCGCGTGAGGAACGCGTTCGGTGTGGGATCTGCGGTTACGTACCGAGTCCGTCAACTAGTAAACGCAATTCGGTCTGAGCTGGGTGATGTCGCCGTGCTCCCGCTCGTCGAGGCCGCAAAGGCGAATGGACTGATGGACTAGAACCTGAGCTAGCCGCGCTGAATGTTGAGCATGCGATGCGATGGCGTTGCTCGACATCGACATCGACATCGACATCGCCAATCCAGGTTCGGCGTGCTTCGTACTTCGGCGATCAGTATCAGCCAAGGCGCGTTTGCACCTAGAGCCGAGATCCGACGTCGAGAAGGAAGTTGGTCCACGCGACGCCCGCGCCTGCGAGCGCCGCCGCACCGCATGCGATCCAAAGTCCGATTCGCGCGCTCGAGGCCCTCTGGAAGTGCCCGTTCGCGGAGGCGAGTGCCCATGTCACTCCGCTGATGATCATCATCAGCACCGCGACGATGAGCACGAACGTCAAGAGCGCGCCAGCGATGCTCTCGAGTTCGGCGGCGCCGCCGACGGCACCGAAGTCGGGGAAGATGTCCATCTCATGCCGCCTTTCCTGGCCGACATCCGGCCGTCGCGATCTCGGCACCTGCCAGGCCGGCCGCGCCGTGCTGGGCAAGCCAGACGAGGGCGTCGACCGCGGGCTCGTCGGCTCCGCCGGGGTGGATCTCGAGGTGGAGGTGCGGACCCGTCGACTTGCCGGCCGAGCCGACGTCGCCGATGTGCTGCCCCGCGGCCACGGTGTCGCCCTGCGCGACGTGTATGCCGTTGTCGAATATGTGGGCGTAGTACGAGGCGACGCGTTCGCCGCCGACGGTGTGCTCGAGGATGATCAGGCCGCCGTAGGTGCCGCGTTGACCGGCGAAGGTGACGACGCCGTCGGCCATGGCGAGAATGGGCGTGCCGGCCGGTGCGGGTAGGTCGCTGCCGGCGTGGAAGCGCTGCTCGCCGGTGTACGGGTCGATTCGCGGGCCGAAGCTGTCCGACGTCGTGTACGTGCCGGCGGGGAGAGGGAAGACGACGCGGGACGTCTCAGGTACCGATGGTGCGCCGGCGCGCGTCACGCTCGCTCCCTGACGCGTGAGCGCGTCGACGATCGCCTCGGCGACCGGTTCGTAGTTCTGGTAGCGATCGGGATAGGCGCTGACCTCGACCGCCTGCGCAGCTTCGCCCGGATGGAGCAGCTGCCAGCCAGAGACGTCCAGCAATCCACGAGGGGACCCGCCGTTCGGACCTGACGGTCCGCCGAAGAAGGCTCGCGCCTGATACATGGGATCCATGAGCTGGGAGACGCTGCCCCAGCCTGACGCGGGGCGCATCTGGAACAGTCCCAGTGAGTCGTGATCGGATCCGACGCCATCGTTGGGATAGCTCATCGATTCGGGGTATGCGCTCGGGTTCGCGAGCATGCGCAGGGATGACTCGGTCAGCGCCGCCATCAGCGCGATGACGACGCCCTCGCGGCCTACGCCTGCGGTTCGGCTGCCGATCGAGATGATCGTGGCGGCGTGCTCGAGCTGACGCCGGTTCAGGGCGATCGATCCGCCGTCACGCGTCTTTGCGGTCAACGAGTCCGGGATCGCGCCAAGGAGGAGCGAGCCGGAACCGCACGAGATCGCCGCGGGGTTGATGATGGCGGCGACGCTCACGAGCGACGCCGGCGGTGCGATGAACACGAGGATCACGAGCAGTCCGATGAGCTTCTTCATTGCCCGGCCTCACTCAAGCGGGGAGTCCGGGCGCGAGAGCCGGAGGATCGCGCAGTCGCCGCCGACGGGACACGAGACGAACACCGTGAATGCGATGCGTCGACTCGTGCGGATGTCCTGCTCGCCCCACGTTCCGAGCCGCTCGCTGACGCCGAAGACCGTGAAGGCTGCGGCGCCGTCGGGCAGCTGGCCGGAGGCCGCCTGTGCGAGCGCAGTCGACCATGTATCGGGCACGACGATCGACTCCACCTCGATCGACTGCCGCGTTCCGTAGTCGCCGAGCCGTGTCCAGTACTCGGGGGCGGGTAGGTAGTTGCGGATGTCGGCGGCGACGGCGGATGCCTCGTCCGCATCCGCGGCATCCACGAGGACCTGCGCCCATGCGGACACGCCGCCCGGGTGCCTCGTGTCCCATGTGAACAGTGCGCGAGCCACGGCTTGCGCGAACCGCTCAGGATCGGACGTGGCGAGGATCGGCCGCGGCCGGAGGACCGGCGCAGCGACGCTGACCGAAGCGGAGGCTTCGGGCGATCGGGGCGGCGCGGCATGATCTGCCTCGCCGGGGCCGCGGAGCAACCCGAAGATGCCGACCGATGCGAGCAGCAACAACGCGCCGCCACCTGCGACGGCGGCGATCACCACCCTGCGCCCACGCAAGGCGAACATCACGGCCTCCCAACTGCCGCTGCGCGATGCGACTCGAGCCGCAAGGAACGAAGCGTCTCCGCGAATGCGATCGTTCCGGCGAGCGTCGATTCGAACTGTTCCCATTGCTCATCGGTGAGCGCAGCCGCGAGTTCGTGGACGTCGAAGCGCAGCCACCACTCGTGAAGGTCGGTCCACTGGAAGACGAAGGCGCGAACCGGGAGCATCGCCTCGGACTCGTCGACGACGGCGGTCGCGGGCCTGACGGCACTTGTGCCGGTCGTCCGTGGCCCGCTCTTCACTCTGGCAAGGGCCTCCCGTGCGAGTTGCTCGAGTTCGGCTGCGCTCGCCGTCTGCTCCACCGCGTGCAGGCGCGCCGCTCCGTTCAGGGATGCGCGGCGAACGCCCTTCGGCTGGGAGGCATCCGCGGCGATCGCTTCGAGTTCGGCCAGTGACATCCGCGCCCCCATGCGCTGGTGGGCCGGATGCACGGCCCCGCCGTGGTCGATGCCATCGAGCTCCGACTGTGCGGCTGCCCGGATCGTGGCATCCACATCGCCATTCGCGGCGATCCGCTGCAGGTCGTTGATCTCCTCCAAGCGGGAGTACGCGCGATTCCCGGTGACGACGCGGGCAGCTTGGGACCGGCTGTCCCCGTCACCCCGAATCGATGGTGCCGCTGATTCGGCGGCACCGTCTGCACCGTGGCCGGCGTGGAAGCGCGTCGCGGCCTGACGGCGGGCGGCTTCCTCGGCCAGCAGCACCTTCAATTCGCGGTAGAGCGTTGCCGCCTCCGTCGCGGTGAGCGGCTTGTGGAGCAGGTTGTCGTCCTGCTCGGCGAGCAGCTCGGTGAGTCGATCCGAGATCCCCGACCGGACCCAGACGTTGAGCTTGCGCACTCCCAGTTGCCGAAGCGCTGCCAGCCGGCGCGCGCCGCACACGAGGACTCCGTCGGGTGTGACGGTGATCGGCTGCAGGAGGCCCTGCTGCTCGATCGAGTTGGCGAGCGCATCGATGTCACCGAGATCGACCCGATGTCGCGTTCCGATGCGGATCGAGTCGATCGAGCGTTCCAGCTCGATGTGCGCAGCCGAACCTGTCATACCCGTGACCCCGGCAGGTTCACCACGATCTCCGACACCAGGTCGTCATCGCCGAACAGTGAGCGCAGCGACTCCCCGACAAGCAGGCGAAGCAGGATGCCGCGTCCCGCTGCGGTGTGCGCCTGCGTCGGGTCGGCGCATCCCAGCACCGTCCGCAGCATCGAGAGCCACGCACCCTTGGGCACGTCGAGCAGGGCCCGCGCGGCGTAGTCGCGACGAAGGGACTCGTATGCGGACGCGCGCGACGGTGCGTCAGCCAGCCGTCCGCAGATGTACTCGACGCTGCCACGAGCACGATCCGGCGGCCATCCGAGCAGGGTGAACAGGGAGATGGCGTCCTCGACCGCCGACTCGACGCCGGGCGGGACGGTGTCCGATTCGACGTCCGCAGGCTCGGCCCGGAAGGCGGGGTGGTAGTCGGGGAGGGCGTGCTCGCGATCGCTGAAGCGTTCGGCATCGTGGTAGCCCGAGAGGCGAGGGCGGCGTGCCTGGTGGACGGAGCAGAGGAGGCCGTGTGCGCGTTCTTCGGCGATGCAGGTCACCTGCACGGCTCGGGTGACGACGCCCCACGGGTCATCCGCTCGCAATGTGGCCGGTGCGCGCATCGCGTCGAATGCTGCGGCCGCCGCCTCCCACGGGTCGAGGCCGTGCTTGCGGGCGAGCGCGGCATAGCGGTCGGCTGCGTAGCGCATGAGCTCGGCGGCCTCGGGATCGGTGCGCCATCCGCGGCCGCCGTCGGACTGCAGTCGGTCGAGGACGGTGCGGAGGCCCTCGGAGTCACGGAACGCCTCCGGGCGTGCTCCTTCGTCGTCGATCCAGTTCATCGCGGCACCTCCCGACACGGTGATGTGCGTCTCCGCGGTCACCACGATGCGCATGATCAGTGCCGTCCGAGGTCGTGCCGGATGAAGGTGGGATGCGCCTGCGAGCGTCCGAAGGCGGAGAGGGGAGGAAGGCGGTCTGCCCGTTCGCGGATCGCTCGTCGGGTCGCGCCGGCGGTTCGTCGTACTCGGCGCGCCAGCTCGGTCTCGAGATCCAGCCCGTGTCCGGCGACCCGGCCGGTTCCGGTGTTGAGCAGGTCCGAGGCGCGGACCCAGATGATGCCGGGGTGCTCGGGGGCGTCACCGAGAAGGTCGCGTCGGACCTGCCGGTGAGGCAGCGCGGTTCTCGACGGGCGACCGAAGGCCGTTCGTTCGCCGGTGACCTGGCCCGGGTGCGTGTGTTCGCGGGGCTGCGCTACTGGCTCAGCGTCGCGTGTCTTCTCGAAGTCGTCCTCATCCATCGCTCGCGCCCTCCCTCACGGTGTTGGCCTGCACAGCAGGTGTGACGACCCGATCCCGGAACCAGCGCCCCACCGTCGACGGGTGTACGCCCAGGTGCTTGGCGATCGCCGAGTTCGACCACCCGAGCGCACGGAGCGAGGAGGCATCCGACCTGCCGCCACTGACCGGGATCGCGGTCGCCGACCTCGAAGGCGCCCCTTGTTCTGCAGCTCGCGTCGCGACCGCAGCTGGCGCCGTCGCCGTGCGCGCCACCTCGTGGCGCATCAGCACGGAGGTGAGATGCGTGATCGAGAGCAGCACGAGCGGGGGCACTGCCGAGACGGATGCCGCGAGCACGAGCGGCACGTCCGTGGCCTCGGCGACGACCGCGTGTATCGCGTTCGCCGTGACCGAGATGGCGGCGCCGGCGACGAGCAGCGCCCACGGGTACCAGGCGACGCGCGATCGAGCGAGCGCCACGGCGGCGACGCTCGCGACCACGATGATGCCGTCGACAATGAGCGGCCACACCCATGCTTGCGCCGGGTCGAGCCCCGACCGGCGGGCGAGGTCGCTGAGCGAGGTGAACGAGAGCCAGAAGGCGCCGGCCGCGATGAAGACCGTGCCGATCACCGCGGTGATCCTCGCGAGGCGTACGCCGTCGATGCGGGAGCGATTTGTCACGGCAGGCACCGTGCATCGCCTCCCGCGCGGCGCGCCACCGGCCGTCCGGCACCGGTCGGGCCCAGCGGCTCGGAGGTGTCACCCCTCGCCTGTCTGACCGCGGAGCGGATCGTCGTTGCGATCTCCCATTCGGGCAAGCCGATGCGCGCCGCTGCCGGAGCGAGCGCCGCCTCGACGTCTGCCGATCCGAATCCCGCCTCGGCCAGTCGGCACGCGGCCCAGAAGAGGCCGTGGTTCCGCTCGCCCTCCCGAAGCCGACTCACCCAGCCGGCGAGCCGCTCGGGGTCCGGCGACGCACCCGACGTGCCCCACGACACCTCGCGTTCCGGCCGCGGGTCGACGAAGTTCCGCAGCGACTCGGCGTCGACCGGTCGAGCGTCGGCGGCGGAGAGCGAGAAGAGCCGATACGCCACTCGACCGCGATCGGTACTCAGGGTCGACGGCGGCACGAGGACGTACCCGCCTTCACCGCGGAAGTCGATGTGCGCCACCGCCGACTGCCAGCAGCGTTGGGGACGGGACAGCATCGACGGGAAGTAGACATGCAGCCCACCGGACGGTGTGCGGACTCGCGCGAGACCACGTTCGACGTGGCCCGCCGCGACGGCACGCTCGAACATGTCGAACCCGGATGTCTCCGCAGCGACATCGATGTCCACGACGTCGACGCCCGACGTGCTTCCCGTGGGCAGCCCGAGATTCGCGTTCGGCCACCGTGACCACCATCCGCGCACGAGCTCGACGTCAGCACTCGCGTCGTGGAATCCGGCGCGCGTCAGGGGGCGCTTGCCATCCGCCGCGCACGGGAAGACCGGGATGCCGGCGCGCGCGAACGCCACGGCGGCCTGAGCCGGTGGCATCCGCCCAGTCGTCAGCAGCAATTCGGCGATGCTCATCGGAGGCTCCTCGACCGCAACTCACGTACGTCGGCTGGTGGCGCCGGCATGGTCGTGGATGCGTCGATCTGCCTGACGGGCGAGGGATGCTCGAGATTCCAAGGATCGGCCGCACCGGTCTGCGCGGTCGGGAGCCGGTCGAGGATCGCGACGGCAGCACGGCGCACGCGCTCGCCGGTGTCTTGGACGACCTCGACCGGCGTCCTGTCCTTCACGGATGTCGCCCATGTCGAGACGTACGGAATCGTGTAGTCGCTCGTGTCCATCCCGTGGGCCGAGGCGATCATCAACGCGACCGACTCCGCCTCGACCTCGCCGATGCCGCGATGCCGAACCGCGTCGGTCGTTGGATCGTGCATTCGGATGTGTGCGAGCTCGTGGGCCAGCGTCTTCGCCTGAGCCGCGGCATCCATGTCGGCTCGAACTTCGACGAGGCGGGCACCGAAGTCGGTGACGCCGTTCGCGCCGTTGAGTGTGGAGGCCTCGACGGTCGTGAGGCGGTATCCCTCGTCTCGGACGATGTCGGCGAGCCCGTCCCACAGTCCGACTGGCGCCTCGCCACTGAGGAGTCGTGGCTTTGGAAGCGCGGGGAGCGGAATACCGTCGGTCTGCGAGACATCCCACACATACGCAGGTCGCACGCCGATCATTCGCGGTCGCACGACTTCGCCTGGCCGCGGGCGCTCATTGCGCTCGAGCCGGCGCCAGGACGTCGGGTCGGTGGGGGAGGAGGTCGCGAACCGCGCCGTCCGAGGGGCGAGGATCATGTAGCCCGACTGGCCGGCCAGCACGCGTCGTCCGAACGACTGCCACTGCTTGAAGCCCGCGACCTGCGTCGGGGATGGCTCCGGAACCTGGCCACGGCGATAGGCCGCCTCGTGCTGCCAGCAGATCAGCATCGTGTTGTTGAACGAGCGAGTCCGAAAGCGGCCGGCGAACTCGAGAGCCCGTCGCCATTCGTCCCCTGACACGAGTGCCTCGACGGATGAGACGAGCTGGTCGTGGATCTCGTCGAGCTTCGAGTTCCAGCCTTCCTGCGGGTGCGGCTTGGTCGGCACGTCGTTCACCTTTCCCGTGGAGTCGTCACCGGTCGTGCGCGGTCGATGCATAGGTGTGCGTGCTCGGCATGTGCGTCCTCCGGGCATGACGAGGTGGGCGCCGACGGGACTGCGTTGCGGCGTGCTCGGTGCCGTTGAGTGCGGCCCGGCGATTGAGCATGCTCAAACGGCGACCTGCTTCGTTCTTAGCACCGAATTTGAGCATGCGCAACGGTTGTGTTGAGCATGCTCAAGGCGTAGATTGAGCATGCCCAACTCTGGCCCGGAGTTGGAACCGCCATGACGATGCCTCGCCTGACCCGAGCGGGTGGAAGGTGTTCCGACACATGATCGAAGATGAGAGCAACACCGCAGCCGAAGACCTCGCGAAGCGACTCCGGCTCCTTCTCGATGTCGCCGTCGCGGAGACCGGTTCAGAGCCCACGTACTCCCAGATCGCGGCGTTCCTCCAACGGCGCGGCACGAAGCTCTCCCGGTCGCGATGGACGTACATGGTGAACGGCCATCGCTACGTGCAGGACCGTGCCCTCTTCGACGGCCTGGCTGCGTTCTTCGACGTCGACGCGGAGTTCCTCATGGGCGCCGAGGGCGCTGAGACCCCGGCGAAGGTGAGCGCGCAGCTCGACCTCGTGCGTTCCATGCGGGCCGCGCGGGTCAAGTCGTATGCGGCGCGCACGTTGGGAGACATCTCGCCCAACGCGCTGCAAGCGATCAGCAAGTTCCTCGACGAGGAGATCGCACAGACGTAACAGGTCACCGGGGTGCAGCGCAGGAGGCGCCCGGTGAGGTCAAGGGGGTGGCCGAGACGATGAACAGCGAAGTGAGCGTGTCGACAGCGTTCCGCGAGCTCGCGCTCGGGGATACCTTCAACTTCGATGAACTGGTCGGCGCGGTACAGGGGCGGCGTCAGCGCGGCATCCGCATAGTAGAGCTTGCCGAACTCAGCGACCATGACGGGCTCTGCGCGATCTGGCTGATGACGGACACCGAGGACATCGTCCTGCATGCGCACAGCGATTCGGTGCTGCACCGGCAGCAGTTCGTGCTGCACGAGCTGGCGCACATGATCCTCGATCACGGAACCGACGATCACCAAGAGGCACCGGACTTCCTCCTGCCCGACATCCCGCCCGAGACTCGCCGCCGGCTGCTCCGCAGGCAGGACATCGACACCGACGACGAGATCTTCGCCGAGTCCCTCGCCGACCGGCTCGCCGCGGCGATCCGAGGCTCGGCGATGCACGAGTCGCGATTCCTGGAGATCTTCGGGTGATTCCCGTCCTGGTCTCCACGCTGATGTGGATCCTCCTGGCCTGCCTCGTCATCCTGCGCCGCGGTCGCGAGGAACGCACGATCACCTACGCCACGCTCACCATCGCGATCTCGATGACCCTCAATATCGACCCGCTGTACGAAGCGCTCGACGCGGCGTTCGGCGGATCGAACCTCGTGACGCTCCTCGCCGACCTGGCGTTGATGGTCGGCGTGTTCTTCCTCGGCCGTGGAGTGATGAAGGCGTCCGATCGACAGCCGCGCATCGTCCAGGTCGCGCTCGGCCGAATCGTGCTCGCCGCTGCGCTCGTGTGCTCGATCGTCGCGTTCGTCTTCATCGACCAGAGCGGGACGACGACGACCTTCATGCTCGACCTCGGCGACCAGCCGGCCGCCGCGACGTACTCGATGATCCACTTCGCCTACTACGCCGTCGTGCTCGCTGCGATGGCGGTGCTGGCCGCCCAGCGCATTCGCGAGGCGCGCGGCAGCCAGCGATTCCCGCCGACATCCCTGCTCATTGGCAGCCTCCTCGGCATGATCCTGAGCGCGGTCGTCATCACGATGGACGTCGCGCACATCGTCGGTAACCTCGACCTCATGGCCACCGTCTCGGCTGCCTATGGTTCGCTCTACCTGGGCACCTTCGCGTTCCTCTGCGCGGGATTCGCTTCGCAGCCGGTGCTGCGAAGTCTGGAGTCGCGATCGCGCGCTCGGACGACCCGAGCGCTCATCGATGAGCTCGAGCCGACCTGGCGCCGGGCGATCGGGGTGCGCCCGGGCATCAGCCAGCGAGCGGATGCCGCGTTCGACGCGTCCGAACCGGAGACCGTGTTGCACCGCGAGATCGTCGAGATCCGCGACGCGCTGATCGACAGCAGGGTCTCATTCGAGATCACCGCGAGGGAGCGCGAGCTGGTCGATCGTGCCGAGCGTCATCTGGTCGGCGGCGATTTCTCCGATGCGACCGCTCAGCCTGCTGAAGCCCAGTCGGCTGGCGACTCGCGGAAGCCGGCGCGATGAGGGCGGGCTGGTCGGTCGCAGCGATCGGGGCCGCTGCGGCGGTTTCCCTTGGCGGGCTTGGACTCGTCATCGCGCGACGTCTGACTGCGCCGGCCCCTCCGAGGCGTTTCGACCTGGTCATCCGCGAGGTGACGGCGAGTGGCGACGAGCGAACGGTCGTGCTGGACCGGACGCGGCAGACAATTGAGCCCGGATGGTACAGCCTGCTCCTGGAGCGCGGCGGGCTGGTGCGGCTGGGAAGCACCGTACGCGACATGGGGCTGGGCCTCGTCGGGCGAAAGGTGGTCGGTGGCGGCGGCGCGGCCGGCCTCGTGGCGGGGGATCGCGCGTCGTGGAGCGGGATCTACTACTCGGAGCCGTCCGATGCGGGCCTCAACGCCGTCGACGTCGACGTGCCGACTAGCGCCGGGCCGGCCCCTGCATGGCTCATCGAACCGGCCAGCGAGGCGTCGTCGACGTGGGCGATCCACATCCACGGGCTCGGAAGTCCCCGAGCCGGAACGCTTCGCGGGGTGCAGGTCGCGTCCGAACTCGGGTTGACGTCGCTGGTCGTCACCTATCGGAACGACCGCGAGGGGCCCTGGGTCGGGACGAGGCGGTCGACCCTCGGGGCGACGGAGATCGATGACGTCCGGTCAGCGCTGGACTTCGCCCGCGCGAACGGCGCGCGCCGATTCGTCGTCTTCGGCTGGTCGATGGGTGGCGCAATCGCATTGCAGCTCGCCGCCGACCCCAGGGTGCGGCCGGAGCTCGCCGGACTCGTGCTCGAGTCGCCCGTGCTCGACTGGGTCTCGACGATCAAGGCCAATTGCGTGCGCGCTGGGCTGCCTGGTTGGGCCGGGCTTCTCGCGATTCCTTGGCTCGACCTGCCGCTGCTCGCCCGACTTGCCGGCCTGCCGAGCGCCCCCGGCCTCGACCACTTTGACTGGGTCACGCGCGCCGCTGAGATCGCCACTCCCATACTGGTGCTACACGGCGCGGCGGACACATCCTCGCCGTTCGAGGTCGCCGCTCGCCTGGCAAGACTTCGCCCCGACCTGGTGACGCTCGAGTCGTTCGAGGCCGACCACACGATGACCTGGAATTCCGATCCGGAACGCTGGCGTCAGACCGTCCTCAACTGGCTGACTCCTCGCGTCTGAGCGCACGGCGCTCCACGGGCTCGCGCCAGCGGGCAGGCAAGGGATTCGTGCCCGGGGGAATGACTGAGCGTGAAGTGCAGCGCGAGGTCGAATGGAGCGACGCGGAGTTGGCTCACGTCGCGAAGCAGCTCGACGCAACGCTCGCTGCGCCGACGGTGGCAGACGTCCTCGCGAACGGCCTCGACTGGCAGAGGCGGCACCCCAGTCTCCGACTGTTCATCGACCGCGTGATCGTGAACGGCGGGGCCGAGGGCATCGCGCGCTCTCCCCTTCCGCGAGAAGGACGAGACCGACGAGCAGTTCGCCGAGCGTCACGATGCCCGGATGCAGGCCATCGCTGACGAGCTCGTCGAGATCGTGTGGAGCCGGAAGGCTGATAGTGGCCGCAGCAACCGCACTTTGAGGCTACTTCCGCATCTCAGCGCACAAGTGGAGCGGTTAATGCTGTGGAGCCCGGAAACTTACGATCCGCAGATGTGGATGCGCAAAGCCCCTGATCATGGCGAATTCGCTAAGACGTTTCCACACGAGTTCCGCGGCGCTCGCAGTAGCTCTACACAGGGAGAACGTCGTTTCACACGGATTGTCCACATACTTATCCACAGGCATGGTTGCAAGGTGGCGGGGGGTCCGGCGATCCTTGTTCTTAATCGACACCGAGTCGGCAGAAACGATGAAGAGGTCCGGGACTCCTACCTCCCGAACCTCTTCCAAGTCCCTCCCGCTTGCGAGCATTGGAGCAACTTTGTCCCACCCTACCCAACCTGAAGGCGGCACCGTCAAGGCCTTCCTCGCCCTCCTGAAGAAGGATCATGAGGCCCTCGATCGCCTCGATCACTACTACGTGCATCTCTCCTTCGACCGAGGCCTGATGGTCCACGAGATCGCCGAGCAGATCGGGATCGACATCCTCGAGGTACAAAGGATCCTCGCGAAGCCTCCTGCGTTCTAGTCTGCTGTGATGGCCGACCACGACCAACGCGAGATCAACGAGGTCGGCGCACCAAACTGCCCGAGAGACCTCGTGACGATGGAGGCCGTCGAGCGGCACGGCGCGCACTTCTGGCGATGTCCGCAGTGTGGCTTCATCCGGCTCTAGGTTGAAGCACCAGGTGACCTGTAGAGGCATCGAGGCCACCGGCGATTTCGGATATCGACCGGGTGCCTAGAGTGTCGAAGCGGGCGCGGCGTGGCCTACGCGGGCGCGTACGGTTCCCGTCCTTCGATAACCTGCCGACGTGACGGAAACGCAGCCTAAGAAGCGCCGGCTAAGCCTCGGCATGGAGCTAGTGGTCGCTGCTTTGGTCGGTGCCGTCCTCGGTTGGCCAATCACGAAGGCGCTCGACGGTCTCACGGCAGACAACACTCTGCCCTGGTGGCTCTATCTCGTTGGCATGGTCGTTGGCATTGCCGCCGTGCTGCTGATCATGAGCTTCTTCCTCAAAGAGTGGCGCAGCACGGTCTGGGGCGGCCTAGGGAAGATGCTCGGCTGGATGTGGTCGTGGCATCCCGTAAGCGCGCGACGCCACCAGGCCGAACTGATTGAACTTGAGCGTCGGGTCCTCGACGACCTCGACAAGGTGGTTGAGGGCTTGACGAGAAAACACATCGAGAGGGCGAGGTCCGTAGATCGCGACATCGCCCTGCTCGGCAAGATCCAGATCGATCGCGGGGCCGAAATAAGGGAGGCGGTCGCTGCCGAACTCAAACGCTCGGCGGCGGCTGCGCCCAAGGCTGCGCCCGAACTGCCTCCGCCAGATCCGCGCTGGACAATCACTCAACCGGACGAAGGAGATCGGGAGCACTTCAGGATTACCAACCACGTACTCCGAAGCGTCGCAAAAGAGGTGAGGGTAGACGGAGAGGCCGACGAGGATGGGTACACCGAGATCGACATCCTCGATGCGGCCCACTTTGAAGACCTCTCGGGAAGCAGGTCAGGAGACTTCCGTGCCCGATTCAGCGGTCAAGCTCGTCAGAATGGTGCAAGCTTTCAGGTCTCTTGGTACGACGAGAACGGAGCTCGCATCGTTGAGTCCTTGTTTCTCCGTGGCTGGGAAGAAAGGGCTCCGCGACCAAGCCCGTGGAACCAAGGGCCAAACGACGAAACGCCGTTCTAGAGCCCGTGGCAGACCCAGGCCAATCCACTTCCGCCCCAGCTTCCGAGCGGCGTCGCTGGTGCCGCAGCCGCAGGAGCGGTCAACCATGACGTCGCCTTGATCGACGCGGCGAGGATTCGCTCCATGAGACGTCGCCACTAGATCGGCACGCTTCGGCGGGGCCACGCCCCTGGCGCGACCTGGATCCGACCGGGCATCCGGCTACCATTCGGACGTGTCCGAAACCAGCGGGCCTGCATTCTGGGCCGCCTCAGCTCAGATCAGTGCCGTGCTTCTCCTAGCGATGGTGCTCGAGGTGAGGCTACTCGGCAAGCGGTGGAGTAGGAAGCGCTTTTACTCGAAGCGCGTGCTGAGGTGGGCCACGGCCCTCGGATACCTACTCGGACTAATTGGCGCGACCTTCGTGCTCTCGTACTCCCTCATCTACGTTGTGCGAGGAAGCACCACCGTGCCCGCAGGACTGGCCATCGCGATACTCACGTACGC
This sequence comes from Agromyces excoecariae, assembly GCF_051715505.1. Classification (NCBI taxonomy): domain Bacteria; kingdom Bacillati; phylum Actinomycetota; class Actinomycetes; order Micrococcales; family Microbacteriaceae; genus Agromyces; species Agromyces excoecariae. The sequence goes on along the minus strand of NZ_JBPSLA010000008.1, from coordinate 47,009 downwards.
TGCCCTGATTGTTGGCGTCGGTCCAGCGATCGACCCTCTCGCGACCGGTCTTCTTGACGCAGTTTTCTTCCTCTTCACGCCACTCATAAAGGGCTCCTTGCGCTACTACAACGCTCGCTACGAGGAATCAGAGGTCGCGCGTCTAAGGCAACAGCGCAGCGAGCGGTTGGGCGTGCTCGGGACGTACTCGGACATCATGATCATGGAAGCCCGCGCCGGCGCGGCGCTTGACCGTGACCCGACGAACCCAGATCTTCGTGAGAGATGCGAGCACATGCAGCGTGAAAGAGTCCGGGTAGAGGATCTACTGACCGCTCCCGACGAGCCCCGTGATCCTAGGAATCGACCGTATCGGGACGTAAACGAGTACCGAGCGGACTTCGATCGGATGATGAGGAAGTTTCTCGCTGATTCATGATCAGGACGACGCGTGCCACCCGTCACCGCCCCCGGCGGCGAGAGCACGGAGTCGGCGCTAAAAATCGATCGGCGATGGCGCGGCGCGTCCGATCGCGCGCGGTCGGGGGCGACTGCGACCTTGTCGTCGTGGGACGCGACGAACGGCGAGACTCTCCGCTGCGTGCAGGAGTAGGAACGGGACCCATCCGCCGAAGAGCATCTCCCGTGCACCATCCAGAACGCGTACGGCCGGTTCCGGACGAATGGACGACACTGCTCCGGAACCCTCCAGCAGTGGGGTGGTATCGCTCTCCGGCGCCGCGTGCACCGCCACCTCCTGGCGGATTTCCTCACATCGACCTGTCTGTGCAAAATTTGATGCGATCGGGCCATGCGCACGTGTGGATCGCCGCTTCTCCCCTCCGTAGAGGGCTGGCGACTTCCCACCACCAATGCCGCCACGCCTCTTGCAGATCGAGGCGCACCTTCTCGACGGCGGGGGAGGTGAAGGCGATGACGGTCTCCATGCGGGTGATGAGCGCTGGCGACGGCTTCAGATACCTGCTCCGCACCGTCGTGGCCGGCGATGGAGATCGTTTGCTGTCGACTCCACTCACCCGGTACTTCAGCGCCGAGGGCACCCCGCCAGGACGCTGGATGGGAAGCGGCCTCGCCAGTCTGGCTTCGGCCAGCGTCGTCGAGGGGAGCGAGGTCGCCGAGGAGCATCTCCAGCGCTTGATCGGTCTGGGGTGCGATCCGGTTTCGGGACAGCCGCTCGGCCGCGCATACCCCGTCTATGAGAAGTCGGCCGGCCACGAGACATCCCGCCGTCGCGCCGTCGCCGGTTACGACTTCACGTTCTCGATTCCGAAGTCCGCAAGCGTGCTCTGGGGCATTTCGGATGCGACGACGCAGGCGCTCATCGTGCAAGCTCACCATGCAGCGGTTGCAGAGTCCCTTGCCTACCTCGAGCGCGAGGTTGCAGCGACGCGTACCGGGGTTGCGGTGCGCGATGGCGCGGTTGCGCAGGTCGAGGTCTCGGGGGTCATCGCAACCGCATACGACCACTTCGACAGTCGCGCCGGCGATCCGCACCTGCACACGCACGTCGTGATCAGCAACAAGGTCATGACCGTGCTCGACGGACGGTGGCGCTCGCTCGACGGCCGGCCGCTGCATGCGGCGGTGGTTGCGATCTCGGAGCTGCACGAGGCGCTCTTCGCAGACGCACTGAGCCGCCTGATCGGCGTGCAATGGGAGCAGCGGGCGCGCGGGCGTGACCGCAATCCCGCGTGGGTCATCGCGACGGTTCACGACTCGCTGGTCGCCGAGTTCTCGACGCGATCGCGGCACATCGACCTCGAGACGGACCGGCTGATCGAAGCGCACACCGCAACGCACGGGCGTCGTCCCGGTCGGGTGACCATCATGAAGCTGCGCGCGCAAGCCACTCTCTCGACTCGACCCGTGAAGCATGTGCGTTCGCTTGCCGATCTCACGGCAGGTTGGCGTGAGCGCGCTTCGCGCGTGCTCGGTACGGATGCCACGAGCTGGGCGAGCACGGCGACGGCGAACCGATCGCGGGGCGTGCTCAGCGCCCACGATCTCCCGCTCTCTGAGATTCGAGCGCTCGGGGCAGTCGTCATGCACGGCGTGAGCGAGAAGCGCTCCACCTGGAGGCACTGGAACCTCGTCGCCGAGGCCGCGCGCCAGACGATGGGACTCCGATTCGCCTCGGCCGCCGATCGCGAGGCGATGGTGGGGATGATCGTCGATGCCGCGGAACAGGTGTCGCTGCGTCTGACCCCGCCCGAGCTTGCATCGAGCCCGGCCGGCTTCCAGCGAGCCGACGGGACCTCCGTGTTCCGACCGAAGCACTCCGCCGTGTTCACATCGACGGATGTGATGGCGGCCGAGGCGAACCTGCTTGAGCGTTCAGAACGCGAGACGGCGCCACGTGTCGCGCCAACCACGGAGCGGGCGACGCTAGGTCGCCGCCGAGGCACGTCGCTGGTCGACGCTCGACAACTCGAGGCGATCGCCAGGATCGTCGCGTCGGGACGCGTAGTCGACGTGCTCGTGGGGCCGGCCGGCACAGGGAAGACGACCACCATGAGCGCACTTCGACGAGCTTGGGAACGAGCACACGGCGCCGGCTCGGTCGTCGGGCTCGCGCCATCCGCCGCGGCAGCCCACGTGCTCTCGGAGGACCTGGGCATCCCGACCGAGAACCTCGCGAAGTGGTGGCACGACCACCTGGCCTCGGGCACATCGTTCCGGCCCGGTCAGCTCGTCATCGTCGATGAGGCATCCCTCGCCGGCACCCTGCACCTCGACCGAGTGACCGCGCTCGCCGAAGGCGGGGGAGCGAAGGTTCTCCTCGTCGGCGACCCGGCGCAACTGCAGTCCGTCGATGCCGGCGGCGCATTCTCGATGCTCGTTCACCACCGAACGGATGTCGCCGAACTCGCGGAGGTGCATCGCTTCGTGCATACGTGGGAGAAGGAGGCATCCTTGTCGCTGCGCAACGGCCAGGCCGACGCGATCGACCAGTACGTCGCACACAACCGCGTGGTCGAAGGCAGCACCGAGTCGATGGCGGATGCCGCCTATGCAGCGTGGCGATTGGATACCCGCGCCGGCAAGGCGAGCCTGCTGATCAGTGAATCGAACGAGGCGGTCCGGGCCATCAACATCCGGGCACGCAGCGAGCTGATCTTGGAGGGGCGGGTCGACGCAAGACGCGAAGTCGCGCTTCACGACGGGACCGCGGCATCCGTCGGCGACACCGTGATCACGCGCCGGAACGATCGACGCCGGCGCGCGGGCGGGGGATGGGTGCGCAACGGCGACCGCTGGATGGTTGCAGCGGTGCGCAAGGACGGGTCGATCGAAGTGCAACGGCGGGGCCGTTCCTGGAGCGGGACCGTTGTGCTGCCCGCGTCGTACGTCGCAGGTCATGTCGAGCTCGGGTACGCCGTGACCGCTCACCGTGCGCAGGGCATCACGACGGACACCGCGCACGTCGTGGTCGCGTCGGGCACGACGCGAGAGAACTTCTATGTGGGGATGACGCGTGGGCGGGAGTCGAACGTCGCGTACGTCGCCGTCGACCGACCGGATGTCGCGCATGCCGGGCCTCGACCGGGTGATGCGGAGACGGTGACGGCGCGGAGCGTCCTCTACGGGGTGCTGCAGCACGTCGGCGCCGAACCGTCGGCGCACGAGACGCTAGAGGCGGAGCAGGACGCGTGGGGGTCGATTGCGCAGCTCGCAGCGGAGTACGAGACGATCGCGGCGGCGGCGCAGCGCGATCGTTGGGCTGGGCTGGTGCGCGCGTCTGGCCTTCGCGACGACCAGGCCACTGCTGTGATCTCGTCTGAGGCGTTCGGGCCGCTCGGCGCCGAACTGCGGCGCGCGGAGGCGGCCGGCTTGGACGTCGATCAGGTGCTTTCGGCGGCCGTCGGCGCGCGGGGTTTCGATGATGCGCAGGATGTCGCGGCGGTTCTTCGCGCGCGGATCGTCGTGGCGGCCGCGCATGGTGTCGGTGCACGAGGTGGAACGTCTCGCCGGGAACCTCATTTCATCGCGGGTCTGATTCCGCCGGCGTTGGGGGCGATCGACCCCGACGCGCGGCGTGCGCTCGACGAGCGGCGCGATCTCATGGAGGCGCGCGCGGATGCGCTGCTCGATCGGGCGCTGGCAGCCGAGGAGCCGTGGGCGCTTGCCCTCGGGACACCCGGGCGCCAGGCAATGGCGGCATGGCGTCGGCAGGCCCGCTTGGTCGCCGCCTATCGGGATCGGTACGGCGTGGCGAGCGAGTCTGCCTTGGGATCGGAACCCGTCACCGACGTGCAGCAGGCGGATGCGACTCGCGCGCGGCGTGCTCTGGGTCTCGCGCGGCAACGGTCGTCGCGTGACGCCGAACTCGGACGCCAACGGCCGACTGTCCCGACACGCCTTCCGGCTGTCGGTCCGCAGTTCTAGAATGCCGCCGAAGGCGACCTCGTTTCGTTGCACCGCTCGTCGCGGTGGCATGACCTCCAATCCTCGGCGGTCCTTCCAGGTTCTCGTCGCCGAACACGTGGAGGGCTGCAGCATGTTCGGACTCATCTGGGTGATCGTCGCCCGCACTCGCCTCGCGTTCCGGCGCTTCATGCCGACGAACCTGCTGCTCGACGCCATCCACACGCGCCGCGGGCTCAAGTGGGGTGTGCCCGCGATGCTGCTTGCGGCTCCCTACGGGCTCGGAGCGCTGCTCTGCTTCGGGCTGGCCGAAGGCGGCGCTCCCGGATGGCTCAACCTCGTCGGGCTGCTCTGCATCTGGAACGCGCTCAAGTTCGTGGTCGCCGGACCAGCGACACTGATTCGGCTTGCTCGAGTGCGGACCCAGGAGGCCCGTGCGCGTCGCGCCGCGGCGGGAGTGCGCGAGGCAGATGAGCACCTTGGGTACGGCGTCCCTCCGGGCCGCACCGGCGACCGCGCGTCGGTCGAGCTGGTCAGGTAGAGATGCTCATCGCCGGATGACCGGCACGGCACTGTCGGCGCACCTGTTCTTCGCGTAAGTCTTGTGGCACGAGGATGCCGCAAGCAGGAGGTACAGCCATGACGGTCCCGCCGGAGCAGTTCGACGACCTCCTCAGCCGAACTGCGCTCGCGGCGCTGTTCTACTACCCGGAGATCGCGATCGACGATGACGATTACGACCTCCAACGGGACATCGCCTACTGCCTCGAGCCGATCGACGGACTCCCGACCGAGGACCTCGAGCGCCTCCGCACCGTCGTCGGACACGTGATCACCAATCCGTCGGCGCATCGCTCCGAGCTCCTCGCCCTGGTGATCGAGCTCGCGCCGCCACCGCGTGAGTAGGTATCTGCCGTGCCTGACCGCGATCACGACGACGAAGCCGCTCGGGCTGCAGCGAAGCGCGAACACACCCGCGAGGTGAAGCGACGCTGGCGAGAGGCGAACCTCGATCGCGTCCACGAGCAGAGCCGGGCCTGGAAGGCAGCCCACCCGGAACGCGTGCGGGAGCTGAACCGTCGCTGGCGGGAGGAACATATCGACCGTTCACGCCAGCAGAATCGCGACTCCGCTCGCCGGGCGGCCGCTCGGAAGCGCCGCGAGGCCGAAACGAGGCGGAAGGCGAGGGAACGATCGAAGCGCTGGCGTGAAGAGCATCCCGAGCGGGTCCGCACGTACCAGCGGCAGTGGGTCGAGGCGAACCGCGACAAGGTGCGCGAGTACTACAACCGCTACTACGCGACGCACCGGGACGAGGTCAGCGCTCGCGCAGCTGCCCGCCGCGACGCTCACCCGGAACGAACCAAACGCGCGTCGAAGGAGTGGGCCGAGCGAAACAAGGACCGGAGGGCGGAGCTTCAGCGCAAACGGCGGCGCGACCCTGAGATCTACAAGACGGAACTCGAGGCGAACGCGGCGGCCCGGCGGCTTGCGCGACGGCTGGCGCGAGCAGGGTTGCCGCCGAAGCGGGTTCATTCGACGACTGCGGCCGAGCGACGCGCGCACGACCGGGAGGCCGATGCATACTTTGCGAATCCAGCACTCAACGAGCACGTGCGGCAGTTCACGGTTTTCGCCGAGTCATTGACCGAGCACATGCTTGAGCATGCTCCCACAATGCGGAAGTTTGCGGAGGCGTACGCAGAGAGACGTCGGCACATCGGACTTCCGCCTCGCGATCTTGAACAGGTGGTCTACGCCCGCGCGGTAGACGTAGTGATGGCCCGCGTTCGCCGAACAGACCTATTGAGCGCACGAGACATCGCCACGGCGGTCCGCAGCACTGCCACGGTGGTTCGACAAGTTGAGCGGCAACAACAGTTCACATTGTTGGTTCAGGCGATCGTGCGCTACTCGGAGCGATATGTAGATCGGCTACTTGCCGAGGCTGAGCTGGAAAACCGCGCCCGCCGTGCGAATGAACGGCCCCCAATGCAGATCGAGCTGCTCGCATCGCAGATCGCCCTGCAGACGGTTCTGCCCAAGGTAGCGGTGGGTCGACTCGCCGTGACCGAGGTGCAAGACGCCGCGCGTGTGGCTGCAGCTCGCACCAGATGGGCCAACTTTGCGAGCACGACGCCGCAGGCACCACACGTTCGGCCCCTCGGGTGCTGACGGTTCGTCGCTGGAATGCGGTTGGCAGATCAGCATCTGATGTCGTCCCCGGTTCTCGGTCGGATGGATTCTTCGTTGGGCAGGATCCGGAGGTCGACGTTGTCCTAGTGGGAAGCCCTCCGTTGCTGCCCGTCTCGGCCGCGTTCGGTAACGCTGTTGGTACCGAAGCGCTCAGTCAGTTTCCCGGGTTCGTATGCTGGAGCCATGCATCGATCGGAGACGGGTCCCACTCGGGGGCAGGGGAAAGAAGCGCTCCTCGAGGCTACGGTGCGGGTGGTCGCTGCGAAGGGACTCCGAGGGCTGACGTTCCGAGCCGTGGCGCAGCAGGCAGGCGTGAACAACACGCTGATCGCCCACCACTTCGGATCGCGCGATAGCCTGCTGGCTGCCGCCCTAGAGTGGAGCCTCGAGCGATCGATCCGTGCAGCGGATCTCACCGATTACGCCGCTGATCCAGAGGCCTTCCGTGTCGCATTGGTGCAGAACGTCTTGGCTGAGCCCGACAGTCAGGTGTTCCAGTTCGAGATGATCATCGAGGCCAGCCGTCGCCCCGAACTCCAACCGGCGGTGAGTCAGCTGTACCGCAGATACGTCAGTGCCGTGGCCGCGGGGCTCGAAAGGCTCGGCGTCCCGATCACGCCCGGCCTCGACATCGCCCTCTTCGCTGCACTCGACGGGCTCATGCTCCAGTTCCTCAGCCGCACCATCACCGCTGATCAATTCGCCGACGCCGTCGAATCGCTCACGGAGGCGGTGTCGCAACGCAGCCGCGGTGCCCCAGTCGAATGAGCCAGGTCATCTCGCAGGGACCGACTGGGGCACGAGGACGTTGCGGGCGGCGGTGATGCCGCTTTCGATGGCGCCGTCGATGAACCCCCCCCAACCATTCGCGATGTCTGAGCTCGCCAGGTGGACTCGGCCCAACGGCTGTTGGAGGGCGGGCAACGACTTGGTGAGGTAGCCGGTTCGATGCATCGGCCAGGTCTCCTTGGCGAATTCGTCGTCCACCCAGTCGTGGGCAGCGGTCTGGAAGACGGTCATGTCGGGAATCAGCCGGTTGAGGACCTCCTGCACGGCTCCGACGTCCTTCGGGTCGATGGCGTTCGCATCGGGTCCGAATCCGACGACGAAGGTACGCCCGTCCGCCACGTACTCAGATTGGAAGAAGTTGAGTGGCCAGTCGGCCGCGCCGAGGGCGACGAACGCGGGGTGCTCGCCCTCGATCGTGAACCACACCTTCGTGCCAAGACCCACCTGGCCTCGGTCAGCCGCCTTCCGTGCCGCCTCGGGCAGCTCGGGAGTGAAGTTGATGCGCGGCAAGGTCTGCAGCGGGGCCGTTACGACAACCTTCGACGCGATGAACCGGCTGCCAGCGGCCGTCGTGACCTGCACGCGATCGCCCTTCTGCTCGATACGCCGGACGTCAGCGCCGAAACGGAACTCGGCGTCCGTGTCGCTGACGATCGCCTCGGCGAGCCGACGCGTGCCGCCCTGTACCTTGTAGGTCGCGCACGCCTCGAAGTTGACCTTCCAGTCCCCGTTGGTGAGCGCAACCCAGCGCAGTGCCTGCGTGAAGGCGGCGTCGTCGAGCCGACCGTTGAAGTTGAGCGTCCAGAAGGACTCGAGGAGTGATCGCTCCTCGGCGGAGATCGGCAGTGCTCGGATCTCATCGAGCAGCGAGATGCCGTCGAATTCCGGGAGCAGATCAGAATCGAGCGGCGAGAAGGGCTGCGGGAACACCTCGCGCGCTCGGGCGGTGAACAACTCATTCGGCCAGTCAAGCCGTTCAAGGAGCTCGTCGGGGTTGCCGGCCATCGCCCGAGAGCCATCCCACCAGTACGCGTGCTGCGGCACCGGGCTCGGTGCAAGCCCGATCCCATAGCGATGGAGTTCGGCCCAGACGTACGGCTGGGTCCAGTGCACCCACGTTCCGCCGAGTTCGAGGTCGAGCCCCATCCGCTCAGCGAGCCAGGTGCGTCCACCGATGCGGTCGCGCGCCTCCAGGACGGCGACCCGTTGGCCGCCGTGGGAGAGCTCCCGGGCTGCCGTGAGTCCGGCAAAGCCCGCCCCGATGACGATGACGTCGAAGTCCTTGCTCATGTCGATCACTTTCCCTGGCTCAGGAGTAGTCGAAGAACTCGATGGTGGGCGCCAGCACCATCCAGGTAGCGGTCATGCCCCTGTTGCTCGAGGCGGAGTCGCCGGCCTGCAATCCGAACGCTCTCCCCTCTTGGGGTTCGATCCGTAGGTGGCTTGGGAGGATGTTCACCGTCTCATCGACGTGGCCGGTGACCTCCATGGGCTCCGGGGTAAGGCCGGACGCGATGAACCGGTAGCCCGCGGATGAGTCCTTCCGCTCCCCATGGCCCGGGCGACGGTTCCACTGAACCGTCGCGACCTCAAAGGGTGCCGCGGCATCACGATTGAAGGTTCCTGCAACGGTGGATACGTCACTGGACATCATCGTCCTCCTTGGGATTGGCTCTCGCCCTCAGAGCGCAGCAGTATCTAAGCAAACGCTTAGTTCAATTGCAAGGGATGTGTCGCGGCCGGTACCCGGCTCCGGAGAGGCGCGCGAGGATCGCTCGGTGATCGCCGCGCGCAGCTGCTGCTTCTGCTCAGCGGCAAGACTGACCGAGGAGCGACGGGGGCATCCAGGACGAGGTCTTGACGGGCCGTGGAACGCGGCGTAATCTCGACCTAAGCAAGTGCTTAGCAATGTCGAATCACGAGTCGGCGGCCCTACGTGTCGACGCCCCGGCGAACGAATCCTCGCTTCCCCCACGCGAACCCAGGTCCAAAGGAGGACCCCGTGAGCAACACGACAGAACACACCTTGACCGCTCCACAGATGGGGCAGACCAGTCTGAAGGCGAACAGCTTGGGCTTCATCGGGGTGGCGTTCTTCGTCATCTCCGCTGCGGCGCCGATGGCGGCGTTCGTCGGGGCCAGTCCCGTCATCTTCTCGATCATCGGCCCGGGTGTGCCGCTCATCTACGTTCTGGTGGCGCTCGTCGTCGCGGTCTTCGCGGTCGGCTATCTCAAGATGAGTCATCACGTCGTGAGCGCCGGCGGGTTCGTTGCCTACATCTCGCGCGGTCTGGGCAAGCATGCCGCCACGGGGGCAGCAGGCATCGTCATCGTGACGTACATCTCGCTGCAGGTGGGGCTCTGGGCTCAGTTCGGCGTGTTCGCCCAGCAGCTCGCTGCGGATCTGCTTGGCATCGATCTTCCTGTCTGGGTGTGGATTCTCGCCTTCCTCGCGATCACCACGGCGCTCACGATGCTCGGAGTGGACCTGAACCTTCGAATCCTCGGAGTGCTTCTGGTGCTCGAGATGGTCGCGGTCGCCGCCCTAGTGATCGGGGTCTTCCTCAACGCCGGGGGCAAGGACTTGTCGCTCATCAGCTTCGCGCCCTCGCAGCTGGCGCAGCCCGGACTCGGCGTCGCAATCCTCTTCGTATTCGCCTGCTTCACGACATTCGAGGCCACCACGGTGTTCAGCGAAGAGGCGCGTGAACCGCGTCGAACCATCCCGCGCGCACTGTTCGCCGTGATCATCTTCGTCGGCCTGTTCTACACCATTGCGACATGGGCGGTGAGCGTAGCGGTCGGTCCGGACAACGTGCAGGAGGCAGCGGGCAACGACCTGGCAGGAATCATCTTCGGCGTAGCTCGTGAGTACGTCGGACCGTGGCTGGACATCCTGATGCAGGTGCTCGTCGTGTCGAGCTTCATCGCGATGCTCATCGGCGTTCAGAACATGTTCTCGCGGTACGTCTTCGCGCTGGCTCGCGCCCGGGCACTTCCTCGGCAGTTGGCGCGGGTCTCGAAGCGGTCGCAGGTGCCGGCCACGGCTGCCCTGGTGATCGGCGTGCTCATCGCGATCATCATCATGGCATTCCTCTGGTCCGGCGCCGACCCGATCACCGTCGTCTTCGCATGGTTCGTCGCCCTGGGGACGATCGGCTTCATCGTCATGATGGCCTTCGCGTCAATCTCCATCGTCGTCTTCTTCTTCCGGGAGAAGCTGGAAAAGGGCTTCTGGAGCACGAAGGTCGCGCCAATCGCCGCGGTGATCCTGATGGTGACCATTCTGTTCATCTCGATTCAGAACTACGACGCCTTGCTCTTCGACGATGGAGTGATCGCGCGGGCACTGCTGTGGTCCATCCCACTGGCGTTCACCATCGGGGTGCTCCTCCCCGTGTTCAAGAAGGACGTCGACTTCAAGACCGTGATCTCGGCGGGCAACTGAGCAGTTGCTCGCGCCTTGAAAGGAAGAACATGTCAAGCACACACGAGCAGCTCGCCCCGACCGAACAGGGATACGTCCCTACCGACGAGTGGCCGGACGTGACCGCGATGCTCGAGGGCTTCGGTGAGCCGAGTCTGCCTGCGAGCGCGAAGCTCGAGGGTGCCCCCCTCGACGTGCGGTTCGAGAACGGCTGGACGATCCGTCACACCTTTGCAGGCGGTCAGATCACCTGGGAGATCCTCGAGGGCGAGGGCGCCGGAATGACCGGGACCCACCCGTATCGCGCAGTCGAGGTCCGCCCAGGCATCTTTTTCGTCGACTTCATCAAGGGCGAGGGTATTCGTTCCAACGACGTCTCGATGGTCATCGACACCTCCGATGGACGCATCACAGTGGCGGATTCCTCGTTCGTCGATCGCGACGGACGCGTGCGGATGAACACCGAGTTCCTCTCGGGTCGAGAGACAGGCAAGGGTGAGATCGAGCCCCGGCCTCGGACGAGCGAACTCGTGGGCAAGCGGATCTACTACCGATACAGCCCAACCGAGCACTACGAGCACATCTACCTCAATTCGGGAACGTTCGTCTGGCACTGCGTGCGCGGCGCCGAGGTGGGGCTCGCGTGCGCGGACCCCGTGCAGGTGTTCGAGCTGGCCGACGGGATCGTCCTGCTCCACTGGAGCGAGACCGTGATGCCGGTCGAGTCGATCGTCACGATCGACCTGACGAACAGGCGGTCGGTCGGCCGAATGTTCTGCTGGGACGGGCCGACCCTCGACACCGTTCACATCCCATTCGACAGTCAGTTCACCATTCTCGATGACACCCCCTACCCGATCGACTGAGGCATCGAAGCCCCTTGTCGACGAAGGAGACACCATGACCACCACCACCACCATCCTCGAGGCGATCACTGTCCCCGAGAGTGAAGGCCGCGCGATACTGGATGCGGCGACACGTGACGTGATCGGCCATGTCCCGGTCCACACGGTCGATGACCTGGAAGCGACCATTCGGGCGGCGCGCGCAGCACAGCCGGCATGGAACGCACTGGGCCATTCAGAGCGCAGCCGCATCCTCAATGCGATCGCCGACGACCTCGAAGCCAATACCGAGGAGCTGGCGCAGATCCTGTCCCGTGAGCAGGGCAAGCCCCTCGACGGCCCGAACGCACGCTTCGAAGTCGGCGCGTGCGCGGCGTGGACGCGCAATGCGGCAGACACGGTCCTCGAGCCCGAAGTCGTGTTCGAAGCCGGCGCCTCACGCGCCGAGGTGCACTATGACGCGCTCGGCGTCGTCGGTGCGATCGGCCCGTGGAACTGGCCCATGATGATCACCGTCTGGCAGATCGCTCCATCCCTGCGGATGGGCAATACGGTCGTCGTCAAGCCCAGCAGCTACACGCCCTTGTCTGTGCTCGCGCTCGTCGAGGTGTTCAATCGGCACCTCGCCGAGGGGGTGCTGACGGTCGTCTCAGGGGACCGGCACGTCGGCGCGGCGATGGCTGCGCACCCCGATCTGGACAAGATCATGTTCACCGGATCGACGGAGGCCGGACGTCGCATCGTCGAGTCCTCGGCCCGGAACCTGGCCAGGCTGACGCTCGAGCTCGGCGGCAACGACCCGGGCATCGTACTTCCGGGCACCGACGTTTCGGCTATCGCGGAGAATCTGTTCTGGGGCTGCTTCATCAACACCGGCCAGACTTGCGCGGCACTGAAGCGTCTGTACGTCCACGAGTCGGTGTACGACGAAGTCGTCGAGACCCTGGCCGGCATGGCTCAGGCGATGCCCATGGGGCGCGGACTCGATGAGGGCAACCTCCTCGGCCCGCTCCAGAACCAGGGCCAGTTCGACATCGTCAAGGACCTCGTCGATGACGCGCGAGCGCGAGGTGCCCGGATCGTGGCGGGTGGCGAGCCTGCCGCGGACCTCGGGCCGCTGTTCTATCGCACGACGGTCGTCGCCGACATCGATGACGGCGCGCGCCTGGTGGATGAGGAGCAGTTCGGTCCCGCGATCCCGGTGGTCAAGTACAGCGACGTCGATGACGCCGTGCGGCGAGCGAACGCATCTGAGCAGGGGCTGGGTGCGTCGGTGTGGTCCAGCGATGTGGGTGCCGCGGTCGAGGTGGCCAAGCGCATCCAGGCTGGCACGGTGTGGATCAACCAGCATGGTGCGCTGAACCCGGTCGTGCCGTTCGGCGGCACGAAGCAGTCTGGATACGGTCAGGAGTTCGGCGTCGCGGGGTTGAAGGCCGTCGCCGCGCCGAAAGTCATCACCTACTGACGACCGAGCGATCCGATCCGACCGGCGGAGCTCGTGCGGAACGGTGGGTCCATGGCGTCTCGCCATGTGGACCACCGTTCCCATCGAACCCGCACAGCGGTATCGGGTGAAGAGAGCGAAGGGAACTGACGATGCCATACGCGGGTTCGCAGGTCGACGACGACGTCGTCGTGGTTACCGGTGGGGGTACGGGTATTGGGGCCGCCATTGCGGAGAGGTTTGCGAACGAGGGTGCACGCGTGGTCATCGTAGGCCGCCGCTCGGCGCCGCTCGAGGAGGTTTCCCGAAGGACCGGTGCCGTTCCAATGGTCGCGGATGCCGGAGACCCCGCCGAAGTACGGCGGGTGCTGCAGTCAGTGCTCGACCTATACGGACGGGTCGACACGCTCGTGTGCAACGCTGGTGGGGCTGGTTTCGCGCCTGTCGGGGACACCACGGATCAGGACTGGAGTGATGCCCTCCACGCCAACCTGACCACGTCGTTCGTCATGGTTCGAGAGTTTCTTGTTGCCCTTACGGGCTCCGCGGCGCGCGTGGTGATCATCTCCTCGCTCTCCGGGCTCTTCGCCGGGCCGGCCATGGCCGGCTACACGACCGCCAAGCACGCACTGATCGGACTGACCAGGTCCCTCGCCCGCGACTATGGCGAGCGCGGCCTCCGCGTCAACGCGGTGTGTCCGGGCTGGGTTCGCACGCCGATGGCCGACGACGAAATGGCCGAACTCGTTGAACACGGCACGTTCGTGTCGCGCGATGCGGCGTACGCCGCGGTCACGGCAGACGTTCCGTTGCGGAGGGTCGGTTCGCCGGCGGAGATCGCGGCGGTCGTCAGGTTCCTCGGATCGGATGAATCGTCCTACCTGACGGGAACGACGATCGTCGTGGATGGGGGAGCGCACATCGTCGATCTGCCGACGATCGCTTTCGAGAAGGCTCGTCGTCGTGCGGGCGCACCCGAGGAAAGGTGAGGTCAGCATGGACCTGGAACTGAGTGATCGCGTCGCGCTGGTTACCGGCGGTGCTTCAGGCATCGGGCGTGCATGTGTCGATGCACTCATCGCAGAGGGCGCGTCGGTGGGCATCGTCGATCGTTCCACCGACGGTGAAGCGCTTGCCAAGGAACTGCGTGAACGCGACGCAAGGGTCGTCTTCAGCCAGGCCGACGTGACCGTCGAGAGCGATGTGATCCGGGCCGTCGACGAAATCCACGGCGAGTTCGGCAGGATCGACCTTCTGCTCGGCTGCGCCGGGGTGTCCGGCCCTGTGGGTACACCCCTGGGGAGCGTCGCTGTCGCCGAGTGGGATCAGGTGATGGCGGTGAACGTGCGCGGCAACTTCCTGGTCGCGAAGCACTCGATCGCACACTTGGAGCGGAGCGACGTTCGCACGATCGTCTTCCTCGCGTCGGATTCCGCGTTCGTGGCTTTCGACGGGATGGGACCGTACACCGCGTCGAAGGGAGCCGTGGTGGCGTTGGCGAGGGCGTTTGCCGTCGATCACCCGTCGGTCCGCACCAACGCCTTGTGCCCGGGCGTGGTCGATACTCCGATGTCGAGGGGGGACATGGGGCGCCCGGATGGCTTCGCGGGGAGCGGACTCCCTGTGATGTCTGCGGATCAGCTGGCCAAGCAGGCCGTGTTTCTCGCCTCGCCCGCGAGCTACCCCATGAGCGGGACCACTCTCGTCTCGGACTTCGGCTACCTCGCGCGATCGGCACTCGGCGCGCTCGATTTCGCGAACAACGCGTGAAACGGGTGACACGTCTCGCTCCGACCCTGTCCCCGTCAGGAGCGTTGCAGGACCACGCCGGTCACCATCGCACCGGGCTACCGAGCGACCTTCGCCGTGCTCGATCGCGACCTCTTCGCCATCCCGGCGGCTGAGATCCACGGCACGAAGGTGCGCGAACATGCGCGTCCGGAAGGCTCGTGCATATGCACGATTCCTGACCAGATTCAGATGCAGATCGGGCCATCGATTGGATGCTTACTGAGCCACCCCGCGGTCGAAGGTGCCCAGGAGTCCCTCATCTTCGCGTAGTGCGCCATGGTCTCCTCACGGCCTCCCGACCGGGAGCTCGGCGCTCACCGACTCTCGAGGAGAGTCGACGGTTCATCACTCACATTGCCGACCGCCACGCCGAGTGACTCAACGGCGTCCGTGAGCTGTTCCGCAGAGATCGCACGACTCAAGTACTGCAGCATGAGCCCATCGAGGGCGGCGAACATCCCAAGGTTCAGACCGTCATTGGTCGGTACCCCGAGCTGCGCACGGCCCTTCGCAAGCGACGCGACGTACCGCTGGTACAACCCCCGCACTGCCGGCTGCAGTTCCGGACGCCGGCTCGACTCCAGGATCATCTCGAACTGGAAGACTTCGACGTCCGGCTCGGACAGCACGTTCTTCACGAGTGCATCGCGGAACGAACGGGCATCGGTCGCGTACTCGGAGAGGTCTGCAGCGCCGACTGAGCGATCGGCGGTCCACTCGAGGGCCGCTGCGAGGAGCCTGTCTCGGGACCCGAAATGGTGTGCGATGAGCGTGTTGTTGACGCCCGCTTCCTCGGCGACTGCCCGGAAGGTGAGACCCCTCAGTCCCTTTCGGGCGACGACGCGGACAGTGGCATGAAGAAGGGCCTCGCGACCCTCGCCGTGATTGCGCGCTCTCGACCCCACGCTCTAGAGCATAGGCACCCCTCGCCGCTCATGGCACGCCTACTAAGCATTTGCTCAGGCTTGGCGAACAAGGGCGAATTCTCCCTATCAACCGTTGACCAATCACTAAGCACACGCTTAGGCTTGCTCAGCAATCGCCGGTCATGACCGCCATCTCGGAGTCGTCGGCGCGCGCGCATCGTTCCCTGAGGGGCCGAACGGAGGCAGCGGGGCCGCCTTCACCGCACCGCTCACGTCACACCTGCCGGAGTACGGGAGCCGACATCCATTCGACGCGAGAGCGCATCTGATGACACGGAGGAATCTCATGGGTAGTAGTCAGGAGTCGCGACTTCTCGCTGCGGTGCCGGATGGCTTGTTCATCGGCGGCGCGTGGCGAGCCGCCGCGGGAGGAAACTCGCTCGACGTGTGCGACCCCGCGACCGGTGAGGTCGTCAAGACGATCGAGGACGCGTCGCCGTCGGACGGTGTCGCGGCGCTCGACGCCGCCGTCGAAGCATTTCCTTCATGGTCGCGAACGCCCGCCCGCGAGCGCGCGGAGCTCCTGCGACGGGCCTTCGACCTCCTCCAGGAACGCAAGGAGGAGTTCGCGCTCCTCATGACCATCGAGATGGGCAAACCGCTTGCCGAGGCACGCAGTGAAGTTGCCTACGGCGGGGAGTTCCTTCGCTGGTTCGGCGAGGAGGCCGCTCGGGTGCAGGGACGCTACGGAGCAAACCCCGAGGGGACGGGGCGCATGATCGTGTCGCAGCATCCGCTGGGGCCATGCTTCCTGATCACGCCATGGAATTTCCCACTCGCAATGGCGACGAGGAAGATCGCTCCGGCGCTTGCAGCCGGCTGCACCGTCGTCATCAAGCCCGCAGAGCTCACACCGCTCACCACGCTCTACTTCGCGAAGCTCCTCGAGGACGCTGGGTTGCCCAAAGGGGTCGTCAACGTCTTCACGACATCGTCCTCCGGTGCGGTGTCCGAGCCAATCATTCGAGATCCTCGGTTGCGCAAGCTCTCGTTCACGGGGTCCACCCAAGTCGGACAAAGGCTCCTCGAGCAGTCTGCGCAAGGAGTCCTTCGAACGTCGATGGAGCTCGGCGGCAACGCGCCTTTCGTCGTGTTCGACGACGCGGACCTGGACCGTGCAGTGGCAGGTGCGATCGCGGCGAAGTTCCGAAATGTCGGACAGGCATGCACCGCTGCCAACCGCTTCATCGTCCACCGGACGGTGGCCGACGAGTTCGCGCAGCGTGTTACCGCGCGTGTGAACGAGTTCCGGGTCGGCCGGGGGACTGTGGACGGCGTGGCGATCGGCCCACTGATCGATGGGAAGGCAGTCGCGAAGGCAACGTCACTCGTCGCCGATGCTCTCGAGCGGGGCGCGCGCGTGTTGACCGGCGGCGCCGCCATCGATGGACCGGGCACCTTCTATCAGCCCACGGTCCTGACCGACGTCGCGCCCGGGAGTGACATTCTCCGAGAAGAGATCTTCGGTCCTGTGCTTGCCATCGCGCCCTTCGACTCGGAAGACGAGGCGGTCCGGCTCGCGAACGACACGCAATACGGACTGGTTTCGTACGTCTTCACCGAGAACCTGGCGCGCGGCCAGCGCATGATCGAGCAGCTCGAGACCGGCATGATGGGGCTGAACGTGGGCGCGGTGTCGAACGCCGCGGCCCCGTTCGGAGGCTGGAAGTCGTCGGGTCTCGGCCGGGAAGGCGGTGCCGAGGGCATACACGAGTATCTCCAGACCAAATACACCCTTTCTGCCAACCCATTCGACTGAAGCCGCCCGGGTGAAAGGCCCTGTCGGTCCGGCACGCCATCTACGGGTAGTCCCGCGACTAGGACAACGACGAGTGGCGTGGTCTGGGCAGGCTCACGGGTTCACTCGAGCGGATCGCAAGGAACCGAATCGGAACTTCGAGGAGTTCAATCGGCCCGTGTGACGCCTCGCCGTCGAGCAGCAACGAATCGCCGGGGCTCATGTCATACTCGTAGCCGCCGTGAATGTACACCATGCGACCTTCGAGCATGTGGAGGAACTCGGTGCCAGGGTGCTGGAACAGCGGAAACACGTTGGATGCGTCGGTGAGCGTGACCAGCGTTGGCTCGAGCGTGTTGGGGGTGTCCTTGAGCACGCCGAGCATCTGGTATTGGTGGCCGTGCTGAGTGCCGCTGCGCACGCTGACGCTGCCGGCGCCTGACTTGGTGAAGGAGGCCTCACGGTCACTTGCCGACCCGCGGAACAGCGCGGTCACGGGGATACCGAACCCGTCGGCGAGTCGTTGCAGCGTCGTCAGCGAGCACGACGTGTTGGCCGACTCGATCCTTGAGATCATGGCCTTCGACAGTCCCGTGCGTGCGGCGAGGTCGGCCGCCGAGATCGCCTGCTCGGCGCGGTAGCGGCGCACCTGCTGGGCGATGACCGCCTCCAAGGCTCCGCCGTGTGAGTCGGCGTCGCCACTTTCCTGCATTCCCGGACTCACGTCGCCATCATAGGCCCGGTGCTCCCGCGAGTTCGGCGATCACGGCGGCCAGCGCCACGGCGCCCGCCTCGGCGTCTGCGTCTTGGACGAGCTCCTCGGGCGAGTGCGACACGCCGGTGGGGTTGCGGACGAACAGCATCGCGGTCGGAATGGAGGCAGCAAGCACGCCCGCGTCGTGACCAGCACCCGTGCCGAGCTCCGGTGCGGCGGGCAGGGCTCGTCGGAGGGACGCGCGGAGCCCGAGATCGAAGTCGACGGTCGGACTCAGCGACTCCTCGCGCACCTCACCGCGACAGCCCTCGGCATCCGCGTGCTGCGCCACGAGGTCACGAACGCCGGTGACGAGTGCCGCGGTGACCAGGTCGTCGGGGTGCCGGATGTCGATCCAGAAGCTCACCCGCGAGGCGATCACGTTCGTGCCGCCGGGCACCGGCTCGATTCGGCCAACGGTCGCGCGGGCGTCGTCAGTGGCTCGCGCGAGGTCGCGGATTGCGACGATCACCTGCGCGGCGGCGACCATGGGGTCGCGGCGGTCCGCCATGAGGGTGGTCCCCGCGTGGTTGCCCTGCCCGTCGATCACGACCCTCCAGCGTCCGTGTCCCAGGATCGACGACGCGATGGCGACCGGATGACCGAGGTCGACGAGCCCACGACCCTGTTCGACATGCAGCTCGACGAACGCACCGATGCCCGCCAGCGTGTCGGGGTCGGCGCCCATGTGCGCGGGGTCCAGCCCGTCGCGTTGCGCCACGTCCGCGAAGGTGTCGCCGTCGGCGTCCCTCAATGCCAGGGCGCGATCGAGACCGATCGCGCCGCCGAGCAGTCGCGAGCCGAGGCACGCGACCCCGAACCGCGACCCTTCCTCCTCTGGGAAGACCGCGATGGAGACAGGACGGCGCACCGACCACTCGCTCGCCTGGAGCAGGTCGACGGCCTCGAGCGCCGACGCGACGCCCAGCGGGCCGTCGTACCCGCCCCCGCCCGGCACGGAGTCGAGATGGCTGCCGGTCACGATTGCGGGTCCGTTGGAGCCTGGTGGCGTCCACTTCGCCCAGAGGATGCCGTTCCGGTCGCGCTCGACGGCGAGGCCGCGTCGATCGGCGTGGTGCATGAACCATTCGCGCAGGTCACGGTCGGCCTTCGAGTAGCCGGGCCTGCTGTACCCACCGCGCGTGCGGTCCCGCCCGATCGGCGCGATCTCGTCGAGCAGTCCGGCGACGCTCATGCGTGCGCCACCGCTCGCAGCGGGCGGAAGCGCTCAGGCACGCCGCCATCGTCGGCGACGAGACGTGCCGCGAGTTCGCCGATCAGCGGTGCGAACTTGGCGCCGTGACCCGAGCACGGTGAGAGGATCGTCAGGCCGTCGACGCGGTCGATCACGAAGTCGTCGTCGGCCGTGCTCGTGAACAGGCAGGTGGTCTCGGCGTACGGCTCGGGCACGAGGCCGGGCAGGGTCCGGCGCACGTACTCGACAAGCCGGTCGCGGCCGACCGGGTCGACCACGCGGTCGTGATCGAGGGCCGAGCGGATGACGCGACCGCCCTGGTACTGCGCCACCTTCTGTCCGCGGTGGTCCGCGTCGCGGCCGCCGGGCAGGGCGTACACCTGGATGTCGTCGCGCTTGTGGATGAGCGTCGGCCACGGCTCGCTGCCGTCGCGGTATGGGAAGTGCAGCGCTTGCTCCTGCCATACCGTGAGCGCGGGCATACCCGCCAGCACGGAGTCGGGCAGACTGAGCCGGTCGAGGAGGTCGGGCAGCCAGCCGCCAGCGGCGACGACGAGCTGCGACGCACGGATCACCTCGCCAGACTCGGACTCGACGAGATAATCGTCGCCGTCGCGTGAGACCGCGGCCGCGATCCATCCAGTCCGGAGCTCAGCGCCGGACGCCTGCGCGAGCTGAACCATCGCCTCGACAGACCGTTCGGCATCGATCACGCCGGCGGCCTCGTGCCAGAGCACGGACCCCCCGAAGTCGATTCCGGGCCACCGCGCGGCGGCCTCGGCCTCGGTGAGGAGCTCGTGCGGGATGCCTGAGGCCTCGAGCACGGGCGCGAGCGACGCGGGATCCCGGCGGGCGCCGAAGTCCAGTGACCCGGTCGGCGTGATGAGCCTCTCACCCGAGAGCGACTCGAGCTCGTCCCAACCGGTTCGCGATTCCTGCACGAGTCGGGTGTAGAACGGGTCGGGGTAGGCATAGCGGAAGATGCGGGCCGAGCCGTGCGAGCTGCCGAGCGGACCGGCTGGCACGCTGCGCTCGAGGATGACGACGTCGTGCCCGTGCTCCGCGAGCTTCCATGCTGCGGCGGCACCGGCGAGGCCGGCGCCGAGGACGACGATCGGGTGGACGGACATGCGGGGGAACCTCTCGATCAGGTATCGGTGGACGTGATGTCGAATCGGGCGACGAGTGCCTCAGCGCACGCGACGCTGCGGGAATGAGTGGCCGGCAGCAGGGTCGTGCCCGCCGGGAGGGCGAGCCCGCCGGTCGCGGTTGTCGCCGAGAGGACGACGGCGGCTGCAGCTGAGGGCGGCACGGGGATGAACCCCCGATGGGAGGAAACGTGCCACGAGACATCCGCGAGCCCGCGCCGCACCATGAGGTTGACCACAGAGACCGCCCGACCGCCGGTGGAGGGCAGCACGCGCGACTCGCCCGCGAATCGGACCCCATGCCCCGGCTCGACGTGGTGCCACCGGCCGTCGATGTTCAGTGGCAGTGGATGGTCGCCGAGAGGGATGAGCACCCGGTCGACGCCCGGCAGGCTGGAGAACCGCATGCGTCCGCGGATCTCGGCGATGCTGAGTCGCCAAGCCAGCCGTCTCGCCATCACGCGGGTGATCCCCAGCCCATTCGCCCAAAGCTCGGCCGTGACGTCGGATGGCACGACCACATCGGGCTCGGCGGCCACCTCGGGTGCGCTGCTCATCCGGTCAGCCTCGGCCGGGGATCCAAGACGTACCCGCGAGTGGGACACCCGCCATCGCTGCTGACTCCACGGTCAGTGCCACGAGATCCTCGGGCTCGAGGTTGCGCACGTGAGACTTGCCGCAGGCGCGGGCGATGGTCTGCGCCTCGAGGGTGAGCACCCGAAGGTAGTTCGCGAGCCGATGCCCGGCGGCGATCGGGTCGAGCCGCGCCGACAGCTCGGGGTCCTGCGTTGAGATGCCGGCAGGATCGCGCCCGTCCTGGAAGTCGTCGTAGTAGCCGGCTGCCGACCCGAGCTTCGCGTACTCGTCGGCGTACCGCGGGTCGTTGTCGCCGAGGGCGATGAGCGCGGCGGTGCCGATCGCGACCGCGTCTGCGCCGAGTGCGAGCGCCTTCGCGACATCCGCCCCCGAGCGGATGCCGCCCGAGACGATGAGCTGGACGCCCGTGCGGTGAACGCCGAGTTCCTGCAGGGCCGCCACGGCCGGGCCGATCGCCGCGAGAGTCGGGATGCCGACGTGCTCGATGAACACCTGCTGAGTCGCCGCGGTGCCGCCCTGCATGCCGTCGAGCACGATGACATCGGCGCCGGCCTTCACCGCCAGTGCGGTGTCGTAGTAGGGTCGCGAGGCGCCGATCTTCACGTAGATGGGCGTGCGCCAGTCTGTGATCTCGCGGAGCTCGGCGATCTTGATCGTGAGGTCGTCGGGTCCGGTCCAGTCGGGGTGCCGGCTGGCCGAGCGCTGGTCGATGCCGACCGGGAGCGTGCGCATCCCGGCGACGCGCTCGGTGATCTTCTGGCCGAGCAGCATGCCGCCGCCGCCGGGCTTTGCGCCCTGCCCGAGGACGACTTCGATCGCGTCCGCCTTGCGCAGGTCGTCGGGGTTCATGCCGTATCGCGAGGGCAGGTACTGGTAGACGAGCTTCCGCGATTGGCGGCGTTCCTCGGGCGTCATGCCGCCATCGCCGGTCGTGGTCGAGGTACCCGCTTCGGACGCGCCCCGCCCGAGCGCCTCCTTCGCATTGGCCGAGAGTGCGCCGAAGCTCATGCCCGCGATGGTCACGGGGATGTCGAGGTGGATCGGCTCGAGCGCGTGCCGGGTGCCGAGAGTGACGTCCGTTGCGCAGCGTTCGCGATAGCCCTCGAGGGGATATCGCGACATGCTCGCGCCGAGGAAGAGCAGGTCGTCGAAGTGGGGAAGGGCGCGCTTGGCGCCCCAGCCGCGGATGTCGTAGATGCCCGTGGCGGCGGCGCGCTGGATGTCGTTGATCGTCGCCCGGTCGAAGGTCGCGGATTCGCGGAGGCCGAGGGAGGCGAGGTCGTGGGTCATGGGATGCTCCGTGGTTGGACAGTGTCGCTGGTCAGTACGCGCCGGCGTTGTCGACGTGGAAGTGGTAGAGGTTGCGGGCTGAGCCGTAACGGCGGAACTCGGAAGGGTCCTCGGTTCGCCTCGCGCGGGCCAGCAGATCAGCGAGTTCGGCGAGGTGTTCGGCGCGCATGGGCTTCTCGACGCAGTCGGCGCCGAGCGAGGCGACCTCGCCGCGCACGTAGATGCGGGCCTCGTAGATCGAGTCGCCGAGCGCCTCGCCCGCGTCGCCGCACACCACGAGTCGGCCGGCCTGGGCCATGAACGCCGCGGCGTGGCCGATGCTGCCTCCTACCACGATGTCCACGCCCTTCATCGAGATGCCGCACCGGGCACCCGTGTTGCCGTCGACGACGATGAGGCCGCCGTGGCCTGTCGCACCGGTCGCCTGCGAGGCGTCACCCGTGACGTGCACGACGCCGGACATGATGTTCTCGGCCAGACCGACGCCTGCGCTGCCGTGAACCGTGACGGTGCCACGCTGGTGCATGCCCGCTGCGAAATAGCCGACGTTGCCGTGCACTGCGACCTCGACCTCCCGGTCGATGCCGACGGCGATGTTGTGCGCGCCGGCGGGCGATTCGACGACCCATGATGTGCCGGGCTCGGCGTCGTGCAGCCGCCGGTTCAACTCGCGAACCGAACTGCTGGCGAGGTCGACGCGCGCCGTGGCCTCAGTGCGCGTAGGTGCGGTGATCGTCATCGGGTTGCTCCTTCCAGGGCGGCGGCCTCGAGCCGCCAGGTGTAGACGACGCCCGGCGAGGGCTCGAAGATGCGGGCGTCCTCGATGCCCGGCAGGCCGGCGAGCGCGCGGTACTCCGACGCCATCGCGACCCAATCGTCGGTCTCGGCGATGACGGCGGGCTTGCAAGCGATGGGGTCGCGCACGACGGCCATACTGTCGGCCGTGGTGACGACGAGCGTGTAGAACCCGTCGAAGACCTCCATCAGCCGCTCGAGCGCGACCGTGAGGTCGTCCCCCTGCGACATCCGCACCGCGATGAACCGCGCCGCGACCTCGGAGTCGTTCTCGCTGTCGAACTCGACGCCCTCGGCGCGCAGCCGGCGGCGAATCGAGGCGTGGTTGCTGAAGGATCCGTTGTGGACCAGGCAGAGGTCCTCTGCGACCGTGAAGGGGTGCGCGCCGACTGCGGTCACGGCCGACTCCGTCGCCATCCGCGTGTGCGAGAGCGCCTGGGTGCCCCCGATCTCGGTGAGGCCGTAGGTTGCGGCGAGCTCGACCGGGTGGCCGACGCCCTTGAGAACCGCGACGTGCTCGCCGCGGCCGATGACGTGCGCTTCAGGCGCGGCGGCCCGTGCGGCCGCCTCGAGGACGGATGGCGCGACGTTCGCATTGACGAGCACCGACTCGGCGTAGACGACGACGGAGGCCTTCGCGCCATCCGGGAGCGCCTCACGCAGTCGCAGGAGCAGCGCATCGGGATCGACGTCGCCGATGACTGTGAGTGTCGACGTGCCCGACGGGGTCATGCGCTCGGAGCCGTAGAGCGCCAGGCCGGCCGAGTCGGGGCCGCGCTCGACGATCTCGCACAGCATGCCGCGCATGTAGGTGCCGAGCTCGCCGCGGAGGGCGGGGTTGCGGATCTGGAGTGCTGCGATGCCGCACATGTGGAGGTCCTTCCTTCGGATGGGGGATTCCGGCTCAGAACGCCGTGAGGTACTGGTCGATCTCCCAATCGGAGACGGTGTTATGCCACCGGAGGAACTCGTCCTCCTTCGCATCGGCGAAGTACGTGCCGACGCCACGGCCTCCGCCGATCGCCTCGAGGAGAGCGGGGTCCTGGCGCAGCGCCTGGACGGCATGCAGCAGCGTGGGTGGCAACGGGGCAGAGGTCGTGCGCGACTCGCCGGGCCCGCACGGGTCGCCCGGGTCGGCACCCTGCTCGATGCCGGAGAGCCCGGCGAAGAGCACCGCGGCGAGCGCCAGATAGGGGTTGGCGGAGCCATCGCCCGCACGGAGTTCGATGCGCGTCGAGTCGGGCACGCGGATGAAGTGCGTGCGGTCATTGCCGCCGTACGTCGCATGCTTCGGAGACCAGGTCGCGCCCGAGGCACTGCTCGTCGCGCCGCGACGTTTGTACGAGTTGACACTCGGTGCGAGGAACAACTGGAGCCCCGGCGCATGGTCGAGTACACCACCGACGAACGAGTACGCCAGCTCGGAGAGCCCGAGCCCGCGCGGATCCCCTGTCGTGGGAAACACGGGGGAGTCTCCGTCCCAGAGCGAGACGTGGAAGTGCAGACCGTTGCCCGAGCGGTCGGTGAACGGCTTCGGCATGAACGTCGCGGTCATTTCGCGCTGCTCGGCGAGCATGCCGATGAGATAGCGCAGGGTGATGACCCGATCGGCGGTCACAAGGGCGTCGTCGTACTTGAAGTTCTGCTCGAACTGACCGGGAGCGTCCTCATGGTCGTTGGCATAGTTCGACCAGCCCAGGAGGTTCATCGCATCGCTGACCGCCGCAAGGTGGTCGTACATCCGCGTCACGCCGCGCGCGTCGTAACAGGAGCGCGCCCCGTCGTCGCGGGTGTCCGCGGTGCTGAGCCGGCCTTGTTCGTCGCGGTCGACGAGGAAGTACTCAACTTCCGCGCCCACCTTTCCGCTCAGGCCGTGCTCGGCCAGGGCCGAGAGGGCGCGCTTCAGGATGACACGGGGCGCGAACGGCCACGGCTCGCCGTCGACGTATGGGTCGCAGTGCACGATCGCGAGTCCCTCTCGCACGAAGGGGATCGGCGCGTACGAGTCGAGGTCGGGCACGGCGAGGAGGTCGGTGTCCTCGGGCTTCTGCCCGATGAGGCCGGCGGCGAAGCCGGCGAATCCAAGTTCGCCGGCCTCGAGCTCGTCAGCGGCGGAGACCGGTACGAGCTTGGCGCAGGGCTTGCCGTTGAGGTCGACGAAGACAGCAAGGATGAAGCGGACGTCGTCGGCGTGCGCTCGCTCGCGCAGGGACAGCCGCGTGGTCGGCAGCGTAACGACGTCGCTGCCTTCCATGAGGGGAAGGGACATGAGCGGAACTCCTCGGAGTTGAATGCCGGTGAAGTGTGTTGAACGACAGTAACAAGTCGGTTGAGGCGAACAGGTCACGCCAGTGTTTCGAACTCGTAAATCTCCGGCCCAGGGATGTCACGGGATCTTCACCGCACTGAAACGCGCCTCAGGTTCCCTCTCATGAAAATCAGTTGCACGACAGTCACCACTCGAGAGAGGATCCCCATGGATCAGGGCAACACCACATTCGTGCTGCTGTCGGCAGCACTCGTTCTCCTCATGGCCCCCGGGCTCGCGTTCTTCTACGGCGGCCTCGTGAAGGCCAAGAGCGTCATCAGCATGATGATGATGACCTTCGGCGCCGCTGGCCTCATCGGCGTGCTCTGGGTCCTCTACGGCTACGCGATCGCCTTCCCCGGCAGTGATGGCCTCGTCGCCCCCTGGTCGATCGACTGGTCGGCACTCGGGCTCACGAGCATCCTCGAGATACCCGAGGATGCGAGCTATCCGCCGCTGGCCTTCGCCGCGTTCCAGGCGACCTTCGCGATCATCACCGTCGCGCTCGTCTCCGGCGCCATCGCAGATCGGGCCAAGTTCGGGGCCTGGATGGTGTTCGCCGGCCTCTGGGCGACCGTGGTCTACTTCCCGGTGGCGAGTTGGGTGTTCAACTTCGGCGTCGCTGACGACGGCTCCTTCGCATATGGCGGCTGGATCACCTACGGCCTGCAGGAGGCGTTCGGCGTCGGCGTGATCGACTTCGCCGGGGGCACGGCGGTGCACATCAACTCCGGCGCAGCAGCGCTCGCGCTCGCCCTGGTGCTCGGCCGCCGCGTCGGATTCGGCAAGGGCGCCCACATCCCGCACAACCCGCCGTACGTGCTCCTCGGAGCCGGGCTCCTCTGGTTCGGCTGGTTCGGATTCAACGCCGGCTCGGAGCTCGCCGCCGACGGCACAGCCGCCATGGCATTCGTCAACACGCTCGCGGCACCCGCCGCCGCGCTCCTCGCCTGGCTCGTCGTCGAGAGGATCAAGGACGGCAAGCCCACTTCGATCGGCGCCGCATCGGGCGCGGTCGCCGGCCTCGTCGCGATCACGCCTGCATGCGCGGCGCTCACCCCGGTCTGGGCGATCGTCCTCGGCCTGGTGGCCGGCGGGGTCTGCGCGCTCGCGATCGACCTCAAGTTCAAGCTCGGCTTCGACGACTCGCTCGACGTCGTCGGGATCCACCTCGTCGGCGGACTCATCGGAACTCTCTACCTCGGCTTCTTCGCCAACGGCACCGGCCTGTTCATGGGCGGGGACGGCACCCAGCTCGTCGTGCAGGCGATGGCGGCCTTCTCGGTGCTCGCCTACTCGTTCGTCCTCACGCTCGTCATCGGCTTCGCCATCGAGAAGCTGATGGGGTTCCGCGTGAAGAACGAGGACGAGGTCGCCGGCATCGACCTCGCAGAGCACGGCGAGGAGGGCTATGTGCTCGAGGGGCAGGTCGCTGCCGCGAGGACCTAGGGATTGGCTCGGGCGCCCGGCCGGCCTCGCCCCGCCGGGCGCTCCAAACCACTGCGATTCGGGCCAGGGTGCTCACGGACGCTCAAGCGCAGGGGAGGCAGGTCGCTCCTACGGGATCTTAAGCAGGATGGAGTGCTGCAGTCGGAGCGAAGCGCCCCGGTCCTTGGCGGCGTGCTGCCGGGGACCGGGGCGTCGCGTCTTCTCGAAGCGGATGCGGTCCATGCGCGAACGCGTCGCTGGCGGCGTGTCGGGATCCATGGGCAACGATTCGAGCGTTCCCGCTCTGTATCCCCTGCCGAGCTGCGTCTTCACGCGATGGGTCCCCCCAGGGTCTTACCTCGGAAGACCTTCGGTACATATGAAGTTATTCCAGTTTTGTATGGGATGTACCACAGGGAAAACTACAGGGGGTCGCAACGACACACGACGATGTGGAGCACCAGTGGGAACGCGGGCACGTGACTCAAGGCTGTGCGTCCCTTCCGGTGCGCCGATTCCGCATCCCACGTCAGACCGCGGCTGCATCCAGCTGCGCCGCCGCCGGCGTTCCCTGCGTCGTGGAACCGCGCGGCGCCCGGGCGACATCGAGTCGATCTCCTCAGTCATGGGTCCAGTGCATCGCGAGTTCGCATGGAGATGAAGCACCTCGACTACTTCCTGGCGGTCGCCGACCACGGGAGCTTCACCGCGGCCGCTTCCGCGCTCTACGTGAGTCAGCCGGCGCTGTCCCGATCGGTGCATCAGCTCGAGAACGACCTGGACGCGCTCCTGTTCCTCAGGGTGGCGCGCGGGGTGCGCCTGACACCAGCCGGCGAGGCGCTGGTACCCGTCGCTCGAAAGCTTCGCCGGGACATGCAGGCGGGACTGGCGTCCGTGCAGGGCGTCACGGGACTTCGGACTGGGCGGCTTGACGTCGCCTGTCTTTCGACGCTCGTCATCGAACCTGTCGCGCCGATCATCGGGCGCCTGCGCGGTCGGCATCCGGGAGTCTCTGTTCGACTGGTGCAGCCTCAGGAGGATCGGGACGTACGCCAACGCGTGCTGACCGGCGACTGCGAGATCGGCTTCACCGATCTGCCGACGGACGGCTGGCCCCTGGGATCCGAGGTGATCGACCGACAACGGCTGATGGGCGTGCTTCCTCCCGGGTCGACGCCGTCCGGCACCGACCTGTCCCTGGACGAGCTCACGGATCACGACCTGATCCTCGGCCCAACGGGAACGCCCGCGCGTCAGCTCGTGGAGGATCACCTGAGGGACCGAGGCAGCACGCCTCGGATATCCGTGGAAGTCACCCGACGCGACCCGATGGAGCATCTCGTGCTGGCTCATGCGGGCGCGACGCTGTTGCCCGAACCTCAGGCCCGATACGCCGAACGGCATGGAGCGGTCGTCCTGCCGCTCACGCCCGCCCTCCACCGCGAGGTGTCACTCTTGACACGAGGGGACGAACTGACTCCTGCCGCGTCCGCCTTCGTCGCCGAGGCAAGCGGCTACGCACAGAGCGGGGGCGTGCAGAAGCACGCCCCCGCCTGACTCGCGCGATCAGCGAGCGATGGTGATGCTGCCCTTGCTCGGCAGGTCCACCTCGTCGCCGCCCGCGGTCGTCTGCCCACCGTACGCGGCTTCGATCGTGACCTCAGCTGTCGCCGGGATATTCAGCATGCACTTCGCCACGCCGTCCGCGTCCGTCGTGCTGGTGCACGACGCACCGTCGGCGGTGAAGGTGATCTCCTGGCCCTCGAGCACCTCGAAGGCATTCGAGAGCCGGGCGCCGACCGCCACCAGCGAGGCGCTGCCCTGCGCCTTGGCGTTCACGAACTCGGCTGCGTAGACGTCGGTGTCCGTCATGCGCCAGATGGGGTTGCTCGCCGCTTCGTCTCGCGCTGCGACCTGCGAGGCGGCGCACTGGCGGAGCACGTAGAACGACTGGAGCACCGTGTCGTTGCCCTGGATCATCGGGTTCGAGTCCTCGATACCACCGTTGGCGATGATCTCGAGGATGCGATCCTTCGACTGGTCGAAGAAGGTGTGCGAGTTGATGCTCGAGTCAGCGCCGGTCGCCCAGATGAGCTCCCACATGCGACCGGCCGACTCCATATAGTCGAGCGCGTTCTGCAGTGACGCCCCCGCGGGCAGTCCCGATCCACCCCACAGCGCGAGCGGGTGCGATGCTCCGCCGTAGGTGGTCGGGAGGATGTAGCTGACGGTTCCCGGGGTGTGGCCAGGCGAGGACAGCGCGGTGATCGTCGTGCCGCCGACCGTGATGTCCACCGGATCCAGCTCATCGGAGTCGATCAGGGTCGGCGAATAGCTCTTGCCCCCCGCGTCGGCAGAGCCGATGTAGACCGGCACGCCGAACTCGTCCTGCAGATCTGCTGCGGCACCATCGTGGTCACCGTGACCATGCGTGACGAAGACCGCGCGCAGTTCGGCAGGGTCGAGGCCGAGCTCGACGAGTCCTGGCTTGGTCAAGTTCTCGACGTCACCCTCGTTGTACATGGTGTCGAAGAGGACATACCCTCCGTCGGCGGTCTGCAGCACCGTCTGGCCGACGGTCACCATCCCGACGTACGCGGCGTCGTCCATGAGCCACGCGGGACCGAGTTCACTCCGATCGCTGAGCTCCGGGGGGCGCTGCGTGTTGAAGCACCAGTTCGGATAGTGGATGCCTTCGCCGCCTGCGGCGGCCAGGCCGATCTCCGCGAGCGCGAACTGACGTTCGTACTCGGTGGCGTCCGCCGGGATCGGCTCCGCAGACGGCTCGAAGATCGGCGGGGCCGGCAGGAGGCCGTTCGCGGCACCTCCGCTCGGGTCAGCGTGCGCCACGGCCGCAGGAAGCGCGATCGTGCATGCCGCTGCGATGGCTAGAGCGCCGGTGGTGAGGCGTTTCTTCATGCGTGGGTTTCCCTCCATTGGGTGTGCTCCCATCGGTGTTCTCGACGACTCGGTGTCGCCGAGTCGAGGTGCGCTCGAGAGCGAGATCCGGGCGGGAACGGGAACAGTGCGCTCGCTTCGGAGCGGGTCCCACGATCCAGCGTTCCCGGGCTCTCCTCCACATCTCCGTCATCACACTGCGTCATGCTCGGCGATACATCCAATGCGCGAATCGAGGCGGTCCCATGCGCGGGCCGAATACTTCGATGCCGCACGCCGCCGGCGAGACCGGGGGCTCAGCGACGTGTCACGCCGGCTTGATGCCGTCGAGTCGTCGGAAATGCTCGACACAGTGCTGCTCGAATGCGAGCAGCCGGGCATTCATCCGGCGGTCTCGCAGAATCCCCAGGGAGACATCGCTCGATGCGATGGGCTCGGCGATCCGGAGGGTCACGAGGGGGCGGTTCTCGTAGCTGAGCTCGATCGGAGGCCGATGGATGAGAAGCGCCCATCCGAGATTCCTGGCGACCAGCGAGCGCACGGTCTCGAAGACGGTGGTCCGCCACCCGATCCGGGGTTCGATCCCCACTTCGGCGAGCATCGGAAGGAGGGTCTCACGGACGGCCGGCAGATCGAGGAGGACCATCGGTTCGTCTGCGAGATCGCGCAGGGAGATCGACTTGTTTCGAGCGAGCCGATGATCCGCCGAGAGAATCACCTTCGGCTCGCCGGTTCGCAGCGGTCTCGTCTCGACGCCTCGGATGGCCTGTCGTCGCTGAAGCAGTACGCAGTCGAGCTTGCCTTCGACCAGCCGACCCTGGAGGTCGTACGGGTCCCCCTCGACGACCGTGACGTCGAGCCGTGGATGCGGCATGGCGAAGTCGTCGATGATCGACGGAACGATGAACGGCGAGAGCGTGCTGTAGCAGCCGATGCGCAATGGCCCCGAGAGCTCGGAGCGCAGTTCGTCTGCGGCGACGGACACCTCGGTCGCATGGTCCAGCAGCGAGCGCGCGAGCACGAGCAGGGCCCGTCCTTCGGATGTCGGAGTCACTCCGCGGGAACGCTGCCTGATGAAGAGCGTCTGGCCGAGCGACTTCTCCAGGTCGGTGACGCTCTGCGCCAATGCGGTCTCCGTCACGCGACACTCGGCCGCGGCTGCACGGAACGACCCCAGCTCGGCGGTGGCCGCGAAGTACTCCAACTGGCGGAGCGTGAACGGCACTACCACGGTAGAGCCTTTGTAGATCGGAACATATTCCAGTTTTACACATCAAGTACCACCCGGAAGACTCGAACCCAGTTACCGACACGACGATGTGGAGATGCCAGTGGGAATGCGCGTGATCACCTTGGGCACCGCGGGTGGGCCGAGGTGGTGGTCCGGCCCCGAGCAGGGGCGTCGCGCCGGCATCGCCACCGCGATCGAGGTCGACGACGCGCTCTACCTCGTCGACACCGGACTCGGAGTCGGCCGCCAGCTGATGATGTCGGGCCGTGACCTCTCCAACCTTCGCGGGATCTTCCTCACGCACCTGCACTCAGACCATGTCATCGACCTGCCGTCGATTCTCCTGTTCGGTTCGATCGTCCTGACGGGACTCGATCGCCGGGTTCCCGTGATCGGCCCGGGTGACCGCGGGGTCCTTCCTCCGGTATCGCCTCGAGCAACGGTTGCCCCGACCCCGGTCGCGGCGGACTGCCCCACGCCCGGTACCAAGGTGATGGTGCAGCGGATCATCGAGGCCTTCGCGACCGATGTCAACGACCGCGTGCTCAATGCGCTCCGGCCGAGCCCGGAGAGCCTGTTCGATCCTCGTGAGATCGAAGTGCCCACCGACTCCGGGTATCACCCCAACGACGACCCGTTTCCGGACATGGAACCGCTCGTGGTCTTCGAGGACGAATGGGTGCAGGTCAGCGCCATCCTCGTCGCGCACGCCCCGATGACGCCGGCGTTCGCGTTCCGATTCGAGTCCCGATATGGATCCGTGACCATCTCCGGTGACACGGCCCCCTGCGACAACGTCGTGCGCCTCGCGAGGGGCAGCGACCTCCTGCTGCACGAGGCCATCGACTTCGACTGGGTCGATTCGCTCTACCGCGGCCACCCCGCAGAGTTCGCTGCGGCCTCCGTGGATCACCACCGACGTTCGCACACGAGCGTCCGTGAAGCCCTTCAGATCGCGGAGCGTGCCGACGTCGGGGCGCTCGCGATCCACCATCTCGTGCCTGGCGCCAAGCCGTCGGAGGAGTGGCGCAGTGCGGGGAACGGCGGCGTCAAGGAGTTCCTAGTACCTGACGACCTCGACGTCATCGAGATTCCGAGGGGTGTGCGATGAAGAAGCTCCGCTCGTTCCTGACGCCTGGGCGTCTGCTCGGTTGGGTGGCGCTCCTCGTCGTCATCCTCTTCTACTTCGTGCCCGTCCTGATGCTCGTCGTCGGCGCCTTCCGGGATGCTCCGCCCGGCCAGCCCGGATCCTGGACTCTGGCCGGCTTCGGGCAGGCGTTCGGTGACCCGTACACCTGGCGTGCGCTCGGCCAGTCTCTCTGGCTGGCGATGATGGTCGGAATCATCGCCACCGTGGTCGGGGGAACCATGGCCGCCATCGCCGCCTCCCGGGCCCCGGTCGCTCGGTTGGTCGTCCCCGTGATGGTCGTCGCTCTCGCCATGCCCCCGCTGTTCTTCGCCCTCTCGTGGGATCTGCTCGGAGCCCCACGGCTCGGGCTGATCAATGGTGTGCTGTGGGATCTCTGGGGCATCCCGGGCCTCAGCGTCGGTGGTGCGTGGGGCACCGCGATCTTCCTCGGACTCAAGGTGTCCACGCTGGTCTTCTTCATCCTCTTGGGCCCGTTCCGCGCGATGGACCGGCGGCAGCAGGAGGCGGCGGTGGTGTCCGGTGCCGGCAGGTTGCGCGTCGCAGTCACCGTCACCATCCCGGCTCTGGCGCCGGCGCTCCTGGGCGGATTCCTCATCGCGTTCATCATCGGGGTGACCGCATTCGACATCCCGCTGATCCTCGGGCGTCCCGACGGGTTCACCGTCTTCTCGACGCAGATCTACACCGCACTCGCCGACAGCAGCCCGCCCGACTATGCGGTCGCAAGTTCGCTCGCGATGGTGCTGATCGCCATCGTGCTCGCCCTCGTCGCGTTCCGGTGGCTGGTCCTGGACCGTCGGAGTTTCACGACCGTCGGAGGAAAGGCCACCGGATACGCCCCCGAGCCCACCAAGCTGTCCATCGCGGCGAGCACCATCGCGTTCGCGGTCTTCACCATCGTCGTGCTCCTGCTGCCTGCGGCGCAGATGGTCGTCGCGTCCCTGCAACCGATCTTCGGCGCGGGAACGCTGAGTCTCGCCAACTACACCCGCGTGCTCGAAGATCCGCAGATCCGGTCATCACTGGCCAACACGGTCCTGGTCGCCGTCGTCGGCGGAGCGCTCGCCGTGGTGGTGGCGTTCGTGCTGGCACTCATCGGCCGATACGGCGTGGCCGCCATGCGCCGGACCTTGGACCTCGCGACCTGGCTGCCGTGGGCGGCGAACGGGGTGCTGCTCGGACTCGGCCTGGTATGGACGTTCATCGTCATCGTCCCACTGCGCGGGATGTTCGGGACGATCTGGATCGTCTTGCTCGGACTCGTCATTGCCTCGACACCATTGGCCGGACGTGCGATCGACGGAGCAATCGCGCAGATCGGGCGAGAACTCGAGGAGTCCGGTCGGGTCTTCGGTGCGGGCGCGACGAGAGTCGCCGTCGGGATCGTGCTCCGGCTCATGGCCCCGGCCGTGCTCGCGGCGTGGTTCATCTCAGCGATCCACATCGTCGGCAACCTCGAGGTGCCGATCCTGCTGTCCCTTCCGACCAACCGCGTGATGGCGGTGTCCGTCTATCAATATTGGGGCAACGGGCAGGGCACCACGGCTGCCGCCCTGTTCTGCCTGGTGATCGGAACCGGAATCGTGGTCGGGCTGATCGGTGCCCTGCTCATGTGGGTCGGCGGGCGACTCATGGACCGACGCAGGCGATTCAGCGCCGCATCTCTCATCGAGCAGGCTTCCGCGTCTGCAGCCGAGACGCCCGAAGTGCGCACCGAGCGTTCGTCGCGGGCTCTCGCGCACTCCCAAGGAAGGTGAACCGCAGTGGTTTCCGTCAACATCAGCAATCTGCAGAAGTCCTACGGGGACGCCACGATCCTCCCCGGGCTGGACCTGACCGTCGAGGAAGGTGAGTTCGTCACGCTGCTCGGGCCCTCGGGCTGCGGCAAGACCACGACCTTGCGCTGCGTGGCCGGTCTCGAGCGCGCGAACCGGGGCGAGATCCGCCTCGGCGACAGGGTGGTCTCCGGCGACGGCACCTTCGTTCCGCCCGACAAGCGCAAACTCGGCATGGTGTTCCAGAGTTACGCGCTCTGGCCGCACATGACCGTCTTCGGCAACGTGGCCTACCCGCTGCGGACGGCCGGCGTCCCGCGTTCCGAGAGGCCGAGCCGCGTGAAGGAGGCGCTGGAGCGCGTGGGGCTCGCGCACGTGGCGTCGCGCAGCGTCGGCACGCTCTCCGGTGGGCAGCAACAGCGTGTGGCACTTGCCCGAGCCATCGTCGGACGCCCGCAGCTGATCCTCTTCGATGAGCCGCTCTCGAACCTCGATGCGAAACTCCGATCCACGATGCGCACGGAGCTGCAGCTCCTGCATCGCCGGCTCGGAACCACATCCATGTACGTCACGCACGACCAGACGGAAGCGATGACGCTCAGCGACCGGGTCGTCGTCATGAACCACGGCGAAATCCAGCAGGTCGGAGCGCCCGAGGAGGTGTACTCCGCCCCGGTCAACCCATTCGTCGCCGACTTCGTCGGCTTCGAGAACATCCTCACGAGCACGGCCGTCGACGTCTCCGGCACCCGCGGCGTCGTTCGCCTGGGCGACGGCTCCGTGATCGAGGGGCGCGTCATGGAGCCGATTCTCGAGGGCCGATCGGCGCAGGCGGCGTTCCGTGCCAACGCCGTCGAAATCGAAGCGCAGCCCGACGCATCGGCGGCGGTACTCGCTGCCACCTTCCTCGGAGACCAGCGCGAATTCCTGATCGACCTGAGCGGGCAGCAGGTTCGCGCTCGCGTCGACGTGCACTCCCCGGCCGCGATGACGATCCGTCCGGGTGACCGGGTCGCGATCAAGCCGCGCCAACAGGCGGTCCTTCTCTATTCCGGAGAAGCGAGCCCCTCCACGTCATCGGTCGCGATCGGTTCACTCGCGGCCGAGCTCTGAACCCCAGCAAGACACACCACCAGGAAACAGGAGGAGATCCGATGAGACTCAAGCACACAGGCAAGGTCGCCGTAGGTGTTGCGGTCTTCGCCGTCGCGCTCACGGGATGCGCCGCCGGAGGCGACTCGCCCGATGAGCAGCCGAGCGATGTTGCTTCCGGCGCGGAGGCGCTCGGCGGCGAGGAGATCGCGGCGCAGATGGACGAACTGTACGCCGCGGCCCAGGAGGCGGGTGAGACCACGGTGGTCGCCTACGGCCCCGGGGAACAGCTCTACGGAGCGGCCTACCAGACCTTCATGCAGCGCTATCCCGACATCTCCGTCACCGGGGAGTACATCTTCGGGGCCGAGCTCTCGACCAGGCTCGAGCAGGAGTTCACTTCCGAACAGCACGTCGGATCCATCCTGACCGCGGGCCCGCCCGCGGTGAACGCGGCGAACAAGGCTGGACAGTGCTCCGCCTACGAGCCCTTCACCGAGGATTACCTGGACGGCGACCTCATCGCCGAGGGCGGGACGTACCGGGCGCTCGTGGGCTACCCCTTCGGCATCGGATACAACACCGACCTCATCGCCGAAGAAGACCTGCCCCAGACGTACACGGATCTCTCCGACTCGGCGTACTCCGGGCAGTTCGTGCTCAACGACCCCACGACGGTCAACGGGACGACGAACACGATGGCGGCGATGTGGTCGGACGGACTGATCGACGAGGAATGGGTCGCTGATGTCGCGGCCAACGAGTCCCTCTTCCGCACCAATGCCGCGCTCGCCACGCAAGCGGTCGCGACCGGTGAGGCGGCGTTCGATCCGTTCACGCAGTACGTGACGTTCAAGCAGAGCATCGATGATGGTCTGCCCGTCGACTTCTACTTCCCGCTCGAGAATGCGCGCATCGAGTATCACTACAGCTGCGTGCTCGAGGATGCGCCGAACCCGAACGCAACGGAGCTGTTCTTCAACTGGCTCTTCACTCCGGAGGGGCAGGAGGCGCTCAGCACGACGGGTGTCTACGGTGTGCGCCCCGAGACGCCCGCGCCGGAAGGGCTGCCGGCGTTCGAGGAGGCAACGGCCGATCTGATGCCTTCCCCCGCTGTGGCGGATGCGGGCGCTACGACGCAGCAGTTCCTCGAGGTCTCACGGGAGTACTTCCAGCCGTAAGGACGGGTTCCCGGTGCGTGCTGCGGGATGGGCGGGCATCGCGGTCGGCCAGGCCGGAGCCTGGCCGACCGGTCGCCGGCGCAAGACGGGCCTGCGAGTGGTCGAAGTGACCGAAGAAGATGGAGAAGAGCCTGTGGGCTTGCAGGAAGAGATGCTCGAAGCACTTCGTGCGGCGCTCCCGGACGGGGTGGACACCGACGAGGCGGCCAGGACCGCGATGTCGACCGATAGGTCGGGGACGCGCGGCGACGGCGTCGCCGAGGCGGTGCTCCACCCACGGAGCACTGCAGAGGTGCAGGAGATCTGTCGCATCGCCACGCGGTTCGGCGTCCCGATCGTGCCACGGGGAGCCGGCACAGGGCTCGCGGGCGGGGCCGTCGCGGGGCGCGGGCAACTCGTCCTGTGCACAGACCGCATGACCGACATCCTCGAGATCTCGGTCGAGAACCAACTCGCCGTCGTGCAGCCGGGTCTCATGAACGGCGATCTGAATCGCGTGCTCGAACAGCACGGGCTCTGGTGGCCGCCCGACCCAGCATCCAAGGCGATCTCGACGGTCGGTGGCAACATCGCCATGAACGCGGGCGGGCTGCTCTGTGCGAAATACGGGGTCACCCGAGACGCGGTCCTGGCCCTCACGGTCGTGCTGCCGGACGGTGATGTCCTGGAGGTCGGCCACAGGACGGTGAAAGGGGTGACCGGGCTCGACCTGTGTGCGCTCATGATCGGATCCGAGGGAATCCTCGGGATCATCACCGAGTGCACGCTGAAGGTGCGTCCGGTCGTTTCGGGAGCAGTGCCGACCATCGGTGCATACTTCCCTGAAGCGGCGGCTGCCGCCGCTGCCGCCTCGGCCGTGATGGCGGCGGGTGAGCGGCCCGCGATCATGGAGTTGATGGATCGCAACATGCTCGTTGCGGTGTCCGAATACAGCGGTACGGACTTCCTGAGCGCAGGAGCTGCGTTCCTCCTCGTCCAGACGGACGGCCCGAACGCCGGACCGGAGTCCGAGCGCATCGCGGCGCTCCTGGAGGTCGCCGGCGCGTCGACGGTGCAGGTCACCAGCGATCCCGAAGCGGCACAGTCGCTCGTCGACGTGCGCCGCTCGGGATTCCTCGCGATCGAGGCCCGAGGCACGATCCTCGTCGAGGACGTCGCCGTACCGCGCGACCGGATCGCCGACATGTACCGACACATCGACGAGGTCGCCGATCGCTACGGGCTCTTCATCGCGACGCCGTGCCACGCCGGCGACGGGAACCTGCACCCCACCGTCGTCTTGGAGCGCGGGGCCACTTCAGTGCCGGAATCCGTTTGGGAGGCCGCCGGAAACATCTTCGAGTACGCGCTCGCCGTGGGAGGAACACTCAGCGGCGAACACGGTATCGGACTGCTCAAGAGCCGGTGGCTGGGCGCGGAGCTCGGGGAACGTCAACTCCGACTGCAACGCGCGATCAAGGACCTCTTCGACCCGCAGGGCATCCTGAACCCGGGCAAGGTGTTCCCCGTCGACAGCGCTGCCGATCCCCGGAACAAGGAGTAACACGCAATGACAGATTCCCAGGAGTTCTTCCGCAGCGCCGGCGAGGCGATCGTCGACGGATTGATCGCGCACGGGGTGGACACGGTCTTCGGCATCCCCGGCGTGCAGACGTATCCGCTGTTCGACGCGCTTGCTCAGGCGGATGACCGCATTCGCACCATCGGTGCACGGCACGAGCAGGCCTGCGCCTACATGGCGTTCGGGTATGCACAATCCACCGGCCGTACAGGGGTGTTCTCGGTCGTGCCGGGCCCCGGCGTCCTCAACGCGGGGGCGGCCATGCTCACCGCACTGGGAGCGTCCACTCCGCTCGTGGGCTTGACGAGCGAGGTGCCGAGCATCTACATGGGCCGCGGGCTCGGGCATCTGCACGAGATGCCGGACCAACTCGAGACGTTGCGGTCGTTCACGAAATGGGCGGCGAACGTAGGGACGCCGTCACAGGTGCCCGAGGTGCTCGCAGAGGCCTTCTACCAGGCGAACAGCGGCCGGCCGGGCCCCGCAGTGGTCGCCACGCCTTGGGACGTGCTCGCGCAGCGAGGCCCGGTCGAGGCGCCACACGTTCGCCGGACGGGGACGCCGCCGCTGGACCATGCGGGCTTCGAGCGTGCCGCGACCTTGCTGGCGGACGCGCAGAACCCGCTGATCATGGTTGGCGGTGGGGCGCGACACGCGAGTACGGAGATCATCGCCCTGGCGGAACGGCTGCAGGCACCGGTCGTCTCCTTCCGCAGCGGACGGGGCATCGTCCCGCAGGACCACCCGCTCGGATTCACCAGCGCGGAGGGCTTCGAACGTTGGGCGGAAACCGACGTTCTGCTCGCCATCGGCACGCGCCAGGAGCTCGCGTGGTTCCGATGGCCAGACCGCCCCGACGACCTCGTCTCGATCAACCTCGATATCGATCCCCTCCAGCACGTGCGGCTGACGCCCACCCTCGGGCTGGTGGCCGACGCTCGCGAGGGCGCAGCGCGTTTGGGTGAGCTGCTCGCGGGAGAATCCCATCCGAGCCGAGCGGAGGAATTCGCTCAGCTGCGCTCGGAGGTGGCTCGCCGTGTTCAGGAGCTTCAGCCGCACCTCGACTACCTCGGAGCGATCCGCGAGGCGCTTCCCCGAGACGGCTTCTTCGTCGAAGAGATCTCGCAGATCGGTTTCGCGTCGTACTTCGGGTTCCCGGTGTACGAGCCGAGGCACTTCGTGACGAGCGGGCATCAGGGCACGCTCGGCTTCGGGTTCCCCACGGCACTCGGCGTCAAGGCGGGCAACCCCGACAAGCCGGTCGTCTCCGTGACCGGCGACGGCGGCTTCCTCTTCGGAGTGCAGGAACTCGCGACAGCCGTGCAGTACGGCCTCGGGGTGATCACGATCGTGTTCAACAACAACGCGTACGGGAACGTCAAGGTCGACCAGCTGCGACTGTATGACCGTCCGTTCGGGTCAGACCTCGTCAATCCCGATTTCGTGGCGCTCGCTGAGTCCTTCGGCGCTCGAGGCCACCGCGCACACAGCCCCACGGAGCTCCGCGACACGCTGCGGCGGGCGATCGACGCCGATGAGCCGGCGGTCATCGAAGTCCCGATGCCCCTCGACCCGGATGCGACTCCGTGGCGCTTCCTCATGCCTGCCACCCGACGGGATGCGAGCGAATCGTGAACTGATCGAAAGGAAGCGGCAGCCCGACGGAACGGGCTCATGACCGAAGTCGCGCACACGGCGACCAGCGCTGGAGGCGCACGGAAACGACAACGGGGTATCCACCCGCCGCGGTGCGCCCCTGAACGATGAAGGAGACCGAGATGACCGACACACCCCGTAGCAGCAGACTTCTCGACCGCGTGCAGGCATCGGCCGGAGAAGGTCGCGAGATCCTGGACGCGGCCACTCGCGAGCCCATCGGCCGCGCGCCGGAGGCCACCGTCGCCGACCTGGACGCCGCGATCGCCCGCGCCAAGGCGGCTCAGCCGGAGTGGGAGGCGCTGGGTCACGAGAAGCGCGCCGATCTGTTGCTCAAGGCAGCCGACGCGATCGACGCGAATGCGGAAGAGCTCGCGCAGCTGCTGTCGCGAGAGCAAGGCAAGCCGCTGAACGGGCCGAACGCGCGTTTCGAGCTCGGCGCGTGCTCGACCTGGCTGCGGGACGCCGCCACCACGCCCGTGCAACCGGAGACGCTCGTCGATGACGAGTCGGGCCGCGCCCACCTGCGCTATCGGGCGGCGGGCGTCGTCGGCGCGATCGGGCCGTGGAACTGGCCGCTGATGATCGCGATGTGGCAGATCGCGCCATCCCTGCGGATGGGGAACACGGTCGTCGTGAAGCCGAGCGAGTACACACCCTTGAGTGTCTTGGCGTTGCTCGAAGTCATGAACGAGGCGTTGCCCGAGGACGTGCTGATCGGTGTCGCCGGTGGCCGCGATGTCGGTGCACGGCTGGCGTCCCATCCCGACATCGCGAAGATCATGTTCACCGGCTCGACGGCCACCGGCCGCAAGATCGTCGAGGCATCCGCGGGCAACCTCGCCCGCCTCACGCTGGAGTTGGGCGGCAACGACGCCGGGATCGTCCTCCCTGACGCGAACCCCGCCGAGATCGCCCAGGACCTGTTCTGGGGAGCCTTCATCAACACCGGCCAGACCTGCGCCGCCCTCAAGCGCCTCTACGTGCACGATTCGATCTATGACGACGTACTGGACGCGCTCAAGAACCTCGCGGAGAACACGCCCATGGGTGTCGGCCTGGACGAGCGGAACGTGCTCGGTCCGCTGCAGAACCCTCAGCAGTTCGACATCGTGTCGCGTCTGGTCGCGGACGCGAAGGATCGCGGAGCCCGTGTGGTGACCGGTGGCGAACCGGCGACAGAACTCGGCGAACTCTTCTTCCCGGTGACGATCGTCGCGGACGTCGAAGACGGCACCCCGATCGTCGACGAGGAACAGTTCGGTCCGGCCTTGCCCGTCATTCGCTACAGCGACATCGAAGAGGCGATCGCGAACGCCAACCGCCTCGACGCAGGCCTCGGCGCCTCAGTGTGGTCGTCGGACCGCGACGCGGCCATGCGGGTCGCCGAGCGCCTGGAGGCCGGCACGGTGTGGATCAACGGTCATGGCGGACTGCACCCCAAGGTCCCGTTCGGTGGCGTCAAGAGTTCAGGCTACGGTCTCGAGTTCGGCATCGAGGGACTCAAGTCCGTGTCGGTGCCGCAGGTGATCAGCGGCTGAGATACGCGGGATGGCGTCGCCTCGAGGGAAGTCGGGGTCGGCTGCGCCGGGCCGCGTCGAGGAGCCGTGGTCGCCGAATGTGATGTAGATCTCCTGGCCGGTGATGCCGTAGGTGCCGTCGGGGCGCTTGACGGCCTTCGTGGTGAGCGAGACCTCCGAGCCGGCGGGCGGCGCCGGGAGGTTCATCGTGCCAGCCCACTCGCCGGTGACCATCTCGAGCAGCCGGGTCTGCTTCTGCTCGTCCCCGCCATGGTGGAGGCAGGCCTCGATCGCGCCATGCGTGAGCTCGTCAGGTCGTTTACGGCGACGACGACCAGACCTCGTTCGACAAGACCGCGGCTTTGCTCCAGACCGACCCGGAGCTGAAGGGCATGTTCTCGCCCATCACGGTCGGCATCGCGGCCGCGGCCCGCTCCCTCTCGACCTCTGAGTACAAGGGCCAGGTCGCGCTGACCGGCTTGGGCACCCCGAACGGTTCGGGAGGGCCGCACCTGGGCGGATGATCGCCGAGATGGCCGACGACCTCGGGCTGCCGGATCGATGGATGATTGTGGCGAGCACCCCGTGCAACGTGGTGGCCGACACCGGCGGCACGATCACGGTCGCGACCGTCGAGGAGCTGGTCACGATGAAGATGGCCGCCGGTCGGGCGCAGGACCTCGCCGACCTTCGCATCCTGGCCCGCCACCTCTGCATCACCCACCCGGAAACGGCTCGTCGAGATCG
The DNA here is from genome assembly GCF_051715505.1 of Agromyces excoecariae. NCBI lineage: Bacteria > Bacillati > Actinomycetota > Actinomycetes > Micrococcales > Microbacteriaceae > Agromyces > Agromyces excoecariae. The sequence continues at coordinate 5,162 of NZ_JBPSLA010000008.1, read as the reverse complement.
CATACGACCTCTACGGCGAGGACTTGCCCGACTCGGCGACCCCCGCGAGTCGTACGAACTCTTCGCCCGCGACGTCCTCGTCGACCGTCGTCGGAGGTGACCAGAAACGTGCAGAGAACGCCTTCGGAGGCCAGATTCGGCCCGTATGACTCCGTAGCAGCACGTACACTAGAGCCCATGAGATCCGCGGAATTCCGCGGAATTCCGCTCCTCGCGGGCCGGCCCCGAATCGCCGAGATCGACTTCAGTTGTTCTTGGTTCGAGTCCAGGTACCCCAGCAGTGAAGAACCCCCGGTCATCCGGGGGTTTTCGTGTTTCCACGGTTCGGGTGAGTCCTCGGCCGCCGCCACCTCGGTTCCGGCGCTGCCGCCGGTGTCCTTCCATCTTGAGCCGTGCCCGAATCGCGTAGAACGTCTTTCGAGCGATGCCGTGCGCCAGGCAGATCGCCGTCACCGCCCCGCGCGGAGCATCGAGTGCCCCGGCGAGTCGGAGACATGATTCCGTGAGGGATCGTGCAACGTGTGCACCGATCGAGAGGGGCCGGCCAGGCAGTGGTGCCGATGGTCATCCTGCACGATTTTGAGTTGAGGATATAATCGGTGCATGGGTGATCTGATCCGTACATCGCGTTCGCGGGCTGGCCTGACCGGTTCGGAACTTGCCGAGCGTCTGGGGATAACGGTCGGTGCGGTGTCTCACATGGAGCGGTCCGAGCGGCGCGGCACGATCCAGCTCGACACGCTTCGCCGGGCGCTCGCGGCAATGGGGCAGGACCTTCGACTGGACGTGGTTGCCACAGATCCGTACGCGCCATTCACTCCGGCGAACGTGACCGATAAGATCAACCAGGCGATCGATGATGACCGCCCTGAGCTCGCGCTTCGGCTGATGACGCACGCCGCGCAGATGATCGCGGAGAACCCGGAACGGTTCAGTCGGGAGTCGCTGGAGCGTCGGCCGTCGGAGATCGGTGATCGCCGGTGGGAGCAGCTGTTTCGAGCGCTCATCGATGACGCGATCCCGCAGGATCGTGCGCGCCCGAGTTGGGCTGCGCCGACTCGGCTCGCTCGGGCGTGGTATCCCTTCGGTCAGTACGCGTCGCTCAAGCGTCGTGCGAAGGAGAGCACGCCAGAACGGCTTCGAAAGCTGAACATCATGATCGACGAGCGATCGTTGAGCCGCGCGTGAACGACGGTCTGGTCTTGACGCCGGCGCGGGCGAAGGAGCTGATCGGGGAGCTGGAGCGGCGCCTGGCCGCGCGTGGCATCCGTGGTTCGGTTCGGATCGTGGGCGGTGCAGCGATGGCGCTCCGGTTCCCGGATGATCCTGAGGTGCGGGTCACCATCGACGTGGATGCCGCGTACGAGCCGCGCCCCGAGATCGACGAGGTCATCGCTGAGATGGCCCGCGATTACGGGTTGCCGGAGCGCTGGATGAACGGTTCGAGCACCCCGTGGAACGTCGTGGCCGACACTGGCGGCACGATCACGGTCGCGACCGCCGAGGAGCTGGTTGCTATGAAGATGGCGGCCGGACGGGCGCAGGACCTGGCGGATCTGAGAATCCTCGCCCGGCACCTCGACATCAGGAGCTCCGAACGGTTGGTGGAGATCGCGTACGAGATTTATGGCGAGGACTCGCCGGCGTTGAGCGACTCCCGAGAGTCGTACGAACTGTTCGCTCGGGACGTCCTCGCCGACCGCCGGCGGCGATGACCGGAAATGTGCCGAGAACTGCGCCGGGGACCAGGATCGGCCCCGTATCCCTCCGTACCTGCACGTACACTGGACCCGACGAGATCCGCGGAGATCCGCGGGATTCCAACCCTCGGCGCAGGGGCTCGGGACGGCGAGATCGACGTCAGTGTTCTTGGTTCGAGTCCAGGTACCCCAGCAATGAGTAACCCCGCTCAGGCGGGGGTTTTCGCGTTTCTGGCGGTGGGGAGATCGCAGAGTCGGATGTCCGCTGATCGCTCGCGCGTGAGGAAACGACCAGCGACTCTCACGCGGAAAACCGAGGCTCTCCGCGAGGGAGCGACGAGCGATCCGTGCACTCGTCGCTGATCGCGCCAGCCGCTCTCGAGGCGTGGCCCGCGGCTTGGACCTGCGGTCGCCGTAGCGTGTCCACCACCCGTAATCGCGAAGGTCTCACCTGGTGACCGCTCCCTCGACGGAACCACGGGCGCCGCAGCCGGCGACACCGGCCACCGAGCCCCACCACCCCGTCGTGGCCGACATGGATGATCCGCGGGACCCGATGGAGGATGCGGTGGCACTGGAGGGGCTGTCGTTCCGGCGTCCTTAGCATTCCCACGTCGGTCCACCGCGACGTCGAAGCTCGACCTCGCGAGCAGACGCCGGCGATGCATCCCGCGAAGCACGACAGCGAGGGCGTAATTCGTCGATCATGGGCCCCACCGACCTGGCATCGGTGCTGCAGACCGAGCGCGGGTCGCCGAACGGATGATGCTGATCTGGACCGGCGGCGAGTACGCCGACCTCGCGATGCCGTGGCCCGGGGCCTTCTCCTCGGCCTGGCGTGCCCGGCGCTGCGGCATCGTCCGGATTCCGTAATCCCCTTGACATTCGACTGTGGTGCTTGCGAGTGTAGAACGGTCAACAAAGTGTAGATCGATCTACGGATCGATACCTCGAGGAAGAGGAATTCCCACCATGAAGTTGCCCATCACCCCACGACACGCGCGTGATCGTGAAACGAATCAATCCCCGGGGGCGGTGACCGTCCCGACCTCCGCTCGACGTCGCAGGGGCGTGGTCGCGGCGCTCGCGGCATCCGCCCTCGCCGTACCGGCGCTCTTCACGGTCGCCGCACCGGCGGCGGCGGAGGAGGTCGACTGTTCGACCGTGCCGTGGATGGACACGTCGCTGACCGCGGCAGAGCGAGCGGACGCGCTGCTCGACGCGAGCAGCCAGCACCAGAAGTACCGCTGGCTCGTGGAGCAGCCCGCGAACGACCCGACCCGGACGACCTGGAACCCCGCATTCTCGGGCGAGGCCAACGTGGTCTACCCGGCGCAGCTGCCGTGCACCCCCGTCGTCATCTACGCCAACGGACCTGACGGCGTCTACCTCTCGGCGGGCACCACCGCATGGCCGGGCCCGATTGCGGTGGCCGCGACCTGGAACCTCGAACTCGGCGAGGAGAAGGCGATCGCGCACGGCAGCGAGTCGTTCGACAAGCGCAGCGCCGTGGTCCTCGGACCGGGCATCGCCTCGGGCCGCACCCCGCTTTCGGGCCGCGGCTCGGAGTACTTCGGCGAGGACCCCGTGCTCTCCGGCCTCATGGCCGCCGCCAACGTGCGCGGACTCGAGGACGGCAACCCCGATAAGCCCGTGATCGCGAACCTGAAGCACTACGTCGCGAACGAACAGGAGGAGGCCCGCCAGTCGAGCTCGTCGAACATGGACGAGCGCACCTTCAAGCAGATCTACGACCTGCCATACGAGATCGCCGTCCGCGAGAGCGACCCCGGCAGCCTCATGTGCTCGTACAACCAGGTCAACGGCGTGTACGCGTGCGAGAACGACATGCTGACCACGAGCCTGCGGCAGGACTACCCGTTCGAGGGCTACGTGATGAGCGACTTCGGGTCGGTGCACTCGACCGCTCCGTCGCTCAACGCGGGCCTCGACCAGGAGCTCAACCGGCCGCGCTGGTTCAGCCCCGCGCGCCTCGACGCGGCGCTCGCCGCGGGTGAGATCACCCAGGAGCGGATCGACGACGCCGCCTTCCGGGTCGTGCACTCCTACATCGCCGGCGGGCTCTTCGACCACCCGGTGCCCGCCACTCCGGTCGCGAACGTGTCGACGCCTGAGCACAAGGCGCTCGCCAAGGAGATCGCCGAGCAGAGCACCGTGCTGCTGAAGAACGACGGCGTGCTGCCGCTCGCTGATGGCGACCTCACCGTCGCCGTCATCGGCCAGACCGCGTCCAGCACGCCGACCGATGGCGTGAGCGCCAAGACCGGCTGCGCGTGGGACTTCCCGTTCGGCCCTCCCGGAAATCAGGCGCTGAACTGCAACGCGATGGTGGACCCGCTCACCGCGCTCACCGAGCGCGTCGGCGACGCCGGCGGATCCGTCGTCTACGACAACGGCGCCGACCCGACGCAGGCAGCGGATGTCGCGGCGGCGGCCGACGTCGCCATCGTGTTCGGTCACTACACCATGGGCGAGACCGAGGACCTGCCCGACCTGCGACTCGACGGCAACGGCGACGAGCTGATCGAGGCGGTGGCCGCCTCGGCGCCGAAGACGGTCGCCGTGCTCAACGCGGGCTCGGCGGTCGAGATGCCGTGGATCGACGACGTCGACGCCGTGTTCCACGCCTGGCACTCGGGCGAGCAGTTCGGCCCGGCGCTCGCCGAGCTCGTCTACGGCGACGTGAACCCCTCGGGCAAGCTCCCGATGACGTTCCCGGTGTCCGTCGAGGACACGCCCACCGCCCAGTCCGAGGCCCAGTACCCCGGCATCGCCGACGCCGAGGGCACCCTCCAGGTCGACTACAGCGAGGGCCTGAAGGTCGGCTACCGCTGGTACGAGGCCGAGGGCATCGAGCCGCTGTTCGAGTTCGGACACGGCCTCAGCTACACCGAGTTCGCCTACGACAAGGTCAGTGTCACGCCGAAGTCGACCTCGGGCGACACGGAGATCCGCGTGCGGTTCCGCCTCACCAACACCGGTGACGTCGCGGGCACCGAAGTCGCGCAGGTCTACCTCGAGCTGCCGAGCTCGACCGGTGAGCCCTCGAAGCGCCTCATCGGCTGGGAGCGCGTGAGCCTCGAGCCCGGCGAGCACCGCAACGTGCAGGTGACCCTGACGGCCGAGGACCTCGCCGACCTGCACCTGCTCGAATACTGGGACACCGCGGCCGGCGGCTGGGCGACCGCTGCCGGCACCTACCAGGTGACCGTCGGCGGCTCGGTCGACGCGGACGCCGCGGCATCCTTCGCCGTGAAGTAGGAGTTCCTTCCGACGCCGAGTGGGGCGGGCCGTGAGTCTCCCGCCCCACCCGGCTTCCCGCTGGGAGCCCCCTCCCCAGTGGGGAAACGCGAGAAGTGGGGGGGGGGGGGGGGGGGGCCCCCGCCCCGGGGGGGGGGGGGGGGGGGGGGGGGCGGGGGGGCGGGGGGGGGGGCGCGCGCC
>NZ_JBPSLA010000007.1:0-32677 GCF_051715505.1 Agromyces excoecariae | reverse complement strand
CCGCCCGGGGGCCCCCCCCCGCGGGGGGGCCCCCCGGGGGGGGGGGGGGGGGCCCCCCCCCCCCCCCCCCCACTTCTGTGCTGGGGAGGGCCGTGTCAGTCAGCCGGCCGGCGCGCTCGTCTCGATCGACGGAACCACCGCGACGCGGACGGCGGTCGCCGCGATGCGGTGGCGACCGGGGCCGAGCCGGTCCGACGCGAGGGTTCCGCCATCGACGGTGACCTCCGAGGCATCCGTCAATGGCAGGTCGAGCACCGCTTCGGCGCCGTACGGCACCTCGAGGTCGATCGCGAGGTCGCCGTCGGTCAGCGTCCAGTCGATCGACACCGGCCCGAGGCGCGACTCGACCGAGGCGCGGGCCCAGGGGATCGAGGCCGTCGGGCGCGGCGCCACGACGATGCGACGGTAGCCGGGCCGCTCGGCTGCGGGGGCGATGCCCGCGACGTAGCGGTAGATCCAGTCGACCACAGCGCCGTACGCGTAGTGGTTGAACGAGATCATGCCCGAGCTGTCGCCCGTGGCCATCTCGCCCGAGTGGATGCTCCCGTCGGGACCGATCGCGTCCCACCGCTCCCAGACGGTCGTCGCGCCCATCTCCACCTGGTACAGCCACGACGGCGGCGCCTGGCGGAGCAGCATGAGGTACGCCTCCTCGACGTGACCCGAGTGCACGAGCGCGAAGAGCACGAGCGGCGTGCCGAGGAAGCCGGTCGCGATGCGGCCGTGCTCGGCGCGGACGTTGCGGGCGAGGGCATCGCCGATGCGCTCGCGCTCGGCGGCGGGGGCGATCCCGAACTCGAGGCAGATCGCGGCGCCGGTCTGCGTCTCGATCGCGGCCTCACCCCACTCGGCCCAGGTGTCGCGGGCGACCCGGTCGGCGATGCGATCGGCAGCGTCGGCTCGCGCAGGGTCGCCCACGAGGCGCTCGGCGTTCGCCAACAGCCGGGCGCTCCGCGAGAAGAATGCGTTGGCCACGAAGTCCGACGACACCTTGGCCTTCCACGGCTGGTCGCCCGGGGCATCCGGGTCGAGCCAGTCGCCGAACTGGAACTCGGTCGGCAGGAGCCCGCGCTCGCCGGCGCGGCGCTCGAGGCTGTCGACGAAGCGTCGCATCGAGTCGAGCTGGCGGACGAGGACCTCCTCGCTGCCGTACGACTCGTAGACGGCCCACGGCACGATGGTCGCGGCATCCGCCCAGCCGGCGCGGCCCATCACGCTGTGCGCGCCGCCCTCGGCGGGGAACTCGTCACGCCTGAGGATGTTCGGGACGACCGCGGCGACCGCGCCGTCGGCATCCTGGTCGAGCTCGAGGTCGCGCAGCCAGCTCTGCCAGAACGACTCGACGTCGAACAGGGTCGAGGCGGTCGGCGCGAATGCCTGTGCGTCGCCGGTCCAGCCGAGGCGTTCGTCGCGCTGCGGGCAGTCGGTCGGGAGGGAGACGAAGTTGTCGCGCTGCGACCAGGCGACGTTCGAGTGCAGGAGGCCGAGGCGCGTGTCGGCGCACTCGAAGCTCGATCGGGGCCGGTCGGCGCTCGAGATCGCGACAGCCGTCGCGGCGACGACCTCCGCACCGGTGACATCCGCGTACTGGAAACCGTGGAAGGTGAAGAGCGGCTCGAGCACGCTCTCGCCGTCGTGCGCGAGCACGTAGGTGTCCGACGCCCGGGCGGTGCGGAGCGCCGCGGTGTGCAGGGTGCCGTCGATCTCGAGCACCTCGGCGTGCCGCACGACCACGCGGTCGCCGGCGCGCCCGCGCACGGTGAGGCGGAGCCATCCGGCGATGTTCTGGCCCAGGTCGAGGAAAGTGTGCTCGCCACGCGGCTGCGCCTCGACGGGCCACTCGCCGACGGTGCGCACCCCGGTCGTGATGCGGGGCTCGACGACCGAGGCGTCGACCGCGACCTCGCGGGCAGACTCCCACTCCGACGCGTCGAAGCCCGGTCGGTCCCAGCCGGTCGGGTCGGCGGCGAGGTCGACGTCGACGCCGTCGTAGAGGCTGGCGAAGCGGATGCCACCGGTGGACCGCTGCCAGTCCGGCCCGCTTGCGACGCGCACCCGCGTGCCATCCGCGCACTCGACGTCGAGCTGGACGAGCGCGGCGAGTTCGGCGCCGTAGTGCTCGACCTCGTCCTCCCAGCCGAGCCTGCCGCGGTACCAGCCGTCGCCGAGGAGCGCGCCGAGCACGTTCTCACCCGTAGTGAGCGCGGAGGTCACGTCCCACGTGCCGAGCACGATGCGGTCGTCGTAGGCCGTCCAGCCGGGGGAGAGGTGCTCGCCGAGCACGTCTTCGCCGTTGACCCGGATGTCGCCGACGCCCCAGAAGGTGGCGCGGAGTCGCGCGCGGACGGGCTCGGCGGGCAGGTCGAACGAGGTGCGGAGGAGCGACACCGGGTCGTCGACGCGACTCGTGCCGCCGATCGGCCGGGCGGTGAGCTCGGCCGGGTCGATCGCCGCCTCGACGACGACCTCGTCGCTCCAGTCGGACCAGCCGTCGCGGGTCGCGATCCGCACCGCGTAGCGGCGCTCCGAGCCGGGAGCCACGTCGCCGCCCGGGGCGAGCACGCCGATCGGGTCGTCGGACGCGACGGGCTCGGACATCCCCTCGGCATCGCCCGACCAACGGACCTGGAAGCCCAGCTGCGGGGCGCCCGCCTCGGCTCGCCACGACAGTCGGAGACCGCGGCCGGGCACGCCGAGGAGGCCCTCGGGGTACTGGGTGCGCACCGAGTGCACTCGGGCCGACGGATCGGTCACGTCGAAGGATGGCAGCGTCGTGGACATCGAGGTCCTTCCGGGGGAGCGGCCGGCGGAGCCGGCGATGGTTCGAGTGGCTATCCGGCCCGAACGGCGCGCGTCGAAGTGCGCGGCTTCAGGACCGGGGTCACGGAGAAGTGCGTTGGCTCGGTGCGAGCATCGCGAATGCGTTCGAGCAGCAGGCGGATGGCGCGGTCGCCCATCTCGACACCGGACTGGTCGATGGTGGTCAGCGAGATCGCGGGGTGGCTGGCCATGTCGACATCGTCGTAGCCGACCACCGAGACGTCCGCCGAGGTCAGGCCGGCTTCGCCGACCGCGCGCAGCGCGCCGAGCGCGAGTTCGTCGTTGCCCGCGAAGATCGCGGTGGGCCGCTCGTCGTCGAGGAGGGCGAGCGTGTCGAGCCGCGCCGCATCCTCGGTCATGCCGGTGCGGACGACCCGGATCTCGTCCTCGAGACCGGCGGCGCGCATGGCGGCCAGGTACTCCTCGAGTCGGATCGCGTGCGGCGTGCCCGAGCCGGGTTCCGTCACGTCCTCGCTTCGCGTGAGGTGCGCGATCCGGCGGTGGCCGAGCTCGAACAGGTGCGCCATCGCGAGTCGCGTGCCCGAGGCGTCGTCGCCGGTCACGGTGTCGTAGTGCTCGGATCGATCGTGGCGGCCGATCATGACGACCGGCATGCGAGCGCCGAGTCGCTCGAGCCAGTCGGTCGAGACGAGCGGCGAGATCGCGATGATCCCGTCGACCTGTCGGTCGGCGAGCGCGCCGAGCGCCCGGATGCCCTCGTCGCCGTTCTCGTCGGCGGGCGCGATGATCAGCTGGTAGCCGGTGCCCTGCAGGGCGGCGGTGGCGCCCGCGACGATCTTGGTGAAGAACGGGTTGCCGATGTGCGGCAGTTCGATGCCGAGCGTGAAGCTCGATCCGCGCATCGCGCGTGCCGCGACCCGAGGACGGTAGTCGAGCGCCTCGATCGCGGCGGTCACGCGTTCGCGCATCGCCGGGCTGACGCCGTAGGCGTTGCGGATGACCTTCGAGACCGCAGCACGGGAGACGCCGGCGTGCCGCGCGACGTCTTCGATGGTCGCCGCCCTCGCGTCGGTCATGCCGCTCTCCTCTCTTCGTCGTCAGGAGCGAACTCGTTGTCACTGTACACGTTCCAGCGGAAAACGGTAGATCGATCTACGCCAACGACCACCTGGTGTAGACCGATTTACGTCACGGTTGTGTAGATCGGTTGACAAACGCTCGGCACGCTCCTAACGTGGCAGTCGCCACAGCACCGAAATCTCTCGGCGCTCCCCACCAGCGCAGTTGCTTTACATGGAGGTAAAGAAGATGGTCCCCCGTACGACGCGACGCTCGATCGTCGCCCTGGGCGCAGGCGGTCTCGCCCTGTCGCTCGCCCTCGCCGGCTGCAGTGCCGGCGACTCCGGCTCCGAAGACGGCGCAGTCGAGCTGTCGTTCCTCGTCGACAACGGCGAGTCGACGGTCTCGACGGCCGAGGCGCTCGCCGACGCGTTCCACGAGCAGAACCCCGACATCACCATCACCGTCGAGACCCGCCCCCAGGGTGCCGACGGCGACAACGTGGTGAAGACCCGCCTCGCCACCGGCGAGATGGCCGACCTGTTCCAGTACAACTCCGGTTCGCTCCTCCAGGCCCTGAACCCCGACCAGACGCTCGTCAACATCGCCGACGAGGCGTACGTCGACAAGCTCGACGAGAACTTCGTCAAGAGCGTCGGCACCGACAACGGCGTGTACGGCGTCCCGATGGGCCAGTCGATGGCCGGCGCGATGCTCTACAACAAGGACATCTACGCCGACCTCGGCCTCGAGATCCCCGAGAGCTGGGACGAGTTCATCGCCAACAGCGAAGCGATCAAGGAGGCCGGCGTGGCCGCCCCGATCGTGCAGACCTACGGCGACACGTGGACCTCGCAGCTCCTGGTGCTCGGCGACTTCAACAACGTGCTCGCCGAGAACCCCGACTGGGCCGAGGAGTACACGAACAACGAGGCCAAGTACGTCGACGAGCCGGCATTCGCGGGCTTCGAGCACCTGCAGGCCGCGTACGACGCCGGACTCTTCAACGAGGACTTCGCGTCGGCGACGTACGCCGACGGCGTCTCGATGGTCGCCACGGGCGAGGGCGCGCACTACCCGATGCTCACGTTCGCGGCCTCGCAGCTGGCGACCACGAACCCCGAGGCCGTCGACACCGTCGGCTCGTTCCCGATCCCGGGCGACGACGCGTCGACCTTCGGCCTCACGGTCTGGATGCCCACCTACACCGTGTTCGTCCCGCAGTCGACCGAGGGCGCCAAGCTCGATGCCGCGAAGCAGTTCCTCGAGTTCCTGACCACGCCCGAGGCCTGCGACATCGAGTCCGAGGCCAACGCTCCGCAGGGTCCGTTCGTCGTCGAGGGCTGCGAGCTGCCGGACGACGTGCCGGCCATGGTCTCCGACCTGCAGCAGTACTTCGACGCGGGTCAGACGAACCTCGCGCTCGAGTTCCTCTCGCCCATCAAGGGACCGGCCCTGGAGCAGATCACGGTCGCCGTGGGCTCCGGCATCACCTCGGCTGCTGACGGCGCCGCCCAGTACGACGAGGATGTCAAGAAGCAGGCCCAGCAGCTCGGCATCGAGGGCTGGTAAGCCGTACCACTGAACTGCGGGGCCGGGCCGCGCCCGGCCCCGCAGCCATATCCGGGAGATCCACCATGACCACCGCGACGGCCACCGGCCGCACCGCCACGGGCAGGACGGCGACGTCGCCTCCGAAGCCCGCCAAGCGGAAGCCCATGAAGAGCCCCTACCCCTCGTGGTTCTTCATCCCCGCCGGCGTCTTCTACGTTGTGCTGTTCCTCGTTCCGACGGTCGCGTCGTTCTACTTCTCGCTCACGCGCTGGACGCTGTTCGACGTCGAGTTCATCGGCTTCGACAACTTCATCCGTTTCTTCCAGGAGCCGCAGCTCGTCACGGGCTTCATCAACACGTTCATCTACGCGTTCCTGACGTCTGGCGCGAAGGTCGTGCTCGGCCTCCTCTTCGGCGTCCTGCTCAGCTCGCAGATCATCGGCCGCGGCTTCCTCCGCGCCACCATCTTCTTCCCCGTGCTCGTCAGCACGATCGGCGTCGGCATCCTCTTCAAGGTCCTGATGGACCCGTTCGACGGCCCGATCAACGAGTCGCTCGCCGTCCTCGGCATCCAGGGACCGGCCTGGCTGACCGACCCCTCGATCGCACTGCTCTCCGTCGCGCTCGTCGACATCTGGAAGGGCGTGGGACTCGCCACGCTCATCTACATCGCCGGCATGGTCGCGATCCCCCAGGAGTACTACGAGGCCGCGAAGGTCGACGGCGCGGGCGCCTGGAACAACTTCCGCCACATCACGCTGCCGCTGCTCCGCCCCGCGACGGTCACCGTCGTGCTCCTCTCGCTCATCGGCGGCCTGCGCTCGTTCGACCTCATCTGGGCGATGACGGGCGGCGGCCCGGGCTTCACGAGCGACGTGCTCGCCTCGGTCATCTACAAGCAGTACCAGGCCGGGTTCTTCGGCCTCTCCACCGCGGGCAACGTCGTGCTGTTCCTCGTCGTGGCCGCGATCATCTTCCCGCTCTCGTGGTGGCTCAACCGCAAGGAGGCCGACCAATGAGAAACGTCGCCTGGAAGTGGGGCGGCGGCTCGGTCGCCATCCTCGTCGCGCTCGTGATCTTCATCGTCCCGTTCACGTTCATCGTCTTCACCGCGGGAAAGACCCAGGCCGAGGCATCCTTCCTCGAGTTCAGCTGGCCGACCGAGTGGGTGTTCTTCGAGAACATCGCCACCGTGCTGCAGAACCGCGACTGGCTGCTCGTCCGAGCCTTCGTCAACAGCACGGTCCTCACCGTCGGCGCCGTGGCGATCATGGTCGTACTCGGCGCGATGGTCGGGTACGTGCTCCAGCGCCGCAAGTCGCGATGGAACCCGCTGGTGAACACGCTCGTCCTCGCGGGCCTCATCATCCCGCCGGCCGTCGTGCCGACCATCTGGGTGCTGCAGGGCCTCGGCCTCTTCAAGACACTCATCGGGCTCATCGCGGTCCACGTCGCCTTCGGGCTCTCGTTCTGCATCCTGCTGTTCCGGGCGTTCGTCGCGACCATCCCGCGCGAGCTCGACGAGGCGGCGATCATCGACGGCGCCGGGCCGGTCAAGCTGTTCTTCCGCGTGATCTTCCCGCTGCTGCGCTCCGTCATCGTGACCGTCATCGTCGTGCAGGCCGTGTTCGTGTTCAACGACTTCACCTATGCGCTGTACTTCCTGCCGGGCGAGGAGAACGCCACGGTCCAGCTGACGACGTTCAACTACATCTCGCAGTCGGTGAGCTCGTTCAACCTGCTCTTCGCCGACGTGCTGCTCATCACCATCCCGCCGCTGATCATGTACATCTTCTTCCAGCGGCAGATCGTCGCCGGCATGACCTCCGGCGCCGTGAAGGGCTGACGGATGCCGCAGCAGTCGCCGCGCTCGATCGACGAGCTGCGGCGGTGGGTCCGAGCCCGCTCGCCGCAGCCCTTCGACGACGCCGACGTGGTGCCGCGCGCGGCCGACCGCGTGTGGGCGTACGGGCGCGACCAGTACGAGCTCGCGCTGCTCGGGCGGCTGGTCGACGACGGGTTCGCGGCGAACCGGCACGTGCACTACCCGCGCAACCACGGCCGGCCTGCGCAACGCGTGCGGTTCCGTGCGGTCGCGACGTCCGTCGGTCGCGTGACGGTCCGCGTGGCGGGTCGAGCCGAGGTCTCGGTGCGAACGGATGCCCCCGGGCCGGCCGAACACGTGCGAGTCGAGGTCGCCGGCGACTCCCTCCGGTTCGAGGTGCCGGTCGTCGGCGACGTCGTCGAATTCGACGTCGTCGCCCGCACGGGCGACGTGCCGGCGCTCGGCCTGCCGGCCGACGCGCCGCTCGGCGACTGGTCCGCGAGCCGCGACGACGGCCCCTGGGAGCCGATCGAGCTCCGACTGGGCGGCGACCGCGCTCCGCACCTCGAGCCGCCCGGACACGTCGAGGTCGCCGCGGGGCGTCGGGTCGACGGGCTCTACGATTTCGGCGCCCCGCTCCTCGGGACTCCGGTCCTTCCGCGCGGTCCGCAGCCGGTCGTCGCCAGCGGCGAGAGCGAGGCCGAGGCGCTCGCCGACGAGACCGATCGCGAGACGCGGCACGACGTGATCCGGGTCGAGGACGGCTGGGCCACGAGGCATCCGCTCGGGTTCAGGTACTTGACCGTCGTGGGGGATGACGCGCCGTCCGAGGTGCGGGTGCGCGCCGAGGTGACGCCCGTCGCGCGCCCCGGTGCGTTCGCGTGCTCGGACGATCGGCTGACGCGGATCTGGGCGGCGGCGCAGTACACGCTCCGCGTCTGCGACCAGGGGCTGATGATCGACGGCATCAAGCGCGACCGGATGCCGTGGGCCGGCGACCAGGCGCTCAGCACGCTCGCGAACGCGTTCGCGCTCGGCGAGGGCGGGGTCGTCGCCGACGGGCTCGTCGCGCTCGGCCGGCCCGATCACGGCTACGTCAACGGCATCGCGGACTACTCGCTCTGGTGGGTCGTCAACGCCGACCTGTACGTGCGGTACTTCGGCGATCGTGCGTTCGCCGAGCGCGAGGCGGCGCACGTCGACGCGTTCGTCGCCGACCTCGCCCGGTTCGCCGACGATCGCGGCGTCTTCCGTCCGGAGGCGCAGCGCGGCGGGTTCGTCGACTCCGGACCCGGTTCGGTGTTCCTCGACTGGGGGCTCGCCATCGAGGACGGGCGGGACCCGGTGGCGCTGCAGATGCTCTGGTGCTGGGCGCTTCGCAGCGCGGCGCGACTGCTGGGCCGGGTCGAGCACGCGGGCGCGGCTCGATGGAGTGCGCTGGCCGACCGGGTCGAGTCGACCCTGCTGGCGAGCGGATGGCTCGCCTCGACCGACCGCTGGGCCGACTACCTCGGCGCGGATACCGCGACCTCCTCGTCCGCGCCGTACGCGAACTTCCTCGCAGTGCTCGCCGGAATGCACCCGAACGGCGTGCCCGACGGGGTCGCGTCCTCGATCCGCACCGGCACGTCGGGGACGCCGTTCATGACCGCGTTCCGGCTGCGCGCGCGGCTCGACGCGGGCGAGCATGAGGCGGTGCTCGCGGAGATCGAGCGGATCTGGGGCGCCATGCTCGACGCCGGCCCCGGCACGTTCTGGGAGGAGGGGCCATCAGGCGGCGATGACCTCGCGATGTACGGACGGCCGTTCGGCCGCAGCCTCTGCCACGCCTGGTCTGCCGGGCCCGCCGCGCTCATTCCGGAGGCAGTCCTCGGGCTGCGCCCCCTCGACGACGGGTGGTCGCGATTCGAGGTCTCCCCGCGGCTCAGCGGGCTCGAGTGGGCGTCGGCTGTCGTGCCGACGCCGCTCGGCGACCTGTTCGTGCACGTCGACCCGACGACCGTATCCGTGCACGTTCCCGCTGGATCCGCGCTCGTCCGCGCCGAACGGACGCACTTGGGGCCCGCGTCGGTCACGTGGCCAGCCGTCGCCTCGGGCGTGCCCTCAGAGCTCGACCTCGGTCGGGCAGATTGACGTGCCGGTGTGACTCAGTCACGGGCTTCGTTCCGTCCTCTGTATCAGGATGGATGAAGGTGCCGAATCGCCCACCCGCAGGGATCGGCTGCACGAGCCCGCGGGCGAGAAGGTCGTTGGCGGCCAAGCCCGCGTCGGGCCACTGCGAGCGCGGGCGTGCGACGGTGCGCGCACCGGCGGCACCGTCCCTGCTCGGCGACCTCGCGTCTTCGACGCCGACGACATCGACGGCTTCGACTGCTCAGAGGCACCCACTGACTCGCCTACGACGTCATCGGTCTCTCCCCATACCCGTTCTGGACCGACATGTCGATCGCCTGGGCGACCCAGATCCGAATGGGTGGATCGTCGGCGGCGACAACCAGGTCGAGGACACCGCCCTCTGCGACCACACGAGTCGGCACCGGGCGACGAGTGGGCAGGACGCCTTCTCCAGCGGGTCACCGCGAGTGCCTTCGGGAATGCGATGCGCTCCCGAGGGCACTCCCTCCACAGAACCATGGGCGCCGCAGCCGGCGCCACCGGCCGCCGAGCCCCACCACCCCGTCGTGGCCGACATGGATGATCCGCGGGACCCGATGGAGGATGCGGTGGCACTGGAGGGGCTGTCGTTCCGGCGTCCCTAGCATTCCCACGTCGGTCCACCGCGACGTCGAAGCTCGACCTCGCGAGCAGACGCCGGCGATGCATCCCCGAAGCACGACAGCGACGTCGGGGCAGAGTGATTGGAGAATCCATGGGATGGACTAGGCGCGCGCGTTCATGGTGCGCGGCGATCGCAGCGATGGGGGTGATCGGCTCGGGAATGATCGGCGCGCCCGCCTCCGCGGCGGCGCCGGCAGACGTGACGGTCCCGAACGCCGGCTTCGAGGAGTGGACGACAGCGGAGAGCTGGGTCGCGTCGAACTGGACGATGACGTCGACCGTCTGGGTCACCAATGCCGCCGCGCACAGCGGGACGTACTCCCAGGCGCTGAACCAATGGAACGGTGCGACGACGCTCTCGCAGACCGTGCCGGCGCCTGAGGGGACGTACGACGTCTCGCTCTTCGTCTGGGCGAACGAGAGCCTCGGCGCAAGCGAACTCGTTGCGAATGGGATGTCGACGCCGATCGCCAGCGGCGGTGCCACGCAGATCGACGGTTCGAAGACGTGGGACGAGGTGACGGTCGAGGATGTCCCGGTCGGACCCGATGGTGCGATCGAGATCCAGATCGTCCTCGACGCGTTCACCTCGCCGACGCTGACCGGGTTCATCGACGACGTGACCGTGGTCCCGTCGGCGGGCGGCGGCGAAGAGCCCGAACCCGCTGACTCGTTCCTCACGGAGCCCGGCTTCGAAGAGGGCGGTGCTGCGTGGACGATCGGCGGCGACCTCGTCGACAGCGGCCACGACGGATCCTCGCACTCGGTCGTGCACTCGGCGACCGGGCCGGTGGAGACCTCGCAGGTCGTCGAGGGCCTGCCCGATGGCCACTACCGGCTGACGGCGTGGGTGCAGAACGACGGCGGCTACGACGAGGCGCTCATCTTCGCCTCGGGTGGCGGCTCCTCAGAGGCCAGGACGGCGATCCCGCGCACGAACTTCCCGTACGACCCTGCCGACACGTGGAAGAAGACGACGATCCGCGGCGTCCACGTCACGAGCGGTCGACTCGAAGTCGGGCTTCGCACTGACGGCGAGGCCGCCGGGACGGTGCGCATCGATGACCTCGCCCTCGTCCAGGACGACGAGCCCTACGAGCTGCTCGTCGGCGGTGACATCTCCCTCCTCACCTACACCGAGGACCACGGCGGGAGGTACTCCGACGCCGCCGGCCGTGAGCGCGATCCGTTGCAGATCCTCGCCGACAGCGGGTGGAACATCGTCCGGATCCGGGTGTACAACGACCCGGGCAAGGGTCACGGCGACGGCACGTACTACCTCCCCGGAGGGTACGGCGACGCGGAGGACGTGCTCGAGCTGTCTCGACGCGCCGCAGCGGCCGGACTGCAGATCCAGCTGTCCTTCCACTACAGCGACTACTGGACGAACCCCGGCCTGCAGACGATCCCACATGCCTGGCAGGAACTCATCGACGGCAAGAGCGATGCCGACGCCGTGTCGATCCTCGAGGGCGAGGTTCACTCGTACACGAAGGACCTCCTCGACCGCATGGTCGCCCAGGGCACTGCGCCCCAGTACGTCTCGATCGGCAACGAGACCCGATCCGGCATGCTGTTCCCGTACGGGACCACGGGCAACTGGCCCAACCTGGCGCGGTTCTACGACGCGGGCGCCGATGCGGTCCGAGAGGCCGTGCCGGATGCCAAGGTGATCATCCACCTCGACGACGGCGGGAACACGAGCACCTATACGACCCACTTCGCGAACGCCGAGGACTCGGGGGTGGACTACGACATCATCGGGACCTCGTACTACCCGTACTGGACCAACAAGTCGGCGCGTCAGTTCGCGGAGTTCGCGACGACCGTCTCGCAGCGATTCGACAAGCCGCTCATGGTGATGGAGACCGGATTCAACTGGAACGCCACCACGGGCGCGGGGCTTCCCGGCCAACTGGAACACAACGGTCCATACGGCGGAGCGGACAGCAGCACGCCCGAACTCCAGCGCGACTTCCTGATCGAGCTGTTCAACGAGCTGCAGGGCGTGCCGGGAGGCATGGCGATCGGGGACCTCTACTGGGATCCGCTCGAGATCTACGCCGGAGGCCAGACCGGCTGGGCCTTCCTCGAATCCACGGATGCCGCGGCTGAGAACGTCATCGACAACACGACGCTGTTCGACTTCGACGGCAGGGCCCTTCCCGCCCTGGACGCCTACCGGTTGAACACCCGTGGCTCCGACACCGGCACCGTCGGCGGTACGGTGACGGATGCCGCAAGCCAGCCGGTCGCGGGAGCGCGGGTGACGCTGAGCACGGACGGTGCCGCCGACCGGGTCAGCGTGACGAACCAGTACGGCGACTACTACTTCGCCCGGACCACGCCAGGGAATCACCGCATCGGGGCGACGAAGGACGGGCTCGGCGACTCGTCCTCGGCGCCGGTCGCCGTCTCGGCGGGAAGCCGCGTCGTGGCCGACATCCAGGTCTCCGGCGAGCAGGCGCTGCGGTCGTTGTCCGGCATCGTTCGCGACGAGGACGGCGAGGGAATCGCCGGTGCCCTGGTCAAGATCAGCGGCGATGGGTACAGCGCTCCACGTCTCGCGGACGCCGATGGGCGCTACGAGTTCGCCGCGGTTCCAGACGGCGCGTACACGCTCTCCGCGAGCCGGGCCGGCTACGTGACGCGTTCGCTGGCGGTCGACGTCGATGGGGCGGATGTCTCACAACCGATCGACCTCGTCGCCGACGTCGGCACGGTGACCGGGAACGTGTTCACCCCGGGTGGACTGCCGCTCAGCGGTGCCACCGTCCGCATCGGCGATCAGGAGACGACCACGCTGAACGACGGCTCGTTCGCTCTGACGGGTGTGGCATCCGGCGAGGGGATCGTCGCGACGATCACGCAGGCCGGCTATCTCGATACGTTCTCCGCACCGTTCACCGTCGAACACAGCCAGACGACGTCGGGGGTGACCGTCGTGCTCCCGCTCGCGGTTGGCATCCACAACGGCAGCTTCGAGAGCGCAGGAGCGGGCGGTGAGGCGACGGCGGAGGGCTGGACGTTCACCAGCGACCCGGCCGGTGCCGTCATCCGTCAAGACCGCGAGTACTTCGGCGGAACCGTCGACGGACGGTATGCCGCGGCGTTCTGGCTCGACTCCGCCTTCACCGCCGGACTCGAGCAGTCGGTGGCCGCGGGATCGACCGGAACGTACACGGCTCGCGCCTACGTGTACTCCGGAGTGACGGGAACGCTGACCATGCACATCACGGACGCTGACGGTGAGGTCATCGTGGAGAAGCAGCTCCCCAGAACCTCCGGTCCCCAGCCGGCGGAGGTCTCCGCCGAGGTGAGCGGACCTTCGTTCTCCGTCGGCTTCGAAATCGACGGGGCGGCAGGGGACTGGGCGGTCATCGACCTCGTGACAATGGGGTATCTCGGCGACGCGACGACAATCCCCGCCGTGCCGCCGCAGTGGGACGCGTCGGTCGTCTACGTCGACGGCGATCGGGTGAGCCACCAGGGGAGCATGTACGAAGCGTCCCGGCGCACCAGCGACGAGGTCCCCGGCTCGAAGCCGAACGGGGCATGGCAGGAGATCGTGACCGGGGCCGACGGACGGTCGGTGTGGACGCCGTCCCGCGTCTTCTCCTCCGGAGACGTCGTCACGCACGAGGGGCAGACGTACGAAGCGGCACGCACCAGCCGGAACAAGGAGCCGGGTGACAGCAACGCCTGGAGGCTGCGGCCCTGACGACTGAGACGAGGGCGTGCGGCATCGAGCTCACTTCGCTCGACGCCGCACGCCCGAGTCGTGTCAGGAACACGCGGCTTCATCCGCGCCGGTCGTCCGAACCGTGCTCCCACCAGCGCTGCAGCGTCACCCGATCCTGTCGGCCAGCCACGCGCTCTGCCGCAGCCAATGCACGCCTTGGCCACCCTCGTGGCCGTTGAAGGGATACTCGACGACCTCGGCGCCGACGGCATGGTGGTTCGCGGCGGCGAAGACCGTCGAGGGTGGGCAGATGATGTCCATCAGCCCGACGGAGAAGAGCGCCGGGGAGGTGGCACGCTTGGAGAAGTTGACCACGTCGAAGTACGAGAGCGTGGTGAACACCGCTGCATCGTCGCCGCGGTGCACGGCCAGGTAGCGGGCGACCTCGTTGTACGGATCGGCATCGGTCATCGTCACCGCCCGCTGGAAGTGGGCGAGGAAGGGGACATCCGGCATGGCCCCGACCAGGTCGGGGACCAGGCCCGCGGCGGCGAGGGCGATCCCACCGCCCTGACTGCCGCCGGTGACCGTCACGCGTTCGGGATCGACGCGATCGAGCGACTTGACCGCGTCGATCGCGAGGACTGCGTCCGTGAAGACGCGGCGGTAGTAGTAGTCGTGGGGATCGAGAATGCCCTTCGTCATCGATCCCGGCACCGAGGGGCCGCTGCCGTGGGGATCCGCCGTCGCACCGCCCGCCGACCCGGCGCTGCCCTGACCTCGCGTGTCCATGAACAGGTGGGCGTACCCGCACGAGGCCCAGGTGAGACGTTCATGCGGCAGGCCTCGGCCCCCGCCGTAGCCGTTGTACTCCACCACCGCTGGCAGGCGTCCGGAGGTCCCGGCGGGAAGGATCAGCCATGCCTTCACGGGCTCGCCACCGAACCCCGAGAACGTCATGTCGTAGGCCTCGACCGTGCGCAGCATCGTGTCGACCCTCGCGAGCACGGGCGGAGAAGACAGCGAGCGCGATTCCTCGAGCGTCCCGCCCCAGAAGTCGTCGAAGTCGTCTGGTTCGGCGACGTCGGGCAGGTAGGAGCGAAGCTGATCGAGGGGGAGATCGAAGTGTGCCACCGCGCTGAGTACTCCTCTTCGGGCCGTTCGGGAGGCTCCGAGAACACGAGCCCCAACGCTCGAACCTACGGAACTCCGGGACGCGCGCGGCAGGACGATCCAGTCCCCGGCATGCACGATCCGACGAACGTTCGTTGCGCTGCGCTCAGCGCAGAAGTCCCGAGCGATCGTCGGATCGTCCAGATCCGCCATCCGATCGTTCTTGGGACGGGGCTCCCCGTCTCGTAGCGTCGAAGGGGTGAATGACCAGTTCGAAGGCGAACAGCCTGTCTCCGGTGTCCTGATCACCGATCCCACCGCCCGACCCATGAATCGCGTACGCGTCTCCGCCCCCGCACCCGTGAGGGTCGCACCGCTCGAGATGGGAGACGACGATGACGTGCGCCCTCGCATTCAGCTCACCACTCGGTACGTGACCGTCGACGGCACGCCGTGGATCCCGGTGATGGGGGAGTACCACTTCAGCCGCGATCTCCCCGAGCGTTGGGAGACCGAACTGCGGAAGATGAAGTCCGGCGGCATCAACGTCGTCGCGACCTATCTCATCTGGATCCTCCACGAGGAGATCGAAGGCCGGATCCGCTGGGACGGTCATCGCGACATCCGTCGCTTCATCGAGACCGCGGATCGCGTCGGCCTGAAGGTCATGATCCGAATCGGGCCGTGGGCGCACGGCGAGGGGCGCAACGGCGGATTCCCCGACTGGCTGCAGAACCTTCCGATCACGCACCGCTCCAACGACCCCGGCTACCTCGACCTCGCACGCCGGTGGTACTCCGCGATCGAGGAGCAGGTGCGCGGTCTGTTCCACTCGGCGGACAACCCCGACGGCCCGATCGTCGGGATCCAGGTCGACAACGAGTTGTACGACAACGGCCCCCACCTCGCGACCCTCCGCAGCATCGCCGAGGCCACCGGCATGAAGGCCAGCCTCTGGACTGCCACCGGCTGGGGCGGCGCGGAGCTGCCGCGGGGACGCGTGCTGCCCGTGTACGCCGGATACTCCGACGGCTTCTGGGAGGAGTCCGACACCGGCTGGCCCGCCTTCGGCGTGATGCACTTCACGTACAACACCGTTCGCGACGACCTCACCGTCGGCGCCGACCTTCGCGACGCGCCGGTCGAGGTGGATTCGGCGGCCAGTCTCGGAGCCGACGATCCGTGGCCGTTCGTCACCTGCGAGCTCGGTGGCGGGATGGCGATCGCCTACCACCGCCGCCCGCTGGTCGACTCCGACGACATCGCCGCACTCGCGCTCACGAAGGTCGGAAGCGGATCGGCGTGGCAGGGGTACTACATGTACCACGGCGGTCACCAGGTGATCGGCGAGCTGTCGACCACGCAGGAGTCGCACGAGACCGGATACCCGAACGACATGCCGGTCCGCGACTACGACTTCTTCGCACCGCTGGGCGCGGAGGGAACCGAACGCCCGCACTTCCACAAGCTGCGGCAGCAGCACCTCATGCTCGACGCCTTCGGCGACGCCCTCGCGACCGGTGCGACGACGATCCCCGAAGCCGCGCCCGGCGCCCCCCGATGGGCGGTGCGCGGCGACGGTGAGCGTGGGTTCCTGTTCGCGAACAACCACCAACCGGCGATCGCCGCGCTGCCGGCCGTCGCCGATGTGCAGTTCATGGTCGACTTCGACGACGCGACGGTCACCGTTCCGAGTGCGCCGTTCGCACTCGAATCGGGCACCTACTTCGCATGGCCGCTCCGTCAGCGGTTCGGTACGGTCGAAGCGGTCACGGCCACGGCGCAGCCGATCACCGAGATCGTCACGCCGGCCGGGCCGGTCGTCCTGTTCGCCGCGACCGCAGGCGTCCCCGTGGAGCTGCAGATCGACGGCGTTGACGAGTCGGACATCTCCGGCGGCGATGCATCGAGCGTCGGAGGTCGCGTCGTCGTCACCCCGCACGGCGTGCCCGGACTGGACTGCCGCGTGCGCATCGGAGACACCACGCTCGTCTTCCTCGATGCGCCGACCGCGGAAGCGGTGTGGCGCGGGGCGGTGGGCGGACGCGACACCGTCGTCATCTGGCACGGCAGCGGCTGGTTCGACGACGAAGGATTCCGCGTCGAGCTGCCCGAGGCGGATGCCGAACTCGTCACGATCCCCGCGATCGCCGGCACGGAATCCGAGGTGGGCGACCCCGTCTTCGCACGGTACGACGTCGCCGCCGGCACCGACAGGATCGAGCTCGAAGCCCCGGCCTTCTCCGAGACGCCGCTCGTTCCGGTCCGGCGCGCGGGTTCGTCGCAGCGGTTCTCGGCACCCACCGACGACGACTTCGCTGCGCTGGCCGCTGTCGAGATCCGCGTTCGCGACACCGATCTCGGCGGTGCGGAGCACGCGATCCTCGAGCTCGACTGGACCGGAGATGTCATCCGGGCCTACATCGACGGCGAGCTCATCGCCGACCAGTTCTGGTACGGCCGTACCTTCGAGATCGACCTCGCGCCGCACCGAGCGGCGCTGGCCGAGCATCCGCTCGAGCTCAAGGCCTTCGCATGGTCCCCGAGCACCGGCGTGTACGTCGACCCTCGGGTGCGTCCCGCCGTCACCGAACCGACGCTCGAGATCCGCTCCGCGACGTTGCGCACCATCCGGACTCGTACCTTCGCGTAGTGCGTCGTGCCGGGCCCTCCTACCCCTTGTGGTGGGCCCGGTACGTCGTCGGATTGACGCCGTGGACGCGGCGGAAGTGGCGAGAGAAGTACAGCGGATCGGCATACCCGACGGCTGCCGCGACCTCGGCGACCGTCAGGTTGGTCGTGTCCAGCAGCGACCGCGCCCGCGCCATCTTGAGCGACGTGTGGAACGCTCCCGGCCCACCCCCGGTCGCCTGGCGGAAGAGCGCGCTCAGGTGAGACGGCGACATCCCCACGATCGACGCGAGCTCGGCCACCTGGATGCTCCCGTCCACGCGCGCTTCCAGATACCTCATCGCCCGCTCCAGCGGCGACCCGTCCGCAGGAAGCACGCTGTCGGCGGCGATGCGGGTCAGGAGGTTCCACGCCACGCCCGACGCCGCCAGCAACTGTGCCGGGGACAGACGGCGCTCCATCAGCGACACCAGCTCGTCGAAGAGTGCGATCACGCGATCAAGCGACCTCAGCCGGACCATCGGCTGCCCGTTTCCGAGCAGCGTCCCGGTCAGTTCGGCGGCGTCCGTGCCCCGAACGTGCAACCACCAGATCGTCCATGGATCCTCGAACGACGCTTGGTACTCGTGCGGGCGGTGCGCGGGGATCGCCAGGCACGATCCCGGCGAGAGCGCATGACTGTCCGACCCCATCCGGACGGTGCCCGCGCCCGCGACGCAGAGGATCACGATCGTCTCGTTCGCACCCCTGCTGCGCACCCGACGGTGCCCACTCGCCGCCGGGAAGTAGCCCGCATCGGTCACCATCAGCCGACGCGTCACCGGACGGTCCAGCGCCGCTTCGACCTGTGGGCGGGGGATGACGCAGAGCCGCTGGTGCTCGAACCCGTCCATCCGATAGTGCGGCGGGGTGTGCGTCAGTGTTTCGTCCATGATCATCCTCGATCTCACCATACTCAGGCGTGGCGACCCCGTCTAACTTCGAAGTGGGCCTGCCTGTCGCCCTCGTACCGAGAACCACTCCCCGCAGCGCGGGCCGATACTCCACTGGAGGTCAGCGATGACCGCTGAACCGACTCACTCCGACGTCCTGGACGTCGCCGTCGACGCATCCGCGCCCGAGGCCGACGACAAGCTCGAACTGCCGGAGGCGCCGGCGGACCTCCAGGCGGTCATCGCCGCAGGTGGGGCCGTGGCGTGGAGCGAGCCGATGACCATCCGCACGTACGAGGCGGGGGAGCCGAGCCCTTACCCGATGTACCTCGACCACCGCGTCTACCAGGGCTCCAGCGGAAAGGTCTATCCGATCCCGTTCACGGAGAACGTGGCCGACGAGGCAGTGCTCCGGGACTGGCGAGCGATCCACCTCGAGAACGCCTACGTGCGCCTGGTCGTGCTCCCCGAACTCGGCGGGCGCATCCACATCGGCTACGACAAGACCACCGGCTACGACTTCTTCTACCGCAACAACGTCATCAAGCCCGCACTGGTGGGGCTCGCCGGCCCCTGGATCAGCGGCGGCGTCGAGTTCAACTGGCCGCAGCACCACCGTCCCGCGACCTACCTCCCCGTCGAGACCTCGATCGAGTACGGCGACGACGGCACGGTGACCGTCTGGTGCCACGACCACGACCCGTTCGCCCGCATGTCCGCACAGCACGGGGTGCGACTCCGCCCGAACAGCTCGGTGGTCGAGCTCGCGGTGCGCCTCCACAACCGCACGGAGGAACGCCAGACCTTCCTCTGGTGGGCGAATGTCGCCGCGCGGGTGCACGACGACTACCAGTCGTTCTTCCCCGAGGATGTCCGCTACGTCGCCGACCACGCCAGACGCGCGCTGACCGCGTTCCCTGAAGCCGATCGCCCGTACTACGGGGTGGACTACCCGGCGCTCGCGGCCCAGAAGCCCGGCGCGGACCGCATCGACTTCTACCGCAACATCCCGGTGCCGACCTCGTACATGATCGTCGACTCGCAGCAGGACTTCTTCGGCGGCTACGACCACGCTGCGGGGGCGGGATTCGTCCACTGGGCCGAGCGCCGCGTCTCGCCCGGGAAGAAGCAGTGGACGTGGGGCGATGCCCCGTTCGGGCACGCCTGGGATGCCCAGCTCACCGACTCGGACGGTCCGTACGTCGAACTCATGGCGGGCGTCTACACCGACAACCAGCCCGACTTCAGCTGGCTGCTTCCGGGTGAGACCAAGGTCTTCACCCAGTACTGGTACCCCATCCCTGCGATCGGCGCCGCCCACCAGGCCACGCCGGACGCCGCGGTGCATGTCGAGCGCGACGGAGGCGTGTCCGCCACGTTCGCGGTGACCGCCCCGCAGGCAGCTGCGGTGCTGCGGATCCTCCGGGATGGTGAGGTCATCGCCTCGCGCACGCAGGACCTCCTCCCGGGCATCCCGGCCGCGCTCGACGCCGCCGTCGTCGAGGACGGAACGGTCACCGCCGAGCTGGTCGACCAGGACGGTCGGCTGCTCGTCCGCTGGACGCCGACCGTCGCCGACGACGAGGAGCCATGGGTCGCGGAAGAGCCTCCGCTGCCTGAGGCGATCGAATCGGTGGAGGAGCTCTACCTCACAGGGCTCCACCTCGATCAATACCGCCACCCGACGCGCTCGCCCCTCCCGTACTGGAACGCGGCACTGCAGCGCGATCCGGGAGACGTTCGCACGAACCTCGCCCTCGCCGACCGGGACTACCGGGCGGGGCGCTACCAGCGGGCCGTCGAGCGCACGAACCTCGCCCTCGCCAGGCTCACCCGCCGCAACGCGAACCCGCAGGACGCCGAGGCCTTCTACCTGCTCGGCCTGGCGCTGCGGCGTCTCGGCCGCGTCATCGAGGCTGAGCAGGCCTTCGGGAAGGCGGGATGGGACGGCACCTGGGCGCCCGCAGCCGGACTCGCCCTGGCGCAATCCCTCAGCCGTCGCGGTCAGAACCGAGCCGCGCTGCGAGTCCTTGACACCCTCGACGGCGTGGTCGGCCACGACACCCGCCGAACCGCCCTGCGCGCGATCCTCCTGGAACGAGTCGGCCGTGGCGAAGAGGCTACGGCGCTCGTCGGCGACGCGCTCACCGTCGACCCGCTCGACGCCACGCTGCGGCATCTGGCCGGGGCCGATGTCGCGGCCGAGGCAGGGCTGCTCATCGACATCGCGCTCGACCTCCGCGACGCCGGTGACCTGTCCGGTGCCCTCGGGGTCCTCGCGCGCGCGCAGACCGCGCCGATCACCCCGACTGGGAATGCGCGTCCGATCGCGCACTACCTCGCTGCGCAGGTGCTCGACGAACTCGGCCGAGACGCGGATGCGTCGCGAGAGCGTGATCTCGCACGCCGCGCGGATCAGACCTGGGCGTTCCCGCACGGACTCGACGCCTTCGACGCGCTCGACGCCGCGCTGCGAGCGGAACCGGGGGACGCGACCGCGCACGCCCTCATCGGCATGCTGCTCTATGCGCACGGGCGTCGCGTCGAAGCCAGCGAACACTGGAACACGGCCATCGACGCTGGGAACACGGACGCCGTCCTGCTCCGCAACGCGGCGTTGGCGGCGTACAACATCGAGCACGACGATGACGCCGCCTGGGCTCGATACGCTCGAGCGGCCGAGGTCGCGCCACACGATCCGCGCATCCGCTACGAGCAAGACCAACTCGCCATCCGGCTCGGACACTCGACCTCGGACCGACTGGCGCGGTTGCGTCCGATCGAGTCTCTCGTCCTGACCCGAGATGACTTCACGATCGAGTACGTCCGCCTCCTCGTGGCCGAAGGCGACGCCGGCACTGCCTACCAGATCCTCGTCACCCGGCCGTTCCACCCCTGGGAGGGTGGGGAAGGACAGGCCATCGCGGCGTGGGACGCGACCCTCACGGCGAACGGACTCCCGCTCACCGACCCGCCCGCCTCGCTCGGCGAGGCTCGGGCTCAGTACGTGGCGCCGGTGGCGCGCCGCGACGACGGTGTTACCGACTACTTCGCCACGAGCCTCCCCGAGCTGCTGCTGTTCTCTCGCGAGAACGGCGACGACTGACCCATGTCGCTCGACCCCCTGTCCGGCGCGCAGCACACGCTGCGCGCCGGATACTACGTAGCGCACATCGCCGGCGTCGGAGCGTCGCTGCGGTCGCTGACGTACCGCGGACGCGACCTCGTCGTACCGTTCGGGGCCGATGAGCTCCGGCCCGCGATGCGCGGCGCGATCCTCGCCCCGTGGCCCAACCGCACCGCCGACGGCCGCTATCGCATCGCCGGGCAGGACCACCAGCTCGCCGTCAACGAGATCGACACGAACTGCGCAGCGCACGGACTCGCTGCCTGGCTCCGCTTCGACGCGATCCGGCAGAGCCTCAACGCCGTCACCTTGCGCGGGTGGATCGAGCCGCAACCCGGTTACCCATGGCGCGTGCGACTCGACGCGACCTACTCGATCGGCACGGATGGCCTGCTCCTCGAAGTCGAAGCGACCAATGAGAGTGCGACGCACGCCCCGTTCGGTATCGGCATCCACCCGTACCTGCTCGCCGGCGATGCGAAGCGGAGGGCGGTCGACCGGTGGACGCTGCAGACATCCGCCGCGGAGGTCCTGCTCACGGACGCGCGCTTGCTCCCCACGGAGCTCGTGCCGGTCGATGAGCATCGTGATGGCGTCTACGACTTCCGCGAGGGGCGGATGATCGAGGAGACGATCCTGAACCACGCGTTCACCGGGCTGGCTCGCGACCGGAACGGGGTTGCTCGAGCCTGCCTCACCGCTCCGGACGGCACGGGGACCGAGATCACGTGGGACGAATCCTGCGACTGGGTCCAGATCTACACCGCGGACGAGTCCATCGGCGCTGACCGGCGTCACGCCGTCGCCGTCGAGCCTCAGAGCTGCCCGCCGGATGCGCTCAACTCCGGTCGCGACCTGCTCACGATCGCCCCGGACGAGTCGATGCGATTCGCCTGGCGCGTGCGCGGACTCGGCTGACCGATGGCAGGACGACCGAATCTTGCGTCTCCCGTCATCGTCCATGCAGGAGGTTCAACGCCGAGCCCCGCCAGCTCGCCGAAACGTGGCGAGATCCGCAACATCGTCCGTTATCGCTTCGTGATCGAGAGGTCATTCGCGGGTGAGCGGCACTCGTGAAGTGGGTCGCAGACGCCATCGTTTCATCCATGAATCCCGTTCGATCGGCCATCGTGAGGTCGTCGGGAGCAGACGTACTCTTGTGGCACGCTCGACGCAGAGCCCGGAAACATCCGGTCCGCTCAGCGTCGGGGGAAGCCAGACATGAACCCGGATCCCGGAAGAAAGGCGACAGAGATGTCCCGACACACAGCCCCCGCCAAGAGGGGACTTGTCGCGCTCGCCGCGCTGACCGTTCCTGCTCTGATGCTCGCGGGGTGCACCGCCGCTGAGGACGGCGGGGCCGACGGCGTCACCACCGTCACGGTGATGTACCAGAGCAACGAGTTCACGCCTGAGATGATCGAGGCGTTCGAAGCGGACAACCCCGACATCACGATCGACTTCATCGAGTTCGATCAGACCCGCCTGAACGCCTCGCTCACTGCCGGAGATCCGCCCGACCTCGTGCGCGGCTCGCCGAACCCGAACCTGTTCGCGAAGGGCCTCGCGACATCCCTCGACGACTACGTCGCGGGCAGCGAGGTCATCAGCGAGGACGATCTCCTGCCGGTCAACGACCTCTGGCGATGGGACGGGAGCACGAGCGGCGAGGGCGACCTGTACGGCGTCATCAAGGATTGGAGCGCCGACACCTCCCTCTGGCAGAACACGGCGCTGTTCGAATCCGCGGGCGTCGAGCCGCTCAGCACCACGGAGGTCTCCGACTGGGACACCGTCCTCGACAAGGCCGAGGAACTCAAGGCCGCGGGTGTGGAGTACCCGCTGGGGCTCGAGTGGCAGTGGGGCACGACCACGCTGTTCACGACGATGATCGCGCAGCAGGGTGGCGAGATCTACAACGACGATCTCACCGCGGTCGACTTCGATACGCCCGAAGCGGAGCGCGCCATGCAGTGGCTGGTGGACTACGGCACGAGTGGCGTCGGCGTCACGAGCCTCAACCCCCTGCCGGACGGCCAGGACGGGCCGGCCTTCCAGTCAGGGCGCATGGCGATGACGATGACCGGCTACTGGATGGGCGGCATGCTCGTCGGAGACGAAGGCGCTGCCGTGCGCGACACCGCTCAGCTCGTGCCGACGCCCACCTTCGGTGAGCGCATCGCATCGGTCGCCGGCGGCGTGGGGGGCTGGATCCCGAGCGCTTCCGACTCGAAGGACCAGGCATGGCGAGTGCTGGAGTACTTCATGGGCGGCGAGCCGGCCGTCGAGCGCTCCGAGAGCGGCTGGGGCCTGCCCGCGCTCGAGTCGCTCTGGGGAAACCTGCCTTCGGAGTACCCCTTCCAGGTCGAGGCTGCCGAGACCGCGAAGCTCGAGGCTGACGCCGTCACGACCCTGCCCACCTCGCCCTACATGGACGGTGCCGTGTTCGTCAGCGCCCTCGACCGCGAGTCGGTCGCGGCCATCAAGGGCGAGAAGACCGTGAAGCAGGCACTCGCCGACCTGGAGGCGGAGCTGAACGACACCCTCGCCCAGGGCAAGGACCAGCTCGGATGACCAGCCGTTCCACGGCGACGTCGGTCGCGGTCGCGGGCAGCAATGCCCGCGGCCGCGGGTGGCGGCGCTATCGCACCTCCACGTTCTACCTGTTCGCCTCTCCATGGATCTTCGGATTCGTCCTGCTCACCATCGTTCCGATCGGATTCGCTCTCGGGACGAGCTTCACGAACTACGACGGCCAGTCGCCGATCTGGCGCTTCGTCGGCCTGCGCAACTACATCGAGATCTTCACCTCCGACCCCGAGATCTGGGCGAGCCTGTTGCGTACCTTGGCGTACGTCATCATCGCCGTTCCACTGAGCGTCGGAGGAGGACTGTTCCTCGCCGTCCTGGTCAACCGGCGGATCCGGGCGCGCGGTGTCGTCCGCGCCATCTTCTTCGTGCCGTCCGTCGTGCCCATCGTCGCGGTGGCGATCATGTGGCGACTCATCTTCAACCGCGATGCCGGCCTCCTCAACGGGATCCTCGAGTTCTTCGGCGGCCCTGATCAGACGACGTGGCTCGCAGATCCGTACGCGTTCTACGCCCTCATCGTAATGACCCTCTGGGGCCTCGGCGGCGGAATGATCGTGATCCTCGCGTCTCTTCAGGACGTCCCCGTCGAACTCGAAGAAGCCGCGAAGATCGATGGCGCGAGTTCGTGGCGTGTGTTCCGCAGCATCACCATCCCGATGATCTCGCCGATCCTGTACTTCCAGGTCATCACCGGCATCATCGCGTCGCTCCAGGTCCTGGTGCAGCCCATGCTCCTGGCCGAGACCAACAACCTCTCCACGGCGTCGAACATCCCGCAGAGCACGACGCTCTACATGGTCCAGGTGTACAAGGAGTTCTTCCTGTACAACCGCTTCGGCTACGGCACCGCGATGCTCTGGGTCTTCTTCGTCTTCGTCCTCGGGCTCACGCTCATCCTCCAGCGTCTGAGCAAGCGTTTCGTCTTCTATCAGGTCGCCGTCGACCAGGATTGAGAGCAGCACCATGTCGACCACGGTCAACTCAGCCGTCGGGGCGATCACTCCGCCCCTCGTGGACGAGAGTCCGACGACCGCCCCCCGTCGCCCGCGCCGACGCTACGACCCGTCGGCGAACCGAGCCGGTATCGGCGTGTACGCCGCGGTGGTCATCGCGGCCGCACTCTTCCTCGTGCCGTTCCTCTACATCGTGCTGGTCGCGCTCGCGACGCCGGCGCAGGTCTCCGGCGGAGCCTTCTCGCTGCTGCAGTTCGACCCGCAGTGGCAGAACTTCGTCGAGGCGGTCACGCGGATCAATTGGCTCCACTACGCCAAGAACTCGCTCTTCCTCTCAGTCATCGTGTCCGTGCTCACCACGTTCAGCAGCGCACTGGTCGGTTTCGCCTTCGCGCGCTTGCGGGGCCGGGGGAAGAACACCCTGTTCACGATCATCCTCGCCACGATGATGATCCCGTCGATCGCGACCCTGATCCCGACCTACATCCTCTTCGCGCGCCTCGGCCTGGTGAACACGTACTGGCCGTGGGTGCTGTGGGGCATCGCCGGCACCCCGTACCTGATCTTCCTGTTCCGGCAGTTCTTCACGGCGATCCCGCTCGAGCTCGAGGACGCTGCCATCATGGACGGCGCGGGCTGGTGGCGGATCTTCTGGCGGGTCTTCCTCCCCCTGTCGCGACCCATGATCCTCACGTCGCTCATCCTGACGTTCACGTGGACGTGGGGCGACTACCTCGCGCCCGCACTCCTCCTCAACTACAACAACACCACGCTCGCCGTCGCGACTTCGATCGGATACCTCGACCCCCGCGGATCCGGCATCATCACGCTCCAGTCGGCCGGTGCCCTGATCTACATCCTGCCCGTCATCGTGATCTTCCTCTTCACCCAGCGCTACTTCATGGGCTCGGGCATCAGCTCCGGCGTCAAGGGATGAGTCGAGAAGCGAGCCCCGCTGAGACCCTGACACTCGACCCCGGGCGCCCGCTGCGTTCCCTGCTCGGATTGCTGCGCCCGTACCGGGCCCGGCTCGTCGGGATCTCCGCCATCTTCATCGTCAAGGACAGCCCGCTGTGGCTCCTGCCGGTCATCACCGCGGCGGCGATCGACTACGTCGTCGCCGGCGGTCCCCTGTCAGCCCTCGGGGTGTTGGGGATCATCGCGGCTGCGCTGCTCCTGCAGGTCTACCCGACGCACATCCTCTTCACCCGGGCCTACATGGGCATCGTTCGGCGGATCGCCGTGACCCTGCGCAATGCCGTCGTCGCGCGACTTCAGACGGTCTCCATCGGGTACTTCGGACGCACCAGCGCCGCGGTGATGCAGAGCAAGGTGGTGCGTGATGTGGAGAACATCGAACTGATGTTCGGCCAGATCGGCAACCCGCTCGGGTCCGCGATCGTGGTCTTCCTCGGTGCGATCACGATGACCGCGCTCTCAGTGCCGCAGTTCCTCCCGGTGTACGCGTTGACCATCCCCCTCGGGGTCGGGGTGTGGGCACTCCTTCGCAAGAGGTCGCATCGCCGCAACGAGGACTTCCGCATCGAGATGGAGCAGTACTCGCGGGCCGTGGGCGACATGGCCGTGCTGATGCCGATCACCCGCGCCCACGGGCTCGAGCAGGACTCCTTCACCCGTGTCGCGCAGCGCGCTGAAGGGGTCCGCAGCCGCGGGCTGAGCCTCGACATGGTGAACGGCCACTTCGGCGCGCTGAGCTGGGTGCTGATGCAGTTGCTCGCGATCGGCTGCCTGCTCGGTGCCGGTGCCCTCTCGGTCTCCGGGGCGGTCGACATCACGCCGGGAGAGGTGGTGTTGCTGGGCACGTACTTCACCACCCTGACCGGCACGGTGATGACCGTCCTCAGCTTCATGCCGATCATCGCCCGAGGCAGGGAGTCCATCCGATCCATCGCAGAGGTGATCTGCGAGCCCGACCTGGAGCAGAACGAAGGCAAGCGGCAGGTGCCGGACATCGAGGCGGGCTTCCGATTCGAGGACGTCACCGTCCGGTACGGCGACGAACACCCTGCGCTCTCCGGCGTGTCGTTGACGATCGCTCCCGGCGAGACGATCGCGTTCGTCGGAGCGTCCGGGTCGGGGAAGTCGACGATGATGAACGTGGCTCTCGGCTTCGTGCGCCCGTCCTCCGGTCGAGTCCTGCTCGACGGAGCCGACATGAGCACCCTCGACCTGCGATCGGTGCGGCGGCGGGTCTCGGTCGTCCCGCAGGACTCGGTCCTGTTCGAGGGATCCATCCGGGACAACATCACCTACGGACTCGATCCGGTCTCCGACGAGCGGGTGCGGGTCGCCATTGCACGGGCCAACGCGGAAGAGATCATCGACGCGCTGCCGCAGGGTTGGCACACGACGGTCGGACAGCGCGGTGCGCGGCTGTCCGGCGGCCAGCGGCAGCGGATCTCGATCGCGCGGGCGCTCATCCGCGACCCGCGACTGCTCATCCTCGACGAGGCCACGAGCGCACTCGACGTCGAATCGGAGCGCAAGGTCCAGGAAGCGCTCGAGCGGCTCATGGTCGGTCGGACCACCTTGGTGGTCGCGCACCGGCTGTCGACGATCCGCAAGGCGGATCGGATCGTGGTGCTCGACCGCGGTCGGATCGTGGAGATCGGCTCGCACGACGAGCTGGTCGCGCGGACGGGACGGTACCGCGAGCTCTGGGAGATGCAAGCCCTGTAGGCGTCTCGCCGGATGCCTGATCGATCGAGCGAACCTCCGCGGCCTGCCGAGGAGCGGCGAGTCGGAGCCTCATCAGAAACCGATCGGCGTGTGCGCGGAGCGCATCGTCTCACACGTGGCGGTCAGCCGGCGCGCATCCCGGTGGATCCCAGTACTCGCTCCACGGTCAGCTCGAGCACGATCCGATTCGGGTTCGGGCGCGGATGCCGGTAGCGGGCCGCGTAGAGCTCCACGGCGAGCGCCACGGATTCCGCGTCGGCGAGCACTCGGACGGGCCCTTCGAAGCTGAGCCATCTCGCACGGTCGACGGTGTTGACGCTCGCCCTGCCGTTCCGTTCGGCGTTGAGGAACTTCTGCGAACCTCGACTCCCGATCACGCGGACGATCCCGTCGAGGTAGGTGATGCCGACCGGAACCGAGTGGATGCGGCCGTCCCGGCCGAGGGTCGAGAGCGTCGCGAGGTGAGTCGATCGGGCTCCGGCGGACCACGGCGAGCGGGGAACAGGTGCGCGGGGCCCGCGCTAGCGTGAACGGATGGACCTCCAGCTCACCGGTCGTGTCGTGCTCGTCGTCGGCGGCGGCGGCTTCATCGGATCGGCGATCGCGCGCCGGGCCCGGGAGGAGGGCGCGACCGTCGTCGTCGCGTCGAGGACGCCGGGCGACGGGATCGTCCTCGACGCCCGCGACGACGACTCGGTGAACGGCGCGATCGCGGGAATCGTCGATCGGTACGGTCGACTCGACGCCGTCGTCGTGACCGCGGCGCCGCCGGCCCACACGCTGGACCCCGCTCGCAGCGGCGACCCGGCGCAGGTCGCCCGGGCCGTCGACGCGAAGTCGCTCGCATTCCTGCGTGTCGCGAACGCGGCGATGCCGGTGATGACCGCCGCGGGCTACGGCCGGATCGTCGGCGTGAGCGGGCAGAACGCGTTCCTCACCGGCAACATCACGGGCTCCGTGCGGAACGCGGCGTTGAACGTGATCGCGAAGAACCTCGCCGATGCGGCCGCCGGAACGGGAGTGACGGTGAACACGGTCAATCCCGGGCTGGTGAGGCCGGAGCCGTCCGTCGCCGTCGAGGTCGGCGCGGGCGGCGAGTCGTCGCCCACCCAGATCGCGGACCTCGTCGGCTTCCTCATCTCCCCGCTGTCAGCGATCTCGGGCGAGACGATCGCCGTCGGCCATCGCGTTCGCGGGGTGATCTCGGGCTAGCGGCTCGGGCGGCACGCCCGGCGTTGCTTTACAAGGGCCGATCCCTGAGGTTCGATGGAAGGCGAGGCCGCGGAGGACCGGAACCCTGCATCCGGTCCCGCGATGGGGACGGCCTCGGAAGGTCGGGGTTGGTTCGATGATGTACGGCGACACGCACGATCGCGCGGTGACCCGACCGCGCACGTTCGGCGGTGTCCTCGGCGGCCTGCTCGGCCTCGTCGCGGTCAGCGCGGCCGCGGCGCTGCTCGTCGCCGCCGCGGTGACGCCCGCGATCGCCACCGCGGGAGTCGCGGCATCCGGCACCATCTCGCTCTTCGAGAACCTGCCGAGCTACCTCAAGATCGGCGACCTGTCGGTCAAGAGCAACATCTACGCCACCCAGCCCGACGGCAAGCAGCGGCTGCTCGCGTCGTTCTACGACCAGAACCGCGTCGAAGTGGACTGGGACGAGGTGAGCCAGTACGTCAAGGACGCGGCCATCGCCGGCGAGGACCCCCGGTTCTACGAGCACAACGGCGTGGACCTCCAGGGCACGATGCGAGCGGCGGTGACGACGGCGAGCGGCCGCGAGACGCAGGGCGGGTCGTCGATCGCCCAGCAGTACGTCAAGAACGTGCGCGTGCAGGAATGCGAGCGGGCGGCCGCCGACGAGACCGAACGCGACGGATGCTACGACGCCGTCACCGAGACCTCGATCGATCGCAAGCTCAAGGAGATGCGTCTCGCGATCGGGGTCGAGAAGCGCTACACCAAGAGCCAGATCCTGCTCGGCTACCTGAACATCGCCGGATTCGGCGGAACCGTCTACGGCATCGAGGCCGCCGCGAACTACTACTACGGCACGACGGCGGCGAACGTGACGCTCGCGCAGGCGGCATCGCTCGTCGCGATCGTCAACAACCCGTCGAAGTTCCGGCTCGATCAGCCGGGGAACGAGGTCAACGGCGCCGCCGACGGGTACGCCGAGAACCACGGGCGGCGTGACTACATCCTCGAGAGCATGCTCGCCGAGTCGAAGATCACGCAGGCCGAGTTCGACGAGGCGATCGCGACCCCCGTGGAGCCGAAGATCACCGAACCGAGCACCGGGTGCCAGACCGCCGGGGGCAGCGCCTGGTTCTGCGACTACGTCAAGCACATCCTGCAGAACGACCCGGTCTTCGGCGAGGACGAGGCATCCCGCCTGCTCAACTTCCGTCGCGGCGGGTACAACGTCTACACCACGATCGACCTCGACCTGCAGGCCGCTGCGGAACGCGCGATCGCCGCGCACGTTCCCGCGACGTATCCCGGGTGGGATGTGGGCGGCGTGATCTCCACCGTCGAGGTCGGCACCGGCCGAGTGCTCGCGATGGCGCAGAACCGGGCGTACAGCCAGGACCCGCAGGTGCTCGCGCAGGGTCCGCAGTTCACGAGCATCAACTACAACACCGACTTCGACTACGGCGGGTCCCGTGGTTTCCAGCCGGGATCCTCCTACAAGGTGTTCACGCTGGCCGAGTGGCTGAAGGAGGGTCACGGGCTCGCCGAGCGCGTCGACTCCCGCCCGAAGAGCAACTGGGGCGTGTTCCGCGACAGCTGCCTCGGACCGCACTTCGCGGGCGACTGGAATCCCCGCAACGACGCGAACGAGTCGGGCGGCAACTACAGCGCGCTCGAATCGACCATCGGATCGATCAACACCGGGTTCATCGGCATGGCCAAGGAGCTCGACCTCTGCGGCATCCGCCAGACCGCCGAGGCGTTCGGCGTACATCGTGCGGACGGGAACGTGCTCGTGCAGGGGCCGTCGTCGGTGATCGGCACGAACGAGGTCGCACCGCTGTCGATGGCGGTGGCGTTCGCGGGCATCGCGAACAACGGCAAGACGTGCTCGCCGATCGCGATCGACCGGATCACGGGTCGTGACGGTGAGGAGATCCCGCCGCCGAAGTCGACCTGCACGCAGGCGGTGCCCGAGCCCGTCGCCGCGGCGATGCACACGGCCATGGGCATGGTGATGACCCAGGGCACCGCGGTCGCCTCCCAGGCCGCGACGGTTCCGAGCGTTCCGCTGATCGGCAAGACGGGAACGACCGACGGCGCGAAGGACACCTGGATGGTGGGCGCGAGCACGAAGGTCGCCACCGCGGCCGCCGTGGTGAGCGTCAACGGCGACGCGAACCAGCGCGGCATCTGGTTCGCCACCGGTCAGGCCGCCACGGCGCGTCACCGGATGTGGCCCGAGGTGATGTCCGCGGCCGCGGCGAAGTTCGGCGGGGGCGACTTCACGCAGGCCGGGCTCGGCCCGGTGGCGGGACCGGGATCGTCCCCCGACGGGCGCTACGTCGAGCCGGACCCGCCGGCGCCCTCCGATGAACCGTCGCAGCCCACCGGTACGGGCGGCGGCGGCAACGACGGTCCGGGCAACGGCAACGGCAACGGCAACGGGAACGGGAACGGCAACGGCGGCGGCCCGGGCGGCTGACCGGAGATGTGACCTCGGGCGTGTGAGGCCGGGACCGGCCGAGGTCCGGCCGGCCCGGGACTGCCGGAGGGCACGGCGCGCGATGCGCGCCGTGCCCTCCGTCGTGTCAGGCCGAGGCCGGCGCCATCCGCGCGTGCCGCAACCGGTGCACGAACCACGCGGCCAGCGCCGTCAGGGTCAGGGCTCCGAAGACGACCAGCCATGGCAGGAGCGCGCCGGGGGAGACGCCCTGGGTGCCGGCGGCGAGCTCCGCCGAACCCGCGGCGAGCCGGCCGTTGCCGTCACGCAGGTCGCCGGCGCCCGAGGCGAGCGTCTCGGCGCCGATCGCGAGCTCGATCGAGCCGTCGGCGAGAGTCCGGGTCCCGGCGGCGAGCTCGGCGGAGCCGGTCGCGAGCTCGTCGAGTCCGGTCGACAGGTCCGTCGCCCCCTGGGCCAGCGAGCCGTTGCCTGCAGCGAGACCGCCGGCGCCGGACGAGAGCCGCTGCGCACCGGCGGCGAGCTCCGCCGTGCCGGCGGCGAGCCGCCCGGTGCCCGCGACGAGCTCGTCGACCTTGACATCGAGCGTCGAGGTGCCGCCACGAAGCGACGCGGCGCCGGCGCTGAGGCGAGCGGCGCCGTCGGCGAGCTCGGCGGACTTCGCACTCAGCGTGCCCGCGCTCGACGCGGCGAGGTCGAGGTTGCCGTCGAGCGCGGCGGCCCCGGCGGCGAGCTCGCCGGACCTGGCCGCGGCGACGTCGAGCTTCGCGGCCAGCGCCTGCGTGCCCGCGGAGGTCGACTGCGCGCCGGCCGACACCGCGGCCGCGCCGGTCGATACGGCGCCGGCGGAACCGGCGAGCTGCTGCGCGGCTTGGGCGAGCGCGAGCGCGTTCTCGACCGTCGCCTGGTCGGCGCCTCCGTCGACGAGCGCCTGGTGGAATGCGCTCAGCTGCTGCGCGAGCGACGCGCTGCCCGCGGCGAGGCCGGCGGTGCCGTCGGCGACGCCCTTCGCGCCCGCGGCGACCCCGCCGGTGCCGGATACGAGAAGCGGCACGCCCTGTGGGCCGACGGCGTCGGCGAGACCCGCGGCGAGCGCGGCGGCGCCGCCTTCCACGAGGTCGCCGCCGTCGGCGAGCGCGGCGACGCCGCCGGCCAGCCGGGAGGCGCCGTCCGCCAGGCGAGCCGCACCGTCGGCCGCGCTTCCCGCGCCGGTCGCCAGCTCGCCGGCGCCCGCGTTCGCGCGGCTGATCCCGTCGGAGAGGGCGCTCGACCCGCTCGCGGCCCGAGCGGCGCCC
>NZ_JBPSLA010000006.1:0-184826 GCF_051715505.1 Agromyces excoecariae | reverse complement strand
CCTAGAGTTTCGGCGGCCATAGCGCGAGGGAAACGCCCGGACACATTCCGAACCCGGAAGCTAAGACTCGCAGCGCCGATGGTACTGCAGGGGCGACCCTGTGGGAGAGTAGGACACCGCCGGACATCCTTCACAGAAGAGCCGCCCAACGCCGGGCGGCTCTTCTGCATTTAACGACCCACCCGTCGGCATTCGTGGACGTACCGGCTGCTGATCGCTCACGACCCAGCGCGAGGAATTGCAAGCGGTTACCTCATTGGTCGAGGCTGCCGCCCGCGCTCGCAGGCAGGTTCGCGGGTGAACTGTCCACCGCCTGGTCCGATCATCTGCAAGCGCTTGCATTAACGTCGCGCGCGCTGCTACGTTCGCTCCCAATGTCAGTGGCACGTCGTCGTGCCGGAATCGGGAGTCAAGGATGACGCAACGGGCGCGCGCTCGTACATGGGTGACATTCGGGATCACGGGCGCCGTCGCGGCATCCGCCCTCGCAGTTCTGCCGGTCGCACCGGCGGCCTCGGCAGACGGCGACACCTTCGCCCTCGTCGGCTCGCTGCAGTCTGAGCTCGGCTGCCCGGGCGACTGGCAGCCGGAGTGCGCCACGACGGAACTGCTTCCGACCGACACCCCCGACCTCTACGCGGCGGAGTTCACGCTCCCCGCGGGCCAGTACGAGTACAAGGTCGCGGCGAACGACACGTGGGATGCGTCGTGGGGCCTGAACGGCGGCGGCGACAACATCCCCCTCACCGTCGACGGAGAGGTCGACGTGCGCGTCGTGTTCGATGACGCGCAGAAGCGGGTCGGGCTCGAGCTGCTGAGCATCGACGGCCTCTACGACGAGGCGACCGACGTCGACCTCGTGGCCGCTCCCGCGCGCCAGGCGGGCGGCGACGAGAACTTCTACTTCGTCATGACCGACCGCTTCGCCGACGGCGACCCGACCAACGACACCGCCGGCATCGAGGGCGACCGCCTCGCGCACGGGTACGACCCGACCGACAAGGGCTTCTACCAGGGCGGCGACATCCAGGGGCTCCGCGACCACCTCGACTACATCGAGGGGCTCGGCACGACGGCGATCTGGCTCACGCCGAGCTTCAAGAACAAGCCGGTCCAGGGCGAGGGCGCGAACGCCAGCGCGGGCTACCACGGCTACTGGATCACCGACTTCACGCAGATCGATCCGCACCTCGGCACGAACGCCGAGCTCGAGGCGCTCATCGCCGAGGCGCACGCCAAGGGCATCAAGATCTACTTCGACATCATAACGAACCACACCGCCGACGTGATCGACTACGCCGAGGGCCAGTACTCGTACGTCGACAAGGCCACCAGCCCGTACGCGGACGCGCAGGGGAACGAGTTCGACCCGAGCGCGATCGCGGGCAGCGCCGACTTCCCCGACCTCGACGCGGCGACGAGCTTCCCGTACACGCCCGTCATCGCGCCGGAGGAGGCCGACGTCAAGGTCCCGGCGTGGCTGAACGACCCCACGGTCTACCACAACCGCGGCGACTCGACCTGGGCGGGAGAGTCCGTCACGTACGGCGACTTCGTCGGGCTCGACGACCTGATGACCGAGGACCCGACCGTGGTCGACGGCTTCGTCGACGTCTACCAGGACTGGATCGACCTCGGCATCGACGGCTTCCGCATCGACACCGCCAAGCACGTCAACTTCGAGTTCTGGGAGACCTGGTCGACCGAGGTGCTCGACTACGCGCACGCGGCCGGCAAGCCCGACTTCTTCATGTTCGGCGAGGTCTACGACGCCGATCCCGTGAAGCTCTCGCCGTACGTCCGCGACACCGACATGAACTCGGTGCTCGACTTCACGTTCCAGTCGCAGGCCGTGAGCTACGCGGCCGGCAACTCGGCGAAGAACCTCCAGTCCCTCTTCGCGGGCGACGACTGGTACACGACGCCCGACACCTCGGCCGCCGCGCTGCCGACGTTCCTCGGCAACCACGACATGGGGCGCGTCGGATACTTCCTGGCCTCGACGGGCGGCGCGCTCGAGCGCGACGAGCTCGCGCACGAGCTCATGTACCTCACGCGCGGCCAGCCGGTCGTCTACTACGGCGACGAGCAGGGCTTCGCGGGCACCGGCGGCGACAAGGATGCGCGTCAGACGCTCTTCGCCACCGAGGTGGGCGAGTACGCGAACCAGCCGCTCGTCACGGGCGAGCAGGCCGGCAGCGTCGACCGGTACGACACGGATGCTCCGCTCTACGAGCACATCGCCGCACTCGCGGCGCTCCGCGACGCCCACCCGGCCCTCGACCAGGGTGCGCAGATCGAGCGGTACGTGGCCGACGGTGCCGGCGTGTACGCCTTCAGCCGCGTCGACCGCGACGAGAAGGTCGAGTACCTCGTCGCGGTGAACAACGCGAACGAGGCGAAGACGGTCGACGTGACGACCCTCACCGCCGACGGCGTGTTCACGCCCCTCTACGGCGCCGACGGCCCGGGCGTCACCGCGAACGCGGAGGGCGTGGCATCCGTCTCGGTGCCGGCGCTCGGCGCCGTGGTGCTCCGTGCCGACCGCGAGGTGACGGCACCCGACGCGGCATCCGCCAT
Organism: Agromyces excoecariae; assembly: GCF_051715505.1. Classification (NCBI taxonomy): domain Bacteria; kingdom Bacillati; phylum Actinomycetota; class Actinomycetes; order Micrococcales; family Microbacteriaceae; genus Agromyces; species Agromyces excoecariae. The sequence goes on along the minus strand of NZ_JBPSLA010000006.1, from coordinate 182,246 downwards.
CGCCGTCGACGTGCCCGCGGCCGGCGCCGGCGTCACCGGCCTGACCGCGGTCTCGGCCGACGTGGCCGACGACACCTGGCAGGAGACGAGCTTCGCGTGGCGCGTCGCCGGCTCCTCCGACTGGCACGCCCTCGGCACCGCCGAGGACACCACCCCGCGGGTCTTCCACGACACGGCCGGGCTCTCGAACGGCACGCTCGTCGAGTACCGCGCGATCTCGACGGATGCCGCGGGGCAGCGTGCCGCGGCATCCACCTACGCCTCGGTCGGCAACGCGGTGAACCTCGTCGTCGAAGAGGAGCCCGAGACCGAGATCGACCTCGTCACGATCCCCGGCAACCACAACTCCGAGATGGGCTGCCCGGGCGATTGGCAGCCCGGCTGCGAGGCCGCGAAGCTCAGGAAGCGCGCCGACGGCATCTACGCCGGCACGTTCGACATCCCGGCGGGGACCTGGGAGTACAAGGTCGCGATCAACGGCAGCTGGGACCTCAACTACGGCGCGAACGGCGTCGAGGGCGGGCCCAACGTGACCTACACGACGGCCGGCGGCCCGGTGACCTTCTACTGGGACCCCCGGACCAAGGTGTTCTCGTCGACGGCCGAGGGCCCCATCGTGACGCTGCCCGGAAGCCTGCAGTCGGAGCTCGGATGCCCCGGCGACTGGCAGCCCGAGTGCATGGTCACGTTCGCACAGGACGGCGACGAGGATGGCGTGTACGAGTTCTCGACCGACCAGCTGCCGACCGGCAACTACGAGGTGAAGGTCGCGCACGGTCTCTCGTGGGATGAGAACTACGGCGTCGACGGCGCGCGGAACGGCGGCAACATCGCCTTCAGCGCGACCGAGGGCAAGCTCGTCACGTTCCGCTACACGCTCGAGACGCACGTGCTCGAGGTCGTCGTCGCCGACCCGCCGCTGGCGGGCACCGGCACGCAGCGCGCGTACTGGCTCGACGCCGACACGCTCGCCTGGCCGGCATCCCTGCTCGGCGGGGCCGACCCGGCGGACCTGACGTGGACCATCGAGCACGCCGCCGACGCAGGCCTCGCGGTCGCCGACGGCGCGGTCACGGGCGGCGGCGACCCGATCGAGCTCGAACTCGATCCCGCCGGCATCGGCGAGGAGCTCACGGCGGCCTTCCCGCACCTCGCCAGCTACGCGGCGCTCCGCCCGGTCGGGCTGGACCGCGACGCGATCGCATCGCTCCTGACCGAGCAGGTGCAGGTCGCACAGCACGACGGCGACCGGCTGACCGCCTTCACCGGCGTGCAGCTGCCGGGCGTGCTCGACGACCTGTACGGCGAGGGCGTGGCATCCGTCACGCTCGGAACCTCGTGGCACGACGGCGAGCCGACCCAGTCGGTGTGGGCGCCGACGGCGCAGTCGGTCTCGCTCCAGCGATGGGATGCCGGCTCGACCGGCGACGCCGAGGTGCTCCCGGCGACGTTCGACGACGAGTCGGGTGTGTGGTCCGTGACGGGCGACGCGCTCGGCGCGGGCGACGAGGTCCGCTGGCTCGTCGAGGTGTACGCCCCGTCGACCGGTGCGATCGAGCAGAACTCGGTCACCGACCCGTACTCGCAGGCGCTCACCGTGAACTCGACGCGCACGGTGCTCGTCGACCTCGACGATGAGGCGCTCGCGCCCGAACTCTGGGCCGACACCCCGGCGCCGATCGTCGAGAGCCAGGTCGACCGGGCCATCACCGAGCTGCACGTGCGCGACTTCTCGATCACCGATGAGACGGTGCCCGAGCAGGAGCGCGGCACGTACCGCGCGTTCACGCGGAACAGCGCGGGCACGGCCCAGCTGCGCCAGCTCGCCGCGGCCGGCATCAACACGGTGCACCTGCTGCCGACGTTCGACATCGCGACCATCGAGGAGCGCCGCGACCAGCAGGCGACCCCCGACTGCGACCTCGAGACGTTCGGTCCCGCGGACGAGGACCAGCAGGCCTGCATCGAGGCGATCCGCGACCTCGACGGCTTCAACTGGGGCTACGACCCGTACCACTTCCAGGCGCCCGAGGGCTCGTACGCCGTCGACCCCGACGGTGGTGCGCGCGTCGAGGAGTTCCGCGAGATGGTCGGAGCCCTGCACGCCAACGGCCTGCAGGTCGTGCTCGACGAGGTGTACAACCACACCGCGGCGTCGGGCCAGGGTGGGAAGTCGGTGCTCGACAAGGTCGTGCCCGGCTACTACCAGCGGCTCAACGCGACCGGCGGGGTCGAGACCTCGACCTGCTGCCAGAACGTCGCGACCGAGAACGCCATCGCCGAGAAGCTCATGGTCGACTCGGTCGTCCTGTGGGCCCGGGAGTACAAGGTCGACGGGTTCCGCTTCGACCTGATGGGCCACCACTCGAAGGACAACCTGCTCGCCGTGCGAGCCGCACTCGACGAGCTCACCCTCGACGAGGACGGCGTCGACGGTTCGGCGGTGTTCCTGTACGGCGAGGGGTGGAACTTCGGCGAGGTCGCGAACAACGCCAGGTTCGAGCAGGCCTCGCAGGGGCAGCTCGGCGGCACCGGGATCGCCACGTTCAACGACCGCCTGCGCGACGGCGTGCACGGCGGCAGCCCGGTCGCGGGCGATTCGAAGTACGAGCAGGGCTTCGGCACCGGCCTCGCGGGCGAGCCGAACGGCCGGCCCGTGCGCGACGGCATCCGGAACCTCGGCCAGCAGACCGACCTCGTGAAGATCGGACTCGCGGGCAATCTCCGCGACTTCGAGTTCACCGGGTACGACGGCGTCGTGAAGACGGGCGCCGAGGTCGACTACAACGGCTCGCCCGCCGGCTACGCCGACCAGCCCGACGAGGTCATCAACTACGTCGACGCGCACGACAACGAGACGCTCTTCGACCTCGGGGTGCTGAAGCTGCCGCAGGAGACGTCGATGGCCGACCGGATCCGCATGAACACGCTGTCGCTGGCGACCGTGACGTTCTCGCAGAGCCCGTCGTTCTGGCACGCCGGCACCGAGTTGCTCCGCTCGAAGTCGCTCGACCGCAACAGCTACAACTCGGGCGACTGGTTCAACCGTATCGACTGGACCGGCCAGGAATCGACCTTCGGGTCGGGCCTGCCGATGAAGGCCGATAACGAGGACCACTGGCCCGTCATGCGCGAGCTGCTCGCCGACCCGGCGCTGAAGCCGACCGCCGAGGACATCGCCGCGGCCGAGGCATCCGCGCTCGACCTGCTGCGCGTGCGCTCGTCGGTCGACCTCCTGACGCTCGGCTCCGCCGAGCTCATCGAACAGAAGGTGTCGTTCCCGAACAGCGGGGCGGATGCCACGGACGGCCTCATCGTGATGCTCATCGACGACCTGGTCGGCGACGACGTCGACCCGGCGCTCGAGGGCGCGCTCGTGGTGTTCAACGCCTCCGGCGAGCCGATCACCGAGCGGATCGACGGGCTCGAGGGCCGCGACTTCAAGCTCGCCAAGCCGCTGCAGACCGGCGTCGACGAGGTCGTCAAGGAGACGAAGTGGAAGGCGAAGACCGGGACGCTCACGATTCCGGCGCGCACGGCCGCGGTGCTCGTCTCGGAGCAGAAGGCGAAGGCTCCGGGCAAGGGCGGGGCCGCGGCGACCGGACCGAAGGCGGGCGCCGCTCCGGGTTCGGGCGCGGCGACCGGCTCGACGTCGGACGCCGGTTCGGCTGCGGCCGCGGCCGCCGCGTCAGGCGATCAGGTCGTGCGCCTCGACGCGGGTTCGGTGAAGGTCGGTTCGACGCTCGCGGTGGCGGGCTCCGGCTTCGCACCGGGTGAACTCGTGCAGGTGTGGCTCGAGTCGACGCCGCGCCTCCTCGAGGCGCAGTCCGCCGGTGCCGACGGATCGGTCGCCTTCGAGGTGACGATCCCGGCGGGGACCGAGATCGACGGACACCACGTCCGGCTGATCGGCGTGGCCTCGGGCGCTGAAGCGGTCGCGGGGCTCACGGTGGTGGGGCCGCTCGGGCTCACCACAACACAGGGTGCGCTGGCGGCGCTGCTGGCGCTCGCCGTGGTCGCGGCCGGGGGCGTCGTCATCGGGCCGCGCCTGCGCCGCACTCGCCGAGCGGCCTGAGAGCGCCGGGCGAGGCGAGTGTGCGCCGCCTCGCCCGGAGCGTGGGGTCGGCACCCCGGACTCGTTCCGGGCCCGATCCGCGCACGACACGATGCCCGGCGCACCCCCCAGGCGCCGGGCATCGTCGTCGGTGCGGAACCGATGTCTCCTAGAGCGGGATGTCGACCCCGCAGCTGTCGAAGGCGTAGAACAGGTCCGCGCCGTGCGCGGCGAAGATCTCGTCGATGCCCTTGCCGTCGCCGGCCTTCTCCTCGTGCGGGTTGTTCCCGGCGACGACGCCGTCCTGGCCGCTGACTCCCTTGACGTGGATGGTGAACGACATCGGTGCCCCGGTCGATGCGTACGCGTCGGTCACGCACTCGGCGTCCGCCGGTTCGAGGCCCATCGTCAGCTCCTCGAAGTACACCGTGAACCACGCCTGCGATTTGCTCGCGCCGGCGTTGCCCTTCTCAGAACGGTTCGCGTTGTAGCACTCGTGCGCGTAGGCGGCCATGCCGCTGCCCAGGGTGATGGCGGCGGCCAGGCCGACGCCGGCGCCGATGTTGGTCAGAGTTCTCGAGAACATCCTTGCTCCACTTCGATTCGGGTTGGAACGGACCGTCGACCGGACCGTCGCACCTCGACGATGCCCCCGATCGACGCTGATGGATTCAGGGTGCTCCCCGAGATCGCCGGCGCGACACCCCCAGAAACGGGGGCATTCCTCATGTTCCAGAACTGACGCGATGAGGAGCCTGATCAGCCTCTTCCGCGCACGAGAACGGCGTGGCAGCGCTCCAGGCGAGCGAGCCACCACGCTGCGCGATCCCCGTCGGCGGCGTACCGGTCGAGGAGCGCCGGGTCGGGCTCGACGCGGCGGACGTCGATCGCGCCGTCGCCCGGGAGGAGTGGATCGGCCGTGACATCCGCTGCCAGGAGGGAGGCCGTGCCGAGCCCGCAGTCGTAGTCCAGCGTCGGGACGGCCGCGGCCAGGTGCGCACCCATGGCGAGCCCCACGCTGGTGTCGAGCGCGCTCGAGACGACGATCGGCAGGCCGGCCCGCTCGACGACGTCGAGGGCGCGACGGATGCCGCCGAGCGGCGCGGCCTTCACGACGAGGAGGTCGGCGGCGCGGGCCGCCGCGACGGCGAGCGGGTCGGCGGCTCGTCGCACGCTCTCGTCGGCGGCGATGGGGATGCCCATGTACGTGGTTCGCGTCCGGATCTCGGCGAGTTCGGCGACGCTCGGGCACGGCTGCTCGACGTACTCGAGGTCGAACGGCGCGAGCGCGTGGATCGCGTGCTCGGCCTCGTCGATGTTCCATCCGCCGTTCGCGTCGACGCGGATGCGCCCCTCGGGCCCCATCGCATCGCGCACCGCGCGCACGCGCGCGACATCCTGTTCGAGGGTCTGGTCGGATGCCCCGACCTTGACCTTCGCCGTCCGGCAGCCCGGGAACCGCTCGAGCACCGTCGGCACGGCGTCGGCGTCGACGGCGGGGATGGTCGCGTTGACGGGGATGCGGTCACGGTGGGCAGTGGGCGCCGGGCTCCAGCCGAAGTCGATCGCGGCGGCGAGCCAGTCCGCGGCCTCGTCGTCGTCGTACTCGGCGAACGGCGCGAACTCGGTCCAGCCCTCCGGGCCCTCGAACAGCACGGCCTCGCGCACGTCGATGCCGCGGAAGCGCGTGACGAGCGGGAGCGCGACCACCCGTGCGGTCGCGAGCAGGTCGTGGACGGGCGGCAGGGCATCGGCGCTCATGCGTCGAGTCTGCCACTCGGTCGGGGAGCCCCGCGCGGCCCGAACTAGGCTGGAGGCCATGGCTGTCGAGGTGTCGGGACTGTTCGATCCGAGCGAGTGGGCGGATGCCGCGGCATCCGTCACCGGCGGCGCCGGATTCACCGACATCACCTACCACCACTCGACCGACGGCCGCATCGCGCGCATCGCATTCGACCGGCCGGAGGTCCGCAACGCGTTCCGCCCGCACTCGGTCGACGAGCTGTATCGCGCACTCGAGGATGCGCGCACGAACCCGCGCATCGGCGTGGTGCTGCTGACCGGGAACGGGCCGAGCCCGAAGGACGGCGGCTGGGCGTTCTGCTCGGGGGGAGACCAGCGCATCCGCGGCCGCGACGGGTACCAGTACTCGGCCGCCGAGGGCGAGGTCGTGAAGGATCCCGCCGCCGCGGCGGCGACCGGGCGACTCCACATCCTCGAGGTGCAGCGGCTGATCCGGTTCATGCCGAAGGTCGTCATCGCGGTCGTGCCCGGGTGGGCGGCGGGCGGCGGCCATTCGCTGCACGTGGTCTGCGACCTGACGATCGCCAGTCGCGAGCACGGCCGCTTCAAGCAGACGGATGCCGATGTCGGCAGCTTCGACGCCGGATACGGGTCGGCGTACATGGCCCGCCAGGTCGGGCAGAAGCTCGCGCGCGAGGTGTTCTTCCTCGCGGAGGAGTACTCGGCCGACCGGGCGTACGAGATGGGCGCCGTGAACCGCGTCGTGCCGCACGCCGACCTCGAGCGCGAGGCGATCGCGATGGCGCGCACCATCCTCACGAAGTCGCCGACCGCGATCCGCATGCTGAAGTTCGCGTTCAACGCGGTCGACGACGGGCTGGTCGGGCAACAGGTGTTCGCGGGCGAGGCGACGCGGCTCGCGTACGGCACCGACGAGGCGGTCGAGGGGCGCGACTCGTTCCTCGAGAAGCGCGAGGCCGACTGGGGTCCGTACCCGTGGCACTACTGAGCGGCCGGCGCGAATCCAGACACCGGTCGACCCGGTTACGGGCGCATCGATGAAACCCCTCATCCGGGTTCCGGCCGCCGACGTGCCGCGGCTCATGGCTCGGTTGCGCGAGGCGGTGCTGCTCGACGGGCCCGCGGTGCTGCCGGTCGCCGCCGAGACCGAACCGGCGGACCCGAGGGAGACCCTCGTCGACGACGAGGTCGCCGTGGTCGTCGAGACGAGCGGATCGACCGACCGGCCGAAGCGCGTCGCGCTCTCGGGTGCCGCGCTCCGCGCGAGTGCCGGAGCGACGTCGCGCCGATTCGGCGGCGTGCACGGGCAGTGGCTGCTCGCACTGCCGGGCACCTACATCGCGGGTATCCAGGTGCTCGTACGCTCGCTCGTCGCCGGCACGTCGCCGACGATCATGCCGACGGGCGGATTCACCCCCGAGGGCTTCGTCGAGGCGGCTCGCGCGCTTGACCCCGACCTGCCGTGGTTCACCTCGCTCGTGCCCGTGCAGCTCGCGCGGCTCGTCGAGGCGGCTGACGCCGAGCGCTCGGTGCGGGCGGCGCTCGGTTCCTTCGAGGCGATCCTGCTCGGTGGGCAGGCCGCCCCGGCCGGACTCGTCGAGCGTGCCGCCGCGCTCGGCGCGCGCGTGCACCGCACCTACGGTTCCAGCGAGACCGCGGGCGGATGCGTCTACGACGGAATCCCCCTGCCCGGAGTCGACGTGCGGATCGTCGACGGCGAGGTGCAGCTCGCCGGGCGGATGCTCGCAGAGGGGTACCTCGACGACCCCGAACGGACTGCGCGCGCCTTCGCGGTCGATGCCGACGGGCGACGGTGGTACCGCACGGGCGACCTCGGCTCGCTCGGCGACGACGGGCGCCTGCGCATCACCGGCCGGGCCGACGACGTGATCATCTCGGGCGGCGTCAAGGTCGTGCTCGGCGAGGTCGAGCGCGCGGTGCACGGCGTCGCCGGCTTCGCCGACGCGATCGTGGTGGCGGTCCCCGACCGCGAATGGGGCGAGCGGGCCGCGGTGCTCGTGTCCGGTCCGGCCGCGGGCGCCGCCGGCGTGCTCGAGGCACTGCGTGCGGCGACGGATGCCGCGGGGCTGCCGTCCGCCGGCCGACCGGTGCGCGTCGTCGCGGTCGACGAGCTGCCGCGACTCGCCTCGGGCAAGCCCGACCGCGTCGCGGCATCCGCCCTCGTTCGCGGCGCCCCCCGCGACTGACGCGCGCCGGCGATGCCGGTGGCCCGTGATACCCGCCCGGCGCACGCCGGCGGAGCCGGCGCAGCGGCATGCGCAATAGCATGTCGGGGTGGCACGCCCGAAGACCCAGCGCACGCAGTCATCCCAGTCCGCTCGACCGGCCGAGGCCGGTAGGGCCTCGAAGCCTCGGACGAACGGACGTTCCGGCAACCCGGCGAAGGCCGCCGCGGGCACCCCGCGCGCGCAGCGCGGGCCCGCGAGCTTCCGCGATTGGGTGGGCGGCGCGCGCCTTCGCACGCTTCCGCTCGCGATCGCCCCGGTCGCGCTCGGCACCGGCGCCGGGGTCGTGCTGCTCGGCTACCTCGACGAGCCGTTCCATCCGTGGCGGGCGGTGCTCGCGCTCGTCGTGGCGCTCGCCCTGCAGATCGGCGTGAACTACGCCAACGACTACTCCGACGGCGTGCGCGGCACCGACCGGCACCGGGTCGGCCCCGCCCGGCTGGTGGGTTCCGGCGCCGCGACGCCGAAGCAGGTGCTGACCGTCGCGCTCGTGTTCTTCGGGCTGGCGGCCGTCGCCGGCCTCGCCCTCGTCGTGATCACGCAGCAGTGGTGGCTGCTCGCGGTCGGCGCCGCCGCCATCGTCGCGGCCTGGTTCTACACGGGCGGCAAGCGCCCCTACGGCTACTACGGCCTCGGCGAACTGTTCGTCTTCGTGTTCTTCGGCCTCGTCGCGACCGCGGGGTCGACGTACGTGCAGGCGATCGACGTGAACCTGGAGTCCTGGACGGGCGGGGTCGGGGTCGGCCTCATCGCGTGCGCGGTGCTCATGGCGAACAACCTGCGCGACGTCGACCAGGACCGCATCGCGGGCAAGCGCACGCTCGCGGTGCTCGTCGGACCGCTCGTCGGACGCATCCTCTTCGCCGTCTTCATGCTCGCGCCGTTCGCGATCACCGTGTTCTGGGCGCTGCTCTACCCGCCGGCCTGGCTCGTGCTCTTCGCGCTGCTCGCCGCACTGCCCGCGTGCGTCATCGTCGGGTGGGCGCGCACGCCTCGGGAACTCATCATCGGGCTGCAGCTCGCCAGCGTGACGGCGCTCGCGTACGGCCTCGGCATGGGATTCGCCTTCGCGTACTAGCGACGGATGCCGCGGCCTACTCGGCCCGGCGGTGCTCCGCCTCGTCGATCGCGGAGTCCTCGGCCTCGTCGTCGGCCGTGACGAGCGGCTGCTCGCGGTGGCGGGCCGCGTAGAGGTCCTGCGCCATCGCCTCGCGCTGCTTGCGGAGGAAGATGAGCGATGCGCTGAAGCCGAAGAGCGCGGCCACGATCACGGAGATCCACGGCGTGACGCCGGCGACGAGCAGGACCACGAGCGGTGCGGCGAAGAGGATCACGCGCAGCAGCGTGTAGCGGAGCCAGACGGGGACGGCGTTCACCCGATCAGTGTAGGCGGCCCAGTCTGGGTGCTCGCTCCCAGCCGAACGTGATGCGACGCGCCTAGAATCGGTGCATGGTCCGCCTCTGGTTGATCGCCGGTGTCGCTGCCGTGGTCTTCACGATCTACGCGGCGGTCGACTGCGCGCTGTTCGATCGCACTCGCATCCGCGGTCTTCCGCGCGGGTGGTGGATCGTGGTGATCCTGCTCGTCCCGGTGATCGGCGCCGCCCTGTGGTTCATCGTGGGTCGCGGGCGCGCCCTGCGCGTCGGCCGCGTGAACCCGCACAGCAACGCACCCGACGACGACCCCGAGTTCCTGCGCCGCCTGCGGGCCGACGCCGAGCACGAGGAGCGCATCCGCCGCCTGGAGCAGGAGCTCGAGCAGCTCGACCACGAGCTCGACGCCGGCGGCGACCACCGCGACGCCGACGCCGACGGGCACGGCGCCGCGAGGCCGCTGGGCGACGACGCGCTCGGCACCGACCGTCGTCGCAACGACGGAACCGACGGTCCCGGCGACGCCGGCCCGTCACCGCGGCCGAATGGCTGAGGCCCGATCCGTCGCGAGTCCCGCCACCGCAGCCGCGCTCGCGCTGCTGTCGAACCTCGTGCGCGCCGGAGTGACCGACGTCGTCGTGGCGCCCGGGTCGCGCTCGCAGGCGCTCGCGCTCGCCGCCGCGGAGCTCGAGCGCGTCGGCGGCATCCGCCTGCACGTGCGCATCGACGAGCGCGGCGCGGGCTTCCTCGCGCTCGGCATCGCGGTCGAGACGGGGCGCCCGGCCGTGGTCGTCACGACCTCCGGCACCGCGGTCGCGAACCTGCACCCCGCCGTGCTCGAGGCGCACCACGCCGGCGTGCCGCTGATCGTCGCGACGGCCGACCGCCCGGCGGAGCTTCGCGGCATCCGCTCGAACCAGACGACGATGCAGCCCGGGATCTTCGCGGGCGCCGTCCGGTTCGAGCGCGACGTCGCCCCGCCGGAGGGGCGGGCGGGCGAGCTGGATGCGGCGGCGCGACTGGCGCGCGAGGCCGTGCGCGCGTCACTCGGCATCGACGCCGACGGCGTGCTCGTGCCGCACCCCGGCCCGGGGCCGGTGCACCTGAACCTGCAGTACCGCGAGCCGCTCTCGTCGGCCGAGTCGCTCGAGGCGCCCCCGGTCGTGCGGGCGGATGCCGCGGCATCCGTCGCCTCGATCACCGCCGCCGCCGAGGCCGACGCGCAGGCCGGTGTCGCCCGCCTCGAGCACGGCCCGCGCACGGTCGTGGTCGCGGGCGCCGGCGCAGGGCCGGGAGCCGAGGAGTTCGCGCGGGCGGGCGGATGGCCCCTCATCGCGGAGGTCACGAGCGGTGCCCGGTTCGGACCGAACCTCGTGGTCGCGTACCGCGAACTGCTCCGCGAGCCCGGGTTCGGCGACGAGGTCGAGCGGGTGATCGTGTTCGGGCATCCGACGCTCTCGCGCGAGGTGCCCGCCCTGGTGCAGCGCGATGGCGTCGAGACCATCGCCGTCGCGCCGTGGGGCATCGAGTGGTTCGACCCGGGCCATGCCGTCGACCGGTTCGAGCGGGCCGTGCGGGTGGAGCCGCACGAGCCGACGGCCGAGGAGCGCGCGTGGACCGGGCGCTGGGTGCGGGCCAGTCGCATCCTGCTCGACCGGCGCGATGAGGTCGAAGCCGGCGCGGATGACGCCGCCCCGGGCTCGGGCGGGCTCCGCAGCGGGGTCGACGAGACCGGGCACGTGAGCGACTACGCCGCGCAGCGCGCGTACCTGAAGGACCAGCTCGCGCGCATCCGCACGCCCGTCGACCGCCGCATGCTCGTCGAGGCGCTCTGGGCGGCGACGTGGCCGCACGACCGGCTCGTGTTCGGCGCGTCGCGCCTGATCCGCGACGCCGACCGGAACGTGCCGGGCCGACGCATCCCGGTGCATGCCAACCGGGGGCTCGCGGGCATCGACGGCACGGTCGCGACGGCGATCGGCATCGCGGTCGCGAGCCAGGCGGCGGCGCCCGGTGCCGCCTCGCCGGCAGCGGCGACGGATGCCCCGGGCGGGGCCGACGAACCCGGCACCCCGGTCACCCCGACCGCGACCGGAATCACCCGCGTGCTGGTCGGCGACCTGACGCTGCTGCACGACGTCGGCTCGCTCCTGCTCGGCGCGGGCGAGGCTCGTCCGCGCGTGCTCGTGGTCGTCGGCAACGACGGCGGCGGCACGATCTTCGACGCGCTCGAGGTCGCGGCATCCGCCCCGGACGACGCCTTCGACCGCGTGCAGTACACGCCGCAGTCGGTCGACCTCTCGGCGCTCGCGGCGGCCTACGGCTGGGAGTACCGGCGCGCGGCAACGCGCGGCGAGCTCGACGAGGCGCTCGGCACGGCCGTCACGGGCCCGACGCTGCTCGAGGTGCCGCTCCCACGCTGAAGCCCGTGGCGCGACCCCTTGCCGTGGCATCCGTCGGCCCCCGATGATGGGGGAGCGCCGCGGCCGTCGCGGCCGTGAGGGGAGCACCGTGGGGCTGGAGAAGTACTGGGCGAGCGATCCGATGGACGTGCTGCGCGTGCGGCAGGACTTCGTGCTCGCCGATGTCGAGACGGGCTCGACTCCCGGGTTCGAGGGCAAGAAGCGCGAGGCCGAGAAGTCGCTCGACGTCGGTGCGAAGATCTTCGCGGACCTGCAGGAGCAGCTCTTCGCCGGTCATCAGATGGGCGACGACCCGCGCCGCGTGCTGCTCGTGCTGCAGGCGATGGACACCGCCGGGAAGGGCGGCATCGTCAAGCACGTGATGAGCGCCGTCGACCCGCAGGGCGTGCAGCTCGCGACGTTCAAGAAGCCCAGCGAGGAGGAACTCGCGCACGACTTCCTCTGGCGCATCCGCAAGGAGGTGCCGGAGGGCGGCATGATCGGCGTGTTCGACCGGTCGCACTACGAGGACGTCCTCATCGCACGGGTGCGGGAACTCGCGCCGCCCGAGGAGATCGAGGAGCGCTACGAGGCCATCAATGAGTTCGAGGCCGAGCTCGCCGCATCCGGCACGACCATCATCAAGGTCATGCTGCACATCTCGATGGACGAGCAGCGGTCGCGCCTCCTGAAGCGCCTCAAGCGGCGGGACAAGCACTGGAAGTTCAACCCGTCCGACATCGACGAGCGCATGCTCGCGCCGAAGTACCGCGAGGCGTACCAGCTCGTCTTCGATCGCACGACGACGCCGTACGCGCCCTGGTACGTGGTGCCCGCCGACCACAAGTGGTACGCGCGACTCGCGGTGCAGCACCTGCTCATCGACGCGCTCGAGGGCATGAAGCTCGACTGGCCGCTCGCGGACTACGACATCGAGGAGCAGAAGGCGCGGCTCGCGACGGGGTGACGCGCGGGCGGATGCCGCCTCGCCGACGGGTCTAGGGAACCGGCGGCGACGGCGGCGGCGCGCCGAACGCCTCGACGATCGGCCGGAACTTCATGTCGGTCTCGGCGAGCTCGTCGGCCGGCACCGAGTCGTGGACGATGCCGCATCCGGCATATGCGCGCACGGTGCCGTCCGCCGACACCTGCGCGCAGCGCAGCGCGATCGCCCACTCGCCGTCGCCCTCGGCGTCGACCCAGCCCACGGGCCCGGCGTAGCGCCCGCGGTCGAAGCCCTCGAGCTCGGCGATCGCCCTGAGTGCGACGGCCCGGGGCGTGCCCGCGACCGCGGCGGTCGGGTGCACCGCGCGGACGAGGTCGAGCGAGCTCGAGCCGTCGCCGAGCGTGCCCTTGAGGTCGGTCGCGAGGTGCCACAGGTTCGGCAGCTGCAGGGTGAACGGTTCGGGGCTCGCGTCGAGCCGGGCGGTGTGCGGGGCGAGCGTCGCGACGGCGCTCTCGACGGCGAGGGCGTGCTCGGCGAGGTCCTTGTGCGAGGCCGCGAGGTGCGCGGCCTGGCCGCGATCGGATGCCGCATCCCGTCCGCGCGACGCGGTGCCGGCGAGCACGCGCGCCGAGACCGTTCCGTGGTCGACGCGGACGAGGGTCTCGGGGCTCGCGCCGATGAGTCCGTCGACGGCGAAGACCCACGTGTCGGGGTAGTCGTCGGCGAGCTTCGCGAGTGCTGCACGCAGCCCGGCGCCCTCGTGCAGCGTGCCGACGATCTCGCGAGCGAGCACCACCTTCTCGAAGCGTCCGTCGTCGATGCGGCGCACCGCCTCGCCGACGGCGTCGGTGTACGCCTCGGGCGGCATGGCGCCGGGCTCGAAGCGCACCCGGGGCACGTCGCGCTTCGGCGCGGGATCGGGCAGTTCGACCGGTGCGGGCGGCGCAGCGGATGCCGCGTCGACGAGTTCGATCCGCGTGACCCACGCACGCCCGTCGCGCCGACCGAGCACGATCTCGGGGACGACGAGCACGCTCGTCGCCGCGGACTCGTCGGCGAACGCGATCGCGCCGAACGCGACGAGCCCGCTGCCGGGGAGGCCGACGCGGTCGTCGACGTCGGCCGCGGCGGCGACGCGCTGCCACTCGCGCGCGGCGTCGGCGACCCGATCGGGGCCACGCGACTCGATGCGCAGCACCTCGCCGAGGCCGATGATGCCCTCGCCGCGGCGCATCCAGAGCAGCGGACGCCTCGGGTCGAGGCGTGGCACGAGCGGAGCGGTCTCGTCCACCGCGACGGTGCGGACGCGCAGCCCCGTGTCGGCGGCGGGAGGCGCCGCGGCATCCGTTCGCGTCACCGGACCAGCCTACGCCGGGCCGTCGGCCGGATCAGGCCGGGACGACGTCGACGCCGTGCCAGAACGCGACGTACTCGCGGATCTCGGCGGCCGCGTCGGAGGGGGTGTTGTAGGTCCAGGCGGCGTTCGGGTTGCGCTGCCCGTCGACCTCGACGTGGAAGTAGTTCGCGGTGCCCTTCCAGTGGCACACGGTGCGGTTGTCGCTGGCCACGAAGTACTCCGGGCGGATCGCCTCACGCGGGAAGTAGTGGTTGCCCTCCACCACGACGGTGTCGTCGGAGTCCGCGATGACCGTGCCGTTCCAGATCGCCTTCATGCCCAGTTGTTCCTTCCTTCGAGCGGATGGCGCAGCCGCGCCGTCCACCACCATTGAACGCCGCCCGCGCACCGATTCATCCCGATGCATGGAAATTCTCAGGTTTGCGGTCAGTGAAGCGCGGATTCTCATGCAGGAGCGGGGGAGGCCCGTGCGCGGAGCCCCCGCCCTCACCGGGCCCGTCCAGCCGGGCGACCGTAGACTCGCAGGCATGACGCGCGCAGACCTCGGCAAGGACCCCCGTGACGTCTCGGCGATGTTCGACCGGGTCGCGGCGCGCTACGACCGCACCAACGCAGTGCTCTCGGTCGGCAACGCCTCGCTGTGGCGCGTCGCCACGACGAAGGCCGTCGCGCCGAAGCCGGGCGAGCGCATCCTCGACGTCGCCGCGGGCACGGGCACCTCGAGCGCCAGCCTCGCGAAGTCGGGCGCGAGCGTCGTCGCCGCCGACTTCTCGCCGGGCATGATCGAGGTCGGCCGACGCCGCCAGGCGCACGTGCCGAACCTCGTGTTCGTCGAGGCCGACGCCATGAAGCTGCCGTTCGGCGACGCCGAGTTCGACGCGGTCACGATCTCGTTCGGCCTGCGCAACGTGAAGGAGCCGAAGGTCGCGCTCGCCGAGTTCCTGCGGGTCACCAAGCCGGGCGGGCGCCTCGTGGTGTGCGAGTTCTCGCACCCGCCGGTGGGCGTCGTGCGCGCCGGCTACGACTTCTACCAGAAGGTCGTCATGCCGCCGCTCGTGAAGCTGTCGAGCTCGAACGACGACGCGTACGAGTACCTCAACGAGTCGATCAACGCGTGGCCCGACCAGCCGACGCTCGCGGGATGGATCCGCGAGAGCGGATGGACGGATGTCGCGTGGCGCAACCTCACGGCCGGGATCGTCGCGCTGCATCGCGCGCGCAAGCCGATCGCCCCCGCGGAGCATTGAGCGCGGCGCGTTCGACAAGCTCGCAGCATCCGCTCGGCCGGCTCTCGGTAGGCTGGGGCTCGTGAATCCGAGCCACACGGTCCGTCGCGCCTCCTCGCTGGCGGCCAACCTCGGCCTCAGCGAGCGGGTGTTCGCCTCCTCGGCCGATCGCGCGATGGCCCGGGCCATCGACGACGGCCTCGAACGGGTCGAGGTGGGGCTCGTCGACCAGGTCCGCTTCGCGGACACCGTTGCGGATGTCACGAGCCGCTACCTGCTCGAGGCGGGCGGCAAGCGGGTACGCCCGATGCTCACCCTGCTCACCGCGCAACTCGGCGACGGCAGCGTCGACGACGTCGTGACCGCGGCGATGGCCATCGAGATCACGCACCTCGGGTCGCTGTACCACGACGACGTCATGGACGAGTCGGAGCGTCGCCGCGGCGTGCCGAGCGCGCAGACGGTGTGGGGCAACTCGGTGGCGATCCTCACCGGCGACCTGCTCTTCGCGCGGGCGAGCCAGCTCATGGCCAAGCTCGGGGAGCGCGCCATCCGCATGCAGGCCGACACGTTCGAGCGGCTCGTGCTGGGCCAGCTCAACGAGACCGTCGGGCCCGACCCCGACGAGGACCCGATCGAGCACTACATCCAGGTGCTGGCCGACAAGACCGGGTCGCTCATCGCGGCGGCCGCGCAGTCGGGCATCATCTTCGGCAACGCCGACCCCTCGCTCGAGGCGCCCATCATCGAGTTCGGCGAGAAGATCGGCGTCGCGTTCCAGCTCATCGACGACGTCATCGACCTGTCGCCCCAGCCGGAGGAGACCGGCAAGGTCCCCGGAACCGACCTGCGCGCGGGCGTCGTGACGCTGCCGCTGCTGCGGCTCGAAGAGCTGGCGAAGACGGATGCCTCGTCGGCCGACCTGCTCGACCGCATCCGCCGCGACGTGCTGCCGGCGTCGGCCGATGATCTCGACGACCCGTTCGACACCAACACGCTCGCTGCGCGGATCGTGCCGTCGCGGGCGACGATCGACGGGATCGTCGCCGAACTGCGCGAGCATGAGGCGACGCGCGCGACGCTCGCGGAGGCCCACCGCTGGGCGCGCGAGGCCGTCGAGGCGCTCGAGCCCGTACCCGAGGGCAGCGTGAAGAAGGCGCTGACGCGCTTCGCCGACACCATCGTGGAGCGCTCGAGTTGAGCCCTGCTCCTTCGACGACGACAGGAGGTCACCGACGGTGACGAGGAACAAGTTGCGCCTGGCCATCGTGGGCGCCGGCCCGGCCGGCATCTACGCCGCCGACATCCTGCTGAAGTCCGAGCGGAACTTCGACGTGTCCATCGACCTGTTCGATCACCTGCCGGCGCCCTACGGGCTGGTCCGCTACGGCGTCGCGCCCGATCACCCGCGCATCAAGGGCATCATCACGGCGCTCCGCGAGGTGCTCGACCGCGGCGACATCCGCATCTTCGGCAACGTGCGCTTCGGCGAGGACATCACGCTCGCCGACCTGAAGAAGCACTACAACGCGGTGATCTTCGCGACGGGTGCGGTGAAGGACGCCGACCTCAACATCCCGGGCATCGAGCTCGAGGGTTCGTACGGCGCGGCCGACTTCGTCAGCTGGTACGACGGGCACCCCGACTACCCGCGCGAGTGGCCGCTCGAGGCGGCATCCGTCGGCGTCATCGGCAACGGCAACGTCGCACTCGACGCGGCGCGCATGCTTGCCAAGCACGCCGAGGACCTGCTGCCGACCGAGATCCCCGCGAACGTCTACGAGGGGCTGAAGGCCTCGCCCGTGACCGACGTGCACGTGTTCGGCCGCCGCGGCCCGACCTCGGTGAAGTTCACCCCGCTCGAGCTCCGCGAACTCGGCGAGCTGCGCGACGTCGACATGATCGTCTACGACGAGGACTTCGACTACGACGACGCCGCGCGCGCGGCCGTCGCCGGCAACAAGCAGGTCTTCGTGATCGACAAGGTGCTGCAGCAGTGGCGCCAGCGCGAAACCGGACAGGCCTCGCGCCGCCTGCACCTGCACTTCTTCGCCAAGCCCCTCGAGGTCGTCGACGACGGCAACGGTCGCGTGGCCGCGCTGCGCTACGAGCGCACCGCGCCCGACGGCGAGGGCGGCGTCGTCGGCACCGGCGAGATCCGCGAGATCCCGATCCAGGCGCTCTACCGCGCGGTCGGCTACTTCGGTTCGCCGCTGCCCGGGATCCCGTTCGACAAGAAGTTCGGCGTCATCCCGAACCACGAGGGCCAGGTGCTGATCCGCGACAAGGAGACCGGACAGTCGCGCCAGATGTACGGCGTCTACGCGACCGGGTGGATCAAGCGCGGACCGGTCGGCCTCATCGGCCACACGAAGTCCGACGCGATGGAGACCATCAAGCACCTCATCAACGACCTCGGCAACTGGTGGCGGCCCGAGTCGCCGTCGGAGGAGTCGGTGATCGAGCTGCTCGAGTCGCGAGGCATCGAGTGGACCGACCTCGACGGATGGCACCGCCTCGATGAGCACGAGCAGGCGCTCGGCGCCGCCGAGGAGCGCCGCCGCATCAAGGTCGTGCCGCGCGACGAGATGGTGGGCATCTCGCGGGGCGAGGTCTAGCGACCCTCTGGTTCAGGGTGCCAGGTACGCGTTCAGTTGCGCGCGCACCGACTCCGAGACGGCACCGGTTCCTCCGAGCACCACGATCCGCTTGGGCTTGAGTCGCTGCAACTCCGCTGCGACCGGGGCTGGGATCGAGGCGGCGTTGGTGAGGAGGACGGGGCCGCCGTACGTCGCTGCTGCAGGGGCGCCCGAGAGCGCGTCGGGGAAGTTCATGCCGTTGGCGATGTACGCGACGGGTACTCCTGCACCGAAGGAGGCCGTGCTGATCGCTGCCGAGGTCGCGAATCGGTCGGCCCCGGCGAGGCGGGTGACGGTTCCGCTCGTGTACGACTCGAGGGCCTTCCGCAGGGTGTCGCTGACGGCACCGGTGCCTCCGAGCACCACGATCCGCTTGGGCTTGAGTCGCTGCAACTCCGCTGCGACCGGGGCTGGGATCGAGGTGGCGTTGGTGAGGAGGACCGGACCGCCGTACGTCGCTGCTGCAGGGGCGCCCGAGAGCGCGTCGGGGAAGTTCATGCCGTTGGCGATGTACGCGACGGGTACTCCTGCACCGAAGGAGGCCGTGCTGATCGCTGCCGAGGTCGCGAAGCGGTCGGCCCCGGCGAGGCGGGTAACGGTTCCGCTCGTGTACGACTCGAGGGCCTTCCGCAGGGTGTCGCTGACGGCACCGGTGCCTCCGAGCACCACGATCCGCTTCGGTGCGAGGCGGAAGAGTTCGTCGCTGACCGTCCAGGGCAGGTAGTCGTTCGCACCGTTCAAGAGGATGGGCCCGCCCGAGATCCCGGCTGCGGGCGCCCCCGAGAGTGCGTCGGGGAAGTTCAGACCGCTCGCGACGTAGGCGACCGGCACTCCCCGCGCGAAGGCGGCCCTGCTGATCGCGGCCGAGGTCCCGAATCGGTCCGCGCCCGAATGACGCGAGTTGGTCTCGAACGTGACGGCAGCCGTCTCCACTGAGGTCCGCGCGAGCGTCGGATATCCCGACTGCGTACCCGTCACCTCCACCGTCAACCGCATGCCCACGAGCGTGGGCTCCACGGTGTAGGTCGAGGCCGCGGCGCCCGGGATGACGATGTCGTCTGCATACCACTGGTAGGCGAAGTCCGTTCCGGAAGTCCACGGGCCGGGCGACGCGCTGAGCTCGGAACCCACGTACGGCGCTCCCGCGATCTGGGGCGTGGCGGCCACCGCCACGCGGAGTGTGGGCTCGGATACCTTCACCGGCGTCGGGTACCCTTCCAGCTTCCCGGAGACGGCCACCGTGATCGCCTTGCCGACGAGGTCGCTGTGCACCGTGTAGGTCGACCCCGTCTCTGGAAGGATCTTGCCACCGGCCCACCACTGGTAGTAGAAGGACGTACCAGGGGTCCACGCTCCGGCGGACGCAGAAAGCGTCGCCCCGACCGTGGGCACGCCCGAGATGGTCGGGACCGCGCTCCTGCCCACGCCCGGCGTCTCTGCGGAGATCGCCGAATGCGCGGGGTGGCCTGGCTTCGTGCCCGTGACCTTCACGCTGATCCGCGCGCCGGTCACGGAGTCGGGGACGACAAGCCTCGATTCCGTCGCGCCGTCGATCTCGGACCCATCGGCCATCCACTGATAGGCGAACTCCGTCGATGCGCTCCATGTTCCCGGAACGGCGTACACCGTGCGACCGACCCATACCGTTCCGTCGAGCGTGCCCGAGATCGTCGGTGTCGCCCAGTTGAGTACTCGGAGCGTCGGGGCCGAGGTCCTCGACACGCCGATGTAGCCGGCCGCCCCGCCGGTGACTTCCACCGAGATGGCCTTTCCCTCCAGCCCCGGCCAGGGCGAGAGCGTCGAGCGGAACTCAGTCGGAAGCAGCTCGCCGTCGGCGAACCATCGATATGAGAAGTACGCCCCTGCCGCCCATCCGTCTGTCACGGCGGTCAACTGCGACCCGACGACCGCAGTGCCCGAGATCGTCGGCTCTGCTGATGGGATGGTTGGAAGCGAATCGAGCTCGACCTGCGCATCGAACGTCTCACCGCTGGTCAGTTCGATCCGAGTTGCGGTCGCGAGGTCGGCCTGGTCCTGCCACCATTCGTCGATCTGCGGCCACCGTCCTCGGAACGAGAGGGCGTAGGTGCCGGGTACGAGCCGGAACTCGAAGGTGCCGTCGTACCCGGAGATCGTCGACGATGCGCGCCTGGGTTCCCGGCCATCGGAATAGATCTCGTAGGCGTCGATGTCGATGTCGGACAACGGAGCGCCGACGCTATCGCGCACCGAGCCCGTGATCGTGACCGGCTTGTCCAGCTCGACGTCGACGCCATCACGGAGCTCGCCGGGTTCGAGGTTGAGGTGCGTCGGCGAACCCTGGCCGTTCGATCCGTCGTCCCACGTCTCGCCGATCACGGTACCGTCGAACTTCCCGAACCCGATCGAGTAGTCGACGCCGGGTGAGAGGCGCAGCGCGAATCGCCCCTCCGCATCCGTCAGGGTGGCGACCCACAGGTTGCGGTTCGCCCATCCGACGTTCACGTCACCGATGGTGGCGGGTGAGGCACGTACCCGGGCGCCCTCGACCGGGCCGTCGATGGTCGTGACGCGCCCGGTGATGATCGCAGCACTCACCCGCGTGATATCGATTCCGTCCACCGGCTGCCCGGCTTCGACGTGGATCGGAGTCGCCGCGGCAGGCAGCGTCGTCCCGCCGAACCAGGTGGGGGCGGCACCACGATCGAGCGTGGCGCCCACGACCGGGCCATCGCCGGGAGCGACCGCGAAGTAGTCGCCCGAGGGAAGGCCGGCGACGGTGTAGGAGCCGCCGCCATGCGATGCGCCGATGCCCTCGACGACCTCGAGTTGGCCCTCGGAGTCGGTGCGATAGATCGTGGGTACGAGTGCGTCGGCTGTCTCCCCGTTCGGCTCCGTGATGGTGCCTGAGATCGAACCGTCCGCGGTGGGCTCCGTACTCGCCCACCGGTGCGACGTCTCTCCGACGGCCGCACCTGCATGCGCTGCAGCCGGCACACCGAACATGGTGACCGCGAGGACGGCGAGCGTCGTCGACGCCCGTGCCACGAGCCGTGTTGCACGAACCCGGTGCATTCTCCTCCTTGAGCGACGCGAAACAGGTCGCTGCGACCGCACGACAACCGAAGTCATGCGTCGCGGCCGAAGGGCCGCGACGCATGGTCACGCAACCGTATCGGAGAACGAGGAGGACGCGAAGCGCGCGCCTGGTGACCCTCCCGAATCGTGCCTGCCGTGTACGCCACTCAGACTGGGGGCGGCGAGGCGATACCCCGGTAGGTCGGGTCGATTCGAGCGTCGGCGCTATCGAGCTCCGAGGGCAGGACTACGACTGGTGCCCGACGGGCGGCTCCCCGACGAACTCGTGCGCCTCGCGCGCCAGCTCCGACCAGAGCTCGCGATCGCTCACGCGCACCCACGTGCGGCTGTCGCCGCCGCGCGCCGAGTGGAACGGCACGACGATGCCCCGCGCCTGCAGGTCGGCCGACCGTGCCGCGGGCAGGTCGACCACGAGTTGCCCGCCGTCGAGGAACGCGAACAGCCGGCCCTTCACGAGCAGCCCATCGGGCGTGGCATCCACGTCGTAGTCGGCGTCGTGCAGCAGCTCGTTCGCCACCGCGTCGTAGGTCGCCAGCGCGTCATCCATGTCATCCCCCCCCTCATCGATGCCTTCGCGGGGGAGCCTACGCCGCGCGCGCCCCGCGCGCCGCGCTACGCTGCACACCATGCCCCTCGCCCCCGTCGCCCTCGTCGTCGGGGCCGCCCTCCTCGGCGCCGTGCTCGGCTGGTGGCCGCTCGCCGTCTGGACCGACCGCAACATCCATCGAGAACGATCCGAGCGGATGCCGCTGCGCGCCCTCCGCGCCTGGACGGCCGGCACGACCGGCGTGCTGTTCGGGGTCATCGCCTGGCGCTACGGGCTCGACCCCGTGTTGCCGGCCCTGCTGGCGCTCGCCGCCGCCGGCGTCGCCCTCTCGATCGTCGACCTCACCGAGAAGCGCCTCCCGAACGCCATGGTCTTCCCGACCCTGCTCGTGGTCGCGGTGCTGCTCGTGGTGGCGGCCGTGCTCACGGGCGAGTGGCTCGCGCTCGCCTGGGCGGCCGCCGGCTCCGCCGGCATGTTCCTCTTCTACTTCGTGCTCGCGCTCATCTCGCCGAAGGCGATGGGAATGGGCGACGTGAAGTTCGCGCTGCCGCTCGGGCTGGTGCTCGGCTGGTTCGGCTGGGTGATGTGGGTCGCCGGGCTGATGGGGGCGTTCCTCGTCGGCGGCGTCGTGGCGATCGTGGCCCTCGCGCTGCGGCGAGTGACGCTGCGCGGATCGGTGCCGTTCGGGCCGTCGATGGTCGCGGGGGCGGTGCTGGCGCTGGTCGTGCTCGCGCGCTGAGGACGGCATCGCCGGGGCCTAGTGCGGGTCTGTCCCCTGACGGTCCGGTCCCTGTCCCCCGAAAAGCGGACTCTAGCATTCGGATGGCGGATCGCGAGTTACGCGAAGATCACGTTTGTACCCCGGCCTGTACCCAATGAGGGGGTGCCCCGAAATGGGGCATAGCGGCCGATTCGTACGTATCGATACGTTCTTCGAGCCGCTTGCGCCAGTGGGCGGCACCCCCAGATTCTGATCGACCCGAAGGGTGTCACTCATGCTCAAGCTCTTTACGCGCGGCCAGGCGCTGATGAACTCGCTCCGCTCCGAAGAAGACGGCAACGCCGCGGAGTACGGCCTGATCATCGCGATCGTTGCACTCGGCATCATCGTCGGCCTCGGAGTGCTCGCCGGCGCGCTGAACGGCATGTTCGGCCGCGTCGGCACCTCGCTCGGTGGCGTTCCCGCTGCCCCGTGATCCTCAGCGATGCGGGCCTCGTTGGCGCGAGGCCCGCTTCGCCGTTCCCCGGAGGCGTTGAGCGTGAGCCGTAGATCAGAGCGTGGCGCATCCGCCGTGGAGTTCGCACTCATCATTCCGGTACTCCTTCTGCTCGTGTTGGGCATCATGGAGTTCAGTCGGCTGTACAACTACCAGATCTCGCTGGCGAACGCCGCGCGGTCGGCTTCGCGCGTGATGGCCATCTCCAATGATCAGGTCGCCGCCGTCGATGCGGCGATCGCAGCTGCCCCCGCACTGAGTCCCGCGTTGACTGGCGGGAACATCGCGTTCTCGCTGCCGACCTGCTCGACCGGAGCTCGGATGGGTGTCACGATTACCTACGCTACGACCCTGATGACGGGTGCTTTCGGCCCCTCGATCACCTTGACGGGAACTGCCGCCACACCTTGCGGAGGATGAAGGCCATGCGAAAGACGACGGGCTGGCGCACGGTTCGCTCGCTCCGAGCGAGCGAACGCGGGGCGAGTGCTGCTTTGATCGGACTCCTCCTCGTTCCGTTGCTCGGTTTCGCCGGGATCGCGATCGACGTGGGCGCCCTGTACGCGGAGAAAGCCGAACTGCAGAACGGCGCGGATGCCGCGGCGCTCGAGATCGCCGTGGCATGCGCCAAGGACGAAGCTGCCTCCGCCTGCATCAGCGCGTCGCCGGCCGGGATCGCGGGAGCGAACGACTCGAACGACGGCGTCGAGGACATCGGATCCGTCAGCCTCGACCTCAACGCGAATACCGTCACCGTTATTACGAATACCGAGGACATCGGCGTTCGCCACCCGCTCGCATCGATGATCCCTGGCATCGGCGATGCCACCGTGGTCGTTGCAGAGGGGGCGGCGGAGTGGGGTGTACCAGTTCGCGGAACCACGCTGGCGCTCGCGATCGGATACTGCGAATTCGCTGATCACCCGCCGCAGGAAGGTGTCGCGAACCCCACCAAGATCCTCATCGAGTACGAGACCGAGACGCGTCGAAACTGTCCCGGCGCCTTCGCACCGGGCGGGTTCGGATGGTTGCCCTCGCTGGACTGCTCTGCGGACATCGACATCGCCGATCCCTGGGTGGCGAGCAAGCCCGGAAACTCGACCCAGCACACGGGCTGCAGTGACGCCTACATGGCCGCCCTCCTCGGGGAGACCGTCTTCATCCCGATCTACGACGACTTCCGCGGGACCGGCGCCAATGTGGAATTCCACATCCAGCAGTTCGCCGCGTTCAAGATCACCGGTTTCAAGATTTCGGGCCCGAACACGTACATTGACCCGACGGCGCCGGGATGTCCGGGCAATTGTCGAGGGATTCAGGGCTACTTCATGAAGTTCGTGTCGCTCGACGACGCGTTCGACCTCGGCAATCCGAGCGGACCCAACAGCGGTGCCGCTCTCGTGCGACTGATCCTGCCGGGCACGTGATCGGCCTCGCGATCATGCCGCACTCCCTACAAGAAAGGCCCTGACGTTGATTCGAATCATCGGCGCGATCGTTGCCGTGGTGCTGGCCCTCCTCGGCGGCGTAGCCCTGTTCATCTACGTCCAGGGAGCAGATCAACGCGCGGCGGACGGTGCCGAGTTCCGCCAGGTGTACGTGCTCACCCAGGAGGTCCCGAAGGGCACGGCGGGCGAGGCCATCTCCGAGTTCGTCGAGATCGACGAACTCCCGGCGCTCGCGATCCAGCCGGACATCGTCACGGACCTGACCACGCTCGCTGGTCTGGTGACCAATGCATCGCTGCTCCCTGGTGAGCAACTCCTGATGGCGAGATTCTCCGACCCGGAGGACCTGGCCGCCGCTGGCGACGTGGCGATCCCGGATGGCTATCAGGAGATCACGATCGCCCTGCCGGTCGAACGCGTCGTCGGCGGCGCCATACAGCCGGGCAGCACGGTCGGGGTCCTCTTCACGAACACGACCCAGTCTCCGGCATCGAACGAGCAGCTCGCCGTGACGAAGTTCATGTACCACGGCGTCCTGGTGACTAAGGTCACGGCCGGCCGAACGCTCGTCACCAACGAGACCGAAGAGAGCGCGCGAGAGGTCAGCGCGTTCCTGCTGACTTTTGCGGTTACGACCGCTCAGGCGGAGAACATCGCCTACGCGGCTGAGCAGCAGGACGACGGGAACGGTGGGATCTGGTTGACCCTCGAACCGGAGGGTGTGGACACCAGCGGCTCGCAGCTGCGTAGCGGACAGAACGTCTTCCAGTGACGCGGTACCTCCTGGTCAGTCGCAGTGCGGAGTACGAGTCTCGGCTCCGCCGGCTCCTCCGCGCCCGGCTGCAGGTCGTTCCCGGCGAGTACGTGACCTTCGGGCCCGACTCGGTCCTCGGGCAGGTGGAGCGTTCGCCGCGGATCGCGCTGCTCGGGCCGCTGCTGAGCTACGAGGAGACGAAGTCGCTCAGCGGCGCGCTCGCGGAACGGTATCCCGGAATCGGCCTCATCGTGGTTCGGGAGCAGCGGTCGGACCTCGAGGATTGGGTCGACGGCATGGAGATCCACGCGGTACTCAGCCCCGAGGCAGCGGAGGGCACAACCGAGGCGCTGCTCGAGCGTCTCGACGACTGGCTCGTCGCGTCCGGGCGCCTCCCTGAGATAACTGCGGATGAGCTCGCAGCGGAGGCCCGGCGAGACGACGTCGCGAGTGTCTTTGCCGAAATGTCGACCGTCATCGACGACGATCCGAGACCACGCCTGTTGGCCGTTGGTGCCGAGCCTGAGATCGAGTCGGTTTCGGAGCTCGAACTCGAGCCTGAGCCACAGCCGGAACCTGAGCCACAGCCGGAACCTGAGCCCGAGTGGGTCCTCCCGCCGATCGGCGCAGGTACCCGATCGGAGATCATCGTGGTCGCGGCGCCGAAGGGTGGCCAAGGCAAGACCACGACCGCGATGAACCTCTCTGCGGGACTCGCTGAGGTTCACCCGAACTCCGTGGTTCTGGTGGACGCCGACGTGCAGTTCGGCGACATCGCGAATGCGCTCGACCTGAATCCTCAGTACTCGCTCGCCGATGTGGTCGGCGTGGGTGAGGACGAGGTGGCCATGAAGGCCCTGCTCACCCGGCACAACGACGACTTCTTCGTCGTCGCCGCGCCGCCGTCTCCCGAGATGGCGGACCAGATCCCTCCGACGGCCCTCGCAGCCCTTCTGCGACGGCTCGCCGGCATGTTCCGTTTCGTCGTGGTGGACACGACGCCAGGGCTCGGTGAACATACCCTCGTTTCGCTCGAAGAGGCGACCGATGGTGTGTTCGTGACCAACATGACCGTGCCGAGCCTTCGCGCGTTGCGCAAGGAGTTCGAACTGCTCGTTGCGCTCGACATGCTGCCCACCAACCGTCACATCGTCCTGAACTTCGTCGAGAAGAACACCGGCCTCTTGCCCAAGGATGCCGAGCGCATCCTCGGGGCACAGGTCGACGTCGAGGTCCCACGATCCCTCGGAGTCGTTCACGCCTCGAATGCCGGGACACCGCTCATCCATCACGACGTCCGGGACCCGGCCGCACGGGCGATCCGTGCTGTGGTCCAGCGGATCGAACCCGAAGCCATCCCCACCCGCAAGCGCATCCACAGGAAAGCGAGGGCAGCGCAATGAGCCTGAGCGATCGACTTGAACGAGCCCGAGGAGCTCGCCGTAGTGCGGGCATCGAGGCGCCGCCGGACTACCTCGCCGAGAACAGGCTCGGCGCCCCCTCTGCCGCAAAGCCGGACAGTACCGATGAGGAGCGTGTCTCGTCGACGCCTCCCGTGGAAGACGCTGGCGCCGACTCAGCGAGCGCCGATTCGTCAGGGTCGCAGCCACCCGGCGGCCCGTCTGACGGCGGCGGCGCGACATCCGGGATGCACGACGGCGACACCCACGAGGAGCACACAAGCACCTGGGCGGCGCTCGCGGGAGACGACTATGCACCGACCCACGCCGTGGATCCCCTGACCGACCTCAAGGAGCGCGCGGCACAGGAGCTCTTCCGGCGCATCGGCACGAGACTCAACGACTCGAGCATGACCGAGGAACGGCTGCACGCACTCGCGCGCGAGGAACTCGGGTTCATCGTCGAGGCGGAGCAGGTCGCCCTCACGACTGCGGAACGCAACCGTCTCATTACCGAGATCGGGGCCGACGTGCTCGGCTTCGGGCCGCTCGAGCCGCTGCTCGATGACCCCGAGGTCACGGAGATCATGGTGAACCGTTTCGACCAGATATTCGTCGAGCGGAGAGGTCGGCTCTACGAGTCCCGCAATCGGTTCACCGGGGAGCCGCAACTGCGTCGTGTCATCGAGCGGATCGTGTCGCGAGTCGGACGTCGAATCGACGAGTCGTCGCCCCTCGTCGACGCTCGCCTCGCGGACGGCTCCCGTGTCAACGCGATCATTCCGCCCCTTGCTGTCGACGGCTCCTCGCTCACGATCCGAAAGTTCGCGCGGACCCCGTTCACCGTCGAGGACCTCGTCGGCTTCGACACCCTAACGCGTGAGATGTCCACGCTTCTCGACGCGGCCGTCCGCGCAAAGCTGAACATCCTCGTGTCCGGCGGCACAGGCACCGGTAAAACCACGCTGCTGAACGTTCTCTCCGCGTTCATCCCCGGTGACGAGCGCATCATCACGATCGAGGATGCGGTCGAACTCCAGCTCCAGCAGGAGCACGTGGTGAGGCTCGAGTCGCGCCCGGCGAACATCGAGGGTCGTGGTGAGATCACGATCCGCGACCTCGTCCGCAACTCGCTCCGCATGCGCCCAGACCGGATCGTCATCGGCGAGGTCCGAGGCGGGGAGAGTCTCGACATGCTGCAGGCGATGAACACCGGCCACGAGGGGTCGATCTCGACGATCCACGCGAACTCTCCGCGCGACGCGCTGTCGCGCCTCGAGACCCTCGTGCTCATGGCGGGCATGGATCTGCCCTTGCGCGCCATTCGCGAGCAGATCGCGTCGGCGATCGACATCGTCGTGCAGATCTCGCGTCTGCGCGACGGCACGCGTCGCGTCGTCTCCGTCACCGAAGTCCAGGGGATGGAGGGCGAGATCATCACGCTGCAGGACGCGTTCGCCTTCGACTTCGCCGCGGGCATGGACGCCGAGGGGCGATTCCTCGGGCACGCCGTCCCAACGGGTGTGCGTCCCCGGTTCGTCGACCGATTCGAGGAACTCGGCATCGCGATCCCCGCGAGCATCTTCCGGTACGAACCACGCGGGTATGGCATCGGGGAGATAGCGTGAGCCTCGTCTTCAGCGCCGGCCTGCTCCTTTCGGTCCTTGCTCTGCTCGCTCTCGTACTGTTCGTCATCGCGCCACCGCCGAAGCGGGTTGCGGTGGAGCGGCGGATCGCGCCCGGCGAGGAGTACGTCTCGGCACTCTCGCGGGCGACGGACAAGACCGTCGCGGTCATTGATAGCGCCATGGCCCAGCGGAACCGTGGCATGTTCAATGAGGAGCGCCTCGAGCTCGCCGGCATCCGCACCTCGCCGTCGGGCATGATCATCATCACGTTCTCCCTCGCCGCGGTCTTCGCCGTCCTCGGGGTGCTCGTCGGCTTCGGGTCGTGGTGGGCACTCCTCTGGGCGGTGCTCTTCGCCATGCTCGCTCCGCTGTTCGTATCCCTGGTGCTGACGATCCGGACCGGTCGTCGTCGCGCCGCATTCGCCGACCAGCTCGACGATACCCTGCAGTTGGTGTCAGGCAACCTCCGAGCGGGCCACGGCCTCACACAGGCCTTGGACTCGGTCGCACGCTTCGCGGACCCGCCGACTACGGAGGAGTTCTCACGCATCGTCAACGAGACGAGAATCGGTCGCGACCTCGGTGACGCGCTCATGAGTACGGCCGACCGCATGCGCTCCGATGACTTCACGTGGGCGGCCCAGGCCATCGAGATCAACCGCGCCACCGGCGGCAACCTTTCGGAGACGCTGCAGCGGACCGCGGCAACAATTCGCGAGCGCAACCAGATCCGCCGCCAGGTGAAGGCGCTCAGCGCCGAGGGACGGCTATCGGCAATCATCCTGATCGTGCTTCCCGTCGCCGTGTTCCTCGGCGTCCTGCTGCTTCAGCCGGGGTACCTCGCACCATTCTTCGTGCCTCCGTGGGGTTGGATCGCGATGGCTGTCGCTGCCGTCCTCATGGCCGTGGGCACGGTTTGGATGCTCTTCGCCGTCAGAGTGAAGTTCTAGGTGGCTGACATGTGGATCGCGTATGTCCCCGTCGCCGTCATCGCCCTCTCGGTCGGCGTGCTTGTCTTCATCGTGTTCACGACAATCCCGGTGAAGGCCGATGTCGTCGCTGCAGTCGCCCCCGCGACAGAGACCGAGCGCGCACGCGTCGAGAAGGCTTCGTTCGCCGAGACGCTCGCCTCCGTCATGCCCACGGGCTACACGGGCTGGGTCCAGCGGAAGATCATCTACGCCGGACGAGCGGGTCGGTGGACGGTCGGCGGTTTCCTGATCGTCCGACTCGTCGTCGCGATCTTCGGGATCCTGTTCATCGCCCTCGCAGCGTTCGGCTCGGATGTGCTGCTGCTTCGCATCGGTGGCATCGTCTTCGGGTTGCTGGTTCTGCTGGCCCCGGAGATCATGCTCGCAAGCCGGGCCGACGACCGGCAGAAGGCGATCATGCTGGCCCTGCCCGACACGCTCGACCAGATGACGATCGCCGTCGAGGCCGGCCTCGGATTCGAGGCTGCGATGGCCAAAGCCGCGCAGGGGAGCCGCGGGCCGCTCTCGGAGGAGCTCATCCGCACCCTGCAGGACATGAGCATCGGGCGGTCGCGCAGCGACGCCTACTCGGCGCTCCTCGCGCGCACGGACTGCACCGATCTGAAGCGGTTCGTCCGGGCCGTGCAGCAGGCCGATCGCTACGGCATCGCCATCGCGGACGTGCTCCGCGTCCAGTCCGGCGAGATGCGGATCAAGCGCCGCCAACGCGCCGAGGAATCAGCGATGAAGGTGCCGATCAAGGTCGTCTTCCCACTGGTCTTCGCGATCCTGCCGGTGCTGTTCATCGTGCTGCTCTACCCGGCCGTGGTCGGCATCATCGCCGCCTTCTCCTAACACCATCTCGAGGGAGGGCCCGTCGCCTCGCACCGCAGGTGCTCGCGATCACCTGTCCGATGCGCCGTCATCTGGGAGCAACGACTCGCGAACGTGAGGCATGGGTGCTGAGTCATCTCTTCGCGCGCCCCGTTCCCACGGCCAAATATCAGGTCTAGTGAGGAAGAGCGGATAAAGGCAGACGCAGGTGATGGTGAAAGCGATCAGGGCGGGGCGCTCATCGACCATCAGGATGAGGATCGAACCATGCAGTGCGAGACCCAGTGCCACGGCGATCCGACGGCTCGAACTGAACCAGAGACCCACTGCGATGAAGATCTCGACCAGGATCGTATTCGCTGACGCGATCACGAACATCCGCTGCGGCAGCTCGATCCATACCCATGACTCGAGCGGAACCCCAGAGAGGAAGACGGGATTGAGCTTGCTCAGTCCCGCGAAAAGGTAGCAGACGGACAACTGGGTCATGAGGAGCAGTTGCGGCCACCAGGGAACGACTGTACGCCGTGCCCGTGAATCGACTGACCACGCCGATCCGGCTCGCGCGAAGATCAGGCACGCCATGAGCAGGGTCGCCAACCATCGATGACTGCTGTACATCTGCTGGTCCCACGCGAGGACGAAGACGCCGAGGGCGGTCGAGGCAATCGCTGCGATCTCGACGTGCCATCCCACGGCTACCGCAATGCCGGCAAGAATCGAGGCACCGACCACGACCATGACGCGAACCTCGGTCACGTCGACCGCGAATGCTTCCCATGGCACCTTGACGTCGAGGCGCACGATCCGGTTCAGGATCTCCCAGGCTTCCAGCGAGTTGAGGACAGCAGCAATGCCGATACCGGTACGCGCGACGGCGACAGGGCGAGGATCGGTCTGCAGCATCATGAGATGCACGTGAGGCTCCGAATTCGTCCATCCTGTTCGACGAGGACCTCGACGGCAGTCGGGATACCCGAACACATCGCTTCGGGCAGCGCCGGCAGCCAGTCGATGTCTGGACGGTACTTCGCGACGAACGGCCGAGGATCCAAGTGTTCCGTCCGCCCGTCATCGTGTACTACCTGAGCCGAAACGCCGCCGATGCCGGAGTACATCTGGAAGCCGAACTTCGCCGGCGGGGGACTCAGCAGCGCGATAGTGGGGACCACGATTTGGGCGAGCATCACGCCGGCGACCCCGAGCGAGAGCAGGCGTCCGCGCCCGAGTGATCGGGGTGTCGGCGTGTGGGATCTCTGCGCATTCTGTCGCACGCCTCAACGCTAGGGGGCCGATCGTGCGACCGGTACTCCCCGGTCCGTGGCGCAATGGGAGAAGGTGCCTAGGCTGGCCCCGAGGGGGTCCGCATGGGGGATGCAGCCGGCTGGCGGCCCGATGTGCTCGGGCCCGGGTTCGAGCAGCTGACGCTGCCGCTCGAGGCTGACGATGAGGGCGAGGTCGTCGCGACGCTCGTGCGGCATGCCGCTGGCGAGAGTGGCGAGGCCGCGGCATCCGCTCGGCGCCGGTGGCGCTGGCCCTGGGAACACGAACCCGAGCCGCAGCCGTGGCCCGCGGCAGCCGGGTGCGACGTGCTGTACGTGCACGGGTGGAGCGACTACTTCTTCAATCCCGAGCTGGCGCGGTTCTGGAGCGATGTGGGGGCGCGGTTCTACGCGCTCGACCTGCGGAAGTACGGGCGGAGCCTGCGGGAGTGGCAGACGCCCGGGTACATGACCGACCTGGCGGTGTACGACGAGGACATCGAGGCGGCGCTCGGCGTCATCGCGCGCGAGGGTGGGCCGGAGGCATCCGCTCGGCCGTTGATTCTCGTCGGGCACTCGACCGGCGGGCTGACGCTCAGCCTGTGGGCGGCGCGCAACCCGGGGCGGGCGGCGGCGGTCGTGCTGAACAGTCCGTGGCTGGAGTTCCAGCTGAGCGGCATCGGGCGGCAGGCGATCCAGCCGGTGATCGGGTTCCGAGCGCGGCTCGCGCCGATGGGGCCGCTGCCGAACGTCGACCTCGGGTTCTACGCGCGGTCGGTCGCGAAGGAGCTCGACGGCGAGTGGGAGTACGACCACGCGTGGCGGCCCGACCGCGGGTTCCGCACGCATCCGGCGTGGCTGACCGCGATCCTCGCGGGGCACGCGGTCGTCGCCGCCGGCATCGACGTCGGCGCGCCCGTACTGACGCTCGTGTCTGCGCGGTCGGTGCTGCAGGCGACGTGGGATGATGCGATGCTCACCTCCGACATCGTGCTCGTCGTCGACGAGATCGCGCGCCAGTCGTTGAAGCTCGGGCCGAATGTCACCGTCGCGCGCATCGACGGGGCGCTGCACGACGTGTTCCTCTCGCGGGAGCCGGCGCGGGCCGCGGCGTACGCAGCGATCACGGGGTGGCTGGAGGGGTACGGGCCTCGACAGTGAGGCCGGGTGCGGCCATGTGATGCCGTCGGCACCGACGCCCGGCCGCGGGCGCTACTCGGCGACGGTGTCGCCGTGGCGGTGGGCGACCCGCCACTCGCCGCCCTCGCGCCGGTACACCTGCGTGACGCGCAGCGTGTAGGCGCGCGGGACGCCGTCGACCGACACCGCCGTGCGCTCGAGCGCCACGGTGTACGCGGCGTCGCCGATCACGTCGGAGGCGAGCACCTCGATCTCGAACCGCGTGCAGTCGGAGAAGCTGCGCTCGAGGAACGCGAACAGCTCAGCCGTCTCCGCCAGCCCGATGGCGTTCTTCCAGGCGCCGAGCACGCTCACCGGTTCGACCGGCGACCAGAGCGCACGGCGCGGGCCCGCGTCGCCCTCGTGCAGGGCTCGCTCCGCTGCGGTCAGCGGGCCGCGGACCCACTCCAGGAAATCGTCGTGCTCGGTCATACCGTCAGGATGCGACGGGCGAGGCTCGAGCGCAATCGGTCGGCGCAGGTGTCGCGCGGGGTCGCCGTTCGTACGCGGCTGCGCCGCGGCATCCGCTCGCCGTGGTCTCGGGCCGGCCGCGCGCGCCCGCGTCCGCGCCCGCGTCTCAGCGGAAGTTGACGAACTGGAGGTCGACGTCGAGGTCGGCGGCCTTCAGCAGGCGGATGGTCTCCTGCAGGTCGTCGCGGCTCTTCGACGAGACGCGCAGCTCGTCGCCCTGGATCTGGGACTTGACCGTCTTCGGGGCCTCGTCGCGGATGAGCTTGCCGATCTTCTTCGCGTGCTCCTGGTCGATGCCGTTCTTCAGGCCGATCTCGATGCGGAACTCCTTGCCCGACGGGTAGGGCTCGCCCGCGTCGAGCGACTTCAGCGAGATGCCGCGCTTGATGAACTTCGACTGCACCACGTCGAGCACCGCCTTCACGCGCTCGTCGGTCGAGGCCTTCAGCAGGATCTTCTCGCCCGACCACTCGACCGACGCGCCCACGCCCTTGAAGTCGTAGCGCTGCTCGACCTCCTTGCGGGCCTGGTTGACGGCGTTCTCCGCCTCCATCTTGTCGACCTTGCTCACGATGTCGAACGTCGAATCAGCCATGCGGGTCAGTCTAGCGAGGGGGGCTCTCGTGCCTCTCCGTCTCTCGTGCCGCTCGAAGTGAGGTTTCTGCGTGTAAGTCACCTGCGGGAGTGGACTCGGGCGCAGAAACCTCACTTCGGGCGAGACGCACCACGCCGCGGCGGCGCCCGTCCTCCACTGGAGGCGTGCCCGCGAATGCGCCCACTCGGATCGTCGCTGCAGGCGGAAGGAAGGACGCTGCCGGGCACCATCGGCGGAGTGATCGATGAGCTTCCCACTGCCGAGCACGGGCTGGTGCTCGCTCGAGACCTGCGCGCAGCCGGGCGCGAAGCAGAGCTCTATGCAGCGGTCCGAGCGGGGTCGCTCGAGCGCGTTTGGCGCGGGGCATATCGGGTGCCCGGCACTGCCGAGGCGACCATGCCCGCGGCGAAGGTTGCGGCGATACGTTATCGGGCAGTCGTCCAGGCGGCGGCGCTCAAGCTCGCCAAGCCGGTGTTCACCGGTCACTCCGCTGCGGCACTCGCCGGGCTACCGATCGTCGGGCCTTGGCCGTCCCATGTCGTCGTGATGTCGCGTGACGGCCTCGGGAGCCGTCGCCCAGGCGTGGTGTCCGTCGCGCGACCTGCGTCGCTCGCTGTCTCCGAGACCGACGGGTGTCGGACGACGAGCATCGAGTTCACCCTCATCCAGCTCGCCAAGCACGCGCCGCTCGCGGCGGCCCTGGTTGCGACGGATGCCGCACTGCACGTTCCGCGACGAGGCGATCGTCGCATACCGCTCACGACCCTCGGGGCGCTGCGAGCTGAGCACGAACGCCTCGGCCGATATCCCGGATGCCTTCGCGTCGACGCCGTGCTCGACCGCGCCACGACCGACTCGGATTCACCGCTCGAGACCATGAGTCGCTTGGTCCTCGAGGAGTTCGGCTTCCCGATCCCAGTTCTCCAGCACCGCTTGTGGTTGCCGGAGTTGCAGCGCAATGCCGACCTCGATTTCTTCTGGCCCGAGTACGAGGTCGCCGCGGAGGCGGATGGGGAAGGCAAGTACCTCGGCGCGGGCGGTGTCGTTGCCACTTCCACGAGCGTGGTGCGGGAGAAGGAACGAGAGGACGCGATCCGACGTCTCGTTCGCGGATTCGCTCGCTGGGACTGGAATGAGATGTGGAGGAAGGAGCCCGTGCGTGCGCGTCTCAGTTCCGCAGGCCTCCCCACGGTGCGGACGCCGGTCCGATTGATCGTGCTCGGCTCGAAGTGAGGTTTCTGCAGGTGAGTGAGGTGTCGAAACGAACTCAGACGCGGAAACCTCACTTCGAGCGAGTCAGACGACGTGCGGAGGCGGCGTGCCGGAAGCGCTGGTGCCCGAAGTGAGGTTTCTGCAGGTGAGTGAGGTGTCGAAACGTACTCAGACGCGGAAACCTCACTTCGAGCGGGATGCCGCGGCGTGCGCGGCGTGCGCAGCCGCGCGCGGCGAGCGTCAGCGGAGCCAGAGGGTGGTCTCGGCGGGGACCTCCGCCGGGTCGGCGAGCGGGGAGCTCGAGAGGAGCACCTCGAGCTCGGCGAGCTCGGCGGGCAGCGCGAACGGGGTCGTGCCGAAGTTCGTCACCACCGTCCATCCGGTCGGGCGCTGGAAGGCGAGGACGGATGGCTCGCCGAGCGTGATCCACGCGAGCTTCTCGGCGCCCTGCAGCTCGTGCCGGAGCGCGAGGGCGCGCCGGTACATCGAGAGCGTCGACGACGGATCGGCCGCCTGTGCGGAGACCGCGTACGACGCGAACCAGGCGGGCTGCGGCAGGTGCGAGGCATCCGAGCCGGCGGGCCCGAAGCCGAAGGACGGCAGGTCGGCATCCCAGGGGAGCGGCACGCGGCATCCGTCGCGCCCGACCTCGACGCCGGCGTTGCGGAAGAACGTCGGGTCCTGGCGGTCCGCATCGGGGATGTCGCCGACCTCGGGGAGGCCGAGCTCCTCGCCCTGGTAGAGGTAGGCGCTGCCTGGCAGCGCGAGCAGGAACAGCGTCGCGGCGCGCGCTCGCCGGAGCCCGCGGGCGGCGTCGACCTCGTCGGGCGACCCGCCGCGGAGCAGCCAGTCCTTGCCGGGCGTGCCGTCGCCCGAGGGGTCGGCGGGCAGGCCGTACCGCGTCGCGTGCCGCACGACGTCGTGGTTGGAGAACACCCAGGTGTTCGACGACCCCGTCTCGGCGGAGAACACCATGTTGCGGTCGACGATGTCGTGGAACTCGGCCGCGGAGAAGTTCGCGCGCAGCAGGTCGAAGTTGAAGGCCTGGCCGAGGCTCGTCGGCGCCGCGTACCGGTGCCGCCGCGAGGGCTCGACCCAGGCCTCGGCGACCGCGATGCGCGGCGGGTCGTACTCGTCGAACACGGCACGCCACTCGGCGTAGATCTGGTCGAGCTCCTCGCGGTCCCAGAGCGGGTGCGAGCCGTCGGTGACGAGCTTCATCTCCTCGAGCTCGGCGTGCGAGCGGAGCGGGTACGTGAGGTCCTTGGCGAGGGCGTGCGCGACGTCCACGCGGAAGCCGTCGACCCCGCGGTCGGACCAGAAGCGGAGCGTGCGCAGGAAGTCGTCGCGCACCTCGCGGTTCGCCCAGTTCAGGTCGGGCTGCTCGGGGGCGAAGAGGTGCAGGTAGAACTGCCCGTCGCCCACGGGCTCCCACGCCGAGCCGCCGAAGATCGACTGCCAGTCGCTCGGCGGCTCCGAGCCATCCGGCCCCTCGCCGTCGCGGAAGATGTAGCGCTCACGGGCCGCCGACCCGCGCGGGGAGGCGAGCGCCTCGCGGAACCACTCGTGACGGTTCGACGAGTGGTTCGGCACGATGTCGGCGATGAGGCGGATGCCGGCAGCGTGCAGCGTCGCGATGAGCTCGTCGAAGTCGGCGAGGGTGCCGAGCCTGGGGTCGACGTTCCGGTAGTCGTCGACGTCGTACCCGCCGTCGGCGAGCGCCGAGGGGTAGAACGGCGACAGCCACACCGCGTCGATGCCGAGTTCGACGAGGTACGGCACGCGCGAGGTGATGCCGCGCAGGTCGCCGATGCCGTCGCCGTTCGCGTCGGCGAAGCTGCGCGGGTAGATCTGGTACACGGCGGCCTGGCGCCACCAGTCGGGGTCGGCGGCGAGCACGGTCGCGTCGGCGAGGGTGGCGGGGGCGGGCGGGGCGGCGTCCCCGGCCGGAACGGGCGCGTCGGTCGTGGAGAGCCGGGCGTCGGTCATCTGGGGTGGTTCCTTTCGAAGGGTTCGAACGGATGCCGCGGGACGGGGCCTGCACGCAGCGCCCGCCGCGCGGCATCCGCGCACATTACTTGATCGAGCCGCGGGTCACCTCGGAGATCACCCCGTGAGTTCGAGCAGCACGAGCTGCGCGGGGAACAGCACCGGGGCCTGCAGGCCCACGGTGCCGAGCTGGCGGCCGGTCAGCGCGATCGGCTGCTCGGCCCACGGCAGCGGCGACTGGCCGGGGCCGTGGGCCGGGCCGCCCGCGGCGACTCGCACGACGTAGCGGCGGTCGGGGTCGAGGCCCGGCAACGTGAAGCGCCCGGGCGGGAGGGTCACGCCGGTGGTCACCTGCGTGAAGGTGAAGAGGGCGGATGCCGCGTCGTGCGCGACCACGCCGCGGACATCGGTCGCGGCATCCGTCACGTCGCCGTGCACGAGCGTGCCGGTGTGGATGAGGTCGCGGTGGCGCGTGTGGCGAGCGACCCAGGCGGCGACGGCGTCGAGGCCGGCGTCGTCGAGGTCCGCGAGGTTCCACTCGATGCCGAAGTGGCCGAGCAGCGCGACGCCGGCGCTGAGGTCGAGGCTCACGGACCGGCCGGTCGAGTGGACCTGGGGGCTCGTGAGGTGCGCGCCCATGAGCTCGGTCGGCACGAGCAACCCGGTGTACTTCTGGATCTGCAGGCGCTCGATCGGGTCGAGCGTGTCGGAGGTCCAGATGCGGTCGGTGTGCTCGAGGATGCCGAGGTCGACGCGGGAGCCGCCCGACGCGCACGACTCGATCTCGAGGCCCGGGTGGCGGCGCTTCAGCGCCGCGAGCAGGCGGTAGAGCGCCAGCACGTTCTCGTGCACGCGGGGACGACCCGTGTCGGCGGCGCCGGCCTCGAGCAGGTCGCGGTTGTGGTCCCACTTGAGGTACGCGATGTCGTTCTCGGCGAGCAGCGCGTCGAGCCGATCGAGCAGGTACTGCCACGCATCGGGGTTGGCGAGGTCGAGCACGTGCTGCTGGCGGGCCGGCACGGGCAGTTCGTCGCGGCCGCGGAGGATCCAGTCGGGGTGCTCGCGCGCGAGGTCGCTGTCGAGGTTCACCATCTCGGGCTCGACCCAGAGGCCGAACTCCATGCCGAGCCCCCGGACGCGATCGATGAGCGGCCCGAGCCCGTCGGGCCAGACGCCCTCGTCGACGGTCCAGTCGCCGAGCCCGGCGGTGTCGTCGCGGCGGCCGCGGAACCAGCCGTCGTCGAGCACGAACCGCTCGACGCCGACCCGGGCCGCCCGCTCGGCGAGGGCCGTGAGCGTGTCGAGGTCGTGGTCGAAGTACACCGCCTCCCACGTGTTGAGGGTGACCGGGCGGGGGCGGCGCGGATGCTGCGGCCGGGCGCGGAGCTCGTCGTGGAACCGCTTCGACAGCTCGTTCAGGCCGTCGCCCCACGAGCCGAACGCCCAGGGCGTCGTGTACGACTCGCCCTCGGCGAGCTCGATCTCGCCGGGCGCGAGCAGTTCGCCGGCGGTGAGGAACGCCTCGCCGGTCGGGGTGCGCTCGGCGAACAGCCGGTGGTTGCCGCTCCACGCGGTGTGCACGGCGAACACGAGGCCGCGCTCGAAGCCGAAGCCCGTGCGGCCTGCGGCGAGCAGAAGGCTCGCGTCGGAGCCCGGTCGGCCGCGCCGGCTCTCGCGGAGGTGCGTGCCGATCGTGAAGGCGTGCCGCTGCGGGCTGCGCTCGCGGAGGTGGCGGCCGGTCGTGTCGAGCAGCTCGCCGGCGGACTGCGGGACCGGGAAGGTCGGTGCGAGGGCGGTGAGGGCGTAGGGCTCGGCGGCGAGGTTCTCGAGCGTGATGCGCTGGCGGAGGAGGCCGGAGTCGGTCACGTGCAGCTCGATGGTCGCGGCGAGGCCGGCCGAGACATCCGTCGCCCGGATCACGGCCGAGGCGCCGTCGACCTCGACGGTCTCGGTGGCGAGCCGCGTCGAGAAGTCGCGCCCGCCGCGGTGCCCCGCGAGACCGGGGGTGCCGAGCCAGCCCCCGGACTCCTGGGGGATGAGCGTGAGGGCCGCCGGACGGTCGAGGTTGCCCGAGACGCGCTGGGGGAGTGCGGCGATCGCCATCGCCTCGAGGTCGTCGGCGGTGACCGCGCCGAGGTCGGCGCCCCAGTGGACGATCGCCGGGAGGGCGGCGCGCGTGGGGTCGAGCACCACGCTGGTGCCGCCGTTGCGGAGGTGGATCGGCGCTGATCGGAGCATGACTAATTTCTAAGACGAAAAGAACATGATGTCAATACCAGGGAACCATCGGATGAAGTCGAAGATTGGACTTCGGTTCGTGCCATCATGGAACGAATCGTGGTGAGGAGGCGCGGATGACCCAGGTCGAACTCGGCGACTCCGCACGCGAGCTGGCCCGCGAGGTGCTGATCCACGGTCCGATCTCGCGCGCCGAACTCGGCCGGCGGCTCGGGCTCTCGCCCGCGAGCCTCACGCGCCTCTCGAAGCCGTTCCTCGACCGCGGGCTCTTCGTCGAGTCGGCCGACGCCGTGCAGGGCGCGACCGGGCGGCCGGCGCGGCCGCTCGACGTCCGCGTCGACGCGCAGCGGTTCATCGGCATCAAGGTCACGGGCGAGGCGGCGTACGGTGCGCTCACCGACCTGCGCGCGACCGCGATCGCCCAGGCCTCGCGCGAGTTGGACGGGCACGACGTCGACGGGGTCGTCGGGGTGATCGTGGGGCTCGTGGAGGAGCTCGCCGGGGCCGGGGCCGGGGCCGGGGCCGGGGTCGGCCCGGGCGGCGCGGCCGCCGCGGCCGCCGCGGCATCCGCTCTCGGAGGCCTCGGCGGCGTCGGGCTCAGCGTCGGCGGCAACGTCACCGGCCAGCGCGTCGTGACCCGCGCGCCGTTCCTCGGATGGCGCGACGTGCCGCTCGCCGACCTGCTCGAGGCGCGGCTCGGCGTGCCGGTCGACCTCGAGAACGACGTGACCGCCCTGACGACCGCCGAGCAGTGGTTCGGCCCCGCCCGCGCGCACGACGCGTTCGCCGTGGTGACGGTCGGCGCCGGCGTCGGCTACGGGCTGGTCATGCACGACCGCGTCGTCACGACGCCCGACACCGGCCTCGGCCTCGGCGGCCACCTGCCGCTCGACCCGAGCGGCCCGTTGTGCCTCGACGGCCACCGCGGGTGCTCGACGGCGATGCTCGCGATCCCGAGCATCTGCGCGCAGGTCGGCATCGCGCTCGGACGCGAGGTCGGCTACGACGAGGTCCTCGAACTGGCCGCGGCGGGGCATCCGGCCGCGCGATCGGTGACGGATGCCGCCGGCCGTGCGCTCGGCCGGATGATGGGGTACATCGCGAACCTCACCATGGTCGAGGCGATCGTGCTCTCGGGAGAGGGCGTCGGGCTCTGGGGGGTCGCCGGAGACATCGCGCTCGCCTCACTCGCCGCCGACCGCGACCCCGAGGCGACCCCGGTCGACGTGTTCGTCGACGCCGCGGGCTTCAGCTCATGGGCCCGCGGGGCGGCGGCCGTCGCCATCCAGGCGTCCCTCGCGCGCCTTCGCCTGCCCGCCTGACGCGCGCCCTCCCGCGCCGCTCCTACTGCGGACGATTTCTGGGGTGGAGGCCCAGATGAGGGCGCACTCCACCGCAGAAACCGTCCGCGATCGTGACCGTGGGCGTCATGGTTCGCCGGCGCGAGGGTGAACGGACGTGCCGGCCGGGGGCGCGCGTCAGCGCTCCGGCGGGACCGCCGTGGAGGAGCGCACGCGCAACTCGAACGGCAGGGGGGTCGCCGCCGGCGGTGCGGCATCCGGACCGGGCTCGAGCTGCTCCATCAGGATCTCGACGGCCTTCTCGCCCTGGCCGCGAGGGAACTGCGCCACGGTCGAGAGTCCGAAGAACTCGGACAGGTCGTAGTCGTCGATGCCGATGATCGACACGTCGCGCGGCACGACCATGCCGAGGTCGCGCGCGGCGAGGATCGAGCCGATCGCCATCTCGTCGGATGCGGCGAAGATCGCGGTCGGCCGATCGTGGGGCACGCCGAGCAGCTGCTTCGCGGCGTGGTAGCCGCCCTGGATGGTGAAGTCGGCCGGCGCGAAGATGCTCGGGTCGGGCTCGACGCCCGCGTCGCGCAGCGCCGCCTCGTACCCGAGACGGCGGTTCGTGGGCAGGTGGAAGTCGAGGTCGAACTCGAGGTCGCCGCCGATGTGCGCGATGCGGCGGTGCCCGAGCGCGATGAGGTGCTCGGTCGCGAGTCGCGCGACGGCGGCGTCGTCGATCGTGAGCGTGCGGACGCCCGGGATCGGACCGCCGACGCCCACGAGCGGCTTGCGCAGCTCGTGCAGGCGCTGCACCTCGTGCTCGGTGAGCTCGAGCGAGACCGCCACGACCGCGTCGACGCGCTGCCGCAGCAGGAAGTGCTCGAACACGCTCGACCGCTCTCGGCCGTCGCCCGACAGGTTGTAGAGCGTGATGTCGTACCCGTGCCGGAGGAGCGCCTGCTGCGCGCCCTCGAGCACCGAGGAGAAGAACCACCGGTTGAGGAACGGGATCACGACGCCGACGTTGCGCGTGCGACCCGACGCGAGACTCGACGCGTTCGACGACACGACGTACCCGAGCTGCGCCGCGGCATCCTCCACCTTGGCCTTCGACGCCGGGGAGACGTGGCCGCGACCGCTCAGGGCGCGCGAGACCGTCGCGGTGGAGACCCCCGCGAGCTTGGCCACCTCTTCGATGCCGACCATGGATTCCTCGCCTGACGTCGTCCGCCGGAAGCGCGGAACGGGACAGCCGATCCTATCGCCGCGCGGAGTGGCGCGTTGATGGGCACCCCGGCGTGCGGTAGAAAGGGGCGGGTCCGGGGCGGGCCTTCAGGGGGCCGGCTTGCCCATACCCACCGCTACTCGAAGGGATCACCGCCGTGAAGTGGGTCAAGCGCATCGCCATCGGGCTCGTCGTCGGGTTCGCCCTGTTCTACACGATCACCAGGCCCGAGGATGCCGCGAACGCCGTGCAGGGCGCGTTCGCCGCCGTCTGGGGCGCCGCCGAGTCGGTCGGCCGGTTCTTCACCTCGCTCGCATCCTGACGGGGCCTCCGTGAGCGCCGACGCCCGCAGCATCTTCGACCCGCACGTCGAGCGGTTCCTCATCGCCGACGAGGGCGAGGTCGTCGTCGACGAGGTCGCGAAGCACTGGGCCGCGATCGTGACGCCGGTGCTCGGGCTCGTGGCATCCGTGCCGCTGCTGCTGCTCGCGTTCGTCGTGCCGCCGCAGGCGTGGTGGCTGCCCGCGGTCCTCGCGATCGGGCTCGCCTGCTATTGCCTGTGGCGGATCCTGCAGGCGCAGATGGACCGGTTCGTGATCACGAACATGCGCGTGTTCCGCGTGCACGGCATCCTCAGCCAGAACATCGCGACCATGCCCCTCTCGCGGATCCTCGACATCTCGGTGCACCGGCCGGTCGTCGGCCGCATCTTCGGCTTCGGCCACATCATCTTCGAGTCCGCGGCGCAGCGGCAGGGCCTGAACGAGATCCGATTCGTGGGCTCGCCGAACGAGCGCGACCTCACGATCCAGCGGGTCATCGCGCGGGCAGGCCTCCGCGGGCCGCTGAATCGGGCGACGGGCGCGCCGCTCGGCCCGGGCGGAGCCGCCGCGGCGGCCGGCGCCCAGTCGGCGTCGGCGACCGGTGCGGCGCCGCGCGTCGCCTCGGGAACCGCGGAGCGGCCGGACGGCCTCGGCCCGAACGACACGGTCCCGATCGAGCGCCTCTGACCCGTTCGGCGCCGCCGTTCGCCCCGATTTCACGCATCGGCCCACCGCGGGTATCCTTGTGTGGCCCCCGGTCATGTGAACAACGTGGTCGGGCGTTCGGCGAGTTACCCAAGCGGCCAAAGGGATCTGACTGTAAATCAGCTGTCTACGACTTCGGGGGTTCGAATCCCTCACTCGCCACCACCTGGAAGCCCCGGTTCGCCGGGGCTTCTTCCGTTTCCGGGGGCGGATGCCGCGGTCGGCCCCCGGACCGGTCCGGTCCGGTGCGGCGGGGCGGGCGTAGCGTGGGGGCATGACCCAGAACGCCGCGGACGCGGCATCCGTCGACCTGCTCGCCATCGCCCGCCGGATCGCGACCACCGTCGCCGAGACCGCGCTCGAGGAACGCCGTCGCGGCATCGCGGTCGCGGCCACGAAGTCCACGCCGACCGACGTCGTCACCGCCGTCGATCGCGACACCGAGGAGCGCATCCGCGCGATGATCCTCGACGCGCGGCCCGACGACGGGATCTTCGGCGAGGAGGAGGACACGCACGTCGGCTCGAGCGGCCTGAACTGGGTCGTCGACCCGATCGACGGCACCGTGAACCTGCTGTACGACATCCCGTCGTGGTCGGTGAGCATCGCCGTCGTCGACGGGCCACCCGACCCCGGGCACTGGCACGCGCTCGCCGGGGTCGTCGTGAACCCGGTGACCGGGGAGGTGTTCGAGGCGAGCGTCGGCGGCGGCGCACGGCTCGTCGACCCGCGGCTCGGCGAACGCGCGTTGCGGGTGAACGACGACGTGCCGCTGTCGCGGGCGCTCGTCGCCACCGGGTTCGGGTACGCCGCCGAACGGCGCGCGAGCCAGGCGGAGGTGCTCGTCGACGTGCTGCCGCGCATCCGCGACATCCGCCGCATCGGATCGGCCGCGCTCGACCTCGGCGCGGTCGCGGCGGGCCGGCTCGATGCGTTCTACGAGCTCGGGCTGAGCCCGTGGGACCACGCCGCCGGCGCGCTCATCGTGCGCGAGGCGGGCGGGCGGGTCGGCGGCCTCGCCGGTGCGTCCGAGAGCGACCGGATGCTCGTGGCCGCCGCGCCCTCGCTCTTCGACGCGCTCGCCGCGCTGCTGGAGGAGGCGGGCGCCTGAGGCGGTTCGTGCCTCTATCCGGACGACCTCCTCCGTATATCGGTCGGCGTGGCGATCCTCCCCTCGACCGGTTACGCTTTATCGATCCGTGATCTCGGCCCTTCCCGGGACCGCGAGCCCCCGTCAGCCCCCCGAACGAGCGAAAGTCCCCCACGTGCCCGAGTATCCCCTCGTGCCCGACCATTCAGCGCCAGGCACCAGAGACCGCTTGCGGTCCGAGCGATCGCCGTCGCGCCGTGAACTGCGGGACCGCACCTCAGCTTCCTCACCGGCCGAGCCGGCCGACCATCGGGTCGGCGACTCGGCCGTCGGCATGTCCGGGGGTGTCTCGTTCGAGTCGTACCTGCCGTCTCGGCAGGGTTCGTCGGCGTCTGCGGGCTCTGCGGGTTCCGCGGGATCCACCGGCTCTGCCGGCTCCGCCGGTGAGCCGGGGCGGCGTGCGGATGCCACGGGGCCGCTGCGACCACGGGATCGCCGCGAGGCGGCGGTGGATGGCGGCCGGACCGACCTGCCGTCCGGCGCGGCCCGCCCGGCGACGCCGCCCGCTCCGCCGACGGAATCGCGCCGCCTGCGGCGCGATCCGCTCCCCGCACAGGACTCCGCCCCCTCGCGTCCGGCAACGCACGGCTCGAGCGACGGCCACGCCCGGCCCGTCGCCCCGACTTCGCACGGCACCGCCGCAACGCCCGCGAACCCCGCTCCCCGGACCGGCCGACGCGCGGCCGCCGGGCCCGTCGACGTTCCGGGCTCCGGGCTTCGCGCCGACCTTCCCGAGTCGGCACCCCGAGCCTCCACGCCGCCGTCGTCCGCGGGTCGCCCGGCCGGTCATTCCTCGCCTGCTGCCACGACGGCATCGGGCGTCGGCCCCGCATCGGCCGGCCGACCGTCATCGAGTCCTGCGTCGACCACGGCAGCCGGAGCGTGGCCGAGCCGGCCGGCGCCGG
Source organism: Agromyces excoecariae (assembly GCF_051715505.1). NCBI lineage: Bacteria > Bacillati > Actinomycetota > Actinomycetes > Micrococcales > Microbacteriaceae > Agromyces > Agromyces excoecariae. Next base: position 137,815 of record NZ_JBPSLA010000006.1, on the reverse strand, counting down.
GTGCACCCTCGCCCGAGTGGACCCCGCAGCGACGCGCCGACGCCGCCCGCCGCGAACGCGCGCCTGAGCCCTCGGCCGCTTCGCGTCGGGATGGGGCGTTCGAGCGGCCGCAGGCCGGTGCCGCGCCCGCCGGTGCCCGCTCCGACGACCAGCGGTTCGCGGCAGGCGGCCCGGGAGACCCGGGCCGTGGCCGATCGAACTCGACCGACGCGACCGCTGCTCGTCCCGGTGGTCCGGGCCGATCGGCGCCGCAGCCGCCGCGTCGACCGCAGGCCGGCGCGCCCGAGGCCCCGCAGCGCGGGCCGATCCCCGCACGGGAGCAGGCGTTCCTCGAGCAGGGGCGGCCCCAGCCCGGCGCACAGCGCCGCCAGCGGTACGCCGGTGCGAGCGACGTTCGCGACCCGCGGGCGCAGTCGGCGGATGCTCCGCCCGCCGCGCCGATGGGCCGGGCCGCAGGCGCGGTCGACGATCGCGATCCCCGCCTGACCGCGCGGCCGAAGCCCGAGCGGCGCCCGACGCCCGAGCAGCGGCTCGCGCCCGAGCAGCGGTCGACGGCCGAGCTGCGGCGTGCGCCTGACCAGCGTTCTGCGCCCGAGCAGCGTTCCGCTGCCTCCGCGGGACGGCCGGGGCAGCGTCCTGCGGAGCGGCTCGACGGGCTGCCCGCCGACGCGCGCGCTGCCGCGGCATCCGACCCCGCGGTGATCACCGCGAACGACGTCAGCGACCTGTTCGGGCTCGGACGGCGCGAGGCGCGCGATCTCGACGCCAGCCTCGAGGCCGCCCGCGTCGACGAGCACGGCACCGCGTCTCACGCGGGCTCCGACCGACGCGGCCGGGCCGCCGCATCCGCCCACCGCCCGCCCGTGGCCCGACGGACTCCGGTCGGTCCCTGGTCCCCGGAGCGACCCACGGGGCGCTCCGACGAGCGGTCCTCGTCTCCGAAGGCCCCGCCGCGAAGCCGCAAGCGCACGCTGACCACGAGGTTCGCGAGCGTCGTCGCCATGGGATTCGTCGCGATGCTCGCCGTCGCGACATCCGTCCCCTCGCTCTCGCTGCTCACCCCCGAGGAGGTGCAGGCGATGGCGCTCTCGCAGACGACCGGCACGACCCTCGACGGGCAGCGCGTCGACATCTCCGGCGGCACCCTCGCCGCGGGGATCGGCCGCGAGGACTACCAGGCGCAGACCATCGAGGAGTACGCGCAGGCCGCGGGCATCCGCGCCGAGGCGACCTTCACGAACAACCCGCTCGGCACGATCCAGTGGCCGTTCGCGGTCGGCGTCCACATCGGCGACCGCTTCGGCTACCGCGACTGCTACGGCTGCTCGTCCGACCACCACGGCCAGGACTTCAACCCCGGACTCGGCGCGCAGATCCAGGCCATCGCCGACGGCGTCGTGTCCGGATCGACCGACGCGGGCGGTTCGCTCGGCGTCGTGACGATGATCGACCACGTCATCGACGGCCAGGTCATCACGAGCGTGTACGCGCACATGGAGTACGGGTCGCGCCGCTTCGAGGTCGGCGACACGGTCGAGGTCGGCGACGTGGTCGGCACCACCGGCAACACGGGCATGTCGACCGGGCCGCACCTCCACTTCGAGATCCGAATCGGCGGCATCGACGGGTACTGGGTCGACCCGCTCGAATGGCTCTACGCCAACACCAACTGACCTCGCCCGCCCCCGGGGCCTGCCCCGCGCGGGTATCGCAGGCCTGGGGCGTCTCATCCCGCACGTCCTCGCACTGGCGGCCGGGGGAGCGCCGACCAGGGGCGGATGCCGCGCGGCATCCGCCCCTCAGGTGCGTGCGGGGCGCGGCTAGGCCTGCAGCCAGACCGTGGTGTCGGCCGGGAGGCGACCGCCGTCGAGGTCGCCGCTGGCGAGGATCACGTCGCCGTCGGGGAGGTCGACGGGCTCGGTGCCCGTGTTGGCGACCACGAGCACGTCGCGGTTGCGGAGCACGAGCACGCCGTCCTCCGCGGATTCCTGCCACGCGATCTCGCCCGTCGCGAGCGAGCGCGCGCGGCGCTCGGCGAGGAGCGAGCGGTAGAGCTCGAGCGTGGATCCGGCGACCCCGCGCTGGCGATCGCGCGCGAACGACGCCCATTCGGCGGGCTGGGGGAGCCAGGCGGCATCCGACGGGCCGAAGCCGTACGAGGGCGCGTCGGCCTCCCAGGGCAGCGGCACGCGGCATCCGTCCCGGCCGTAGCGCTCGCCCTTCGTGCGGAACCAGGTCGGATCCTGGCGGGCCTCGTCGGGCAGGTCGATGGCCTCGGGCAGGCCGAGCTCCTCGCCCTGGTAGAGGTAGGCCGAGCCGGGGAGGGCGAGCATCAGCGCGGTCGCCGCACGCGCGCGGCGCAGGCCGACGACGGGGTCGGGCAGGCCCGGGCTCTTCGGCCCGATGCCGTGGCCCTGCAGGCTGTCGGCGGTGAGGGCGAGGCGCGAGGCGTGACGGATGACGTCGTGGTTCGAGAGCACCCAGGTGGAGGGTGCGCCCACGGCGCCGAACGTCTCGATCGAGTGGTCGATCACGGCGCGGAGCGGCGCGGCCTCGAACGGCGTCTCGAGGTAGGCGAAGTTGAACGCCTGGTGCATCTCGTCGGGGCGGACCCACTTGGCGACGCGCGAGAGCGGGTCGACCCAGGCCTCGGCGGCGAGGATGCGCTCGCCGTCATACTCCTCGAGCACCTTGCGCCAGTCGCGGTAGACCTCGTGGACGCCCTCCTGGCCCCAGTAGGGCGCGCCGACGTTCTCGTCGTGGATCGCGGGTTCGAGCGGCACTCCGCCCTCGAGGCCGTGCTGGTTGCCGCCCATCGAGCCGGCGTCGGCCGGCGGGGTGTAGTCGGGCAGGCCCGCGGCCTTGATGAGTCCGTGGGCCACGTCGACGCGGAACCCGTCGACGCCCCGGTCGAGCCAGAAGCGCAGGATGCGGCGGAACTCCTCGCGGACCTCCTCCTGCTCCCAGTCGAAGTCGGGCTGCGAGCTGTCGAAGATGTGCAGGTACCACTGGCCCGGCGTGCCGTCGGGGTTCGTGGTGCGGGTCCACATCGACCCGCCGAACACCGACTCCCAGTTGTTCGGCGGGAGGTCGCCGTCGGCGCCCCTGCCGTCACGGAAGATGTAGCGGGCGCGCTCCGGGCTGCCGGGGGCGGCCGCGAGGGCCTGCTGGAACCAGGCGTGCTGATCACTCGAGTGGTTCGGGACGAGGTCGACGATGACCTTCAGTCCGAGCCGGTGCGCTTCGGCGAGCATCTCGTCGAAGTCGGCGAGCGTGCCGAAGCGCGGGTCGACATCGCAGTAGTCGGCGACGTCGTAGCCCGCGTCCTTCTGGGGCGAGGTGTAGAACGGCGACAGCCAGATTGCGTCGACGCCGAGCTCGGCGAGCTCGGGAAGGCGCGAGCGGATACCGGCCAGGTCGCCCATCCCGTCGCCGTTCGCGTCGGCGAAGGACCGGGGGTAGATCTGGTAGATCGCGGCGGTGCGCCACCATTCGGAAGTCATGGAGAAAACCTTAAGCCAATCTCAGTTATCTGGAAGCGCTTGCACGTTCAAGCGCCCCGCAGGAGCCTAGCAACCCGGTATCGATCACGTAACGCCGAGTTGTCAATGTGACGCGAAGCAGGTATACCTGAAACCGCTTGCAATCACATGGCGGGCAACATCACACGGAAGAACGGCCTTTCGAGCACGGTGCGCGGAACTCCCCACCAGGCGAAGGCGCCGATCTCACGCACACTGAGAAGGGCACACCAATGCGGGTGAACAAGAAGAGCCTCCTCGCGGCCGGCGCCGTCGCCGTCGTCGCGACCCTGGGTCTCGCCGGTTGCGCCGGCGGCGACTCCGGCGAGGGCGACAACGGCGCATCGGCCGGCGGCACGCTGACCGTCTGGGTCGACTCCGAGCGCGTCGACGCGCTGAAGGGCGCAGCCGAGGCGTACACCGAGGAGACCGGCGTCGAGGTCGAACTCGTCGGCAAGGACAACGCCACCATCAAGGACGACTTCATCCAGCAGGTGCCGACGGGCGAGGGCCCCGACATCACCATGGGTGCGCACGACTGGCTGGGCGAGCTCTCGACCAACGGCGTCGTCGCGCCGCTCGAGCTCGGCGACTCGGCCGGCGACTACCTCCCCGTCGCGATCGACGCGGCGACCTACGAGGGCACCGTCTACATGCTCCCCTACGCGGTCGAGAACATCGCCGTGCTGCGCAACGCCGACCTCGTCGCCGAGCCGGCCACGAGCTTCGACGACATGATCGCGAAGGGCAAGGCCGCCGGCCTCGACCAGCCGTTCGTCGTCGAGCAGGGCGCCGAGGGCAACCCCTACCACCTCTACCCGTTCCAGACGGCGTTCGGCGCCCCGGTGTTCGGCACCAACGACGAGGGCTACGACCCCACCGACCTGCAGCTCGGCAGCGCGGGCGGCACCGAGTTCGCGACCTGGCTCGGCAGCCAGGGCAAGAACGGCACCGGCGTCTTCAACACCGACATCGACGGTGACATCGCCAAGCAGGCCTTCCTCGACGGCACCGCGGCGTTCTGGCTCACCGGCCCGTGGAACGTCGGCTCGGCCATCGACGGCGGCATCAACGTCGCGATCGACACGGTCCCCAGCCCGACGGGTGAGGCCGCTGCGCCGTTCGCCGGCGTCAAGGGCTTCTTCGTCTCCTCGGAGTCGGAGAACAAGGTCGCCGCGAACGACTTCCTCGTGAACTACATCGGCACCGAGGACGTCCAGCTCGAGCTCTTCAAGGCCGGCAACATCCTGCCCGCCCTCTCGGCCGCCGCCGAGTCCGCTTCGAGCGACCCGATCATCGAGGGCTTCGCTGCTGTCGGCCAGGAGGCCGTCCCGATGCCGGCCATCCCCGCCATGGGTTCGGTCTGGCAGTACTGGGGCATCGCCGAGGCCTCGATCATCAACGGCGAGGACCCGACGGCGACGTGGGAGAAGCTCACCGCCGACGTCCAGGCTGCGATCGGCTAAGACGGACACGGGCTCCGGGCCGGATGCCACGCTCGCGCGGCATCCGGCTCGGAGCCACTCGCATCTCCGGGCGCCTGACGGGCGCGTGACGAGCGAGCCGAACGAGAGAGCAAGAGACGGCGAGAGAGCAGCAGATGAGCACCATGATCGACGAGGACGTCGCCGCGGAGTCGGCGACGCCGCCCACGAAGCGGCAGAAGCGCGCCGCACGAATCGCGGACGCCGCGTCAGGCGGCATCCGTTCCATCCTGATCAAGCTCCTGCTGCTCGGCATCGTCGACGCGATCGCGGTCTACGCGATCCTCGTCCTCGCGCTCGCGCAGGAGTGGTTGGTGCTCGCGGTCGTCGTCGGCGTGACCGCGCTCGTCAACTGGATCTACTTCTCGCGAAAGACCCTTCCGGCGAAGTACCTCACGCCGGGCGTCATCTTCCTCGTGCTGTTCCAGGTGTTCGTGCTCGTGTACACGGGCTACATCGCGTTCACCAACTACGGCACCGGGCACAACGGCTCGAAGGAGCAGGCCGTCAGCTCGCTCATGGCCGCGTCGCTCGAGCGCGTGCCCGAGTCGCCGACCTACCAGGTGACGGTCGTCGACCAGCTCGGCACGCTCGGCCTGCTCGTCACCGACCCCGACGGAGACGCGAGCCTCGGCACGACCGAGCAGCCCCTGCAGCCCGTCGACCCGACCGAGGTCGACGGCGGCAAGGCCGTCGCCGTCGACGGCTGGACCACGCTGCAGTTCAGCGACGTCATCGCCCGGACGAACGAGATCACCGAGCTCGCCGTGCCGTTCTCGGACGACCCGAATGACGGTGCGATCCGCACCCCCGACGGCTCGAACGGCTACCTCTACACGTCGAACCTCGAGTACGACGAGGCCGCCGGCACCATGACCGACCTCTCCACCGGCACGGTCTACTCCGACATCGGCACGGGCGCCTTCACCGCGGAGGACGGCACCGAGCTCCTGCCCGGCTGGCAGATCACGGTCGGGTTCGACAACTTCGTGCGCGCGGTGACCGACTCCCGCCTCGCGGGCCCGCTCGTCTACGTCACGCTCTGGACGTTCGCGTTCGCGCTCATCTCGGTCGCGACCACGTTCTTCCTCGGCCTCTTCCTCGCGATGGTGTTCAACGACATGCGGATGAAGGGCCGCCGGTACTACCGGGTCGCGATGATCATCCCCTACGCGATCCCGTCGTTCCTGTCGGCGCTCGTCTGGGCGGGCATGATGAACGAGAGCTTCGGCTTCATCAACCAGGTGATCTTCGGCGGCGCATCGATCCCATGGCTCACCGACCCGTGGATGGCGAAGGTCTCGGTGCTCATCGTCAACCTGTGGCTCGGCTTCCCGTACATGTTCCTCATCTGCACGGGCGCCCTGCAGTCGATCCCCGACGACGTCAACGAGGCATCCAGCATCGACGGGGCGTCGGCCTGGCAGACGTTCCGGCACATCAAGCTGCCGCTGCTGCTCGTGAGCGTCGCTCCGCTGCTCATCGCCTCGTTCGCGTTCAACTTCAACAACTTCAACGTCATCTACATGTTGACGAACGGCGGGCCGCGCGACACCGGCGCGCCGATCCCGGTCGGCTTCACCGACATCCTCATCTCGATGGTCTACAAGGTCGCGTTCACCGGCCAGAACCGCGACTACGGGCTCGCGGCCGCGTACTCGATCATCATCTTCATCGTGGTCGCGGTGATCTCGATCATCGCGTTCCGTCGCACCAAGTCGCTCGAGGAGATCAACTGATGGCCGACAAGGACACCAAGCAGCCGCGGCGGTCCTGGGTCGAGAGCCCGGCGGTCGAGGGCGAGATGCTCGCCCTCTCGCTCGAGGCGCAGGCCGAGCGCGATGAGCACCCGCGCGGCACGCCCGTCAAGCGCCCGTTCCGATTCGGCCGATGGTTCAAGGCGACCGGATGGCGCCACCTCGTCGGCCTCGTCGTGGTCGTGTTCGCGCTCTTCCCGGTCGTGTTCGTGATCTCGTCATCGCTCAACCCGAAGGGCACGCTCACCGGCTCGAACGCCCTGTTCTCGCAGATCGGGTTCGACGCGTACGCGCGCATCCTCACCAACCCGCAGGTGCCGTTCACGACGTGGTTCGCGAACACGCTGATCATCGCCGGCGTGACCGCCGTGCTCACGGTGTTCCTCGGCGCGCTCGCCGCCTACGCGTTCTCGCGCATGCGGTTCACGGGTCGCCGGTTCGGCCTCATCACCATCGTCGTCGTGCAGATGTTCCCGCAGATGCTCGCCGTCGTCGCGATCTTCCTCGTGATGACCGCGATCAGCGACTGGTTCCCCGCGATCGGCCTGAACACGCACATCGGCCTGATCATGGTCTACCTCGGCGGCGCGCTCGGCGTGAACACGTACCTCATGTACGGCTACTTCAACACGATCCCGGCGTCGATCGACGAGGCCGCGAAGATCGACGGTGCGGGCCACGCGCGCATCTTCTTCACGATCATCCTGCGCCTGGTCGCCCCGATCCTCGCGGTCGTCGCGCTGCTGTCGTTCATCTTCTCGGTGAACGAGTACGTCGTGGCCTCCGTCATCCTCATCGACACCGAGAACCAGACGCTCGCCGTCGGCCTCACGAAGCTCGTGTCGAACCCGCGCTACGCGGACTGGGCGGCGTTCTCGGCCGGCGCGGTCATCGCGGCGCTGCCGGTCGTGCTGCTGTTCCTCTACCTGCAGAAGTACATCGTCGGCGGCCTGTCGGCCGGCGCGGTGAAGTAGGCGGGGCAGCGAACCACGACGGATGCCGCGTGCGGGGGACCGCACGCGGCATCCGTCGTCACGGGCTCACCCGAACTCGAAGTCCAGGGACTGGATCTGCGTCGCGTCCCAGCGGATGGGCCATCCGCCGGGAACGTCGGCGCCGCCGGTGAGGTCCTCCTCGTCCTCCGGCGGGTAGGTGAGCACGCTCGCCTTCACGAGCAGTTCGGCGTGGTCCGCCCCGCTCGACGTGGCGTCCTCGTCGACGGTGAAGGTCAACACGACGTCGGGGATCTCCTCGCCCGCCGCCGGCTCGTCGAGCGTGCAGACACGGCTCTTCGGGTCGTACTCGGCGCATCCCTCCGGGTCGCCGACCAGGTTGAGCTGGTCCCACCAGAGGAACTCCAACGCCAGCAGGCGCGAGCCGTCATCGGCGGCCGGGCGGTCGTCGAGGATCGCCGCGGTCAGTTCTACCGTCGCCTGCACGGTCTCGCCGCCGGGCGCCGAGGAGGGGTCGAACTCGACGTCGACGGGGAAGAGGTCGGAGCCCAGCACGAGCGGCCCCGTCGCCGGCGGGATGAGGTCGGCCGTCGCCTTCGCGCCCAGCTCGTCGTCGCCCTCGGTGAGGCCCACGGCTTCGACCGAGACGAGCCCGGCGTCCGACTCGTCCGTGGGGACCTCGATCGGCACGAAGACCCACTGCGTCTCGAGCGCATCGTCGACCCACCTTCCGCCGCCCTGGTCGAACGGATCGACGTCGACCGGGAAGTCGACCACGCAGACATCGTCCTCGGGCACGTCGACGCAGGCGCCCGCGCCGCCCACGACGAATGCGCCGAAGAGGTTCGGCGGGTCGGCGAAGTCCGGCACGGAGATCCGCAGGGCCACCCGCGCGTCCTGGGTGTCCGCGTCGAGGGTGCGATGGACCGCCATCACGAACAGGCGAGTGCTCGACCCGGGTTCGGGCCGGTACTGCTCGACCTGCAACCAGAACGGGGCCGGGTCGAGGGTGAGCGCGACCTTCTCGTCGAAGCTCTTCCGGACACCGGGCTCGACCTCGACGGCCCGGTCGCCCTCGATGGTCACGAGTCGGCTCGCCTTGGCGCTCACGGTCTCGGAGAAGCCCTCACGCGGGCCCGTGAACTCGAGGTCGGCCTGGGCACGGAGCGTGCCGGGGTCGATCAGGCACTGGTCGCCCGGGCGCACGAGTCCGGGGGTCTCCGGCGCGATCACATCGTCGGTCGAGCCGTCGAGCCATCCGAGGCAGGATGCGCTCGCGAGGGCGAGCCGGTCGGGCCACGTCACGGCGACGGCGATGAGCGCGTCCGGCGGAGCATCCGCGGCCTCGATCGCGAGGGTGGCGACCACGCTCCCACCGGCCGGGTCGGGGTCGGCCGGGGCCGTCAGGTCGGTGACGACGACCACGGGCTCCGCGGTCGGCGGGGGCGCCGAGGTATCGGACGCGGCCTCGGTTGGGGGGGGCGTGACCACGGGGCCGGTGACGGCGTTCCACACGAGGACGGCCAGCCCGACGAAGATGCCGAGCCCGATCACGGCCGCCGCGACGATGGCCGCGACGAACGTCCAGCCGGGCAGGAGGGGGAGCCGGCGGAACGTCCCCTCGAGCGGTACCGACGGCTGCCCCTCGGGCGTCACCGTGACCGTGAAGTCGTGCTGCTCGGGATCGCCCCGCCACAGCACGCCCCTGGCGTGCACGCGGAGCGCGACCTCCTGGGTGGAGCCGGCCGGCAGCGCCACCCGAGGACGATCGATGGTGAGCTCGAGGTTGCCGGCCGAGACGGCGAGGTCGGCCTCGGCGTGCGCGTTGCCCGTGTTCGTGACCGAGATGCGCGTCGACGCGCCGCGGCGTCCCTCGAGCGTCGGCGGCGTGAGCACGGCGGCGACCTCGCTGAACGACTGGATGGTCGCGATCGCCTCGAGCACGAGGAAGTCGTCGGGGGCGCCGGCCGGGACGACCCGGAAGCGCACGACCATCTCGCCCACGGCCCAGTTCCCGCCGTGCGCGAGCTCCAGGGTGGCGACGGCGGTTCCGGTCTCGCCGGGGTGGACGAGCACGGTGTCGGGCTCGATGGCGACGAGGTCTGCGGCGTCGTCGATCGCGGTGAGCCGGTACGCCTCGACGTCGTCGCCGTCGTTGCGCAGCGTGAGCGTGAACTGCTCGGACGTCCCGGGTGTGATCGTCAGCGAGGCAGGCTCGATGTCGGCGACCGTGGCCATGCATTCGACGCTACGAACGGTCGCGCCGCGCGTGACGGCCCTCCGACCCGCCTTCCGGGCACGAGCGGTGCCCTTTCGGTCACCCGCCGATGATCACGGTCGGCGCACCCGGGCCCGGAGCCACGGGGATGCCGTGCATCGACAGGTCGGCGAGCCTCGCGGCCGGGAAACCGCCGATCAGCACCGTCATGCTGCCCATCGCGATGCCGTTCGGAGCGGGCGAGGCGCACACGATGCCGCCCGGCACGCCGTTGGCCACGGCGGCGGGCATGCCGGCGATGAGCACGGTCGGCACCGAGGCCGCCGGCGTGATCGGACCGCCCACGTGCGGCGTCACGCCGTCGACGAGCGGGCACAGGGCCATGTCGCCGACGCGGAGGGCGGGACCGACGGGCATGCCCCGACGCTACTCGGCATGCCGCACCGGGCAGCGGGTGAGCGGGCGGGCGAACGGGCAGCGCCGCCGCCCGTTGAGGACATGTTGAGTGCGCGGAGAGCGCCCCTTGCGATCGTGTCGGGGACGGCGCCGGCCGGTCGCCGCCCACCCGAGGAGGATGCCATGTCACGCATCGCCGTCCGCGTGTACGCGCGGGATCCGATCTCCGAGGCCGGAGTGACGAGTGCGCTCCGTCCGCGTCCGGAGGTGCGGATCGTCTCAGCCGAGGGGGATGAGCCGCCGGACGTCGTCCTCGTGATCGTCGACGCCGTCGACGACGAGTCGCTCAACACCCTGCGCTTCGTCCGCCGCAACGGCGAGGCCCGCGTCATCCTGATCGCCGCCCAGCTCGACGACCAAGACCTCGTCCGCGCCGTCGAGAGCGGTGCGGTGGGGTTCGTGCGCCGGTCGGAGGCCACGACCGACCGGCTCGTGACCTGCATCGTCTCGGCGGCCGCGGGCGAGGGCACCGTCCCGCCGGACCTGCTCGGACGACTGCTCGACCAGGTCGGCCGGCTGCAGCGCACGGTGCTCGACCCGCGCGGCATCGCGTTCACGGGGCTCGCGTCGAGGGAGATCGAGGTGCTCCGGCTCGTGGCCGACGGCTGGGACACGGCCCACATCGCCGCCGAGCTCTGCTACTCGGAACGCACGGTGAAGAACGTGCTGCACGACGTCACGACCCGCCTGCAGTTGAGGAACCGGTCGCACGCCGTCGCCTATGCGATGCGGGAGGGGCTGATCTGACCCCGCCCGCGCGGCGCCGCGCGGCCCGGTTGCCCGAGGAGGAATCCGACGCTGCCCCCGCGGATGCCCCGGGCCATCCGACCGGTGCAGCCCGCCGCCCCCACACTTGACGCATGATCGGCGAGATCGACGATGCGATCCGTGCCCTCGTGCGACGGTCGGAGGGGATCGCCGCGGACATCGAGGTCGCCCTCGACGCGCCGACGAAGGAGTGGGCGGCCCGCCGGAACGCGCCGACGGTCGACCTCTTCCTCTACGACATCCGCGAGGACACGCGCCGCCGCGAGCACGGCTTCACCGAGGTGCGCGACGAGCACGGCGTCGTCACGAGCCGCGTGCCGGCCCCCCGGTTCTTCAAGCTCTCCTACCTCGTGACCGCGTGGACGCAGCGGCCCGACGACGAGCACCGCCTGCTCGACGCGCTGCTTCGATGCTTCCTGCAGTACGACGCGGTTCCCGACTCCTTCGTGGTGGACACGCTCGCCGAGACCGGCCTGCCGTGCTCGATCAACGTGGCCCTGCCGCCGCCGGAGGATCGCGCGTTCGCCGATGTCTGGTCCTCGCTCGGCGGCGAACTCAAGCCGTCGCTCGACGTGGTGATCACCGCGCCGATCACGCGCGGCATCTCGTACCCCGCCGGCCCGCCGGTCGATCGCGTGGAGACGCGGATCAGCGCCGACTCGATCGGCGTGCCCGACCAGGTCGGCTCTCGGCCGCGGGTCGGCACGGGCGATGCCCGCTCGGGGAGCTGACATGATCTCCGACCCCGGCATCGTGCACCTGCTGGGTCGGGTCGGCGTCATCGAGGACCGGATCCGACGGCTGGTGGCGGCGCGCCGCGCGGTCGACCCGCAGCCGGACGACCCGTTCCGCGGGCTGTACCTCAGCGACGAGATGGTCGACCGACTCCTGGCCGGGGCGCCGGGGGTGCCCGACTGGTCGGATGCCTCGGCTCGCCTCGCCGAGACCGAGCAGGCCGCCGACCTCGCCGAGGCCGCCGGGCATCAGCTCCGGCTCCGACGGATGTCGCAGGCGTTCGGGCTCGGACCGATCGACGAGGACCTGCTCGTGATCGCCCTCGCGGCCGACCTCGACCCGCGGTTCGAGCGCTTCTTCGGGTACCTCAACGACGACGTCGGGCGTCGCCGTCCGTCGTTCGCGCTCGCGCTCGAGCTCTGCGGGGTGCCGCTCACGTCGGCCGCCGACCGGGCCCGGCTCATCTCCGGGCCGCTCGTCGCGGGCGGGCTCGTCGTGGTCGAGGACGACGAGCGACCGCTGCCGGGGCGGGCGGTGCGGGTGCCCGACCGCGTCGTCGGGCACCTGCTGGGCGACGACGGCCCCGACCGGGCGCTGGAGGGAGTCGTGCGCGACCCGTCGTCGGTCGAGTGGGGCGACCCGAGCGGCGTGGCGGCCGCGCTCGCGGCAGGCATCCGTCTCATCCACCTGCGCGAGCCGGCCACGGGCTCGGGCGAGGCCGTCGCGCACCGCGGACTTCGGTCGCAGGGGCTCGGCGCGCTGTACCTCGACCTCTCCCGGCTCGGCGGCGAGCAGGAGGCGATCCCGCTCGCGCACGCCGCCGTCCGCGAGGTGCGGTTGCGCGGGGCCGGCCTCATCGTCGGGCCGCTCACCGAGACGACCCCCGCAGCGCTCGTCGAGGTGCTCGCCGACTCGCCCCAGCCGACGGTGTTCGTCGGCGACTCGACGTGGGACCCGACGTGGTGGCGCGAGCTGCCGGCGATGATCGACGTCGAACCGACGACGGTCGAGGACCGGGCGCGGCTCTGGCGCGACTTCCTCGGACCGGCCGCCGAGTCGATCGACGTCGCCGAGGTGACCGGCCAGTTCCGGCTGCGACCCGAGCAGGTGCAGCGCGCCGCACGGACCGCCCGGACGCAGGCGACGGTCTCCCGCAGCGGCTCGCTCACGGCCGGCGACCTGGCCGCCGGCGCACGAGCTGAGAACGCGTCGGCGCTCGACCGGCTCGCGCGCCGCGTCGACCCGCGGGTCGGCTGGGACGACCTCGTCCTCCCGGCGGCGCCGCTGAACGCCCTCCACGAGATCGAGCTGCGGGCACGCCATCGCGAACAGGTGCTCGGTGATTGGGGTATGCGGCCGGGCGGTGGTCGGGGCCACGGCGTCGTCGCCCTCTTCGCCGGCGATTCCGGCACGGGCAAGACGATGTCGGCCGAGGTCGTCGCCGGCGGGCTCGGGCTCGACCTCTACGTCATCGACCTGTCGACGGTCATCGACAAGTACATCGGCGAGACCGAGAAGAACCTCGAGCGGATCTTCCGGGCTGCGACGGGCACGAACGCCGTGCTGCTGTTCGACGAGGCCGACGCCGTGTTCGGCAAGCGCAGCGACGTGAAGGACGCCCACGACCGGTACGCGAACGTCGAGAGCGCGTACCTGCTGCAGCGCATGGAGACCTTCGACGGGCTCGCGATCCTCGCGACGAACCTCAGGGCGAACATCGACGAGGCGTTCACGCGTCGACTCGACGTCATCGTCGACTTCCCGATGCCCGACGCCGCCCACCGGTCGAGGCTCTGGGACCGCAGCCTCGGCAGCCGGCTCGGCCGCGACGACGACATCGACCTCGAGTTCCTCGGCCAGGCGTTCGAGCTCGCGGGCGGCGCCATCCGCTCGGCCGCCATCACCGCCGCCTACCTCGCCGCGTCGGAGCACGGCACGGTGCACATGAAGCACCTCATCGTGGCCGTGCACCGCGAGTACCGCAAGCTCGGCCGGCTCGTCGTCGAGCGGGAGTTCGGCCGGTACTGGGCCGAGGTGGGGAGCGGATGACGCGCCTCGGCGTCGACGTCGGCGCATGCTCGTCGCGGCGGGTCGGGCGGGCCGACGACCGTCGACCGTCGACGCGCGCGAGTCCGATCGGCCCGAAGCGGGTGTCGGAGCTCCAGCGCTCGGCGGGAAACGCCGCCGTGGCCGCCCTGCTGCAGCGACAGGGCGCGCCGCCCGTCGCGGCGCCGGCGCCGTTCAAGCCCGCGGCGACGCTCACCGCCCTGACGCTCGGCGAGCTCGACGGCTACGCGAAGGACCGGCCCGACTGGATGACGGATCCCACGCTGGCCGCTGCGACCCGCAGGGACCTCATGGACCTGCTCAGGTGGGCGCGGCGCGGATCGCCGCCGCCGCTGGTCCCCTGCCGGCCGTTCACGTGCGCGGACCTCATCGCCCGAACGGCCTCCGACCGGCGGGACGTCGAGATCTTCGCGCGCGCGTCGAGTCGCAAGGATTCCGCGGTGCCTCCGGACGGGATCACCTCGCTCGTCGACGCCGTCGCCCTGGGCGGCGCGATCCGCGAGCTGGAGAACCGGCTGCCCAAGGCCGACCTCCATCGCGGACTCGGCGCCAAGGACGCGGCGAAGGCGGAGCTCAAGCTCCTCGCCGACAGCGGGAAGGCCGCCGACCTGGCGTCGTACTTCCGCCGTGCCCATGCCTACCTCGAGGCCGACAACGGGCGGGACTCGCGCTCGTATCGCGAATGGGGCGCCGACCCGGCGGACTACATCGGCAAGGTCGCCGACGTGCGCAACCTCCATCGCTTCCAGCAGGCCCTGCTGGACCGGCTGATCCTCAACCGGGCCGATCGCAGCCGCAGCAAGCCGCTCCTGCTCATCCTGCACAGCGGAACCGACCACAACGGCGCGTTCCACGGCGAGGCGGCGCTGACCTCGGTCTTCACGAACGCCAACAACCTCACGCTCATGATCGAGGGCGCCACCAGCCTCGAGGCGGCGGGGGCGAGGTTCACCGCGCTCGCGCGGGCGTACGGGCAGGCGGGCCGGGTGAAGCAGGTCATGCTCGCCGGACACGGCGGGCCGACGGAGATGGAGATCGCCGGCCGCCCCGGCGCCCCGGACCAGATCGAGTCCAGCGCGCCCGGCAGCCGCAGCCGCAAGCGGACCGAGAAGTTCATCCGAGGCCTCGTAGCCGTGATGGCGCCGGGGCCGGATGCCCACATCATCCTGAACGCGTGCCTCACGGCCGCCGAGCCGGTGGCCGACAACCTTCCCGCGAACCCGGCACTGGCACGGGCGACCATCCTGCACAGCCTCACCACCAACCCGAGCATCGCGACCCTGCTGCGCAACATGGCCGGCGGCCGTGCGGTCGAGGGCAACGTCGCGTCGGTCGGCGCCGGGTCGTACATCCTGCCGACGGGCGAGCTGCACCAGACGATCCCCGGCGACCCCGCCGCGTCCTCGGCGAATCCGGCCGACTACGTGGAGCGCGGTCACGAGCCGGAGGGGGCGGCGCGGACCCTCGTCGTGCTCTGGGCCCGCGGTGGCGCCGCCGCCGTGACCGCCGCCCTCACGGCGCGCAAGGGACACGCGTTCGCGTCGTACGGCGACCAGGTGATCTCGGCGATCTTCGACGTCTTCGAGTCGACGAGCGACGTCTCCGGTCTGGCGCGCGTGGCAGAGCAGTCCGCGCGCGGGCTGAGCGAGTTCGACCGTCGTGATCACCAGACGCCCGATGACGTGTGGGGCCTCGAGAACGCCGCCGCATTCGAGACCGCGCTCACGCCGAAGATCCGGGGGATCGCGTCGATCGGCGCCGGCGGCAGGGTCGCCCTCGACCAGGTCCGCCTCGCGGCGGACCCCTCGCGCGTCGGGGCGATCAGCGCGATCGTCCAAGCCGCGGCATCCCTCGACGTCCTCCGCCGTCACCTCGCGGCCGCGTGGCTGTCGACGCGTATCGCCGACCTGCTGCCGCATGCGAGTGCCCCCGCGCCGACCCGGGCGCACATCATGCTGGGCGGTGCCACCTGGCAGCACGCCCACGCCGAGGGCTTCTTCCGGGCCAATGCCGGCGGCGGAACGCGGTTGCGCCCGCCCGCCGGCGAGACCATCGACGGGCTGACCGATGCCAAGCCGTCGGAGGACGACATCCTCGACGCCCTCGGCATCGTGCGCGCCGCGCCCGTGGGGCCGGCTGCCGGGGGCGGTGGCGCGGGGGCCGGTGGCGCCGGCCCGGCCGGGCCTTCGGTCGAGTCGCTGTCGAAGGTCGGCCGCACGACGGCCGGCTGGCTGAACGTCCGCGAGGGACCGGACCTGTCGGCAGCACGAGTGGACGTGGTCCCGAGAGGCGCTCGTCTCGACATCATCGGGCAGAGCGGAGCATGGTTCGCTGTGCTCTTCGACGGGCACATGCGCTACGTGTCCAAGCGCTACGTCGTGGTGCTCGCGTGATCGTGACGGAGGCCGTTCGGGTGCATCCGGTTGCCCGAAGGGGCAGACCTCGCCCGGCGGCGGCCGCGCGGCGGTCCAATGGAATCGGGCGATCGTGGAGGTGGACCATGCACGCACACGACTGGGACCCCGCCGAGCCGGCGGCGGCCAGGAAGCCGGAGGCCGCACGCGACGCGGCGGCCGTGACGGCGGCGGCCGGGCTCGCGGCCAGGCGCACCGACGCCATCGGGGCCGCCGGCCTGCTGCGACTCCAGCGCGACGCCGGCAACGGTGCGGTCAGCGACCTCGTCGAGGAGGGCCGATCGCCCGTGCACGACGTGATCTCGTCGGGCGGCGCCTCGCTCGAGCCGGGCCTGCGCACCGACATGGAGCAGCGGATCGGCGCGGACTTCGGCGACGTGAAGGTGCACACGGATGCCCCGGCGCACGAGTCCGCGCGGTCGGTGAACGCGCACGCGTACACCGTCGGGTCGCACGTCGTGTTCCAGCGCGACGCGTACGATCCGTCGACGACGGCGGGGCGGACCACGATCGCCCACGAGCTCACGCACGTCGTGCAGCAGCGGTCGGGCCCGGTCGACGGATCGCCCGCCGGCGGAGGCATCAACGTGAGCGACCCGGGCGACCGGTTCGAACGCGCGGCGGCCGACAACGCGGCGCGAGTGATGAGCGAACCGGCGCCAGTGCAGCGCGAGGCGGATGGCTCGGGCTCGAGCTCGACCGTGCAACGCGAGGGCGAAGAGGAGGAGGAGCCCGTGCAGGGCCTCTTCATGCAGCGCCAGGAGGCTGAGGAGCCGGAGGAGGAAGCGGCGACCTGAGCCGCGACCGACCATGGCTCGGAGTTCCGCACCGCCTCGATCGACGCGCGACACCTGACCGGAGTCGACGTCGATGACGCTCGCCGCGGAGACGAAAGGCGACCGATCGCCGGTCGATCGGCGCCCGGCCGGCGGCATCCGCTCGGCGACGACGACCGCGCTCGCCGCGGTTCGTCGGAGCCTGGACCGTGGAGCAGCGCCGCCCGGCACCGAGTCGATCCTCGCGTTGCAGCGTGCGGCGGGCAACGCCGCGGTCAGTGCGCTCGTCGCCGCGAAGTGGCGGCGGCCCGGCGGCGACGCGATCGTCGAGATCGACGGGGCGCTCGTCGAGTTGCGCCGCGACGAGCCCGACGTGGAACGCGTCGAGCGCGGCCTCAAGCAGGCGAAGGCGGTCGGGATCCCGGTCGATCTCGAGGGCATCCGACCGCCGGCCTCGGCACTCGCGGTGCGGATCACCGGCTTCGGTCCCGCGTCGGTGCCGGCGAAGAAGCCCGTCCCACCGCCGAAGCCGGTGCCCGCCACGTCGCCGCTCGGGAAAGCCGCGGCCAAGCGCCCGGCGGTCAAGCGCCCGGCGGCTGCGGCCGCACCGCGCGGTCCGGGAGGCGGCGGCGGGGCGGCGGTCGTCGCAGGGCCCACGCCGCTGACGGCCGACAAGCTGCTCCTTCCGCCGGTGCCGCCGACCGCGGTCGCGCCGGCGAAGGACCCCGCGTTCACCCGGGTGTCGGGAGGGGTGAAATCGTTCGGGGCGGCCAAGCGCGCCCACCCGCCCGCCGCGTCGAAGGCGAAGGAGGCGCAGGACGCCGCCGTCGCCCCGAGCGACGATCTCGCCGGGCAGGCCAAGGCCGCCAAGGCCGACGCGATGGACGCCCAGCAACCGGGAACCTTCGACAAGAAGGCGTTCATCGCGGCCGTCAAGTCCGCGATCGAGGCGAAGTCGCCGAAGACGCTGAAGGAGGCCGACGACTACGCGAAGTCGGGCAAGGCCGGCGAGGTCAAGGGCGAGGTGAAGGGGCTCGTCGGCCAGGGCAAGGAGGGCGCGGCGCATGACATCGAGGCGGCGACGGCGGCACCGCCCGACCAGTCGAAGGCCGTGCCGAAGCCCGTCACGCCGATGGCGGCCGAGAACCCGGGCCAGGTCGCCCAGATCCCCGCGGCGGGAGCCGTGCCGAAGCCCGCGCCCGCGGAGCAGCTCAACCTCGAGGCGGGCAAGCGCGAGGTCGACCAGGAGATGGTCGAGGCGAACGTCACCGACGAGCAGCTCGCGAAGTCGGGCGAGCCCGAGTTCGAGGGCGCGCTCGCCGAGAAGCGGACGGCGGCGGCGCACGCCGACTCGGCGCCGGGCGAGTACCGGGCCGTGGAGCAGGCGACCATCGCCCAGGGCACCGCTCAGGCGGGCGCCGCCACGGCGGCGGGCGTGCAGGGCATGCAGGCCACGAAGGCGGCCACGCTCGCCAAGCTCGTCGCCGACAAGGGTCGCACCAAGACGAAGGACGAGCAGCGGCGGGCCGAGGTCACCGCGAAGGTCCAGGGGATCTTCACCGCGACCGAGACCGACGTGAAGAAGATCCTCGACGGCATCGACCCGAAGGTCGAGGCCGAGTTCGAGCACGGCGAGGCCGCCGCGAGGGCGCGCTTCGAGACGTACGTCGCGGCGAAGATGTCGGCCTACAAGCGAGACCGGTACGGCGGATGGCTCGGCGGCTTCCGCTGGGCCAAGGACAAGCTCTTCGGCATGCCCGACAAGGTCAACGAGTTCTACGTCGCCGGTCGCGAGCTCTACCTCGCGCAGATGGACGGCGTGATCGATCGCGTCGCGAACCTCGTGGGCGGAGCCCTGACCGCGGCGAAGCAGCGCATCGCGAAGGGTCGCGGCGAGATCGCCTCGTACGTGAAGTCGCTGCCGAAGGACCTGCAGCGGGTCGGGTCGGACGCCGCCAAGGAGATCGGCGACCGGTTCGATCAGCTCGAGAGCGACGTGAAGGACAAGGAGAACGACGTCGTCCAGACCCTCGCGACGAAGTACGTCGAGGCGCGCAAGGGGCTCGACGAGCGCATCGAGGCCCTCCAGGCGGAGAACCGGGGCCTCGTCGACAAGGCGATCGGTGCGATCAAGGCCGTCATCAACACCATCCGCCAGCTGGCCGCGATGCTGCGAAGCGCGCTCGCGCGGGCCGCGAGCGTCATCGGCGACATCGTCGGCGACCCGGTCGGCTTCCTCGGCAACCTCATCAGCGGCATAAAGGGCGGCATCGACAAGTTCTTCGCGAACATCACCACGCACCTGAAGAAGGGCCTCCTGGGATGGCTCTTCGGGCAGCTCGGCGACGCGGGCATCGAGATCCCCGACACGTTCGACCTCAAGGGCATCGTGAAGCTGCTCGCCTCGGTGTTCGGCCTCACCTGGGCGAACATCCGCAACCGGCTCGTGCGGCAGATCGGCGAGACGGCGATGGCGGCGGTCGAACGCGGTGTCGAGATCTTCCAGATCATCAAGGACCAGGGCGTCGCCGGGCTCTGGGACAAGCTCGTGGAGAAGATCGGCGACCTCAAGGCGATGATCGTCGACCAGATCCAGGACTTCGTGATCACGAAGATCATCACCGCGGGCATCACCTGGCTGATCAGCCTGCTGAACCCGGCGGCCGCCTTCATCAAGGCGTGCAAGCTGATCTACGACGTCGTCATGTTCTTCGTGAACAACGCCGAGCGCATCGCCCGGTTCGTCAACACCGTCATCGACGGCGTCGTCGACATCGCGAAGGGCCGGGTCGGCGTCGTCGTCGACAAGGTCGAGAGCGCGCTCGGGCAGATGGTGCCGATCCTCATCGGGTTCATCGCGAGCGTCCTCGGCATCGGCGGCATCGGCGAGAAGATCCGCTCGATCATCCAGGCCATCCAGCGGCCGATCAACAAGGCGCTCGACTTCCTCATCAAGACCGGGCTCAAGGTCGCCGGCCCGATCATCCGCGGCATCAAGGGAATCAGCACGAAGGTCAAGGCGAAGGTCGCCGCGGGCAAGGCGTGGGTGAAGGGCAAGGTCGAGGCCGGGAAGACCTGGGCGAAGGGGAAGGCACGGGACATCGGAGTGAAACTGGGAATCATCCGTCATCCGATCACGGCGGGCGGCGAGTCTCACACGCTGAGTTACAACGAGCAGACCGGTCAGATTCGAATGGCATCCGAGTTCGAAGGGGAGATACGCGCGGCCCTCAGGGCGCGGGTTCAGAAGGAGAACCGAGAGCGCGGGCTCAAGCTTGACACTTCGGCAATCGACAAACGGATCGAAGAACTCCTTGCCAAGCACAAGGACCTCAAGTCGCGGATCGATGCCACCGCAAAGCCGCATCATAAGAGTCGTCTGGCGTATGAAGCGCTCAAGGAGGTCGGGCTCGTCGTCCTCCAATGGTTGCTCATCGTCACGTCGCCCCGAGACACCACACCCACTCCAGCACCGAAGCAACTCGGCCAAGTGAAGCCCTACAAGGACTTCGATCCCGAACCAACCGACGACCGGTTGCGGAAGACCTGGCGCGAGCACGTCATCGCCGACTCGATCATCAACAGCTACTTCATCGCTGCAGGCAAGAGGCCGACGACGAACAGCGAATACGAGGCCATGCCCTGCGTGATGATTTACGAGACTGCCTCGAAGGTGAAAGATTCCGGACAGAAGCGGAAAGGCAAGTTCGGAGATCAACGGATCATCAAAGAGCTCCAGGCGCACATACGTGAGGCGCAAGCTGGTCGCGAAGCGAACATCGACAACGACAAACGGTTCCTCATCCTGGCCGATGATTCGCGCAACCGGCTCACTGGCGCAGTCCAGGCTGACTATCTCGCCCTCAAGGACTTGCGGGGGCCGACCGAGGAGCAGTCGCCCGACGCGTCGGCGATCATGAGAGCGTTCGGCGAACAATGGGAGATGGTGAAGAAGCTCCGTCCATGATGCCGTGCCCTGCCCGATCGCGCAGCCACGACTACCCACCCGCACGCACCGACAGACTGCACGTCGAGGCACGCGCGCGCGGACGCTGGAACCACGTGATCCAGCGAAGGAGCCTCCGATGCCCACCTACCTCTCTCCCGGTGTGTACGTGCAGGAGATCGAGGCCGGAACCCGGCCGATCGAAGGCGTCGGCACCGCGGTCGCCGCGTTCATCGGCCTCGCGCCGAAGGGCCCCGAGAATGCGCCCACCCTCGTCTCGAACTGGACCCAGTACGTCGAGAAGTTCGGCGGCCTGGTCGAGGGCGCGTACCTGGCCTATGCCGTCTACGGCTACTTCCTGAACGGCGGCGGCAATTGCTACGTCGTTCGGATCGGCGCCGGTTCGGGCGACGGCGGCGGCAAGGGCCGCAAGGGCCAGAAGCAGCTTCCGGCCGGCCCGCAGACCGCCAAGATCGGCAACTACGTCTTCACGGCGAAGAACACCTCACCGAACGCGAAGCCGGTGAAGGTCGAGGTGAGCGACACCGAGGCCGAGGGCGCCGAGGAGGGCAGCTTCAAGATCGCCGTGACCGTCGAGGGCCGCTCGCCCGAGGTGTACGACGGCGTGTCGGCGAGCCCCGCGAGCCCGAACTTCGTCGTGACGAAGCTCGCCGAGTCGAAGGCGGTCGTCGTCGAGGAGGCGGACGCCGCGGCCGGCGCCATCCGCCCGCAGAACGGCACCTTCGACCTCGAGGTTCCCGAACCGGAGGAGCAGCCCGTCGTGCACGAAGGGCTCGCGGCATCCGACTACATCGGCGACTCGGCCGACCGCACCGGCTTCAGCGGCCTCGAGGAGGTCGAGGAGGTCACGATGGTGGCGATCCCCGACCTGATGGCCGCATTCCAGCAGGGCGCGATCGACCTGAAGACGGTCAAGGCCGTGCAGCTCGCCGTGATCTCGCACTGCGAGCTCATGGGCGACCGCATGGCGATCCTCGACCCGCCGCCCGAGCTGTCGGCGCAGGGCGTCGTCGAGTGGCGGCGCAACGACGCCGGCTACGACTCGAAGTTCGCGGCGCTGTACTACCCGTGGTTCACCGTGCTCGATCCCGCGACCGGGACGAACCGCTACGTGCCGCCGTCCGGCCACATCGCCGGGCTCTGGGCGCGCAACGACAGCGAGCGCGGCGTGCACAAGGCGCCCGCGAACGAGGTCGTGCGAGGCGCCGTCGAACTGCAGACCCAGCTCACCCGCACCGAGCAGGAACTGCTCAACCCCATCGGCGTGAACGCGATCCGCAGCTTCCCCGGCCGTGGCATCCGCGTCTGGGGCGCGCGCACGCTCTCGAGCGATACCGCCTGGCGGTACGTCAACATCCGGCGGCTGTTCAACTACCTCGAGAAGTCGATCCTCAATGCGACGCAGTTCGCCGTGTTCGAGCCGAACGACCCGGCGCTCTGGGGCAAGCTCACCCGCTCGATCTCGGCGTTCCTGATCGGCGAGTGGCGCAAGGGCGCGCTCTTCGGCCGCACACCGGACGAGGCGTTCTTCGTCAAGTGCGACGACGAGACCAACCCGGCCGACGTCATCGACTCGGGCCAGGTCGTCTGCCAGATCGGCGTCGCCCCCGTGAAGCCGGCGGAGTTCGTCATCTTCCAGCTGTCGCAGTTCTCGGGCGGCACGAGCCTCGTGACCGAGTGAACGCGGGAGCGACCAGGACCACCATCCGACCCGGACCACCATCCGACCGAACCGAACCCAGGAGCACGCCATGGCACTCGCCGATTCCTTCGATTCCTCACCGGCCTACGCCTTCAAGGTCACCATCGACGGCATCGAGATCCCGAAGGTCACCGAGGTCACAGGCCTCAAGAACGAGGTCGACAAGATCGAACTCAAGCAGCAGCTCGCCGACGGCAAGTACGTGGCCCGCCAGCTCATCGGTCGCGCGAAGACGGGGGAGTTCACGGTCACCCGCGGCCTCACCGAGTCCAAGACGATCAGCGACTGGCTGAAGGTCGTCATGAACGGCGACGTCGCCGGGGCGCGCAAGAACGCCTCGGTCGAACTGCTCGACTACGAGGGCGGCACGCTCAAGAAGTACGAGTTCCGCAACTGCTGGGTGCGCTCGGTCGAGATCAACTCGCTGAAGGCGGGCGCGACCGAGCAGGCGACCGAGAAGTTCACCGTCTGCTTCGACGAGTCCGAGGTGACCTGATGCAGCGGGTCATCGCGACGATGCCGAGCACGGTGGCATCCGGCACCGACGACCCGCAGGCGCCCCCGGGCGCCGCGAGCATCGGGGCGGGCGACGACGGAGTCATGCGCACCGAGTTCGCGTTCGAGCTCCCGCGCGGCTACGTCGGCCAGGACGGGACGGTGCATCGACGCGGCGTGATGCGGCTCGCCACGGCGCGCGACGAGCTGCTGCCGCTCTACGACGCCCGCGTGCAGGAGAACGCGGCCTACACGACGGTGGTGCTCCTCGGCCGGGTGATCACCTCGCTCGGCACGCTGCCGTCGGTCGACGGCTCGGTGATCGAGAACATGTTCGCGTCGGATGTCGCGTTCCTGCAGGACTTCTACCGGCGCATCAACGCCGAGGGGCACACCCGGATCGCCGTGACCTGCCCCGAGTGCTCGCACCGGTTCACGGCCGACCTCGCGGGTGGGCGCCTGGGGGAATCATGACGTACCCGGCCGACCGCATCCATGAGGAGGTCGCGTACGTCGCCTATCACTTCCACTGGTCGCTCGACGACATCCTCGACATGGAGCACTCGGCGCGCAAGCGCTACGTGCAGGAGATCGCGGCGATCAACACGCGGTTGAACGAGGGCGGTTGAGCGGTGCGGTGGCCGTGGCAGCGAACCGCGCGGACGGGCACGGCTGCGGCCAGCCCGGCGGCGACGGATGCCTCGGGCTCAGCGAGCAGGTCGGATGCCCCGGCCCCGGCCCCGGCTCCGGCCCCGGCCGGCTGGGCCTTCCTGCCGCCGCTGCAGCGCGAGGTCGACGGTTCCCCGCCCGCCGCGCTGCGGACGGGGTTCGTCGATGCGCTTCCGACGAGGGTCGTGCCGACGTCGCTCGGCACGATGGGCCACCTCGTCGACGCCCGAGCGCCCGCGGGGACCGTCGCCGCCGACGACGCGGCGCTCGGTGCGCCGCTCCAGCGCGCGACGGCGGTCGACCTGCCGCTGCGCCCGCCGCGCCCGGCCGGCGGCGCGGGGCCGGGTCGACGGTGGGCCTCCGCGGTGGGCGTCCAGCGTGCCGCGGTCGACGAGGTGCCGCTGACGGATGTCGCGGCCGAGTCGGATGCCTCGGACGTGCCCGCAGCGACCGATGCTGCGACGGCGACGGATGCCGCGGACGAGCCGAGTCCTGCGGAGGGGGGCGCCCGCCCGGATGCGCCCGCGTCGACTCCCGCGGTCGCGCCGGGACCGACGGAACCGCCGTCCGCGGCGGAGCCCGCGACCGATGCGCCGACGCTCGGTGCGGCAGCGGATGCGGGCGACCTCGGGATCGGGTCGGTGACCGCCGCAGCTGTCGACCGCGGCGCTCGCGGCGAGGGCCTCCCGGTGATGGGATCGACGCCGCGGGATGTCGGCGCGGCCGGTCGCGGCGCAACCGATCTCCCCGTGCAGCGCACGACTGTCGAGAGCCACGCGGAGCACTCGGACCACCGACCTGCCGCGCGTGCCGCCCAGGAGGCGTCGAACGGCGAGCCCGCGGGCGAACGCCGAGGATCGGGCTCCGACGATCGGCCGGGTCCTCCGGGTGCGGTCCCGGGCGCGGCGTCGGGTGAGTCCGCGGCTCCGACCATCGCGGCGCGGTCCATCGATCGACCGACGCCGCCTATGGCCGCGTCGCCGACCGCGGCACAGATCCTTCCGCCCGAGACACGTCGGCCGGGCCTGGGCGCGCCGCTCGCACCCTCCTCGGTGCAGCGCCTCGCCGAATCGAGCTCCGCGGCCGTCGCGCACGAGGCCGGCGTCGACCTGGGCGGAACAGGGGGACCGGCGGTTGCCCTCGAGCGATCGGCCGAGGCGGCGCATCCGCACGATCCGGGTGATGCCTTCGGGGACGGCTCCGGCTCCGAGCCCGCCGCACTCCCATCCGACGATGCGGGGGCCGAAGGGGCGCCACCCGCGCGCGACGGCGTGAGCGCGGAGGCGCCGATCCTCGCCGATCGAGACGTCGTCACGGAGGGCCCGGCACCAACGGCGTCGGCCGACTCGCCCGGCCCGGCTCCGGGTGAGGACCTGACGATCGCCACGGGTCCGCGGGCGGCCGACCCGGTCGCTCCGACGCTCGGCGCGCCATCGGAGGCGCCGGCCTTCGCCCGGACCACCGGGATTCCGGGATCCGCGGCGGCAGGCAGCTCGGGCGCGGACCGCGGCGGCGCTGCGTTCGTGCAGCGCCGGACGCCGCTCGATGCGGCCGCCGTCGAAGCGCCGTCGACGACCCTCGCGATGACCTCGCTCACTCCGGCCCGGCGCATCGTGCCGTCGCTGGCCGCCTCGACGCCCTCTGCGGGTGGAGGCGTCGGCTCGACGCCCCGCGTCGTCGCGGCGCGCGTGATCGCGCCGGACGCCGGACCGTCGGCGCCGGTGCAGCGCGACCCGGCGACCGGAACTGCACCGGGCGCTGCTCGGGCGAATCGCATGCCGGGCGGACCCGATGGCCTCGGCTCGACCCATCACCTGGATTCGGGTGGATCCGCCCATGCGGGCTCGTCCGTGCCGCTCCCGGCGACCGGGGCGATCGGACCCGCTCACGCCGAGGCATCCGCCGCCTGGACATCGGCAGCCGAGGCCACGGTTCAGCGATCCGCCGCAGGCGCCGGCCGCCGTTCCACGGACTCCGCACCCGCATCGTCAGCGCCTCGCGGGCCGCTCGCGGTGCAGCGCTTCGGCCTGCCCTCGATGCCCTCGATGCCGTCAGTGCCGTCGATGCCGAGCGCGGGAGACCTGCCCGATCTCTCGACGCTGCGCCGCCGCCTCCCCGGAATGCCCGACATGCCCGACCTCGCCGATGCCGCGGGTGACGCGAGGTCGCGCGCGGAGGAGGCCGCGTCCGGCGCGATCGCCTCGGCCCGCGAGGCGGTCCCGAGCGCCTCCGAACTCCGCGAGCGCGCAGAGCAGGCGGCCGGCGAGGCCGGCGGCGCCGCCGCGGCCGCGCTCGGCGGTGCAGCAACGGCAGCCGGCGCCGCACTCGGCGGAGGAGCGACGGGGCCGGGCGAGGTGGAACAGCTCGTGCGGCGGCTGTACGGCCCGCTGGTCCGGCGCATCAAGGCCGAGCTCCTGCTCGATCGCGAGCGGCGGGGCATCCGCATCGATGGGATCTGAACGCCGACGCGGCCGAACCGCCGACGCGACCTGAACGAAGGAGGCGACATGCTCACCGACACCGAGATCGCCGTCGGCGTGCACTACCTCGTGCACCTCGACGAGCACGACCTGGGCGAATTCTCGACCTGCGACGGCCTGGGCGTCGAGGTCGTGCTCGAGACGCGCGAGGAGGGCGGCGCCAACGGCTTCGTTTGGCAGTTCCCCACGCGCCTGAAGTACCCGAACATCAAGCTCTCGCGGCCCGTCAGCAAGGACACGGCCGACGACGTCGTGAACTGGGTCGTCTCGGCGGTGAGCGCGCCGTCGCGCGGCACGGGGCGCATCGAGATCCGCAGCGCCGACAACAAGCCGGTCGCCGCCTACGACCTGCACGACGTGATCCCCGTGCGGTGGACGGGACCGGCGCTGAACCCCGACCAGCCGAAGGTGCTCACCGAGACCCTCGAGATCGCCCACAACGGCTTCGTCCGAACGGGCACCACCTACTGAAGGCGCCGACATGCCGATCACGACGACCGCATCCGACACGACGAACCTCGTGCACGCCGCCATCGACGTGCACGAGCCGGGCCAGAAGCCCGGCAAGCTCGGCGCGAAGATCACGACCATCGACTTCCAGCTCAACCCGAAGGAGCTGACGGTCACGAAGTCGGCGAAGTGGGAGAGCAAGAGCCAGAAGAAGTCGGCATCGGCCCCGCCGACGACGTACCAGGGGCCCGACCCCCAGAAGATGAGCGTCGAGATGTACTTCGACGAGACCCGCCAGCGCGACGGCAGCGTGGTCAAGCGGGTGGAGGCACTGTTCGAGGCGTGCACGCCCACGAGTGCGTCGGTCGACGGCAACCGTCCCTCGGCGCCGTGGGTGAAGTTCCGTTGGGGCGTGCTCACGGGCTTCGTCGGGTACATCAAGAGCGTCGCGGCCAAGTACACGCTCTTCTCGCCCGACGGCACGCCGCTCCGCGCCGTGTGCACGGTCGCGCTGGAGGAGCTCGCGAACGAGCCGTCGAAGCAGAATCCGACCTCCGGAGGCCTTCGACCGCGGCACGCGCACGTCGTCCGCGAGGGGGACTCGCTCGCGGCGATCGCCTACGGCGAGTACGGCGATCCGGCCCGTTGGCGCGACCTCGCCGAGGTCAACGGGATCGACGATCCGCTCCGGCTCCGACCGGGCACCACCGTGCTGATCCCGACGCTCGAGGAGCTCTCCCGCGCCGACGGCCGGGTGATCGCGAGGAAGGAGATCGCACGTGCCCTCGTCCGTTGACGCCTACACGAGCCTCATCCTCGTCTCGGTCGCCGGGTCCTCGCTGCCGCCCGAGGTCTCGGCGGTGCTCGAGCGCAGTCGCGTGACGGATGCCGCGAACCTGCCCGACTCGTTCGAACTGGAGTTCGTCGACTCCGCCGGGACCGTGCTGTCGCAGGCCGGCTTCGAGATCGGCGCGAAGGTCGTGATCGACGTCTCGCAGAACGGCGCCGACGGCCAGCGGAAGCTCCTCGAGGGCGAGGTCACCGCGCTCGACCGCGAGGACGTCGGCGGCGAGCTCCGCACGAGGGTCCGCGGGCTCGACGCGTCGCACCGGCTGTTCCGGGGGCGTCGGATCGCCGCGTACGTCGACATGTCGACGGCCGACATCGTGCGCAAGGTCGCCGAGCGGGCCGGCCTGAAGGCCGGAACGATCTCGGGCCCGCCGACGGTGCGGGCGCACACCACGCAGGACAACGTGAGCGACTGGGTGTTCCTGAAGCGACTGGCGGATGACACAGGCTGCGTGTTCGCCGTCACCGAGGGGCGTCTCGACTTCGGGCCCCCGACGATCGCGTCGTCCGCGTCGGGCGGATCGGCGACGGCGGTCGACGACCCGATCGTCATCGAGCACGGGCGCAACACCGTCTACCTGCATTCCACGATCACGAGCGCCGAGCAGGTGCCCGAGGTCGAGGTCCGCGGCTGGGACGTCGCGGCGAAGGAGAAGGTCGTCTCGACCGCGCCGGCGAAGACGGATTCGGCCGAGCTGCCCACGGTCGACCCGGTGAAGGTCGCCCAGGTGTTCGCGAGCCCCCGCTACGTGAGCGGCGCGGGCACCGGGTCGCAGCAGCCGCAGGACCGGCTCGCGAAGTCGCTCTCCGCGCGCATCGCCGGCGGGTTCGCGGAGATCGAGGCGCAGATCCTCGGCAACCCCGGCATCCGCTCCGGCACGGCGGTGCGGCTGCAGGGCTTCGGCGCCCCGTTCGACGGACGGTACGTCGTCACCGAGTCGCGCCACGAGTTCACCGCGGAACACGGGTACACGACC
The DNA here is from genome assembly GCF_051715505.1 of Agromyces excoecariae. NCBI lineage: Bacteria > Bacillati > Actinomycetota > Actinomycetes > Micrococcales > Microbacteriaceae > Agromyces > Agromyces excoecariae. The sequence goes on along the minus strand of NZ_JBPSLA010000006.1, from coordinate 109,077 downwards.
TCGTTCACCGTCAGCGACGCGTCGGATCGATCGCTCCTCGGATCGGGCACCCGGCCCGATCGTGGCCCGGCGGCCGCGATGCCGGGCGTGGTCAGCGCGCTCGTCAGCGATGTCCAGGGCGGGGGCGGCGCGGAGGAGGAGGGCCGGGTCAAGTTGACCTTCCCGATCCTGTCGGACGACTACGTGAGCGGATGGGCCCGGGTCGTCCAGTTCGGCGCCGGCGGCGAGCGGGGCTCGATGGTGCTGCCGGAGGTCGGCGACGAGGTGCTCGTCGCCTTCGAGGCGGGCTCGTTCGACCGGCCCGTGGTGCTCGGGGGACTGTACAACGGCCTCGACCAGCCGCACGGCGGCTGGGGGCCCGCCGTCGAGTCGGGTTCGGTGGTGCGGCGCAGCTTCACGTCGCGCACGGGGATGGCGCTGGAGTTCGTCGAGCGCGCGGGCGAGGAGTTCGTCCGGGTGTCGACGAACGAGGGCAGCCAGCACGTCACGCTCACGCAGACGGCCGAGAAGGGCATCCGCATCATCGCGGCCGGCCCCGTCGAGGTCACGGCCGAACGCGACGCCACCGTCACCGCGACCGGCGACGTGTCGGTCTCGGGCACGACGGTCGAGGTGGCGGCGAAATCGGAACTGAAGCTGTCGGGGCCGAAGGTCACGATCGAGGGCGCGACCTCGCTCGCCCTGAGCGGGGCGAAGGTCTCGCTCACGGGCACGGCGTCGGCCGAGCTGTCCTCCTCCGGGGCGACGGTCGTGTCGGGCAGCCTCGTGAAGATCAACTGAAGTCGAGTCGGAGGTCGGGATGTCGCAGGAGTTCGTCGGACGGGGATGGTCGTACCCCGTCCACGCCGACACGGGCGGCCGCATCGCGCTCTCCTCCGGTGATCGCGAGATCGAGGAGAGCATCCGGCTGATCCTCGCGACCTCGCCGGGGGAGCGGCCCATGCGGCCGGACTTCGGGTGCGCCGTGCACGACTACGTCTTCGCACCCGCGGATGCCGCGACGGCCGGCGCGGTGGGCGATGCCGTTCGCACCGCGCTGCGCCAGTGGGAGCCCCGGATCGACGTCACGCGCGTGGCGGTCTCGTTCGGCCGAGCCGACGAGGGCCTGCTCCTGATCGACATCGGCTACGCGATCCGCGGCTCGAACGACCCGCGCAACCTCGTCTTCCCGTTCTACGTGATTCCCGAACGCGCATCGGAGGCGACGTCATGAGCCTGTCCGCACCCAACCTCGACGACCGTCGGTTCCAGGATCTCGTCGACGACGCGAAGCGGCTCGTCGCGCTCCGCTGCCCGGACTGGTCGGACCACAACGTCTCCGATCCCGGCGTCACCCTGATCGAGGCCTTCGCCTACATGACCGACGAGCTCTTCTACCGCCTGAACCGCGTGCCCGACAAGCTCTACATCGCCTTCCTCGACCTGATCGGGATCTCGCTCTACCCGCCGACGCCGGCTGCGGCGGATGTCGTCATGTGGCTCGCCGCGCCGCGCACGGACACCGTCGTGGTGCCGGCGCGCACGGAGGTCGGCACGCCGCGGAACGAGCAGTCGGAGTCGGTCGTGTTCCAGACCACCGACGAGCTGCAGATCCCGCCGCGGAGTCTCGCGCACGTGGGCACGCGATCGGGCTCGGCGACGACGATCCGCGGCGCGCGGCTGCGGTCCGACCCGATGGAGGTGTTCTCGACCCCGCCGAAGGTCGGCGACGAACTCCTCATCGGGCTCGACCAGCCGGCGCCGGGCCTGGCGATCGGCATCCGGCTCGACTGCGCCGTCCGCGGCGTCGGCGTCGACCCGCTCGACCCGCCGATCGTGTGGGAGTCCTGGAACGGGACCGGGTGGTCGGCCTGCGACCTCGTCGTGGATCGCACGGGCGGCCTCAACCAGGCCGGCGAGGTGCGGCTGATCGTCGGGCGCGACCACGTGGCATCCGTCATCGGCGACGAGCGCGCCGGGTGGATCCGGTGCCGCATCGTCGAACGCGAGGAGGGCGTGCCGACCTACAAGCGCCCGCCGCTCGTGCGCGAGGCGTCGGCCGACACGGTCGGCGGCGTCGCCCCCGCACTGCATTCGCGGACCGTCGACGACGAGATCCTCGGGCTCTCCGAGGGCGTGCCCGGGCAGTCGTTCGCGCTCCGGGAGCGCCCGGTCGTCGACGACGGCGACGCGTTCGTCGTCGAGGTCGGCTCCGGCAGCGGATGGCAGGCGTGGGACGAGGTCGACTCGTTCGCCGGTTCGGTCGAGGACGACCGGCACGTCGTCGTCGACCGCACGACGGGCACGGTGTCGTTCCCGCCCGCGGTGCGGGAGCCCGACGGGAGCCTCCGCCGCTACGGCGCGGTCCCGCCGAAGGGCGCCCCGTTGCGGGTGCCGCGGTACCGGGTCGGCGGCGGACGGGACGGGAACGTGTCGGCGGGCAGCCTCTCGGTGCTCCGGTCGACCGTGCCGTTCGTGAAGGGCGCCGTGAACCGGAAGGCGGCCCACGACGGCACCGACGGCGAGACCGTCGAGGAGGCGAAGGTGCGCGGTCCGCTCGCACTGCGGACGCGCGATCGCGCGGTGACGCTCGGCGACTTCGAGCAGCTCGCCAAGCGCGCCGCACCGGGCGTCGGCCGGACGCAGGCGCTCCCGGTCGACGACGGCGGGGGCGCCGGGGTCCGGCTCCTGGTCGTGCCGACCGTCGCGGTCGGCGCGGACGGACGGATCGACTACGCCGACCTCAGACCGGGTCCGGAGGTGCTCGAGGCGATCTCGGACGACCTCGAGACGCGCCGCATCGCCGGCACGCGCCTCGTCATCGAGCCGCCCGACTACCGCGGCGTGATCGTGGCCGCGCAGATGGTCGCGCGCCCCCGGGTGGCCGTGAAGCGGCTGCAGGCCGACGCGCTCGCCACCCTGTACCGGCACTTCGACCCGATCCGGGGCGGCAACGACGGCAACGGATGGCCGTTCGGGCGCCCGGTGCTCGCCGGCGAGGTGTACGCCGTGCTGCAGTCCCTGCCCGGCGCCGAACTCGTCGAGGAGGTGCTGCTCTTCGAGGCCGATCCGGCCACGGGCGAGCGCGGCGAACCGGTGCAGCGGATCGCCCTCGGACCGACCTCGCTCGTCTACAGCTTCGGTCACAGCATCCGGGTGACCTCGGGGGTGTGACCATGCGCGGGATCGTGCACGATCGCATCAACCGGCAGCCGCTCGCGAACCCGGTGCCGCTCGGTTCGCGACTGCCCGGCATCCTGCAGGAGGACCAGTTCCTCATGCAGTGGATCCGCGCGTTCGACGACTCGATCGCGCCGGTCTACGCGGTGCTCGACAACCTGGACTCCTACGTCCGGCCGACCTCCGCCCCCGCCGACTTCCTCGACTGGCTCGCGGCCTGGGTCGACGTCGCGCTCGATGACGCCTGGTCGGAGGAGCAGCGGCGCTCGATCGTCGCCGGGGCCGCGGCGCTGCACCGGCGTGCGGGGACGCCGGGCGGCATCCGCGAGGCGTTGCGGCTGGCCGCCGGGCCCGACGCCGAGATCGAGCTCGAGGAGTCGGGGGCGACGGCGTGGTCGCCGACTCCCGGGGCGCCGCTGCCAGGCTCCGACGAGTTGCGCCTCGCGATCACGATCACGGTGCCGAAGGGCGACCGGGCCGAACTGCAGCGGCGATTCGAGCGCGTCGCGGCGGCCGTGGTCCCGGCGCACCTGCCGATGGTGCTGACCGTCGTGGTCGCAGGCTGACGCCATCGCGCCGCTGCGGCCCGCCGCCGGCCGGCTCAGTCGACGCCCAGCTCGACGCGCATGCGCCGGTACCCCTCGGCCGCGCGTTCGGCGGCCAGCACGTCGCCGGAGCGGCGCTGCACCTCGACGAGCGTGCGCCACGCCTCATCGAGCCACGGGTTGATCTCGACCGCCCTCGTGGCGGTCTCCACCGCCGCACGCGCGGAGCCGAGCCGGAGTTCGAGGTGCGCGAGCGAGGCCGCCGCCTCGGACGCGCGGAGGCGGTACCGCTCCCGGGCCCCGGTCACCCACTCGGCCGGGCCGTCTTCGGGAAGCACATCGCCGGTGTACCGGTCGAGCGCGGCGCGCAGGTCGTGCGCCGTCGACTCCGCGTCGCGTCGGCGCTTCGCCGCCGCGGCATCCGCGAGGTGGTCGTCGAAGTCGGCCAGGTCGCAGTCGCGACGATCGACGATGCCGAGCCGGTACGCCTCGCCGACCCGTTCGACGATCGAGCTGTCGTCGTCGGCGCGCGGCCGGGGGAGCGCGCGCCGCAGGCTCGACACGCTCACGTGCAGCGCGTGCACCGCCGAGTCGGTGCCGAGGTCGCCCCAGAGGATGTCGGCGATGAGCTCGCGGTGCACGGGGGCGCCCGAGTTGAGCGCGAGCATCCGGAGGAGCGCGCGGGCCTGCGGGCGCACGCGCCGGAGGTCGATCTCGGCGCCGTCGGCGCGCAGGTGGAACCCGCCGAAGCACTGCACGGTCAGTCGCGGCAACCGCGACGACGTGCTCGCGCCCCAGGCGCCGTCGGTGGCGTGCGGCTGACGTGCGACCGCGTCGGCGACGAGCGACGGAAGCCGGGGCAACCCGGTGTCTAGCGCGCGACGCCGCCACGCGGCACGCGTGCCCGTCGACGCGCCCGCTCGCTCGGGGGTCAGCGCCTGCGCGATCTCGAGCAGCGTGTGGGCGCCCTCGGCGCCCGACGCCCGCACGCACCCGTCCGCCTCGACGATGAGCTCGCGCGTGTGCGTCGAACCCGAGGCCGCCGCGGCCAGCGCGCCGCACGACCGCGCCCAGGCCGCGACGTCCGCGTAGCCGAGCCGGTCGAACCGGTCCGCGACGGCCGCGGTGTCGGCGCTCGTGGCCTGCCCCCGCCGGATCCGCACGACGACGTCGATTCCGGAGACCGCCGCCGCGGCCAGTGCGTCCCCGTCCGCGTCGGCCGACGCGACGATGGCCCGCACCGCGGCGTGCGGCAGGCCGGCGATGGCCGCGATCGCCCCCTGGCACATGCGCGCCAGCCTCGGATCCGCCGATTCGACGCACTCGCGCTCGAGCGCGCCCAACGTGTCGAGCGTCTGGTGACGCGGCGCGATCGGCTCGCGGATCACGAGCAGCGCGAGGCGCGCCGCCCGCGCCTGCGACGGGATGCCGCCGTCGACGATGCGGCGGAGGAACGGGATCGCCCCGACGACGTCGCCACGGCGCAGCCGGGCGAGTGCCGCCTCGAACGGGTCGCCGCCGGGCGTCGGCCGCCCGCCCGGCGCTGGTGCCGTGTCGGCGGCCGCCGCGCCGATCGCCGGGTCGACGGACCGGGCGATCGCGATCGCCGCTCCGGGCCCGCCGCCGACGTCGGCGCCGTCGGCCGCGAGCGCGCAGCAGGCCGCCAGGTGCCGCCGGAGCACCGGGGGCAGCACGCGACGGCCGAGGACGACCTCGTGCATGACCGCCCCCGCGTCCACCGTGGCGAGCAGTCGGCCGGCGGCGGATGCCCCGAGCACCCGCGCGCACGCGGAGAACTCGAGCCTCGGCAGCGCGCCGACCGCCTCGAGGGACCGCTGCACGTCGAGGGGCAGCGCCTCGATCGCGGCCTCGAGCGTTGCGGCGGCGAAGTCCGTGGCCAGGTCCGACTCGACCATCGCCTCGACGGCGTCGGCGTCGACCCGTCGGGCCCGCTGCACGAGCGACTCGACGAGCGCGGGCCAGCCGGCGGTCTCGCGCACGACGCGCGACGCGCAACCGAGTCCGAGCGGCCGGCCGACGACCTCGGCGAACCGCAGCGCGACCTCGTCGATGCGCAGCGCGAGCTCGGGCGCGGTGATCGTCACGGCACGGTCGGCCGCCGCATGCACGATCACGGGGGGCATCGGCACCCGCGAGGCGAGCACGAGTCGCGGCATCCGCTCTCGACGGCCGACCAGGCTCGCGAGCTCGGGCTCGGCGGGCGTGTCGAGCACGGACTGGACGTCGTCGAGCGCGATGGTCGCCGCGCCGGCGGCCGTGGCATCCGCGATCGCCGATCGCAGTCGCGAGGCGTCTCGATGACCCGCGTCGAGCGAGATCACCGCGGTGCCGCCGAGCTCGGAGCCGAGCCGCGCGAGGAGCGTCGACTTGCCGGCGCCGACGGGCGCGACGACGAACAGGCGTGCGGCGTGCAGACGGCTTGCCAACCGGCCCGGGATCGTTCCCCCGGGCGGCCGCGCGTCGTGTCCCGTGCTCACCATGGTGCACCGCCGGTTCCCTCGCCATGCTCCCGCAACCCAACCTCGGTCCGCAATCGCCGCATGGTCGATGTTCCGATTCCTGCGTACCGGGAAGCCGGATCTGTCGCATCCGTGCGGTCCCTGAAGTCGGGTCGCCGGCCCACGAGTGCGCTCCGAGTCGATACGGCGGATGCCTCGATCCGCCGTGACCGCGGGCGATAGCATGGCGGCCGGACCCCCTTCCCCGCACCCGAACCGGAGCCGCCCCGCCATGAGCGCCCAGACGCCCCCGCCCCTCCCGCCCGCCCCTCCGGTCCCGCCCGTGGCGCCGGTCGCACCCGTGGCGGCGCCCGACGCCCCGACGCTCCCGTACGGCACGGCCCCGCTCGTGGCGCCTGCGGCGCCGGCCCTGCCGGGATCCGGCGCGGCGGTCTCCCCGTACGGCGCCCCGGCCGTCGCCGGATACGGCGCGACCGCGGCCGCACACGGGTACGGCTCGGCCCCGGCGCCCTGGGTGCCGCCCGTCACGGCCCCGCAGAACGTGCTGGCGTGGGTCGCGTTCGGGCTCGGCCTGGGCGCATTGCTCCTCGGCCCGCTCAGCTCGGTCGCCGCGATCGTGTGCGGCCACATCGCCCGCTCGCAGATCCGACGCACCGGCGAGCAGGGCGCCGGCGCCGCCCTCACCGGCCTCATCTTCGGGTACGTCCTGAGCATCGGAATGCTCATCGGGATCGTGCTCTACGTGCTCTTCTTCGTGGCGGTCTTCGCGGGCGCCGCGTACTCGTCCGGGGTGCCGTCGAGCCTCTGATCGGGGCTCCGGCCGCCGATTTAACGCACGCGCTGCGAGGTGATATTCTCGTGTGGTTGCCGCGACAGCGGCACCTGCCCCGATAGCTCAGTGGTAGAGCACTTCCATGGTAAGGAAGGGGTCGTCAGTTCAATCCTGACTCGGGGCTCTGGTTCCTCCGGTTTCCGGAGAAGCCTCGCGGCGGGGTAGCTCAGGTGGTTAGAGCACACGGCTCATAATCGTGGTGTCGCGGGTTCGAGTCCCGCCCTCGCTACCGCAGAACCCCCGGTCATCCGGGGGTTTTCGTGTTTCTCGACGCCCGGCGTACCAACGGCCTCGGCGAAGGCGCTTCGCGGCGGACGCGACGCGAAATCGACCGCATCGACCGCGCAGCGACAGCACGATCGCGGGGGCCGCGCCGATCGGCACGACCCCCGAGATCTCATCACGCGATGCGTCAGACGCGCGCGGTGCGCCGCACCACGTCGCCGAGCGCGTCGGCGTCGAGCGCGAACAGGTCGCGCGACCCGGCGGTCGCGGGTCCGACGAGGCCGGACACCGCCGGGAGCAGCTGCTCGGCGTAGAAGCGGGCCAGCGGCAGCTGCGTCGCGGCGATGGCGTCGCCGTCGAGTTCGCGCGCCGCGAGTGCGGACTTCGCCAGGAGCCATCCGCCGATGACGAGACCCCAGATGCGCAGGTATGGGCTGGAGCCCGCGAGCACCGAGGTCGGGTCGGAGGTGCCGGTGTTGAGCATCCAGGCGGTCGTCTGCTCGAGCACGTCGAGCGACGTGTTCAGCTGCGCGCGGATGGAGGCGAAGTCGTCGCCCGCGGTGGCCAGCTCGCCGTCGAGCTCGCGCATGGTCGCGATGAACTCGAGGAACGACGCCCCGCCCCGGACGCCGAGCTTGCGGCCCACGAGGTCGGCGGCCTGGATGCCGTTCGTGCCCTCGTAGATCGCGGCGATGCGCACGTCGCGGTAGTGCTGCGCGGCGCCGGTCTCCTCGATGAAGCCCATGCCGCCGTGGATCTGCAGCGCGAGCGACGTGAGCTCGTTGCCGAGGTCGCTTCCGAACGACTTGCAGATAGGGGTCAGCAGGCCCACGATCTCGTCCGCGCGGGCGCGGGTCGCGGCATCCGGGTGGTGCGTCGAGATGTCGACCTGCACGGCGTTCAGGAGCATCATGCGGCGGAGTGCGGCGATGTACGACTTCTGTGTCATGAGCATGCGGCGCACGTCGGGGTAGTCGATGATCGGCGAGTCCTGCGTCGCGCCGATCGCGCGGCCCTGGAGGCGCTCCTTCGCGTAGTCGAGTGACTGCTGGTACGCGCGCTCGGCGACGGCGAGCCCCTGCGTGCCCACCGAAACGCGCGCGCTGTTCATCATCACGAACATGATGCGCATGCCGAGGTTCTCGTCGCCGATGAGGTACCCCGTGGCGTCCTCGTACGACAGCACGCAGGTGGGGGAGCCGTGGATGCCCATCTTGTGCTCGACGCCGACCGTGTGCACCCCATTGCGCTCGCCGATCGAGCCGTCGTCGTTCATGAGGAACTTCGGCACGATGAAGCACGAGATGCCCTTGGTGCCGGCGGGCGCGTCGGGCGTGCGGGCGAGCACCAGGTGCACGATCTGCTCGCTCAGGTCGTGGTCGCCGAACGTGATGAAGATCTTCTGGCCGGTGATGCCGTAGGTGCCGTCGGGACGCTTGACCGCCTTGGTGGTCAGGGCGCCGACGTCCGAACCGGCGTGCGGCTCGGTCAGGTTCATCGTGCCGGCCCACTCGCCGCTGACCATCTTGGGCAGCCAGGCCTGCTTCTGCTCCTCGCTGCCGTAGTGCAGGAGGGCCTCGATGGCGCCCTGCGTGAGCAGGGGTGCGAGCGAGAAGGCCATGTTGGCCTCCATCGTCAGCTCCTGGATGGCGAGCCCGATCGTGCGCGGGAAGTCGCCGCCGCCGAACGCCTCGGGGAGGGGGACCGAGCCCCAGCCGGCCTCGACGTAGGCGGAGTACGCCTCCTTGAACCCGGTCGGCGTGGTCACCGTCCCGTCGTCGTTCAGCCGGGCGCCCTCGACGTCGCCGGCGCGGTTGGTGGGTGCGACGACCTCGGCCATGAAGCCGCCGACCTCCTCGAGGATCTCGGTGGCCGTGTCGAGGTCTGCGTGCTCGAAGCCCGGAAGCTCGGCGACCCGGTCGTAGCCCACGACGTGCGCGAGCGTGTACGCCAGGTCGGCGACGGGCGGACGGAATTCAGTCATCTTCGGACTGTAGGCGCGGGCACGCGGCTGCGGGCCGAATCTGTCGCTATCGACGAAGCGTGTCGGCCGAAGCGGGGCGGCGGTTGTGCCTCCCGGCAGTCGGGGAGGGCGGGGCACCGATGCCTGCCTGTTGGGGCATGGGACTGGCCGTGCGTGCTCGCGGTTCCCTAACATCGGTGTCACGGCATCGTCTGCGATGCGGCGTCGCGGTGCCGTGAGCGGGGGGACCGGATGGCCGATCGCAGCTGCTGGAACTGCGGTGCGATGAACGCGCCCGACGCGCGATGGTGCACGAACTGCAACTCGTACCTCGGATGGGACACGGAGGCGCCCGCGTCCGGCGGAAGCGGGTCGGGCGGCGCGACGCCGTCGCCCCCGACCGGAGCCGGCGGCGGCACCGAGCCGCCCGAGCCTGCGCCCACGCCCGACGGGGGAGGCGAGTCACCCGGACCGGCGGACGGGGACGGCGAGGCCGGCCCGTCGGATGCCGCGGCCGCCACGGATGACGCGGCGCCGGCGCCCGGCTCTCCGATCGTCACCGTCGCGACGCCGGAGGTCACCGTCGCGCGCGACGAACCCGCCACGGTCGAGCTCGCGATCGAGAACCCGACGAAGGTCGTCGACGGGTACGACGTCCGGATCCTCGACCGTCCGGACTGGGTCGACCTGGTGAGCCCCGAGGTCCACCTGATGCCGGGCGCCTCCGACGACGTCGCGCTGTCCCTCGCGATGCGGCCAGGGCCGATGGTCGTCGCCCAGCGACTCGAGCTGTCGCTGCGGATCAGCTCGCAGGAGGATGCCAGGCGCTACGCCGTCGTCGGGCTCGTCGTGCACGTGCCGCCGTACGGCCCGCGGGTCGGCGTCACCGCCAGCCCGGCGATGATCCGGCTGGACGACGTCGGCGAGGGGGCGTTCACCCTGCACTTCGACAATCGGTCCGCGAACCACCCGCAGAGGCTCGCGCTCGCCGGCAACGATCCCGAGGACGTGGTCGACTTCCGGTTCTCCGCATCGACCGTCGAGGTGCAGGCGGGATCCACCGCCGACGTCCACGTCGAGTTCACCGCCCCGCAGCCCCCGCCCGGGCAGCAGCGGAACCGGCAGCTCGCCGTCGCGGCCACCGACGACGAGGGCCCGATCGCTGCGACGATCACGCTCGTCCAGAGCACGACGGCGGCTCCGGTCGACGAGCCGATCACCGTGCAGGTCACGCCGAGCACCATCCGCCTGGAGGACGCGCACGACGCCGAGTTCGACGTGCTCATCGACAATCGCGGCGGGCACTCGGGCGTCATCGTCGGCCTCACCGGAGTCGATCCCGAGCAGCGGCTCTCGTTCGCGTTCATCCCCGCACGCTTCGTCGCGGCGCCCGGGAAGATCACGCAGGCCAGGGGCCTGGTCCGCGCCGACCCGCCGCCGCCGGGCTCGCAGGCGACGCACCCCTTCACGGTGGTCGCGAGCGACGGCACGACGGATGCCTCGGGGCAGGCCCAGCTCGAGATGACGAGCTCGGCCGCGGCGATCGCGACCGCCGAACTCCACGCGAACCCGGAGCGGCTCGACCTGGGCCACCACCGGCAGGGCCAGTTCACGGTGGAGGTCGACAACCGGCGCGGCGTGCGCCCCCTCAACGTGGCGATCTCGGGTCGATCCGACGACGGCGCGGTGCGCGCGACCTTCGCCCCGGCCGTCGTCGTCGTCGCGCCCGGCGCGATCGGGTACTCGCGGGTGTCGTTCACGAGCCCCCACCCGCCCGCCGGCCAGCAGGGCACGCGCCGGTTCCACGTCACCGCCTCCGACGGGAGCCAGGACCTCGACGCGAGCGTGGAGATCGCGCAGACGAGGCCCAATCACCGCCCCGCCGTCGGCCGATGGCTGATCGTCCTCGGAGCGCTCCTCGTCATCATCGGGGCCCTGCCGTTGCCGTGGTTCGTGTCGATCCCCGTCCCGACCTTGAACCCCTTCGACATCGCCTCCAACATCTCGCAGGCGAGCAGCCTGCAGGCGGAGTTCGTCGAAGGCCCCCTGCGGATCCTGCTCGTAGCCCTCGGAGTGATGATGCTGCTCGGCATCGCGGGCAAGGAAGGCGGGCTGACCCGCAAGACGGCCGTGCTCGTCGTGCTCTTCTCGGCCGGCTACCTCGTCTTCCTGTTCGTCACGCCGGGGTTGGCCGCGTCCGACCTCGACATCGGGCTGCCCCTCATCTGGATCGGCGCCGCGATCGGCTACGCCGGCGGCATCCTCGTCCGCATGCGGGACTGACGCTCCCGCACCGTCGCTTCGGTCACCGCACCTCGGAGTCGTCGGCGTGGCCCGACGCCGATGCCTCGCTCCGGGGCATCCGCCCGGCAGCGCCCAGCAACCGGGTCAGCGGACCGTCCAGCAGGAACAGGAGGAACGCCGCCGACCCGACCCACGGCGCGATGACGACGACGGCCGCGGAGATGACGACGGCGCTCAGCGAACCGCGCCCGAACCGGTCGACCTCGTCGTCGTCGAGGTCGGGCAGCATGACGCTCCGATGGCGCACGGCCCAGAGCCATTGCAGCCAACCGCAGAGGATCGCGAGGAAGAACGTGACCGGCATCGCGAGACGGCCGGCGAGGTAGTCGGAGTACTCGGCCGTGAGGTTGGTGGCGAAGGGGACCAGCACGATGAAGAGGAGCCGCACGTTGTTGAGCCACAGCATGGTCGCGTCGACGCGCGCGATGACCTCGAACTGCTGGACGTGCACGATCCAGAGCAGGCAGAGCAGCAGGAAGCTCACCGCGAACGTGACCAATCGGCCGCCCATGCCCGCGAGCGCCTCCCACAGGTCGGCGTCGGAATCGATCGCGCCGAGCGAGTGCGTGGTGAGGTCGAGCACGAGCAGCGTCGCCACGATCGCGAAGACGCCGTCGGTGAAGGCCTAGAGCCGCAGCGTCCGCTGCGTCGCGGCGGAGTGCCGTCGTCGCCGGATCATGTGCTCAGGGTAGCCACGGCGCTCGGCCCGGACGGTGCTGCCGGTCCGCGCCCGGGAATGCACGGCGCCCGATCGCGTTGGCCCTCAGTGGGCCGTGTCGCACCCTCGATCGACCCGGTGAGGAGAACCACGTGACCGAACAGACCGCCGTGGGATTGCGATCCGAGCGCGGACCGGTGCTCGCCGCATTGATGCTGTGCACCGGCCTCGTGGCCATCGAGGCGACGATCCTCGCGACGGCCGTGCCGTCGATCGTGGAAGACATCGGCGGGTTCGCGCAGTTCCCGTGGCTGTTCTCCATCTACCTGCTCGCGCAGGCCGTCTCGGTTCCCGTCTACTCCAAGCTCGCCGACACCATCGGCCGCAAGCCGATCATGCTCGTCGGCATCGGCGCGTTCCTCGTCGGCTCGATCCTCGCCGGCTTCGCGTGGGACATGACCTCCCTCATCGTCTTCCGCGCGATCCAGGGCCTCGGCGCGGGCGCGGTGCTGCCGGTCTCGATCACCATCACCGGCGACATCTACACCGTGCGGGAACGCGCGCGCGTCCAGGGGTACATCGCGAGCGTGTGGGCCGCGTCATCCGTCATCGGACCCACCCTCGGCGGGCTCTTCGCCGAGTTCCTGTCGTGGCGGTGGATCTTCTTCGTGAACATCCCCCTCAGCCTGATCGCCGCGTGGATGCTGATCCGCAGCTACCACGAGACGGTCGAGCGCAAGAGGCACCGCATCGACCTCGCGGGCGCGAGCGTGCTCACGGTCGGGCTCACGCTCCTGATCCTCGCGGTGCTCGAGGGCGGCCAGGCCTGGGCGTGGAACTCGTGGCAGAGCATCGGGGCGTTCGCCCTCGCCGCCCTCCTCCTCGTGGCATTCGTGCTCATCGAGCGGCGCGCGGCCGAGCCCGTGCTGCCGCTGTGGGTCTTCTCGCGGCGGCTCATCGTCACGACGTCGCTCATCTCGCTCGGCGTCGGCGCCGTGCTCATCGGGCTGACCTCGTACGTGCCGACGTTCCTCGAGGTGTCGGCCGGCGCCACGCCCCTCATCTCCGGGCTCGCGGTCGCCGCGCTCACCCTGGGGTGGCCGATCTCGGCGTCGCAGTCGGGCCGGCTGTACCTGCGGATCGGGTTCCGGAACACCGCGTTCCTCGGGCTCGGCATCGCGGTGCTCGGCGCCCTGGGCCTGGTCGCGGCGACCCTCGTCCCCAACCCCGTGACGACCGCACTCGCGTGCTTCGTCGTCGGCCTCGGTCTCGGGCTGGTCGCCTCGCCGACCCTCATCGCGGCGCAGTCGTCGGTGCCGTGGTCCGAGCGGGGCGTCGTGACCGGCGCGAACATGTTCCTCCGGTCGATGGGCAGCGCCGTCGGCGTCGCGATCTTCGGGGCGGTCGCCAACGGCGTGATCGGCGAGTCCGGACTGGGGGCGCATTCCGGTGCGGCGATCCAGGCGGCATCCGCTGCAGTGTTCATCGGCGTCGTCATCGCCGCGGTCGCCACGATCGCGGGCGCGGTCGCGATGCCTCGTGCGCACGTCGACGACATCGAGCACCGTCCGGCCGAGCAGGAGGCGCCGGCGCCGGCGAACTGAGACGCGTCCGATCCGCCTCGTGGGTCGGAGGTCCCGCCGGCCGCGACGGCGTTCATGGTCTGATGGGCCCGACGAGGGGGTGCGTCGATGGCCAAGACGAGCGCGGCGGCCGCCGATCGGTGGCGCGAACGGCGTACTCCGAGGCGGGCGGCCTCGCGCCTCGTCGACCGATGGACCGTCGTGGACGGCGTCGACGTGTTCTACCGGGAGTCGCCGAACCCGCCGGAGGACGCGCGCGTGATGATGCACGTCCACGGGTTCGGCATGTCCGGCCGCTACCTCCTCCCGACGGCCGAACTCCTCGCCGACGAGTTCCACACGTTCGTGCCCGACCTCCCCGGGTTCGGCCGCAGCGGCCGACATCCGCAGGGACTCGACATCCCCGACCTCGCGGAGGCCGCGGCCCGGTTCCTCGACGACCGCGGCGTCGAGCGGGCGACCCTCGTCGGCAACTCGATGGGATGCCCCGTGATCCTCGAGTTCGCCGACCGCTTCCCGGACCGCATCGAGCGCGCCGTGCTCGTCTCGCCCGCCGGTGGCGTCTACAACCGGCCCCTGTCCCGGGCGATCCGACAGCTCGCACAGGACGGGACGCGCGAGCCGCCCCGGATGGCACGCGTCGCCGTGCCCGACTACGCGCGGTTCGGGGTGCCGAGCACGCTGAAGCTGTTCCGGGCGCTCACGCAGTACCCGTCGCTCGAGCACCTCCTCGCCCTCCAGCTGCCCACCCTCGTCGTCCTCGGCGACCGCGACCCGCTGATGCCCGGAACCGCACGCGTCCAGGAGGTCGCCGGGGAGGTCGACAACCACGTGCTCGCGGTGACGATCGAGGGCGCGGCGCACGCGATCAACTTCAGCCACGCCCGCGCGCTCGCGCACATCATCCGGCGGTTCATGGACGACCTGTCGATCCTCGACGACCCGACGTGGACCGGAGGCGCCCGGGTGGTCGAGATCCACCGCGGCGTGCACCATCCGTCGGCGAAGGACGAGTGAGCGGGCTCATGGCCGACGCCAGCGCGACCGAGCGGCTCGACCGGAGCGCCATCCTCACCCTCGTCGCCCTGTCGCTCGGCATCCTCGTCGTCGCGAACGACTTCACCGCGCTGTCCGTCGCGGTGCCGAGCATCGAGCACGACCTCGACACCACCCTGAACCGCGCCCAATGGGTCATCAACGGGTACACCGTCGTGTTCGGGGTGCTCATCGTCACGGGCGGCCGGCTCGCCGACCTCTTCGGGCGACGTCGCATCTTCGTCATCGGCGCGCTCATCTTCGCCGCGTTCTCGCTGCTCGGCGGGCTCGCCCCGAACATCGGGCTGCTCATCGCGGCGCGGGCGCTCATGGGCATCGGCGGCGCGATGATGTGGCCGTCGGTGCTCGGCATGGTCTACGACATCATCCCGAAGTCGCGCAGCGGCCTCGCCGGCGGCCTGATCATCGGCGTCGCCGGGCTCGGCAATTCGATCGGGCCCCTGCTCGGCGGCATCCTCACCGACACTCTCGGCTGGCGATGGATCTTCTTCGTCAACGTGCCGGTGGCGCTCCTCGCGGTGCTCGTCGTGCTCCGCAACGTGCCCGAGTCGACACGTGGCGGCGGCGTGCGCGTCGACTTCGCCGGCATCGCGAGCCTGTCGGCCGCGGTGGTGCTGGTGCTCGTCGCGCTCGACGTCGGCAGCGCGAACTCGTTCGCCTCGCCGTGGGTGCTCGGGATGATCGCCGTGGGCGTGCTGCTGCTGCCCGTGTTCGTGCTCGTGCAGCGCCGACAGGGCGACGATGCGCTCGTGCCGCCCCGCGTCGTCGCCAGCCGGCAGTTCAGCGGCGCCCTGATCTCGATCGTGCTGCTCGGCTCGGTCTTCTTCGGCGTGCTCGTCTACGTTCCGCAGTACCTCGAGAAGGAGCTCGAGTGGAGCGCGTTGGCGGCCGGGGCCGGCCTGCTCCCGATGATGCTCACCTTCGCCGCGGTCTCGTTCGCGGCGGGACCGCTCTACCACCGCATCGGGAGCCGGCTCGTCGTCGGGATCGGCGCGGCCTGCCTCACCGTCGGCGTGCTGGTGATCGCCCTCGTCATCGGCACCGGGTACCTCCCGCTCGTGCCTGGGCTCGTGCTCTGCGGCATCGGGGTCGGGCTGTACTTCTCGGCGGTCACCACCGCGGCCGTCACCGCGGTGCGCCCGGAGGACTCGAGCCTCGCCGGCGGCATCGTCTACATGGGCAACGTCGCGGGCGGCTCGCTCGGGCTGGGCGTGAACACCGCGATCGTGCTCGCCGCGGCCGCCTTCACGGCGGGCATCCGCAACGCCCTCCTGGTCGATGCGACGCTCGGCGTCATCGGCACGATCGTCGCCGTCGCCCTCATCCGCTCGGAGGGGTCGCGCACGCGCACCCCGACGTAGTCACCGCGACGATAGAGCGCCGACGGTGGGCATCCACACCCGAGTGCAGGGTGACGGCGGATGCCTCGCGCAGCGGAAACGGGTCGGCCCGCCGAACCGGAGTCCGGCGGGCCGACCCGTCGTCAGCGCCGCACGCGGCGCGTCAGCCGCCTCAGAGCGCCTGCGGCAGGATGTCGAAGGACACGCGTCCGTCGTCCGCGACGCTGGCGTCGAGCGTCTTGTCGTCGAGCGCGATGGTCGCGCGCTCGCCGAGGTACACGCGGGCACCCGACTGCTCGACCACGGCATCGCCCGATTCCGGGGCGGGCGTGATCGAGACGCCGAACTGGGTGGCGTCCTGGTCCTCGGCCTCGATGCGCAGCCCCGATCCCTCGGGGGCGCCGTTGCCGGCGACGATCTCCTTCACGACGGTCGCCGCGGTGTCGGTCAGTGTGAGCATGTCGTCCTCCTCTGATCGCGAGTCGGCCACGATTCCAGATCGGGCGGAGGACCGCCACCCCGCTGCGGCCGTTTCGCTCGTCGCGTACCCTCACGCCCCCCGCGCGTCGTGCTCAGTCGGACGGCAGCGGCTCGCTGGTGCCACGGAGCAGCACGGGCAGCGTGCGCGTCGCGTACGGGGACGCGTCGAAGTCCTCCTCGCGGTTGCCCATGAGCAGCCAGCTCTCGAACGACCGCTCGTACGTGTCGACGACGACGCGCACGGCGAGCGTCGGCGACCACGTGAAGTGCCGGTCGAGCTTGGCCATGAGGTCCTCGAACACGGGCACGAGCCGTTCGACGAACGACCGCTCGGCCGCCGCCGCGGCGTCACCGCCGCCGGCCTGCGAGGTCAGCGCGTGCAGCCGGCGCTGGGCCCGGATGATGAGGCCGCCGCGATCCAGCGGCCACGAGTCGGCGAGCATGCGTGCCGCGATCTCGATGGGGTCGAGCGGCTCGGCGGCCGCGTCGACCTCGGGCTCGTCCGCTTCCACCCCCACGGCCGGGTCGCCGACGAGGTCGATCGCGTCGAAGGCGTCGACCGCCGAACGGAGCCGGCTCACGCAGTCGTGCACGAGCTGCTCGTTCACCGCGTCGAGCAGCGCGTCGTCGGTGGCGAAGAACCGGCGGAACGCCTTCGGGTCCACGCCGTTCTGCTCGCAGATGTCGGCGATCAGCCGGTCATCGAGCGCACGACCCGAGCCGAGCGCGACGCGCGCCGCGCGCGTCAGCCGGTCGATGGTCACCTGACGCTGCTCGCTTCCTCGGCTCACGCCCGGCCTCCGCTTCCGTCTCGTCCCGATCCTCGACGAGCGTACTCCGCCGGTGCACCCGTCGCCGGTGGCGCGTAGGCTCACGCATCGTGCAGGAATCGCCGGAATCCGGGACGCCCCGGCTCGCCCCGATCGGCCTGGGCCTCGCCGCCCTCGGCCGCCCCGCGTACATCACCGCGGGTCGCGACGCGTCCCTCGGCGACGACCGCAGCGTCGCCGCGATGCGGAACCGCGCCCACGCGATGCTCGATGCGGCGTGGGCCCGAGGCATCCGCTTCATCGACGCCGCCAGGTCGTACGGGCGTGCCGAGGAGTTCCTCGGGTCGTGGCTCGCCGCCCACCCCGAGCGTCGCGCCGACCTCGCGATCGAGTCGAAGTGGGGCTACGCCTACGTCGGCGACTGGCGCATGGACGCCGACGTGCACGAGCGCAAGGAGCACTCGCTCGCCATGCTCGAGCGCCAATGGCCCGAGACCCTCGCCGCACTCGGCGGCGCGCCCGACCGGTACCTCGTGCACTCGCTGACCCCCGAGAGCCCCGCGCTCGCCGACGAGGCGCTGCTCGACCGGCTGCGCGAGCTCGCGGCGTCCGGCATCGCCATCGGCATCTCGACGAGCGGGCCGCACCAGGCCGACGCGCTCGACGCGGCGCGAACCCTGCCCGACTCGCCCTTCGGCACCGTGCAGGCGACGTGGAACCTGCTCGAGCCCTCGGCCGGCGCCGCGCTCGCGCGGGCGCACGATGCCGGCTGGTTCGTCGTCGTGAAGGAGGCGGTCGCCAACGGTCGCCTGACGCCGGCGGGCGACGAGCCGGATGCCGCCGAGCTCGCCTCCGCCGAAGGGCAGGGCCTCGACGCGCTCGCGATCGGCGCCGCGCGCGCCCGGCCGTGGGCCGACGTCGTGCTCTCCGGGGCGATGACGCCCGAGCAGCTCGACGCGAACCTCGCCGCGCGAGCGCCGGCATCCGATGCCGGGACGCGGGCGGCGCTCGCAGCGCTCGCCGAGCAGCCCGAGGCGTACTGGGCGGCGCGGAGCGCACGCGCCTGGGGGTAGGTCGCGCGGCGGCGCGCCTGGGGCCCCGTCGACTCCCGCGAGAATGCAGCGACGGTCGCCATGTCACGGGACCCGCGCGGTTCCGGGGACGAGCGACTGGGCGCGCGCGACGCGCGGGCGCAGCATCCGTCACCGCATGGGGCGGTTGCACAGGGCCGAGGTCTACTCTGAAATGTGACTTCCGACGACATCTCCACCGAGGCCGAGGCTCCCGAGGAGCCGAAGACGCCCACCTTCGCCGATCTCGGACTCGAGGGGGCGGTGCTCAAGGCGCTCGACGACGTCGGCTACGAGACGCCCTCCGCGATCCAGGCCGCGACGATCCCGACCCTCCTCGAGGGGCGCGACGTGGTCGGCCTCGCGCAGACCGGAACGGGCAAGACCGCCGCGTTCGCGCTGCCGATCCTCGCACGCCTCGACACCTCCGACCGCAGCCCGCAGGCGCTCGTGCTCGCCCCCACGCGCGAGCTCGCGCTGCAGGTCTGCGAGGCGTTCGAGAAGTACGCCGCGCACCTGCCCGACCTGCACGTCCTGCCGGTCTACGGCGGCCAGGGGTACGGCGTGCAGCTGTCCGCCCTCCGCCGCGGCGTGCACATCGTCGTCGGCACGCCGGGCCGCGTGATCGACCACCTCGACAAGGGCACGCTCGACCTCTCGGGCCTGAAGTACCTCGTGCTCGACGAGGCCGACGAGATGCTCAAGATGGGCTTCGCCGAGGACGTCGAGACGATCCTCGCCGACACCCCCGACGAGAAGCAGGTCGCGCTGTTCTCCGCGACGATGCCCGCGGCGATCCGTCGGATGTCGGAGCAGTACCTGAACGACCCCGAGCAGATCACGGTCAAGACCAAGACCCAGACCTCGGCGAACATCACCCAGCGCGTCCTCGTCGTCGCGCACGCCCGAAAGGTCGACGCGCTCACCCGGATCCTCGAGGTCGAGGACTTCGGCGGCGTCATCATCTTCGTCCGCACCAAGAACGCGACCGAGGAACTCGCCGAGAAGCTCCGCGCGCGCGGCTACGAGGCGGCGGCGATCAACGGCGACATCGCGCAGGTGCAGCGCGAGCGGACGGTCGAGCAGCTCAAGAGCGGCAGGCTCGACATCCTGGTGGCGACGGATGTCGCGGCCCGCGGCCTCGACGTCGAGCGCATCACGCACGTGATCAACTACGACATCCCCACCGACCCCGAGCCGTATGTGCACCGCATCGGCCGCACCGGTCGCGCGGGTCGCACCGGCGACGCGATCAGCTTCGTCACCCCGCGCGAGCGCGGGCTGCTGGGCCGCATCGAGCGGACCACCAAGCAGCAGATGACGCCCATGCAGCTGCCGAGCGTCGACGAGATCAACGAGTCGCGGCTCTCGCGGTTCGACGACCGCATCTCGGCCGCGCTCGAGCAGACGGATCGCATCAGCGGGTTCCGCGACATCATCGCCCACTACGTGCGCCACCACGACGTGCCCGAGACGGATGTCGCCGCGGCCCTCGCCGTCGTCGCGCAGGGCGATTCGCCCCTGCTCATGGAGGCCGAGCCGGAGCCCGCGCCGCGCGAGCGCGGCCGCGACCGGTTCGACCGCGACGACCGCGGCGGGCGCGACGACCGCGACCGGGGCCCGCGCCAGCAGCGGGAGGGCATGGCGACCTACCGGCTCGACGTCGGCAAGCGCCACCGCGTGATGCCCGGGCAGATCGTGGGCGCGCTCGCCAACGAGGGCGGACTCGCTCGGGACGACTTCGGCGCCATCCGCATCCAGGCCGACTTCTCGCTCGTCGAGCTGCCCGCGAACCTGCCGAAGGACGTGTTCGACCGCCTCGCCGACACGCGCATCTCCGGCCGCCTCATCGACCTCCGCCTCGACACCGGCGGGCGGCCGCGCCGCCAGTACGACGACCGGCGAGGCGGCGGCGGTGGCCGCTACGATCGCGGGCACGGCGGCGGTGGCCGCGGGTACGACCGCGACCGCGGCTACGACCGGGATCGCGGGCAGGGCGGCGGCGGGCGCGGATACGACCGCGACCGCCGAGAGGGCGACCGCGACCGGGGCTACGACCGGGATCGCGGCCAGGGCGGCGGCGGGCGCGGCTACGACCGCGACCGTGGCGGGTACGACCGGGACCGTGGCGGCTACGACCGCGATCGCGCGCAGGGCGGCGACCCGGGCGAGGGCGAGCGCAAGCCGCGCAAGCCGCGGCACGGCAAGTCCGAGCGCTCCTGAGCATCAGTGCATGGGAATCCGGCGGATGCCCCGGTACGACCGGGTCTGAGCCGGATTCCGATGCACGAGAACTGCACGGTGCGGGCGTGCCCGGGATGCGGGTGCGCTCACCGTCGCCGGGCGAGTTCCTCGCTGCGCCATCGGTCGTAGCGGTCCCACGGGTCCTCGCCGCCGGCGGCGAGCTCGGCCACGTGCCGCACGATCGGCTCGTCGAACCGGAACCACTCGCCGCCGGGCCAGCGTGATGCGGCGAACTCGGCGTGGCGGCGTTGCTCGAGGGCACGGCCGCCGCGCTCGAACGCGAGCACCTCGTCGTGCGGGATCGCCGCGAGGCGCTGCCGAGGATTGGACGACGTGCCGATCTTGACGCGCTCGCGCCAGCGCACGTAGTACACGACGTCGACGCGCGGGGGCCCGAGCTCGCCATCCGGAACCTCGCCCACCCGCCACTCGCAGACCGCGCACACCCAGCCGGACGGGTACCGCACGCCGACGCGCGACCCGCACAGCCGGCACGCATCGGGCAGCACGTCGGTCACGCCGTGCTCGCGCGCGACCCAGTCGTGCGCAGCGAGCAGGTGTGCGGTGCACAGCGCGAGCGGGGCGCCGCGCTCGGCGGGCGCGCCGCACGACCCGAACTCGTCGACGGCCGTGCAGGCCGCGGCATCCGTCGCCATGCCCGCACGCTACGCCGCCCCACCGACGCGCCGCCGCCCCGCCGAGTGCGCTTTCTGCGGTGGAGTGCGTGTTCGAACCGGCCGCCACCGCAGAAACCGCACTCGAACGTGCGGGGGCGCGGCCGCGCACGCGCAGCCGCGCGGGTCAGCGTCGAGGGTCCGTGCCCGCGCGCACCACGAGCTCGGGCTGGAAGACCGTCTGCCGCCCGTCCGGCATGCTCGACGCTCAGCCGTCGCCGTGCGTGCGACGCTCCATCTGGTAGATCGCCGCCTGCGTGCGCCGCTCGAAGCCGAGCTTCGACAGCAGTCCGGAGACGTAGTTCTTCACGGTCTTCTCCGCCAGGCCCAGCTCATCGCCGATCTGCCGGTTCGTGAGGCCGTCGGCGATGAGCGCCAGCACCTGCCGTTCGCGGAGGTTCAACGCGCTGAAGCGCGGGTCGTCGTGCTCGTCGGCCTTGGCCTGCTGCGAGACCCGCGCGGCGATCGATCGGTCGATGAGCGAGCGGCCGGATGCCACCTTGCGCACGTCCTCGACGATGGTCGTGCCGCGCACGTTCTTCAGGACGTACCCGGCCGCGCCGGCGAGCACGGCCGACATCGCGGCCTGGTCGTCGTCGTAGGCGGTGAGGATCAGGCAGGCGAGCTCGGGATGCCGTGACCGCAGCTCGCGGCAGAGGTCGATGCCGTCGCCGTCGGGCAGTCGCATGTCGAGCACCGCGACATCCGGGCTGGTCGCCTCGATCCGGGCGAGCGCCTGCGCCACCGTGCCCGCCTCGCCCACGACCTCGAGGTCGTGCTCGCGGTCGAGGAGCTGTGCGACGCCGCGCCGGACGATCTCGTGGTCGTCGACGAGGAACACTCGGGTCATCTCTCGGGGTCTCCTTCCGGTGGGGCGATGGGCGCGGTCCACCGGGCTCGGGTCCCGGCGGGGCTGCTGTCGAGGTCGAAGGCGCCGCCGAGTCGCTCCGCCCGCACCCGCAGGTTCTCGAGTCCGCTGCGACGCGTGGCGTCGCCGAGCCCGCGGCCGTCGTCCGCGACCTCCGCGGTGACGAGCCCCCCTGCGGCGACGATGCTGAGCGAGACGGATGCCGCGGCCGAGTGCTTCACGGCGTTCGAGAGCAGTTCGCGGACCGAGGCCGTGAGCTCGTCGGTGAGCGCGCCCTCGGAGAGCAGGTCGACCGGTCCGGCGAACGAGACGGCGACCGGCTGCGGGAGGTGGCGCGAGGCGGAGCCGGCGAGGTCGAGCACGCGGTGCCGGAGCGTCGGCGCTCCGCCGTCCTGCGGGGTGAGCGCGAAGACGATGGTGCGGACCTGCGCGATGGCCTCGTCGATCGCCTCCACGGCGGATCCGAGTCGCTCGGCCACCGCACCGGGGGAGTCCGCCGCCGCGGCCTCGAGGTCGAGCCCTGCGCCGTAGAGCTGCTGCACGACGTGGTCGTGCAGGTCGCGCGCGATGCGCGCCCGATCCTCGAGCAGGAGCCCGCGCTGCTGCGCCTCCCGTGCCGCGGCGAGCTCGCGCGCGAGGGAGACCCGGTCGGCGAGGTCCTCGGCGATGCGCATGTCGGCGGCGGTGAAATGGGGCGCTCCGGGCTGGCGCGCGGCGGCGATCACGGCGTGCGGCACGCCCCCCGATCGGAGCGCGGTGAAGAGGACCGGCCCGCACGAGCCGTCGTGGTGGAGGGCGAGCGCGTCGGGCGGGTCGACGCGTCCGCCCGGCGTCGCGCGCGTCTCGCCGCCCTCGAGCACGACCGCGGCGAGCGTGCGCTCCGCGTCGATGACGCTTCCCGCGAGACAGTCGGAGGCGTCCTCCCCGCGCACCTCGAGGACGCGGACCGACGTGCGGTCCTCGCCCACGAGGATCGCGACGCGGTCGGCGGCGCCGCGGCCCACGAGCTCGTCGGCGAGCAGCGCCGCCGACCCGTCGGCCGAGGAGGTCAGCAGTGCCGAGACGACCTGGGCGGACGCCGCCGCCCACGCCTCGCGCGTGCGCGCTTCCGCGTAGCGCCGGGCGTTGTCGATCGCGAGGCCCGCCGCCGTCGCGAGGGCGGAGATGAGCTCGACGTCCTCGTCGCTGAAGGTGCCGCCGCGTCGGTTCGTCAGGTAGAGGTTGCCGAAGACCTCGTCTCTCACGCGCACGGGCACCCCGAGGAAGGACTCCATCGGCGGGTGTCCGGTGGGGAACCCGACCGATCGCGAATCGTCGGAGATGGTGTCGAGCCGAATCGCATCGGGGTGGTCGATGAGCGCGCCGAGCAGGCCGCGGCCCTCGGGCAGGTGCCCGATCCGCTGGACCGCGTCGTCGGGCATGCCGACGTGGACGAACTCCTCCAGGCCGCCCTGCGGGGCGAGCACGCCGAGCGCGCCGTACTCCGCGTCGACGAGTTCGACGGCCGATGCGACGATGCTCCGCAGCACCTCGTCGAGCTCGATCTCGCCGATGACCGAGCGCGTCGCGTTGAGCAGGGCGCGCAGTCGGCCCTGCGTGCGCATGACCTCGCCGGCGCGCTCGACGAGCTCGCTCAGGGCGCGGTCCAACTCGGCTCGCGGACCCTCTGGGAACGACAGCGGCGCGGGGTGCTGCATGCCACCTCCATCCGGGCGGATGGTGCGAATCTACCACTCGGCGTGTCGCGATCGGGCGAAGGACCAAAGGCCCCGGACGGGGGGTCCTCGACGCGGATGCTGGACGCATGACGATCGTGGTCGGTGCCGACGGAAGCGTCGCGAGCCGCGCCGCCGTCGAGTGGGCGGCGACCCGAGCGCAGCGCACCGGCGATGCGCTGGTGCTGGTCACGGTCGTCGACGACGGGTGGGGCAGCCTCGGCGGATCGGCACTCGTCGAACTCCGCGCGACCGCCGAGGAGCGGGCGGAACGCGAGGTCGACGTCGCACGACGTTCGGCGCCCGAGGTCGACATCAGCGGCATCGTCGCGGTCGGCAGCCCGATCCTGACCCTCGCGGAGGCATCCCGCGACGCCGACCTCGTCGTGGTCGGCACGCACAAGGTCGGCTACTTCCACGGCCGCGCGATGGGATCGCGGAGCCTGCAGCTCGCCGCGGTCGCCGCCTCGCCGAGCGCCGTCGTGCCGGTGACCTCGTGGCGCGGCCGTTCCGGCGTCGCCGTCGGGGTCTCCGAGGGGCCCGACAGCGACGAGGCCGTCAGGTTCGCCGCCGAGGAGGCGGGACGCCTCGGCGAACCGCTCGTGCTCCTCCGCGCGGCCGACGGCGACGACGTCCACGAACGCGCCCTCGAACGGGCCACGTCGATCGTCGACGACCTCGCTCCCGACGTCCAGCTCGACGTCCGGAGCACGGGCGGCGACGCCGCCGACGCCCTCATCGCGGTGTCGCGCCGGGCCGTGCTCACGGTCACCGGGCGTCGCGTCGCCAGCCGCGGCTTCCTCCCCCTCGGTCGCACGAACTCCGACCTGCTGATGAACCTGGCCGGTCCCGTCGTGGTCGTGCCGCAGGTCGCCGTCGAGGCGTACCTCGTCGGCTGGGCGGTCGCCTGAGCCGTTCCGTCGGCGAGCGGATGCCGCATCCGCCTGCGTGCGTCAAGACCCCCCGTTCGGGAGGCACCGCCGCCGTTCCGCAGGTATGCTGCTGCACTGCGGCGGAACGACGGACGAGGCGATGGACGGCATGGAACACCCGGGGGCGGGCGCGGGCGAGGGCCGGCGAGGGCGTCACGCGGCCCCACCGGCCGCCGCGACCGGACCCCTGAGCCGGATCGTCGACGCAGTGGGCGCGGGCACGGCGATCGCCCTCGAGGCCGTCACGCGGTGGATCGCGCGGTTCCGCAGCGGTCCCGTCATTCCCTGGGTGGCCGCGCACCGCGTGCTCGTGCTCGTCGTGGGCGCCCTCGTCGTCTCCGGTGGGGCGTTCGCGGCGACGGCGGCGATGATCGCGCAGCCCCCGCTCGCCGGGGCGACCGAATCGGTGGATGACGCGACCCGGCCGCGGCCCGGCTCGGAGTTCGTGATGCCGAGCCCCGCGACCGGATCCCCGAGCGCGACGACGGTGCCGCCCACGACGACGTCGGCGCCCCAGCCGACCGCGCCGGCCGACGCGCCTGCGGTCGACGGTGCTCCGATCACCGACCCCGAGCCGACGACCGACCCCGTCCAGCCGACCGAGGAGCCGACCGGCAACGGCCGACCCGACCCGCCCGGCGCGACGAACCGCCCCGACAAGACCAAGGGCTGATCCCCCCAGGCCGCGCCCCGCTCGTCGGCCCCGTCGCCCGATCGATGGGCTGCGCGGCCGTTCAGCTCCGACACACTCCGTCTTCACCGATCGTTCGGACGCCTGTGCTGCGCTAGCGTCGTGTCCACCCGGACGCATCCCGCAACGATCGGAGCCCACGTGAGCACCCGGCAGGCCGAGCACCCTCGGCCGTCGCACTTCCTCCTGCACGTCAGCGACACGCACCTGCTCGCCGGGGGCGGCCGGCTCTACGACCGAGTCGCCGCCGACCGGCACCTGCAGGAGCTCTTCGAGCAGTTCGAGGCATCCGGCGGGCGCCCCGACGCCATCGTCTTCACGGGCGACCTCGCCGATCGCGGCGAGCCGGAGGCGTACGACCTCATCCGCCGCATCGTCGACCCGGTCGCCGCCCGACTCGGCACGCGGATCGTCTGGGTCATGGGCAACCACGACGAGCGCGACGCGTTCCGCCGCGGGCTGCTCTCGGACGGCATCGGCGGGCAGCGCCCGGTCGACCGCGTCGACGACGTGAACGGCCTCCGCGTGATCACGCTCGACTCGACCGTCCCCGGCCACCACCACGGCGAGGTCACCGGCGACCAGCTCGACTGGCTCGCCGAGGAGCTCGCGATCCCGGCCCCGCACGGCACGATCCTCGCGATGCACCACCCGCCCGTGCCGAGCGTGCTCGACCTCGCCGCCTCGGTCGAGCTGCGCGACCAGGCCGCGCTCGCCGAGGTCGTCGCGGGCAGCGACATCCGCTCGATCATCGCCGGGCACCTGCACTACTCCTCGACCGCGACGTTCGCGGGCATCCCGGTGTCGGTCGCGTCGGCGAGCTGCTACACGCAGGACCTCACCGTGCCCACGGGCGGCACGCGCGGGTGGGACGGTGCGCGAGCCTTCAACCTCGTGCACGTCTACCCGTCGACCGTGCTGCACTCGGTCGTGCCGCTCGGCGACCACGCGCCGCTCGACTTCATCGATGCCGAGGAGTCGGCTCGCCGCCTCGCGGCCGACGGCATCGCGATCCCGGATGCCGCGTCGAACGTGCCGGCGGCCGAGCTCGCTCCGACCGGATCCGCTCCCGCGTCGTTGCTCGTGTCGCCGACCGCGGTCTCGCTCCAGCCGTAGGCGGCACCGCGGGCGGCGCCCGCCGCACCGGACCGCCGCCGCGGATCAGGCCGTGAGGCTCGGCCGCTCGTCCGTCGCGTGCGCCCGCGCCGCGGCATCCGCCTCGGGCTTCTCCCACGGCGCCGCGAACGGGAAGTAGCGCTCGAGGAAGTCGATGACCGCCTCGGTGCGCTCCTCGACCGAGATCTCGGGGAAGCTGCCGTCGTTGAGGCAGAACATGTCCATGTCGCGGCGCTTCAGCAGGCGCTTCATCGCAGGCAGGGCGCGCTGCAGCGTGGTCTCGATGTACTTGACCTTCGCGTCGGTCTGCACGACCGCGCGTCCCGTGAGCAGCGCGAAGTAGTGGTACAGCGAGTTCGTGACCGAGATGTCGGTCGCCGAGCGGAAGCGGCTGGCCGCGGTTCGGCGGAACTCGTCGGGGAAGGTCGCCTCGAGCTCGGCCATGACGCTCCTGCGGAGCGGTGCGGCGCAGTGCTCCAGGTGGCGCGTGGTGACCTTGCCGAACCGCGCGTGCAGCAGGGCGCGGTTCACGCGCGCCGCGTTCTCGAAGCCCGAACGGCTCGGGTCGGAGTCGCCCAGGCCGATGCGCGTGCCCGCCTCGACGAACTTCGTCACGCCGCCCGGGGAGAAGAAGAGGTCGGGTGAGAGGGGGCGACCGAAGAACATGTCGTCGTTCGAGTAGAGGAAGTGCTCGGCGATGCCGGGGATGCGATGCAGCTGGCTCTCGATGGCGTGCGAGTTGTACGTCGGCAGCACCGTGGGGTCGGGGAACATGCCCTCGGCCCGCACGATCGTGACCTTCGGGTGCTTCGCGAGCCACGCCGGCGGGCGCGAGTCGGTGCAGATGAAGATGCGGCGCACCCACGGTGCGAACAGGTACACCGATCGCAGGGCGTACTTCAGCTCGTCGATCTGCCGGTAGCGCGCCTCGGAGTCGTCGCCCTCGCCCACGACGTAGGTCTGCATGCGGCGAGCGCGCTCGCGGAGGAACTCCACGTCGGAGCCGTCGACCCACGAGAACACCATGTCGATCTCGAAGTCGACGTCGCTCGCGAGCGGCTGCCACATGTGCTCGAGCGTGCGCCAGTCGCGGCCGTGCAGGTGGACCGTCTCCTCCACGGCCTCGCCGCGCGGGAGGGTGCGGCGCATGAGCGCGTTCTCGATCGGCGCCTCGATGACGTCGTCGCCGAAGCGCCAGAATTCGAGCTGGACCGCGGACTCCGCGCCGTAGCGCAGGCGACCGACCGGCTCGATCCGCGGGCGGTAGAGGCGCACGGCGAGCGGCTTGCGCTTGGTCGACAACTCGCCGTCGGCGACGAGCACGTCAGGAACGTCGGCCGCCGTCTCGGGTACGAACGTCGCCGAGTAGAACGGCTCGTTCGCGAACGCGGTCGCGAGCGCCCGGACCACCCGCTTGCGGTCCGCCCGATCGACGGCGATCACCGGGCGTCCGCCGTCGCGGCGCACGAGCAGGTAGTCGATGCGATCGTCGTCGAGGGCGGATGCCACGGCCAGCAGGTCCTCGACCATCGACTCGTGCGGCGTCGCGTGCCCGTTCCGCAGCGCGAACTGGCCACGGCGCACGACGAGGTCGTCGCGGTCGAACCGCGCGTGCTCGGCGTCGGGCTCCACGAGGACGAGCTCGGGAACCCCGCTGAGCTGCAGTCCGCGACCGTCGGGCACGCGCCGGTGGAAGGCGTCGCCCTCGATCGGTGTGCGGTCGTCGCGGGGCTGGTCGGGCTCGTTCGTCGTCACGTCGTGGGGTGCTCCGGTTCTGGGTGGGCGGATGGCGCGAGCGCGCCGGATGGGTCAATCGTACGACCGCGCGAGCGCACCCCCGGCGGCGGTCGACACCGCGCCCGTGTTGCGCCGCGTGTCGCGTCGTGACGCACGGTGACGGGCCGCCGTTGAGGCGCTGCGGCGGGCTTCCGTAGCCTCGACGCACCCGCCAGCCAGGAGGTGTCATGACCAGCACCGCGAGCACCGTGCCCGTCGCCGCACCGGTCGCGTCGAGCGCGCCCGCCGTGCCCGCCGCGGCCGACGCTGCGCACGTGCCGGGGATCGGCGCCGGCGCAGCTCCGGGGCCCGGCCCGCTCGTCGCGCTCGTCGACGCCGGTCTCGAGGTGCCGGTGCTCGGCGGCGGCCGCGTCCGCCACGTGAACCTCGACGTCGCGGCATCCGCCCCGGCACTCGCCTCGGTCGCGGCGCACGTCGCCGCCGTGCTGCCGTACTACGCGAGCGTGCACCGCGGCACCGGGTACGCGTCCCAGGCGTCGACCGCGCTCCTCGAGGACGCCCGCATCGCGGTCGCGCGGCACGTCGGCGCCCGCCTCGACGATCAGGTCGTGTTCACGCGCAACACGACCGACGCCCTGAACCTGCTCGCCGGCGCCGTGCCCGGCGAGACGGTCGTGCTCGACATCGAGCACCATGCCAACCTGCTGCCGTGGGAGCGCCGCGGGCGGCGCGTCGTCGTCGCGCGCCCCACCTTCGGGGCGACGCTCGACGCGCTCGCGGCGGAGCTCGCGCGCCGGCCCGCGGCGCTGCTGTCGGTGACCGGCGCGTCGAACCTCACCGGCGAGGTGCTGCCGCTCGACGTGCTCGCCGACCTCGCCCATTCGCATGGCGCGCGACTGGCGGTGGATGCCGCGCAACTCCTGCCGCACCGACGGCTCGACCTCGAGGCATCCGGCATCGACTTCCTCGCCTTCTCGGGGCACAAGGCGTACGCGCCGTTCGGCGCCGGTGCGCTCGTCGGGTGCGCCGACTGGCTCGACGCCGCCCCCGCCCACCTCGCCGGCGGAGGAGCGGTCGAGGCCGTCACCCTCGACGGCGCCGACTGGAAGTCCGGGCCCGAGCGGCACGAGGCGGGCACGCCGAACGTCGTCGGGGTGGCCGCCCTCGCTCGCGCCCTGATCGAGCTCGAGCGGCTCGGCGACGGCGCGCGTCGTGCGCACGAGGACGCGCTCGCCGCGCGCCTGCACGACGGCCTCGCCGCGGTGCCCGGCGTGCGGGTGCTGCGCGGCTTCGCCGACCTCGACGACCGGCTCGGGATCGCGACCGTCGAGCTCGCACGCGGATCGGTGGGGCTCGTCGCCGCCGCGCTCGCCGCGGAGCACGGGATCTCGGTGCGGGCCGGTCGGTTCTGCGCCCACCCGTTCTTCGACCGCCTCGCGACTCGGGCGAACGGGCTGCGGGTGAGCCTCGGCGCGGGGTCGTCGGCCGACGACGTCGACCGCTTCCTCGACGCACTCGTGCGCCTCGTCGCCGACGGCCCGGCCTTCGCGTACGACCGGACGCCCGCGGGATGGTGTCCGCGCACCGACGACCGGCCGCGTCCGCGCTTCGCCTGACACCCGGCGCCTCCGTCGACGCGCCTACACTGGTTCGGGTCGAAGGGGGGTCGGATGCGTCCGCTCAGCGAAGACGAACTCCGGTCGTCGTTCGTGAACGCGACCGATCGGGAACTCGAGGAACTCGAGTTGCCGCTGGAGTACCTGCTGGTCGACTGGGATCGCGTCGACGCGCTCGCGTGGCGCGACCGCAAGGCCGGCCGTCGCGGCTACCTCGTCACCCTCATCGACGACGAGCCCGTCGGGATCGTGCTCCGCGCGGCCGATCCGCCCGCCTCGCGCTTCCGGGCCGGCATGTGCAACCTCTGCCACACGCAGCAGCCCGCGAACCAGGTCACGATGTTCTCGGCGCGCCGTGCGGGCGAAGCCGGCCGGAACGGGAGCACCGTCGGCACGTACGTGTGCAGCGACCTGTCGTGCCAGGAGAACGTGCGCCTGCACGCACCGCTCGCTCCCGCCGAGGTGCGGAGCGGCTCGCACGCGTGGGCCCGCATCGACGGGCTCGCGCGACGCACGCGCGCGTTCGTGCAGGGCGTGCTCGCCGACTGATCGCGGCGCCCGCAGTCGGGCGCCCACGCCACCCCTGCATGAGCATCCGGGGTCGCCGCCCGACGGCGCACCGTCGGACGGATGCTCACGCGCGAGGACTCGGCGTGGCCGGTCAGGCGTCGAGTGCGACGGGCTCGAGCGTCGGCCGCTTCGCCGTGCGCCCGTCGCCCGACGAGCGGCCGGTGAGGCGCCGGCCGATCCACGGCAGCACGTACTCGCGGTAGTAGGTCGCGGTGTTGCGGCTCTTCCTCCCGGCCGGGGCGGCGGCGACCTCGGCCACGCCCCACTCCTCGGGCACGGGCACGCCGAGCGCGGTGAGCACGTTCGAGGCGACCTTCGCGTGCCCGAGCGAGTTGAGGTGGAGCTTGTCGGCCGACCAGTAGCGGATGTCGCGGAGCGACCGGTCGCTGAAGTTGTCGACGAACGTCACCCCCTCGAGCTGCGCCAGGTCCTGCAGCGCGGCCGTGAGGCGGGAGCCCCGCGCGTCGAACACGCGGCCGAGCGGCAGGTGGTCGGTGGGGTTCGCGCCGCTCAGCATGAGCACGTGGATATCGGCGTCGCGGATGCGGTGGATCGCCAGCCGGAACCGGTCGGCGACGACCTCCTCGGGCATGCGCGGGCGCAGCATGTCGTTGCCGCCCCCGTTGAAGCTGATCACCTCGGGCCCGAGCGCGATCGCCGCGTCGAGCTGCTCGTCGATGATCGGGCCGAGCTTGCGACCCCGGATCGCGAGGTTGGCGTAGCGCACGGGCTCGGGCGCGGCGGCCTTCGCGAGCCCGAGCGCCACGAAGTCGGCCCAGCCGCGGGAGACGCCGTCGGGCAGTTCGTCGCCGACGCCCTCGGTGAAGCTGTCGCCGATCGCCGCGTACGAGTGGAACATGCCCTCCACGCTATCGCGTGGCATCCGTCGCCCGGACCTCGCGCTGACGTCGCCATCGCGCCGGCGGCGGAGTGTCAGTGGGCGTGCTCGAGCTCGCAGTCGGCGCCCGGGTAGAGGAGGGCCTCGTGCCCGTCGTCGAAGCGCACGAGATACGGCGGGCCGCCGTCGGAGCCGCGCACCTCGAGCACCTCGCCGTGCTTCTCGGCGCTGCCCACCTGCTTGCCGTGGATGACCAGCCGGTCACCGACCGTCGCCTGCATCGCGAACCTCCTCGTCCTCCCGTCAGGGTACGCCGCCGCCTGCGCGGCCGGTAGGGCCTCCGGCCCGCAGCCGACCGCTTCCGGGCCGAGCCCCCGGCGTCACTCCGTCGCGAGGAGCGCGGCCCACAGATCGGCCCGCGCGTGGAACCCGGAGAGGTCGCGGCCGAGGAGCTTCTCGGCGAGGGCGATCCGGCTGCGCACGGTGTGGCGGTGCACGCCGAGCTCCTGCGCGGTCGCGTCGAACTGGCCGCCGTGCTCGAGCCAGGTGCGTGTGGTCTCGAGGAGCGTCGTGCCCTGCTCGCGGTCGTATTCGATGAGCGGTTCGAGGGTCGCGCGCGCGACCGCGCGCGCGTCGGTGCGCGCGAGGAACGCGAGCACGCCCTGCCGGCTGATGTCGTCGAACCAGACGACGCCGGGCGAGGTCTCGCGGGCGCGCTCGACGGCGCGCAGCGCCTGCTCGTGCAGCCGTGCGAGGTCGGTGACCGATGCCGCGTCGGAGACGCCGACGGGCACGTCGAACTCACCGGCGAGCTCGTCGGCGACGTCGCGGTCGTCGTCCTCGCAGACGACGACGACCGATTCGCCGTCGCGGCCGAAGAAGAGGCGGCCTCCGCGTTCGTCGACCCGGAGCTCGAGGAACTCCGCGAGGCGGTCGGCGTGCTCGGGCGGCAGGTCGGCGACGGCGACGCGCACCGGGTCGGCGGGCAGCGGGCCCCACATCTCGGCGGAGACCCCGGCCGCGAGCTCGACGTCGCCGGCGAGCATCGAGCGCAGGAGGCCGGAACGGAGATGACCGCGCGCCCGGTCGAGGTCGCGGTTCTGCTCGAGCGCGAGCCCGGCGAGCGCGATCACCGCGGTCACGACCTCGCGACCCGCCTGGTCGAGCTCGGGGGAGTCGCCGATGGCGAGCACGCCGCGCAGCGCGCCGCCGGCGCCGAGCGTCTGGAGGGTCATCCGCTGGGTGCGGCCGACCGAGGCGCCGGCCTCGAGCGTGCGGCTCGCGCGCTGGCCGCGGCGGAGCATCGACCGCGCCTCGCCGACGACCTCGCCGAGCGCGGGCTGGCCGAGTCCGCCGACGGGCGCCTCGCGATCGAGCGCGCCGGCGGCGTCCACCAGCCCGACCCAGGTGCCCAACCGATTGCTGAGCTCGGAGAGCGTCGCGCCGAGGCCGTCGGGGCGGAGCGCGGCGAGGGAGATCGCGCGCTGCGCCTGGAGCGCCCAGGCCTGCCTCGCGTTCGCGTCGGCCGCGTTGAGCTCGGCGATCGTGCGCGCGACGCGGATGAACGGCGTGCGGTACGGGACCTCGAAGAGCGGGACGCCGTGCTTCGCGCACGCCTCCACCAGGAGGGCGGGGGTGCCGGCGCGGACCACCTCGGTGCCGAAGCCGAGTGCGGAGATCCCGGCGCCCGCGAGGCGGCCGACATACGCGTCGAAGCCCGCCGGGTCGTCGCTGCCGGAGTCGGAGCCGAACTGCGTGCCCGTGGTCAGGAGCACCTGGCCCGGCTCGATGAACGGCGCCGGGTCCTCCAGGTCGGAGCTGTGCACCCACGGCACGGGTGCGTCGAGCGCGGCGCCGGGGAGCGAGGCCTCGTCGGTGAGCAGGGTCAGTGCGAGGTCGTCGCGACCGAGGAGGGTGCGCACGGTCGGCTTCATCGGCTGCTCCTCGCATCAGGTTCGGAATGTACGACGAGTCGAACATCCAGCGCCGAGTGTACAACCCGGTGGGTCGTGACCGCTTCAGGTGACGGCGCCGCGGCGCGCGAAGCGAGGGTCGCGCCACACCTCGCTCGACAGCACGTCGTGGAGCACGTCGACGGCATCCCACACGTCGGCGTGCGACACGTACAGCGGCGTGAAGCCGAACCGCATGAGATCGGGCGCCCGGAAGTCGCCGATCACTCCGCGCTCGATGAGCGCCTGCATGACGGCATAGCCGTCGTCATGGCGGAGGGCCACCTGGCTTCCTCGGAGCGAGGAGCGGCGAGGGGTCACCACCTCGACGGCCCAGTCCGCGAGTCGCCGGTCGACGAGCGAGATGAACAGCTCGGTGAGCCGGAGGCTCTTCTCGCGAACCAGCGCCATGTCGACGTCGTCCCAGATGTCGAGGCTCGCCTCGAGCGCCGAGAGCGAGAGCAGCTGCGGCGTGCCGACCCGGAACCGGCCGATGCCCGGGACCGGCTCGTAGCCCACCTCGAAGTCGAACGGCCTGGCGTGCCCGTGCCAGCCCGTGAGCGCGGGCCGGGCGGCGTCGTGGTGACGTGACGCCGCCCACATGAACGACGGCGAACCCGGCCCGCCGTTCAGGTACTTGTAGGTGCACCCGACGGCGAAGTCCGCACCCGCTCCGCCGAGGTCGACGGGCACCGCCCCGACGCTGTGGCAGAGGTCCCAGACCATGATCGCGCCCGCGGCGTGCACGCGGGCCGTGACCTCGGCGAGGTCGTGCATCCGGCCGGTGCGGTAGTCGACGTGCGTCAGGACGACCACCGCGACGTCGTCGTCGAGCACGTCGTCGAGGGTCGGGCCGTTCTCGTGCACGAGCCTCCGATCCAGCGGCTCGGCACCGCCCACGGCCTCCTGGACGCTCTCGATCACGTACAGGTCGGTCGGGAAGCTGCTCCGCTCGGCGACGATCACGCGCCGGTCGGGGCGGAGCCGGGCGGCCGCGGCGACCACCTGGAAGAGGCTCGCCGAGGTCGAGTCGCCGAGCACGACCTCGCCCGGCGCCGCCCCGATCAGGGGGGCGATGCGGTCGCCGACCGCCTGCGGCTTCGCGAACCATCCGGCGTCGTTCCAGCTTCGGATGAGACCGACCCCCCATTCCTCGGCGATGACGCGATCCACGTGCGCCCGGGTCGCCCGGGGGAGCGCGCCGAGCGAGTTGCCGTCGAGGTAGACTACGCCGTCGGGCAGGTCGAAGCGGTCCCGGAAGGACGACAGGGGATCGGCGGCGTCGAGGCCCTCGCACGTCGCACGGTCGAGCGTCCGTCGGTCGGATGCGAGGTCGGATGCCGCATCGCTCAGCTGGATCATGGTCGGAACCACCTCTCGGGTCGTGGTCGGTCAGAGCGCCAGGAAGCGCCGGGCGTTCTCGTGGAGTATCGCGGCCCGCTGGGCGTCGTCGAGCCGGTCGGAACGCTCGACGACGCTGCCGACCGGCCGCTCGCCGAGCGGATACGGGTAGTCGCTGCCGAGCATCACCTGCGACGCGCCGAGCGTGTCGACGAGCAGGTGCAGGGCGGCCGGGTCGAAGACGACCGAGTCGACGCTGAAGCGATCCAGGTACGCGGAGGGCGGCAGGTCGCTGACGCCGACGAGGTCGGGACGCCGGTGCCACGCGTTCTCGAACCGGCCGAGCCAGAACGCGAACGAGCCGCCGCCGTGCGCGAAGGCGATCCGAAGGGACGCCGGCACGCGGTCGAACACCCCGCCGAGGATCATCGCGATGATCGACAGGTGGGTCTCGGCCGGCATGCCGGTGAGCCAGCGCGCCATCCATCGGTCGACTCTCGGCGAACCCGGCATGTCCCACGGGTGCACGAACACCGGGACCCCGGTCGCCGCGCAGTGCTGGAGGACGGTCACGATGCCATCGTCGTCGAGGTCGCGGTCGCCGACGTGGTTGCCGATCTCGATGCCGCGGTGCCCGGACGCGATCGCGCGGTCGATCTCGGCGCACGCGGCATCCGGATCCTGCAGGGGCACCTGGGCGAACGGGATGAACCGGTCGGGCGCGGGCGCGCAGACCTCGAGCGCGAGGTCGTTGAAGATGCGCGCGACGCGGGCCGCCCGGTCGCCGGGCTGGTCGTAGGAGAAGAAGACGGGGGTCGGCGAGACGACCTGGATGTCGACCCCGTCGCGATCCATGTCCTCGAGCCGGGCGCGGGCGTCCCAGCAGGTCTCCTCGATCCGGCGGAACTCGGCTCCGCCGACGAGGATCATCGCCTCGCGCTCGGAGTCCACCCGGAGCGACGGCCAGGCGCCCGGCCCGACCCGGTCGTTCAGGTCGGGCCAACTCCTCGGCACGAAGTGCGTGTGGACGTCGATCGAGCCCACCCGGTCAGCCCTTGCCGGGGTGGACGGCGCCGCACTTCGGGCACGTACGGCCCTCCTCGCTCTCGTAGAAGTCGCGGAACACCGGCGGGAGGTCCTCGACGATGTCGCGCACCTGGAGTTCGACCTCGTGCACCTTCGTGTCGCAGTTCGGGCAGAACCAGGCGAACTTCTCGAGGGTGCCCTCCTCGCGGATGCGTTCGATCACGATGCCGATCGATCCGGCCTCCGGGCGCTGCGGGGAGTGGTAGACGTTGCCGGGCAGCAGCCACATCTCGCCCTCGCGGATGTCGATCCGCTGGGGGCCGTCCTCGGTCATGACGTCGACGTGCATGTTGCCGCGGTACTGGTAGAACCACTCCTCGTAGGGGTCGAAGTGGTAGTCGGTCCGCTGGTTCGGGCCGCCGACGACCTGGACGATGAAGTCGCCGATCGGCTCCCAGGCCTGCTTGTTGTTCACCGGTGGCTTCAGCAGGTGCTCGTGCTCGCGGATCCAGGCGGCGAAGTCGATGACGGGCGGGATGGTGGTCACGGTTCCTCCTCGATGGTGGTGCTGGTTCTGGTGGTGGAGCTGATGGGGGTCCGGGCGAGGGCGACGGCCTGGATCTCGATCCTCAGGTGCGGGTGCGGCAGCGCGTGCACCGCGACCGTCGTGCGGGCCGGACCCGTCTCGTCGAAGTACTCCGCCCACACGGCGTTGTACCCGGCGAAGTCGTTCATGTCGACGAGGTAGGCCGTCGCCTGGACGAGGTCGTCGAGCGTGCAGCCGGCCTCGGCGAGGATGGTGCGGATGTTCTCGAGGACTTCCCGGGTCTGGACGGCGATGTCGAGGCGGGTCGCGCCGAACTCGTCGGCGTCGGCGCCCGCGATCGTGTTGTCGGGGCGACGGCTGCTCGTGCCCGATACGAACACGAGCTCGCCCGTTCGCCTGGCGTGCGGGAAGCGGCCGCGCGGCGTCGCTCCGCCGTGCACGGTGATCGCCTCGGCGGTCATCGCGAGTCCTCCTCGCCGACGTGGACGACGACGCGCCCGAGCCCGCTCACCTCGGCGGCGACCGTGCCGCGCGACGGCAGTGGCACGGCGGCGGTGGCCGCGCCCGCGAGGAGCACCATGCCCGCTCGCAGCTCGAGGCCGTGCTCGCGGGCGAGCCGCCTCGCGGCCGCGACGGCGCGCACCGGGTCGCCGAGGATCGCCGCCGTCGATCCGGTCGCCGCGGCGTGGCCGTCGAGCTCGAGGACGACCGCACGGTTGTCGAGCGGGCCGACCTCGTCGGCGGCACGCCACGCCCCGACGGCGAACGCCGAGGCCGAGGCGTCGTCGGCGACCACGTCGCCGAGGTCGAACCGGAAGTCGCGGTATCGAGAGTCGATGATCTCCAGCGCCGGGGCGACCGCCACGACGCCCGCGTCCGGGTCGGCGCCCGGGTCGGCGATCGATGGTCCGAGCAGGTACGCGACCTCGGGTTCGACGCGCGGATGGATGCCGCGGCCGTTCGGCACGCGGCATCCGTCGTCGATGCGCATCGCATCGGTGAGGCTGCCGATGATGACGTCGTCGACGCCCATCTGCCGCGCCTTCTCACGGCTCGTGAACCCGAGCTTCAGGCCGACGACGCGCTCGCCGCGTTCGGTCCGGCGGGCGATGAGCGCCCGCTGGACGGCGTAGGCGCCGTCGAGGTCGAGCGGCCGCTCGGCGGAGAGCTGCGCGATCGGGGCGCGGCCCTGCTCCGCGCGGTCGAGCGCGCGGGCGAGGCCCTCGATGCGGGCCGGGTCGACTCGGCGGTCGACGGACGGCGCCGTGGCGGCGTTCGCGCTCATGCGGCGCCCTCCTCGACTCGCGCGGCTCCGTCACGCGCCGCGACGAGGTCGAGCGCGACGTCGACGATCATGTCCTCCTGGCCGCCGATCATGCGACGCCGCCCGAGCTCGACGAGGATGTCGCGGGCATCGAGGCCATGGCGTTCGGCCGCGCGTTCGGCGTGCAGCAGGAAGCTCGAGTACACGCCCGCGTAGCCGAGCGCGAGCGTCTCGCGGTCCACGCGGACGGGGCGGCGCTGGAGCGGGCGGACCAGGTCCTCGGCGGCGTCCTGCAGCGCGAAGAGCTCACCGCCGTGCGACCAGCCGAGCAGGTCGGCGACCGCGACGAACGCCTCGATCGGGCAGTTGCCGGCACCCGCGCCCTGCCCGGCGAGCGAGGCGTCGACCCGGGTCGCGCCGTGCTCGACCGCGGTCACGCTGTTCGCCACGCTCAGGGAGAGGTTCTCGTGGGCGTGGATGCCGATCTCGGTCGCGGGGTCGAGCGCCTCGCGGTAGGCGTCGATGCGGTCGGCGACGTCTCGCATCGTGAGCCGTCCGCCCGAGTCCGTGACGTACACGCAGTCCGCGCCGAACGACTCCATGAGCCGCGCCTGCTCGGCGAGCCCGCGCGGGTCGTTCAGGTGGCTCATCATCAGGAAGCCCGAGACGTCCATGCCCTGGTCCTTCGCCCAGCCGATGTGCTGCGCGGCGACATCGGCCTCGGTGCAGTGGGTCGCCACGCGCACGCTGGTCACGCCGAGGTCGCGCGCCCGCGCGAGGTCGTCGATCGTGCCGATGCCGGGGAGGATCAGCGTCGTCAGCCGCGCTCGCCGCAGCACCGACGCCGCGGCCTCGATCCACTGCTCGTCGGTGCGGGCACCGTGCCCGTAGGCGACGCTCGAGCCGCCGAGCCCGTCGCCGTGCGCGACCTCGATCGCGTCGACGCCGGCCGCCTCCAGCGCCGACGCGATCGCGCGGACCTCGTCGACCGTGTAGCGGTGTGCGATGGCGTGCATGCCGTCCCGGAGGGTGACGTCCTGGAGGTACACCCTCTGCGTCGTCGCGGTCATGCCGGCACCCCAGTCCGCTCGGCGATGAGGTTCTCGGCGGTGCGCAGGGCCGCCGAGGTCATGATGTCGAGGTTCCCCGCGTACTCGGGGAGGTAGTGGCCCGCGCCCGCCACCTCGAGCATGATCGTGATCCGGGTTCCCCGGAACGGTCGTCCGAGCGCGGGGACGTACGGCTCGTCGACGGGGTCGAACTGCACGTCCTGCTTCAGGCGGTAGCCGCCGACGTAGTCCTGCACGTCCGCGACCATCATGGCGACCGAGCGTCGCACCGCATCCTCGTCGACCTCGCCGGCGACGAGGCAGTAGACGGTGTCGCGCATGATGAGCGGCGGATCGGCGGGGTTCAGCACGATGATCGCCTTGCCGCGTTCTGCGCCCCCGATGGCCTCGATGGCCCGCGCGGTGGTCTGCGTGAACTCGTCGATGTTCGCCCGGGTGCCCGGGCCCGCCGACCTCGACGCGATCGAGGCGACGATCTCGGCGTAGGCGACGGGGGCGACCCGGGAGACGGCGGCGACCATCGGAACCGTGGCCTGGCCGCCGCAGGTGACCATGTTGACGTTCGTCGCGCGGAGGTGCTCGCCGAGGTTCACGACGGGGACGACGTAGGGGCCGATCGCCGCGGGGGTGAGGTCGACCACGAGGCGTCCGCGATCGCGGACCACGGCGTCGTTGCGGGCGTGCGCGGCGGCGGAGGTCGCGTCGAAGACGAGCTCGACGTCGGCGAACTCCGGCAGGCGCACGAGTCCGTCGACGCCCTCGTGGGTCGTGGCGAGGCCGAGGCGGCGGGCGCGGGCGAGCCCGTCGGAGTCCGGATCGATGCCCGCCATGGCGACCACGCGGAGGGTCTCCGAGAGGCGCTTCACCTTGATCATGAGGTCGGTGCCGATGTTGCCCGAGCCGATGATCGCGACGGCCGTCGTCATGCTGCTCCTCCTGTCGTGCCGGCGATGCTCGTCGCAGCGTGCCCGGTGAACTCCGTGCGGACCTCGCCCAGACCGTCGAGCCGGGCGTGGAAGACCCCGAGGGTCGCGTCGACCATCGGGCCGAGCGCGCCCGACAGGACGACCTCGCCCGCTCGGAGCGGACGGCCGTGCCGGGCGACCGCCCGTGCGAGCCAGGCCACGGCGATCACCGGGCTGCCGAGGCACGCGGAACCGGCCCCCGTCGAGACCGGTGCGCCGCGGTGGTCGAGGCGCATGCCGACCGCGGCGAGGTCGAGCCGGTCGAGGCGTCGCGGGCTCGTCCCGAGCACGACCGCGCCGCTCGAGGCGTTGTCGGCGATCGTGTCGGCGATGCGGATGTCCCAGCCGGCGATGCGCGAGTCCACGACCTCGATCGCGGGCAGGACGAACTCGGTCGCCCGGATGACATCGGCGACGTGCGTGGTCGGCGAGTCCAGGTCGCGCGCGAGCACGAAGGCGACCTCGGCCTCCACGCGCGGCTGGACGAAGGCGCCGAGGTCGAGGGGCTGCCGGTCGTCGGCGACCATGTCGTCGAGCAGCACACCGTAGTCGGGCGTGGCGACGCCGAACTGCGCCTGGACGGCCGGCGAGGTCAGGCCGATCTTGCGCCCGACGACCCGAGCCCCCTCGGCCACCCGGCGGGCGACGCCGAGGGACTGGACGGCGTACGCGGTCGCCTGGTCTGACTCGTCGATGAGGTCGCGGACGGGCGCGCACGCGATCCGGGCGCACGCGGCCGCGCGGAGCCGCGACTCGGCGGCGTGGACCGCATCGGCGGTCCCGACGGTGCGGCCGCCGGCGGGTCCGGTCCGGGTCGCGGCGATCACAGCTGCACGCACACGTTCGTCGGCTCGGTGTAGAACGCCAGCGAGTGCAGGCCGCCCTCGCGGCCGATGCCGGAGAGGCCGACCCCGCCGAACGGGCTCCGGAGGTCGCGCAGGTACCAGGTGTTCACCCACGACATGCCGACCCGCAGGCGCTGGGCGACCCGATGGCCGCGCGCGAGGTCGGTCGTCCAGGTGACCGCGGCGAGGCCGTACTCGGTGTCGTTGGCGAGCGCGATGGCCTCCTCCTCGGTGTCGAAGGGCATGACGACCGCCGCCGGTCCGAAGATCTCCTCGCGCACGGTGCGGTGCGAGTTGTCGAGGCCCGCCCAGAGCGTCGGCTCGATCCACGACCCCGAATCGAGGCCGTCGCCGAGCGTCGGGACGCCGCCTCCCGCCAGGAGTTCGGCGCCCTCGCGGATCGCGAGGTCGTAGTACGAGAGCACCTTGTCGCGGTGGGCGGACGAGATGAGCGGACCGGTCGTGGTCGCGGGATTCTCCGGGCGGCCGAGCCGCAGGCGTCGGGCGTGATCGGCGAGGCCGGCCGCGACCTCGGCGAACACGGCCCGCTCGACGTAGATGCGCTCGGTGCAGAGGCACACCTGGCCGGTGTTGAGGTAGGTCGATCGGGCGAGGCCGGCGATCGCCGCGTCGAGGTCGGCGTCGGCGAACACGATCGCGGCGTTCTTGCCGCCGAGCTCGAACGAGATGGGGCGGACGCGAGGGGCGACCGCACGCATGATGGCGGAACCGGTGCTCGACTCGCCCGTGAAGGTCACGCCGTCGATGCCGGGGTGGGTGGTGAGGTGCTCCCCGGCCGAGCCCGGGCCGAAGCCGTGCACGACGTTGACGACCCCGTCGGGGATGCCGGCCTCGGCGAGGATCTCGGCGAGCAGGGTGGCCGAGGACGGGGTCTCCTCCGACGGCTTCACCACGACGGTGTTGCCGGAGGCGAGCGCCGGCGCGAGCTTCCAGGTGAGCAGCAGCAGGGGGAGGTTCCACGGCACGATCACGGCGACGACGCCGAGCGGGGCGCGGACCGCGTAGTTGAGTGCTCGGCGACCGTCGTTCAGCTCGGTGAGGTAGGAGTCGAGGCCGGCCGCCGAGGCGGTGTCCGCGAACGAGCGGAAGTTCGCCGCTGCCCGTGCGACGTCGAGGTCGCGGGCGAGCGTCTCGGGCTTGCCGGTGTCGCCGACCTCGGCGGCCACGAGCTCCTCGCTGCGGCGTTCGACGACGTCGGCGACCCGGCGGAGCAGCCGCGCGCGCTCGGCGACCGGCATGCGACCCCACGGGCCCTGGAGCGCCGCGCGTGCGGCGGCGACCGCGCGGTCGACCTCCCGGGGCCCGGCTTCGTGCACGAGGGCGATGCGCGTGCCGTCGACCGGGTCGACCTTGTCGAAGGTGCCCACCCCGTCGACGTACTCGCCGCCGATCACGTTGCGGAGCTCGCGCGGGGTCGAGCTCTGCGTCGGGAGAGGGGCCGTGATCGGTGCCGGCGTCGTCGGGGAGGGCATGCGTTCAGGCTAGGAAGCGGGAACGATGCCGACAAATGCTCTTGTGATGCACTGCCATGCCCGTACGGCTATAGTCCCGGCATGGTCTCCGATCGACTCCTCGACGGCCGGCTCAAGCTCCGGCACCTCGTGCTCGTCACCGCCATCGCCGACGAGGGCACGCTCGTCCGCGCCGCCGAATCACTGCACATCACCCAGCCGGTCGTGACGCGCGGCCTCCGCGAGGTCGAGGACCTCCTCGGGGTGCAGCTGTTCGAGCGGATGCCGCGGGGCGTCGCTCCCACGCCGTACGGCGAGCCGTTCATCGAGCGCGCGCGGTCCGTGCTCGCCGAGCTCCGCGCGGCCGACGAGGAGGTCCGCCTCCTGCAGACGGGGCAGCTCGGCACGGTCACGGTCGGCACGCACCTCGCCGGCTCGAACCTGCTCCTGCCCCGTGCGATCGCCGCGCTGAAGTCGGAGCACCCGCGCCTCACCGTGGTCGTCCGCGAGGGCACGCCCGACATGCTGCAGCAGCTGCTGCTCTCGGGCGACCTCGACCTGACGGTCGGCCGGCTCTCGCCGACCGTGCCCGTGCGACTCGAGCAGGAGCGCCTCCACCAGGAGCCCATCCGGCTCGTGGCGCGGGCGGGACATCCGGTCCACACGGGCTCCAGGGGCACCTCGCTCGCCGAGCTGCTCGCCTACCCCTGGATCTTCCCGGTCGCGCAGACCGCGCTCCGCGCCGAGCTCGAGGCCGTGTTCTTCCACGAGGGGCTCCCGCTGCCGGCGGATCGCGTCGAGTGCACGTCGATGCTGACGCTGCGGAGCCTCCTGGTGTCGACCGACGTCATCGCCGCGCTGCCCATGTTCATCGCGGTCGACGACCGCGACGTCAAGATCCTCCCGACGCCGCTGAGCTCGATCCGCCGGTCGGTCGGGGTCACGCTGCCGAAGGACCGCACGCCGTCGCCAGCGGCCGCCGCCCTCCTCGCGCACCTTCGGGAGGAGGGGGCTCGGCTCGCCGCGCTCGAGCGCGAGTACGCGACGGCGGATGCCGCGACATCCGGCTGATATGCCCAAACGGTCATGGCAACGAGCCGTATAGATATTGGACAGCATCGATCCGGCCGATGACGCTGAAGGGGTCGACGCATGGAGGCGTCGAACCCGATTCTTCTCCCGACTCTGGAGGCGTCATGGCCGGATCCCCCTACGTACCCGATGCGAAGAAGTACCGCCCTGAGGACTTCGAGCGGGTCGTCGGCGAGCCGGCGGACCCCGAGCCCGGGACGTGGGGGATGCAGCCCGACGGGACCTTCCTCCCGCCCGCGCACACCCCGT
Organism: Agromyces excoecariae; assembly: GCF_051715505.1. Taxonomy (NCBI): domain Bacteria; kingdom Bacillati; phylum Actinomycetota; class Actinomycetes; order Micrococcales; family Microbacteriaceae; genus Agromyces; species Agromyces excoecariae. The sequence continues at coordinate 65,788 of NZ_JBPSLA010000006.1, read as the reverse complement.
CGGTGCCGCGCGACGTGTTCGTCGACTGGCCCGGCCAGCTCGACTACCGCGACCCCGAGACGTACGCGCTCAACGCGACGGCCGAGGCCTTCTACCCGATCGTCGTGAACACGAGCCATTCGTGGCAGTGCATCTACGACTGGGAGGGGACCCGGTACATGCTGCACTACGGGGGCGGCAACCACTGGAAGCTCTACGACATCACCGACCCGCGCGACCTGAAGATCGTCGACGAGGAGCAGTGGGGCTGGGGCGACCCGCGCCCCGAGTTCGGCGCGACGACCGTGCAGTGGAACGAGCGGCTCGGCACGCACATCGCCGTGCAGGCCAGCGAGACGCCGCGCTACTTCCTCAAGGGCCGCGTGGCCAACAAGTGGATCGACGACACCGTCGAGGGCCAGCTGAAGGAGTGGGAGGGCCTCCGCGGCTTCCGAACGTGGGAGATGAACGGGCCGAGCCCGCGCGACTGGACCCTGCTCACCGAGGTCTCGACCGACCCGAACCACGGGCCCGACGAGATCCAGGAGGGCAACGGCGTGCTCGACCTGCCCGTCTACTACGGCGACCGCTACCTCTTCGTCGCGACGGCGCCCGACAACACCTTCACCAACCAGCCCTACAAGACCACGCTGTGGGCCGCCGGCCACGCCGCCTACGACGTCTCCGACCCGGCGAAGCCCGAGCTGCTCTCGACCTGGTGGGTGCCCGGCACCCGCGCCGGCGAGGAGGACGACTCGCCCTACCTCGCCGACAACGACCGGTGGAACAACCGGACCTCGTGGTTCGGCTCGCGCATGGGCGTGTTCATGCCCCGCTCGGTCGAGTCGGGCTGCCGCTACGCCTACGCCGCCCAGGGCGGTCAGGGCTTCTTCGTGCTGGACGTCTCGGACCCCGCGAACATCCACCACGTCGGGTGGTGCGCGCTCCCCACGAGCGTCGCGGGCACCGAGGGCGACAACGTCGACACGACCCAGGTCGAGGAGACCGGCTACGTCTACGTGTCGGGCTACCCGATGAACACCGACTGCTACGAGCCGGCCAAGGAGATCTACCAGATCGACGTCAGCGACCCCACCGCCCCGCGCGTGGTGCGCACCCTGCCCCGCCCGCTGCCGCCGGCCGAGGCGGCGTTCACCGACTGGGCCCAGCGACGCGGCTCGTTCGGGCCCAAGCGCTCGGGCTACTTCACGAACACCGGCACCCCGCACGGCGCCGTGATCCCCTACGCCTTCTACGCCGCGGGCCTGCAGGTCTTCGACGTGCGCGACCCCGAGGACCCGAAGGTCGGCGCCTACTTCGTGCCGCCCATGGGGCTGAAGGACGACGACGACCTCGCCGCCCCCGTGCACGGCATCTTCGTCGAGTGGGACCGCAACCTCATCTGGCTGTTCGCGAACCACGGCATCTACGCGGTCTCGACGCCGTTGCTCGGCGAACCGGTCGTGGGCCTGCCGGGCGCCGACCGACCCGACGCGACCTGAGCCTCCGAGACATCCGCCTGCGAATGCCGACCATGAACCTCAGCACCAGACCCTGGCCCGCCCTCTGGGCGCTCGTCATCGGGTTCTTCATGATCCTCGTCGACACGACGATCGTGTCGATCGCGTATCCGGCGATCCTCGCCGACCTCGACACCGACCTCACGACGGTGATCTGGGTCACGAGCGCCTACCTGCTCGCGTACGCCGTGCCGTTGCTGATCACGGGCCGGCTCGGCGACCGCTTCGGGCCGAAGCAGGTCTACCTCGTGGGGCTCGTGGTGTTCACGCTCGCGTCGCTCTGGTGCGGACTCTCCGGCGAGATCACGATGCTCATCGCGGCGCGCGCCGCGCAGGGCCTCGGTGCCGCGCTGATGACCCCGCAGACGATGGCCGTGATCACGCGCGTGTTCCCGCCGAACCAGCGCGGCGCGGCGATGGGGCTGTGGGGCTCGGTCGCCGGGGTGGCGACGCTCGTCGGCCCCATACTCGGCGGCCTGCTCGTCGACTCGCTCGGATGGCAGTGGGTGTTCTTCGTCAACGTGCCGGTCGGGGTCGTCGCCTTCGTCGCCGCCTGGCGGCTCGTGCCGACCCTCGAGACGCGGGTGCACCGCTTCGACTGGATCGGCGTGCTCCTCAGCGCCGTCGGCATGTTCCTGATCGTCTTCGGCGTGCAGGAGGGGCCGACGTACGACTGGGGCACGATCCTCGGACCGGTCACGGTCTGGGGCGTCATCGCCGCCGGCGTGGTCGTCATGGCGGGCTTCGTCGCGTGGCAGGCGCTCACCCGCACGGAGCCGCTGCTGCCGCTCGCCCTGTTCCGCGACCGGAACTTCGCGCTCTCGAACGTCGCGATCTCGCTCGTCGGGATCGCCATGACCGCGATGCCGCTTCCGCTCGCGTTCTTCCTCCAGGTCGCCCGCGGGTTCACGCCGACCCAGGCGGCGCTGATGCTCGCGCCCATGGCGGTCGTGTCGGGAGTGCTCGCACCGTTCGTCGGGCGCGCCAGCGACCGCGTCGACCCGAAGTGGGTGGCCTTCGCCGGGCTGTCGACCTCGGCCCTCGCGCTGGGGTGGTACGCCGCGGTGATCCGTCCGGACTCCCCGCTGTGGCTGCTGCTCCTGCCGTCGGCGCTGCTCGGAGTCGGCATCTCGGGCGTCTTCGCTCCGCTCGCGTCGACCGCGACGAGGAACCTCGCACGCGAGCACGCCGGCGCCGGCTCCGGCGTCTACACGCTGACCAGGCAGGTCGGGTCGGTGCTCGGCTCCGCGGCGATCGCCGCACTCATGAGCGTGGTCCTGGCGGCGCAGCTGCCCGGCTTCGATGCCGACGGGGCGACCACGCGCACGGGCGGAGGCGGGCTTCCAGCCGCGCTGGTCGACGGCTTCTCGGTCGCCATGGGCCAGTCCCTCCTGCTCGCAGTCGCCGCCTTCGCGCTCTGCGCGCTCGTCGTCCTGTTCTTCGCGAAGCCGAAGGTCACGGTCGGGTGGGGGGAGGGGCGGGATGCCTCGACGGCCGCCCCGGGAGCACCGGCCGGCTCGGAGGCATCCGCTCGCACCGAGGCGGCAGCTCGCACCGGGGCATCCGCTCGCGCCGAAGTCTCGACGTCGGGGGCCGAACGCTGATGGCCGCCCCTCGTTCCATCGAGGCACTCGCCGTGGTTGCCTTGGATCCAGAATACAAAGATCGTCGAAGGAGGCCGGCCGTGACCACGACCGCCGACATGACCGCAGCGACCGGAGGCGGCCGACTCGTCGTCGACGGCCTCGAGAAGCACTACCGACTGGACGGGGCCGACGTCCCGGTGGTGAAGGGCGTGAGCTTCACCATCGAGCCCGGCACCTTCACCTCGCTCCTCGGCCCCTCCGGCTGCGGCAAGACCACCACGCTCCGATGCGTCGCGGGTCTCGAGACGAGCGAGGGCGGCGTGATCTCGCTCGACGGGCGGGTGCTCTCGACCGGGAGCGAGCACGTGTCGCCCGACAAGCGCGACGTCGGCATGGTGTTCCAGAACTACGCGATCTGGCCGCACATGAGCGTCTTCGCCAATGCGGTCTTCCCGCTGCAGGTCTCCGCGGGGAAGCTGCCGAAGAAGCAGGCGAGGCAGCGGGCGATGGAGGCCCTGGAGCTCGTCCAGCTCGATGCGTACGCGCACCGGCCGGCGACCGCGCTCTCCGGCGGCCAGCAGCAGCGACTCGCGCTCGCGCGAGCGCTCGCCCACCGACCGCGCCTGCTGCTCCTGGACGAACCGCTGAGCAACCTCGACGCGAAGCTGCGCGACACCATGCGCAACGAGCTCCGCAGCCTCCAGCAGCGCCTCGGCATCACGGCGCTCTACGTCACGCACGACCAGTCGGAGGCCCTGTCGATGTCGGACCGGGTCGCCGTGATGAACGGCGGGCGCATCGTGCAGGAGGCCGCCCCAAAGGAGCTCTACTTCGCGCCCGCCGACCGGTTCGTCGCCGACTTCGTCGGCCGGGTGAACCTCATCCCCGCGGTCGTGCGCGATCGCGACGCGAACGGCGACGCCCTGGTCGAGGCGTTCGGCACCCGGCTCGTCACGCCGTGCCCGGCCGGGAGCGGCACCGGGGCCGAGGTCACCGTGACCATCCGTCCCGAGAGCGTGCGCTGGCACGAGGCATCCGTCGACCGGCCCAACGTGCTCGCCGCCCGCGTCGCGCGGGTCGAGTTCCTCGGCGAGATCGTCGAGTACGAGGCCGAGATCGTGCGCGAGCAGACCACCGTCGGCCGCATCGTCGCCCGCGGCGCACCCATGGACTCGCCCGCCGAGGGCCGCTCGATCTTCCTCGAGCTCGCACCGAAGGCCTGTCGCGTGCTGGCGGCGTAGCGACCCCCGGTCCCGGGCCCGGGCTCGCGCCCCCGCTCCACCCCCTGCTTCCACCCCACCCACCCGCTCCACCGCTCCACCACCCGTTCCATCGACAGAGAGGCACCAGGGATCATGAACGTACGTACCTTCCGGGGCGGCACCGTCGCCCTCGCCGCAGCGGGCATGCTGCTGCTCAGCTCCTGCAGTTCGAGTCGGGAGGAGGCGCCGGAGGCCCTCGAACCGGCCGCCGACGCGACCGGCGCGACCTGCGACGCGGTCGAGATCGGCGCCTTCACCCGGTGCGAGAACTTCTACGACGACTTCTGGCCCGAGATCGACCGGCAGATGGACGCGCTCTACGAGCAGGCCAAGGAGACCGACGGCGGTCGCCTCGTGGTCTGGGACTGGTACGAACTCGCCCCCGAGGTCATCGCCGAGTTCAACGCGCGCTACCCCGACCTCGAGATCGAGACGCGCGGCCTGACCTACAACCTGCCCTCGGCGGTCATCTCCGCCGAGGCCACCGGCGGCCGGAACACCGACGTGCTGTCCGGCTCGCTGCTCTCCGCCGCCGCGATGACCGACGAGGGGTACTGGGACGAGGTCGACTGGACGCAGTTCGGCGTCCCGGAGGAGTTCCTCCAGCTCGGCGCCCCCGAGATGCTGCCCGACAGCATGAACGGCTCGCTCATGCAGGTCAACACCGACCGGATCGAGGCCCCGGGCTCGCTCGACGATCTGCTCGCGCCCGAGTTCGCGGGCAAGGTCTCGATCGCGAACTACAACCCGATCGTGTTCTCCGGGTACGGCATGGCCGAGGGCGAGGACGCCATGGTCGAGCTGATCGGCGAACTGAAGTCGTCCGGCACCCTCCAGGTGCTCGAGGACCAGAACTCGCCGCTCTCGAGCGGCGACGTGCCGATCGCCCTCAACCAGACCCTCTTCAACCCCAACCCGAGCCTCGCGGCCCAGCCGTTCGACCACTCCGGCGTGTTCGCCCAGTTCTCCGGCGTGAACGTCGACGCCGCCAACAAGCCGGGCGCCATGCTCTGGGCGCTCTGGAACGCCTACGACCCGACGTGGCTCGAGCTGCGCATGACCGACGAGCGGTTCGCCACGACGCAGGTGCCCTACCCCGGCCTGCCCTCGTCGCTGTTCGAGCAGGCCACCGGCCTCATGAAGACGAACGCCGATGCGCTGCTCCAGAGCATCGAGAACGGCGCCGAGACCGAGACCGAGGCGACCCGCGACGAGTGGATCGCCCTCACGAACGCTGCCGACGCGGCGCTGAACGGATAGCCATGTCCACGGTGGAACGGACCACGAAGGCCGGGCGGACCCGGCCGACCACGATGACGGTGGCGACGGTCGTCGCCGGAACGGTGATCTTCCTGCTGCTCGCCATCCCGTTGGCGGTGCAGGTCATCACGGCCTTCCGTGGCCCGTTCCTCCCGTTCGGCGTCTCGTCTGCACGTTGGTCGGTCGACAACTTCGCGACACTGTGGGGGCTGCGCGACGACTTCTGGGCCGTGCTCGGTTCGACCGCGGCGTTCGTGGGCGGGTCGACGGTGCTGTCGCTGCTCATGGCGTTCGGGCTGGCCTGGGTCACCGTGCGGACGGATGCGCCGTTCCGGCGCGTGATCTCGCTGCTGGTCATCGTGCCGTTCATCGTGCCGCCGATCGTCAAGGCGCAGGCCTACCTCCTCATGCTCTCGCCCGAGTCTGGCGTGCTGAACCAGCTGATCCACCTCGTGCCCGGAATGGCCGGGGTGACGATCGACCCGTACTCGTTCCCCACGATGATCGTCATCCAGTCGCTCACGAACGTCACCTTCCCGTACCTCATGATCGTGCCGATCCTCACGGGCATGGACGGCTCGCTCGAGGAGTCCGCGCGCGTCTCCGGCGCCGGCTGGGGGCAGACCCTCCGTCGGGTCACGCTGCCGATGCTCTGGCCGGGCCTGCTCGGCGTGACCGTGCTGACGTTCATCCTCGGCCTCGGCAGCCTCGAGGTGCCGCTGCTGTTCGGTCAGGAGTCCGGCAAGTCGATCTTCGCCCTGAAGCTCTGGACGCTCATCAGCGCGGGCGCCGGCGAACTGCCGCAGTACGGCCTCGCGGCCGCCTGGGGCTGCGTGTTCCTCGTGATCACGACCATCGCGTTCGTGATCTACCTGCGCGCCACGCGCGACGCCGAGCGACGGGCCTCCATCTCCGGCAAGGGCTTCCGGCCGACCACCATGAAGCTGGGCGGATGGCGCATCCCCGTGCTCCTGGCCATCCTCGTCTTCACCCTGCTGACGGCCGTGCTGCCCCTGTTCGCCCTCCTCTGGTCGGCGATCACGCCGTACCCGCTGGCGTTCTCGGTCGAGACGCTCCGCACCCAGGCGCAGTTCGGCGCGTTCGGCGAGGTGCTCGCCGACGGCGAGTTCTGGGCGTCGCTCGGTCGCACGCTCATCATCGCCGGCGGTAGCGCCACGATCGCGTGCGGCGCTGCGACCGTGCTGGCGTACGGGATCGCGCGGAGCCGCGCGACCGGGTGGACGAGGAGCATGGACCTGTTCGCGTCCTCGAGCGTCGCCATCCCCGCGGTCATCGCCGGCTTCGCGATGTTCCTGACGTTCATGGTGATCAATCCCGTGATCCCGCTCGCCGGGACGATCGCGGCACTCGTGATCGCCTACTCCTACCGCGTGTCGATCGCCTACCGCGCCGGGTACAGCGCGACCCTGCAGATCCGCACGGAGCTCGAGGAGGCGGCGCTGATCAGCGGCGCGAGCCGGCTCGAGGGGTTCCGGCGCATCGTCGCGCCGCTGCTCGCGCCCACGGTCTTCGCCGTCTGGATCCAGATGTTCATCCTCGGCACGAACGAGTTCACGCTGCCGGCGTTCCTCGCCACGCCCGAGTCCCGCCCGCTCTCGGTCTACATGTACGCGATGATCAACCCGCGCTCGGCGCAGCTCTACGCGCCCGACCAGGGGGCCGCGATGGCGCTGATCTTCACGCTCCTCGTCTTCGCGATCGGCTACGGACTGCAGTGGCTCGTCTCGCTCCGCGCGATCGGGCGCGCATCGCGCCGCGCGCGGGTCGTCGCGAGTGCGACCGATGCGCTGGGCGCCGCGGCCGCGGCGGTCGAGGCGACGGATGCCTCGGACACGCGTTCCGTCGCGACCGAGCAGGTTCGGGAGCTGTCGCGCCGCTGAGCTCCGGTCGCGCTCCGATTTGTACGGCGTGGCACGTCCACCCCCTCCCGATGTACATACGGGAGGGGGTGGCATCCGTTTCGGGCTGCCTACCATTGCCCGACATCGCCACCGTCGTCACCGCATCGGAGCACTCCATGACCATCGTCGAACCCACGGCCACCGCCGTCGGCGGCCCCGCCCTCCCGCAGGAGCGCCGCCTCGTCACCAGCATCCCGGGCCCGCGCTCGCAGGAGCTCATCGCCCGCAAGGCGCACGCCGTCGCGAAGGGCGTCGGGCACACCATCCCCGTCTCGGTCGTCGCGGCCGGCGGCGGCGTCATCGTCGACGCCGACGGCAACTCGATCATCGACCTCGGCTCGGGCATCGCCGTCACCGGCGTCGGCAACTCGAACCCGCGCGTCGTCGACGCCGTGAAGGCGCAGCTCGACGCGTTCACGCACACCTGCTTCACCGTCGCGCCGTACGAGGGCTACGTCGCCGTGGCCGAGAAGCTCAACGAGCTCACCCCCGGCGACCACGAGAAGCGCACGGCGCTCTTCAACTCCGGCGCCGAGGCCGTCGAGAACGCCATCAAGGTCGCGCGCCACCACACGAAGAAGATGGCCGTCGTCGCCTTCGACCACGCCTACCACGGCCGCACCAACCTCACCATGGGGCTCACGGCGAAGAACATCCCGTACAAGAACGGCTTCGGACCGTTCGCGCCCGAGGTGTACCGCGCACCCCTCAGCTACCCCTTCCGCGACGGCGGCCTGTCGGGCGCCGAGGCCGCGGCCCGCGCCATCACCCAGATCGAGAAGCAGATCGGCGCCGAGAACCTCGCCGCGATCATCATCGAGCCCATCCAGGGCGAGGGCGGCTTCATCGTGCCCGCCAGCGGCTTCCTCCCGGCGCTCGTCGAGTGGGCGAACGCCAACGACGTCGTCTTCATCGCCGACGAGGTGCAGACCGGCTTCGCCCGCACGGGCGCCTGGTTCGCCAGCGAGCACGAGGGCATCGTGCCCGACGTCATCGTCACCGCGAAGGGCATCGCGGGCGGCCTGCCGCTCTCGGCCGTCACCGGCCGCGCCGACATCATGGACTCCGCCATGGCCGGCGGCCTCGGCGGCACCTACGCGGGCAGCCCCCTCGCCTGCGCCGCGGCGCTCGCCGCGATCGAGTCCTACGAGGAGGACGGCCTCATCGAGCGCGCCAAGCAGATCGGCTCGGTGCTCATCGGCCGCCTGAACGCGCTCCGCACCGCCGACCCGCGCCTCGGCGACGTCCGCGGCCGCGGCGCCATGGTGGCCGTCGAGCTCGTCGACCCCGTCACCGGTGCGCCCGATGCGGCGCTCACCTCGAAGGTCGCCGCGCACGCCCACGCCAACGGCGTGCTCGTGCTCACGTGCGGCACCTACGGCAACGTGATCCGCTTCCTCCCGCCGCTCACCATCTCGGACGAGCTGCTCGTCGAGGGCCTCGAGGTCGTCGCGGAAGGGCTGCGCAGCGCATGAACCCCGTGACGGCGACGACGGCGTCGCCCGTGATCCTCGCGGACGCGGCATCCGTGCCCGCGATCGCCGACGCCGAGCCGACCCCGCTCGTCGACGCCCGCGCCCAGCTGGCCGAGGCGATCGAGCTGCTCGGCTACGGCGACGGCCTGCACCGCATGCTCGCGACCCCGCGCCGCGAGATGGCGGTCGCCGTGCCGCTGCGCCGCGACTCCGGTGAGACCGAGGTGTACCTCGGCTACCGCGTGCAGCACAACTTCTCGCGCGGCCCAGCCAAGGGCGGCCTCCGCTACGCGCCGAACGTGAACCTCGACGAGGTGCGCGCGCTCGCGATGTGGATGACCTGGAAGTGCGCCCTGCTCGACGTGCCGTACGGCGGCGCGAAGGGCGGCATCGCGATCGACCCGCGCGACCACTCGGTCGGCGAGCTCGAACGCGTCACCCGCCGCTACACGAGCGAGATCCTGCCGATCATCGGGCCGGAGCGCGACATCCCCGCGCCCGACATCGGCACCGACGAGCGCACCATGGCCTGGATGATGGACACCTACTCGGTGAACTCCGGGTACACCGTGCCCGGCATCGTGACGGGCAAGCCCATCGCGCTCGGCGGTTCGCTCGGCCGCGCGTCGGCGACCTCGCGGGGCGTGACGCACATCGCACTCGCCGCGCTCCGCCACGCCGGCATCGAGCCCGGCCGCGCCACCGCGGCCGTGCAGGGCTTCGGCAAGGTCGGTGCGGATGCCGCGCGGTTCCTCGCCGAGGGCGGCGTGCGCGTCACCGCGGTGAGCGACCAGTACGGTGCCATCCGAAACGACGCCGGGCTCGACATCGAGGCGCTCAGCGACCACGTGCGCGCGACCGGCTCGGTCGTCGGCTTCGCCGGCGGCGACGCGCTCGACCGGGACGCCGTGCTGACGCAGGACGTCGACCTGCTCGTCCCGGCCGCGGTCGAGGGCGTGCTCCACGGCGGCAACGCCGCGGACGTGCTCGCGAAGGTCGTCGTCGAGGGCGCGAACGGCCCCACCACGCCGGCCGCCGACGCGATCCTCCGTGAGCGCGGCGTGCTGGTCGTCCCCGACATCCTCGCCAACGCGGGCGGTGTCATCGTCTCGTACTTCGAATGGGTCCAGGCCAACCAGGCGTACTGGTGGCGGGTCGACGAAGTCGAGAGCAGACTGGAGGAGCGGATGCTGAACGCCTGGCGTCATGTCCTCGGCTACGCCGAGGCCCGCGACCTCTCGCTCCGCACCGCCGCCACGGCTCTGGCCGTCGAGCGTGTCGCCGAGGCGCACCGCCTCCGCGGCCTGTACCCGTGATCGCGCGCCACCAGCGCACACCGAACGAAACGGACATCCCGAGCATGACCACTGCAACGCAGGAATCCGCACTCCTCGACCAGGTCGCCGACGGCCTGTACATCGGCGGCGAGTGGGTCGCCGCCGAGGGCGGGAAGACCTTCGAGGTCCGCGACCCGGCCACGGGCGACGTGATCAAGACCATCGCCGACGCGTCGGCCGCCGACGGCATCCGTGCGCTCGACGCCGCCGTCGCCGCGCAGGAGTCGTGGGCCGCGACCGCGCCGCGCGAGCGCGGCGAGATCCTCCGCCGCGCGTTCGACACGCTCATGGAGCGTGCCGAGGACTTCGCCCTCCTCATGACGCTCGAGATGGGCAAGCCGCTCGCCGAGGCGCGCGGCGAGGTCAAGTACGGCGGCGAGTTCCTCCGCTGGTTCAGCGAGGAGGCCGTGCGCATCACCGGTCGCTACGGCTGGAACCCCGAGGGCACCGGCCGCATCGTGGTCGCCCAGCGCCCCGTCGGCCCGTCGTACTTCATCACGCCGTGGAACTTCCCGCTCGCGATGGCGACCCGCAAGATCGCGCCGGCGCTCGCCGCGGGCTGCACCGTGGTCGTCAAGCCCGCCGCCCTCACGCCGCTCACGACCATCGCGTTCGTGCAGCTGCTCGAGGAGGTCGGGCTGCCGAAGGGCGTCGTGAACGTCGTCACCACGACGAGCTCGTCGAAGGTCTCGGCTCCGATCATCGCCGACCCGCGCCTGCGCAAGCTCTCGTTCACGGGCTCGACCGAGGTCGGTCGCAAGCTCATCGAGCAGTCGGCCCAGGGCATCCTCCGCACCTCGATGGAGCTCGGCGGCAACGCGCCGTTCGTCGTCTTCGAGGACGCCGACCTGGACAAGGCGGTCGAGGGCGCGATGGTCGCGAAGTTCCGCAACATCGGCCAGGCCTGCACGGCCGCGAATCGCTTCATCGTGCACGAGTCGGTCGCCGCCGAGTTCGCGCGCCGCGTGACCGAGCGCGTCACGGGCATGAACGTCGGCCGGGGCACCGACGACGACGTGCACATCGGCCCGCTCATCGACGACGACGCGGTCGCGTCGACGCACGAGCTCGTGACGGACGCCGTCTCGAAGGGCGCCACCGTCCTCGCCGGCGGTTCGGCGATCGAGGGAGACGGCTCGTTCTACGCGCCGACCGTGCTCGGCGACGTGTCGGCCGACGCCCGACTGCTCCGCGAGGAGATCTTCGGACCGGTCCTCGGCATCACCACGTTCGCCGAGGAGGACGAGGCCGTGCGCCTCGCCAACTCGACGGAGTACGGCCTCATCTCCTACGTGTTCACGCAGGACCTCGCCCGCGGACACCGCATGATCGACCGGCTCGACACGGGCATGATGGGCCTGAACACGGGCCTCGTCTCGAACGCGGCCGCCCCCTTCGGCGGCGTGAAGCAGTCGGGCATCGGCCGCGAGGGCGGCTTCGAGGGCATCCACGAGTTCCTCGACACGAAGTACACCCTGATCCCGGCCTGACCGCCGGGTCGACGGATGCCGCGGCCCGCGCCGCACGCGCGCCGCGAGCCGCGGCATCCGCCCCACTCTCCGCTCCGATCCGGAGCGCCGGCACCACGCACAGAAAGCACTCCCACCATGGAACGCATCGAGACCGACGTCGTCATCGTCGGCGCAGGCGCCTCGGGCCTCACGGCCGCCACCGAGCTCGTGAAGGCGGGGCGCGGCGTCGTCGTGCTCGAGGCCCGCGACCGCGTCGGCGGCCGGCTCTGGACGGGCGACGTCGACGGCGCAATGCTCGAGATCGGCGGCCAGTGGGTCTCGCCCGACCAGGACGCGCTCATCGAGACGCTCGACGAACTCGGGCTCGAGACCTACGAGCGCTACCGCGAGGGCCGGAACGTCTACATCGCCGAGGACGGCGAGCGCCGCCTCTTCGAGGGCGAGATCTTCCCGGTCCCCGCGAAGACCGAGGGCGAGATCGTCGGCCTCATCGAGAAGCTCGACCAGCTCGTGGCCGAGATCGACCCCGAGGCGCCGTGGGCCCACCCGCGGGCCAAGGAGCTCGACGAGATCTCGTTCGCCGAGTGGCTCGGCACGCAGACCGACGACGAGGAGGCGAAGCTCAACATCGGCATGTTCATCGCCGGTGCGATGCTCACGAAGCCGACCCACGCGTTCTCCGCGCTGCAGGCGCTGCTCATGGCGGCGTCCGCCGGCTCGTTCTCGAACCTCGTCGACGCCGACTTCATCCTCGACAAGCGCGTCGTGGGCGGCCTCCAGCAGGTGCCGCTGCGGCTCGCCGAGCGCCTCGGCGACGCGGTGAAGCTCGGGCAGCCGGTGCGCACGATCCGATGGAACCCGGAGTCGCCCGAGGCCGGCGTCACCGTCGTGAGCGACGGCTTCGAGGTGCACGCGAAGCAGGTCGTGCTCGCGCTCGCGCCGATCCTCTACGACCGCATCTCGTACGAGCCGCCGCTGCCGCGCCTGCAGCACCAGATGCACCAGCACGTCTCGATGGGCTTCGTCATCAAGGTGCACGCCGTCTACGAGACGCCGTTCTGGCGCGAGCAGGGGCTGTCGGGCACCGCGTTCAGCCCGTACGAGCTCTCGCACGAGGCGTACGACAACACCAACCACGGCGACACCCGCGGCACGCTCGTCGGCTTCGTCTCCGACGAGGCCGCGGACGAGGTCTTCCGCCTCAGCGCCGAGGAGCGCAAGGAGCGCATCCTCGAGTCGCTCTCGCACTACTACGGCGAGCAGGCGAAGCACCCGGTCGTCTACTACGAGTCCGACTGGGGCTCGGAGGAGTGGACCCGCGGCGCGTACGCCGCGAGCTTCGACATGGGCGGCCTCGCGCGGTACGGCGCCGACCTCCGCACGCCGGTCGGTCCGATCCGCTTCGCCTGCTCCGACATGGCGGGCAAGGGCTACCAGCACGTCGACGGCGCCATCCGCATGGGCCGGCTCGTCGCGTCGCAGATCCTCCAGGGGCCGGCGTGAGCCGGTCCGGCGCCGATCGTCGGGTGCTCGTCGGCTACACCGCATCCGATGCGGGTGCCGACGCGCTCGCCCTCGGCGGCCGGATCGCGGCCGCGACCGACGCGCTCGTCGAGGTCGTCATGGTGCTGCCGATCGAGGCGCGCGGCGGCGTCGTGCCCCGCGACCCCGGGTACGAGCGCCACGTGAAGGAGCGCTCGCAGGCGTGGCTCGCCGAGGCATCCGCGAAGCTCGGCGCCGGCGTCCCGCAGTCGCTGCACATCCGCTACGCCGAGTCGTTCGCCGAGGGCCTCCTCGCCGCGGCGCACGAGTTCGACGCCTCGCTCATCGTCGTCGGGGCCGCGCGCGGCGGCCTGTTCGGCCGCACCCGCATCGGGTCGGTCGCGAACGAGCTGCTCCACTCGGCCGACGTGCCCGTCGTGATCGCCCCCGTCGGCAGCCGCGAGATCGCGATCGCGCAGGGCGTCACCCGGATCACCGCGGCCGTCGGCAGCACGCCCGGCCCGGTGCTCGAGGCCTCCGTCCGCCTGGCCGGTGCGACCCGGGCGCCGCTCCGGCTGCTGTCGCTCGTGCCGGTCGACCTGCCTGCGGGGGTCGACACCTCGCTCGTCGAGCTCACCAGCGTCGTCGGTGCCCAGCAGGTGCTCGACGACGCCCAGGCGGCGCTGCCGGCCGGCATCGAGGCGACGGCGGTCGTCGCCGCGGGCGACACCATCGAGGAGTCGGTCCGTGCGCTGGAGTGGCACGACGGCGAGGTCGCCCTCGTCGGCTCGAGCCGCCTCGCCGCGCCCAACCGGCTCTTCCTCGGTTCGACGGCATCGAAGATGCTGCGCGAACTCCCGGTACCGCTCATCGTGGTGCCGAGCGAACCACGAAAGACGACGCAATGACGCACTCGCACGAGCCGCACCCGCATCCTCCGCACACCGCGCCGCACGCGCCGATCGAGCCGCAGGAGTTCCTCGACGCGCCGCTGACCACCGCGAGCGCGACCGTCGACGGCGGCCTCTCCAAGAAGGGCCTCTCGGCCGGCTCCGTCGGCCTCATCGGCGCGATCGTCATCGGCATCTCCTGCATCGCCCCGGCGTACACGCTGACCGGGTCGCTCGGTCCGACCGTCGCCGAGGTCGGGTTCCAGCTGCCGGCGATCTTCCTGCTCGGCTTCATCCCGATGCTGCTCGTCGCGTTCGGCTACCGCGAGCTCAACAGCGCGATGCCCGACTCGGGCACGTCGTTCACCTGGGCGACCCGGGCCTTCGGCCCGTGGACCGGATGGATGGCCGGCTGGGGCCTCATCGCCGCGACGGTGGTGGTGCTCTCGAACCTCGCCGGCATCGCCGTGGAGTTCTTCTACCTCGCCATCGCGCAGGCGTTCAACAACCCCCAGGTCGCCGAGCTCGTCGACAACCCGTTCGTGAACGTCGCGACCTGCCTCGTGTTCATCGCGGGCGCGACGCTCATCTCTTACCGCGACATGCAGACGACGCAGAAGGTGCAGTACTGGCTCGTCGGGTTCCAGCTGCTCGTCATGATCGGGTTCGGCGTCGCCGCGTTCTGGCACGTCGCCAACGGCACGGCGTTCGACGCGACGGAGGTCCAGCTCAGCTGGTTCAACCCGCTCGAGGTCGGCTCGTTCACGGCCATCGCCGCGGGCCTCTCGGTCTCGCTGTTCGTGTTCTGGGGCTGGGACGTCACGCTCACGATGAACGAGGAGACGAAGGGCTCGCACACGACGCCCGGTCGTGCGGCGACCCTCACGGTCACGATCGTCGTCGCGATCTACCTCTTCGTCGCGATGGGCGCGCTCGCGTTCGCGGGGATCGGCGCCGAGGGCGTCGGCCTCGGCAACTCCGACATCCAGGAGAACGCGTTCTTCTACCTCGCCGGTCCGATCCTCGGTCCGCTCGCGATCCTCATGTCGCTCGCCGTGCTGTCGAGCTCGGCGTCGTCGCTCCAGTCGACGTTCGTGTCGCCCGCCCGCACGCTCCTCGCGATGGGCCACTACGGCGCGCTGCCGGAGAAGTTCGCGCGGGTGAGCCCGCGGTTCTTCACCCCCGGATACGCGACGATCGTGTCGGCGGTCGTGGCCGCAGCGTTCTACGCGATCATGCGGTTCGTGAGCGAGGACGTGCTGTGGGACACGATCACCACGCTCGGCATCATGATCTGCTTCTACTACGGACTCACCGCGTTCGCGGCGGTCTGGTACTTCCGCAGGACCTGGTTCGCGAGCGCCCGCAACGTGTTCTTCCGCCTGATCGCGCCGCTCGTCGGCGGTCTCATCCTGACGGTGCTGTTCGTGACCACGCTGATCGACAGCATGGACCCCGACTACGGCTCGGGCTCGAACATCGGCGGCGTCGGCCTCGTGTTCATCCTCGGCGTCGTGATCCTCGGCATCGGCGTCGTGATCATGGTCTGGCAGCGGGTCGCCCGTCCGGCCTTCTTCCGCGGCGAGCGGCTCTCGCGAGCGTCCGCCGATTGAGCCCGTACGGGCGGCGGTCCTCACCCCGCGGCCCGTGCGCGAACGCGAACCGCCCCGCCGGCGACACCCGGCGGGGCGGTTCGGCCGTCCGGTCGCTACTCGCCCATCGGGGCGGGCGCGGCGCCCGTGTACATCGCGTAGACGAGGTCGGCTGCGGCCGCCGCGGTCGCGGGGTCGGCGCCGGCTGCGACATCCGCTCGCGCCCATTCGTCGGCGCTCGCCCGCATGAAGGCGAGGCCCTCGTCGGACTGCAGCCACTCGGCGGAGTCGTCGGGCCGGACCTCGCGCGTCGTGAAGTGCAGGCCGAGGCCGAGCAGCGCGCCGTCCCACCCGATGCCGGTGGGGGAGGGGCCCATCTGCGCCCACATCTCGTCGGTGACGTCGGCGGCGCGCGCGACGTGCTCGAGCTCGAAGCGCGTGTGCTCGGCGTCGACCTCGGCGAGCCGGACCGTGATCCAGGTCGTGCCGCCGCCGTACTCCCAGGTGGCGGTGAACGAGTTCGGCGCGTCGCACGCGGTGACGGTGCCGCCCGCGTTGCCCTCGAGCTGGTAGGTGCCGCCGAGGCGCAGGTCGCCGCTCACCGGCAGGAACCAGCGCGGGATGCGATCGGCCGTCGTGAGCGCGTCCCACACGTCGTCGATCGGCGACGGGTAGGTCTGGGCGAGGGTCTGCACGCGCATGCGCTCGCCGTCGCGCTCCTCGGTGACGACGCCGCGGTCGACGGCGTCGATCTGTGCTCGGATGTCCATGTCAGTGCTCCTGCTCGGGTGGGTGCGGTGCCGCGTCGGCGGCTGCCGCGAGCCGGCGGTTGCGCCGACCGCGCGCGAGTTCGGTGCCGAGCGCGTCGAGTCGCGGCGCCCAGAACCGCTCGAACGGCGTGAACCACTGCGCCGCCTCGGCGAGCGGCTCGGGATCGAGCGCGTAGAGGCGGCGGGTGCCCTCCGCTCGTACGTTCGCGAACCCGGCCTCGCGCAGCACGCGCAGGTGCTGCGAGACGCCGGGCTGGCTGATGCCGAACTCGGCCTGCACAATGCGCCCGACGTCGCCGGCGGCCAGTTCGCCGTCGGCGAGCAGCTCGAGGATCCGGCGGCGGACCGGGTCCCCGAGGATGTCGAGCGCGTGCATGCCGGCAATTATTCGCTCGTCACTTATATAAGTCAAGGGTGAACGAATACGCGGGACATTCCGCCCGATGGGCGCGCTGGGTGGGGCATCGGGCGGAATATCCCGCGAAGGCGGGCGCCGGGCGGACGCCCGGCGTGGGCCGGGCGCGACGACGACGCGCGAGGCGGCCGGACGAAGGCGGCCTGACGGGTCAGGCGACGGCGCGCGTCACGGTGTCCGTCTCCTCCGCGGGGCGCGACTCGGCCTCGTACGCGGTGCGACCCGAGACGACCGTGCGGATGACGCGTGCCTCGAGCAGCGCGTCGTCGCCGAGCTCGAACGGGTCGCGGTCGATCACGGCGAAGTTCGCCGCGAGGCCCGGCGCGATGCGCCCCCGCGTGCCGTCCTCACGGCACGAGTACGCGGCGTCGCGCGTGGCGTGGCGCACGGCGTCGACGAGCGGAACGGCGTACTCCGGGTGGTTCGCCGGGAACGAGTCGTCGAGTGCCGAGCGACGGGTCGCGGCGACGTAGAGGTTCGGCAGCGCCTCGTGCGGCGCGGTCGGCGCGTCCGTCGAGAACGCGAGGACGGCACCGGCGTCGGTGATCTCGGTCCAGGGGAAGCCCCGGTCGGCCCGTTCGTCGCCGAGCATCGCCGCCCAGTTCGCCCAGATCGCCGGATCGGCGTGCACGGGCTGCATCGACGCGACCACTCCGAGCCGCGCGAGCCGCGCGACATCCGCCCGGTCGACGAACTCGAGGTGCTCGATCCGGTGCCGGCGGTCGCGGTCGCCGTTGACGGCGTGCGCGTGCTCGAGCGCGTCGAGCGCGATGCCGCTCGCGGCGTCGCCGATCGCGTGCATCGCGACCTGGAGCCCCGCGGCGTCGGCGGCGGCGACCACGGGCTCGAGCGCTTCGAGCGGCCAGATCGGCTCGGCGTTCGTTCCGTCGACGTACGGATGCCGCATCGCGGCCGTGCATGCGTCGATCACGCCGTCCAGGACGAGCTTGATCCCGGCGACGCGGAGCCATGGGGTCGCCACCTCGCTCGCGAGTTCGACCGCACGCGCGACCTGCGCGAGGTTCGCATCGGCGTCGCCGGTGTTCGCCACGAACCAGTGCGCGACGACCCGGATCGGCAGGGTGCCGCCGCGACGATCCGCCGCACGTCGGAACGCCGCGAGCCCGAGGTCGTCGAACGCCATGTCGACGACTCCCGTGACGCCCGCCGCGAGGTAGGCGGCGATCGTCCGCTCGACGGCGGCGTCGCGGTCGGCGTCGGTCGCCTGCTCGGCGAGGTGCTCCCAGGCGTACTGCTGCGCGGCGGTCTCGTAGAGCAGGCCGTCGGGCTCGCCGTCGGCGTCGCGGCCGATGCGGCCGCCGATCGGATCGGGGGTGTCGCGCGTGATCCCGAGCTCGGCGAGCGCGGCAGAGTTCACCCAGCACGAGTGGTAGTCGTTGGCGTCGAGGTAGACCGGCACGTCGGGCAGCACTGCGTCGAGCATGGCCGCCGTGGGTGCGCCGCCGGGCACCGAGTCGAACAGCCAGCCGCGCCCGAGCACGCGCGGCGCGCCGGGGTCGGCGGCGCGCGCCGCGAGGAGCCTGGCCCGGATCTCGTCGAGCGAGCGCGCATCGGTCAGGCCGACGCGGCCGAGCGCCTCGCCCATCATGACGAGGTGCGTGTGCGCGTCGATGACACCGGGCAGGACGAGCCGCCCGTCGAGGTCGACGACCTCGACGTCGCGGTCGCCGTCGGCGACGGCGTCGGAGGTCCCGCGCGGTGCGCCGGCGGCGGCGCGCACGTCGGCCTCGGAGCCCACGGCGAGGATCGTGCCGTCCGCGACGGCGATCGCCTCGGCCCACTCGGGCTCGTCGGCGGTGAACACCCGCGCGTTCACGTACACGGTGCGGTTCATGCGCGGACCTCCTGCGCGTCGGCTGCGGTGACCCGCGCGGCCGCGGCATCCGTCGTCGTCTCCGCGGCCTGCGCCTCGCGCGAGAACCGCGCCACGAGCACGACCGGGGTGATGAGCGCGAAGCTCGCGATGCCGAGCACGATGCCGAAGCCCGTGAAGCCCAGCGCCTCGACGAGCGCGGCCCCGATCACCGGCGTGAGCGCCGATCCGACGAGGTAGACAGCCAGCAGCGGGCCCGACCACCGACCGTCGGCGTCGAGCGCCGCGGCGGTCGACACGAAGTAGAGGAACGCGACGGCGTAGATCGTGTTCCACGCGATGAACACCACGATGAACGCGGTCGGGTCGGTCACGGTCGACTCGACCATCTTCAGCACGCCACCCGCGGCCAGCAGGATCGCGAGCGGGAGTGCCCGCCCGAACCGGTCGCCGACGACCGTGATCAGGATCGCCCCGAGGATGCCGCCCGCGGTCGCGCCGCTCAGCGCGATGCCGAGGCCCTCGGCCGTCAGTGCGGCCTGCTCGGCGCCCATGACGCCGGCCATGGCCCAGAGCGAGTCCTCGCTCACGGCCCAGAGGGCGAAGCAAACGAGCAGCGCGAGCCCGGCGATGGTCACGCGTCGCGAGCCCGTCGAGGGTGCGGTGACGGATGCCGCAGCAGCGCCGGGCGCGCCCGCGTCGGCGATCGCGGCGGAGGCGACCGGGGCGAGGATCGGCGCGGCGGGCAGCCAGGCCGTCGTGGCGAGCATCGCGAGCGAGAACGCGGCGAGCACGCCGAACACGCTCGCCGGCGCGAGGCCGATCATCGGCACGATCGCGAGGATCACGGTGATCACGGCGCGGTTGGCGAGGCCGTTGATGCCCGCCACGCGCTCGGGGTTGACGAAGGCGGCGAGCGCCGCGCCCGACGAGGCGACCGCCCCGCCGGCGCCGATGCCGCCCGCGATGAGGCCGGCGACCACTGCGGCCGGCACCGGGACGAATGCGGCGACGCCGAAGCCGGCGGCCGCGATCACGAGCCCGATGCGGGCGACGGCGAGTCGGCGGGGCCCGGCGCAGAGGCGGGCGACGACGAGGCCGGTGATCGCGGTGGCGAGGAGCGTGGCGGTGACGATCCAGCTGGCGGTGAGGACGTCGGTGCCGAGCGCGGCCTGCAGCGCCGCGATCATGTACGGCGAGAGGTTCACGCCGAGGTAGCCGGCGATGCCGATGCCGAAGGTCGCGACGGCGCCCGGCAGTCGGAGCGGCACGCGCGTGGTTGGGGTGTGGTCGGTCACGGGATGTCTCCAGTCGAGGGAGTGCACGTCAGTGTGCGAGGGAGGGGAATTCGAGGTTCGCCGGGTGCGGCATCCGCTCTAACGAATGGTGTTCGTTTATTATTCACCCCCACCCGTCGGTTGGGAAGGGGTGATTCGGAATCCGCTCCGACGTCGCCCTAGGCTGGGCGCGACGAGGAGGTGCGCATGCCGAGGCCGAAGGTCCCGCTGCTGTCGGCCGACCGCATCGCCGACGCCGCGCTCGAACTCGTCGACTCGGGCGAGCCCTTCGGGGTCAACGCGCTCGCCCGCTCGCTCGGCGTCACGCCGTCGTCGCTCTACAACCACGTGCGCGGGCGCGACGAGATCGTCGAACTCATCCGCGGTCGCATCGCCGCGCAGTACCTTCCCGAACCGCCCGCGGGCACCTGGGACGAGATCGTCGCGGCGACCCTGCGCGCCCAGCGGCGCATGTACGCCGAGCACCCCAACGCGATCCCGCTCATCGTCGGCAAGACGATCACCGACCCGCTTGTGATCGCCAGCTACGACAACCTCGCCACGGGCCTGCTCGACGCCGGCTTCCCCGACGACGAGGTGCTCACGGTCGTCGCGATCCTCGACTCGTTCGCGCTGGGCTTCGGGCTCGACCTCGCCTCACCCGACGACATCTGGCAGCCGCCGGGGCCGACGCGCACGCTCGGGAGACTGCTCGCAGGAGCCGAGCGGGGCGCCGCCCGGTCCGACCGCGCGTTCGAGGAGGGGCTCGAGTTGCTGCTCGACTCGCTGCGCCTGCGGCTCGCGCGGCTCCGCGAAGCCGACTGACGCCAGCGGGCCGGGGTTCCGCGCGCCGCCGCCGACGGCTAGCGTGAACGAGGGCGCCCGAGGGCGGGTGCGCCGGGGGGAAGGACGGCCCGTGGCCTCGTACGACGACATCATCGCGAACATCCCGATCGCCGACCTCGCTGCACGCCTCGGCGTCGACGAGGCCAGCGCGCGAGCGGCGGTCGACCAGGCGCTGCCGGCCCTGCTCGGGGGAATGGGGGCGAATGCGCAGGATGCCGCGGGCGCGGCTTCGCTCGAGCGCGCCGTGCAGCACCATCCGCCGCAGCTGTTCGAGGGCGGCGTGAACCTCGACGAGGTCGACGAGGGCGACGGCGAGAAGATCGTGCACAACGTCTTCGGCGCGAACACCGACCAGGTCGTTCAGAAGCTCGGATCGAGCGGCGGGAAGGCCGAGCCCGGGCTGGTCCAGAAGCTCCTGCCGATCCTCGCGCCGATCGTGCTGAGCTTCCTGGCGGGGCAGTTCGCCAAGCGCCAGCAGGGGTCGTCCTCCGACGCATCGACCGGCGGTGGCGGCGGCATCGGCGACCTGCTCGGCGGGCTGCTCGGCGGCGCGGCCGGCGGTGGGGCATCCGGCGGATCGGCCGGCGGGCTCGGCGGACTCGGGGGCCTCGGCGACCTGCTCGGCGGGCTTCTCGGCGGCGGCAAGCGCTGACGTCCGGGCCGCGAGGCGTGCTGCGTAGACTGGCACGGTGCCAGTGAACCCCGAGCTGCAGGGGCGCGAGTTCGCGCCGACCGCGCCGTACCTCGTCGGCCGTGAGAAGGTGCGCGAGTTCGCGCGCGCCGTGTTCGCGACCAACCCGATCAACCACGACGTCGACGCGGCGCGGGCGGCGGGCCACGCCGACATCGTCGCGCCGCCCACGTTCGCCGTCGTCGTGCAGGAGCACACGCTCGCGCAGCTGCTCGCCGAGCCCGACGCGGGCATCGACTTCACGCGCGTGGTCCACGGCGACCAGCGGTTCACCTCGACGCGCGCGATCGTGGCCGGCGACGAACTCACCGCGACCCTCACCGTCTCGAGCGTCAAGACCCTCGGTGCACACTCGATGGTCACCGCCGAGTCCGTGATCACCGATGCGGAAGGCGCCCACGTCGTCACCGCGATCTCCACCCTCGTCGTACGAGGAGACGACTGATGCCCGAGACCGTCGCCGCCCCCGCGGCCCCCGACTTCGACGCGCTCGCCGTCGGCGACGTGGTCGCCGAGCGCGAATTCCACCTGACCCGCGACTCGCTCGTCCGCTACGCGGGCGCCTCGGGCGACTTCAACCCGATCCACTACCGCGACGACGTCGCCGCATCGGTGGGCCTCCCGGGCGTGCTCGCGCACGGCATGCTCACCATGGGCCTCGCCGTGCAGCCCGTCGTCGACTGGGCGGGCGACCCCGCACGCGTCCTCGACTACCAGGTGCGCTTCACCCGGCCGGTCGTCGTCGACCCCGAGGCGGGGGCGGACGTCTCGGTCTCGGCGAAGGTCGGCCAGCTCGACGCCGAGGCACGCGCCGTCCGCGTCGACCTCACCGTGGCCTTCGAGGGTGCGACCGTGCTCGGCAAGGCGCAGGTGCGCGTGGTGCTCGCCTGACATGAGCGAGTCAGGCACCTCCGACGGCCGCGCCGGGCACGCGGCGTCCGGCGCTCCGGCCGGCACCGCCGAGCAGCACGGCGTCCCGTTCGCCGACCTCACGACCCTGCGCGTCGGCGGCCCGATCGATCGGCTCGTCACGGCGAACCGGCAGGGCGAGCTCGTCGAGCTCGTCCGCGAGGCCGACGAATCGGGCGAACGGTGGATGGTCCTCGGCGGCGGCTCGAACCTGCTCGTCGGAGACGACGGCTTCCACGGCACCGTGATCCGGATCGCGACGAAGGGCATCGAGGTGCTGCCGGGCACCCAGCCCGGGAGCGTGCACCTGCGCGTGCAGGCCGGCGAGGTCTGGGACGAGCTCGTGGCCTTCACCGTCGACCGCGGCTTCTCGGGTCTGGAGGCGCTGAGCGGCATCCCCGGCTCGGTCGGCGCGGCACCCGTGCAGAACATCGGCGCGTACGGCCAGGAGCTCTCCGACGTGCTCGTCGCGATCGAGTTCCTCGACGAGGGCGCCGAGCATCCCCGCCGCATGTCGGCCGACGAGCTCGAGCTCGGCTACCGCACGTCGGTGCTGAAGCAGGGCCTCGCGGGCGTCGTGGTCTCGATCGAGGTGGCACTCCACGACACGACCGCCGAGCGCGAGGTGCTCGGCCAGGCGCTCGGCACGCCCGTCGCGTACGCGCAGCTCGCGGGCGCGCTCGGCGTGCAGCTCGGCGACCGCGTGCCGATCGCCGACGTGCGCGAGGCGGTGCTCGCCCTCCGCTCGGGCAAGGGCATGGTGCTCGACCCCGACGACCCCGACTCGGTGAGCGCCGGGTCGTTCTTCACGAACCCGATCGTGACCGAGCGCGTCGCGCGGACGCTGCCCGGCGACGCCCCGCGCTGGTACGTCGAGCCCGACGAACCCGACGAGGTCGTCCTGCTCGCCGAGCTCGAGGCGCAGTCGCCGCTCGACGCGTTCCTCGCCCACCAGGCGGAGGTCGAGGCGGCCGAGGTGCGTGCGCACGCCGAGCCGGGTGCGCCGCTCGTCAAGCTGTCGGCCGCGTGGCTCATCGAGCACAGCGGCATCCGTCGCGGTTTCGCCCTGCCGGGCTCGCGCGCGGCGATCTCGTCGAAGCACACGCTCGCCCTCACGAACCGGGGCGGCGCGACCGCCGATGAGCTCGCGCAGCTCGCGCGCTTCGTGCAGGGTCGGGTGCAGGCCGAGTTCGGGATCGTGATGCACCCGGAGCCCGTCCTCGTGGGCGTCGAGCTCTAGCGTGCGGTGACGGATGCCGCGGCCCGGGCCTCGGCCCGCGGTCGCATCGGCGGTCGTCGCGGTGCTTCAGCGCGTCGCGTCCGACGCGGAAAGCGCCGCGGGACGGTAGACGTCGATCGCACCCGGTACCACCCGGATGCGCGTGCGATAGCCAGGCGCCGACAGGTGGGCGGATGCCGCGGCCGGCGCCTCCAGCGCGACCTCGCCGTCGTGCACGAACCCGGGCGGCTGTCCGTTCCGCGGTCGCACGTCGACCTCGAGCTCGGTGGTCGTGAAGGCCTCGACGCGCTCCGGCACGAGCCGGAACCGACGCAGCACCGCCGCCGTGCGCTGGCCGAACGCCAGGGCCGCGATCGCGCCCGTCCGCGAGCCGCGGTGCAGCACCCGCACGTCGAGCACGCCGTCGTCGAGCTCGCGCCGCTGGAGCGGCGCGTGGATGCCGCGGTCGTTGCGGCCGACTCCGACGAAGAGCGCCCAGACCTCGGCCCGGCGTCCGCTGATCACGACCGCGACCGGCTCGGAGCGTCGCAGCACGCGTTCGGCGGCGAAGAACCCGGCGAGCCACTTGCCGAGTCGGGGCCGCACGCGCTCGCGCAGCGCGATGACGTCGGGGTAGACGCCGACCGACGCGGCGTTCATGACCGTGATCGGCGGCGCGTCGCCGAAGGCGAGCTCGGCGACATCCGCCCGCACGCCCTCGCCCGCCTGCAGCGCGTCGACCGCGTCGTCGGCGGAACCCAGGCCCGCCGTGCGCGCGAAGTGGTTGAAGGTTCCGCCCGGCACGACGAGGAGCGGCACCCCGGCGGCCCGCGCCACGTGGGCGGCCGCGGCGACCGATCCGTCGCCGCCGCTGACGCCGACGATCCGCGGCGGCACCGGCCGCGCGAGGGCCTCGGCGAGGGCGGTCGCCGGGTCCTCGCCCGGATCGAGGACGTGCAGCTCCGCGCGCGGGAGCCGGGTGCGCAGGACGTTCGCGGGGTCTGAGCGGACGACGCTCGTGCCGGCCGTCCGGTTCAGGACGACGAATACGCCCTCGCCGTCGGGGGAGGCGGGGAGGGCCCGATCGCGGCCCGCCGCAGCGTCGGCAGCCGCACGCGGACGCGAACGTACGATGCGCTGCGAACGTGTCGCCGTTCGACCGGATCCCATCGGCCCAGCGTACGGGGGTATCCGGGCTCGGAACCACGCCTCGCGGAACCCCACGTCGCCGGACACGCGCGGACCCGCTTCCCCGAATGGGGGATACCGGAAACGGAGGAAAGATCACTATCTTTCCAAGAGAACGGGAACGCGAGGGCCGTCGCGGAGCACCCGGGGATTTGGGGTCATCGATGTTCCCGCTCCGCCGGCGCGCGATCGCGCTCGCAGTGTCCACCACGCTGGCCGCAGCGTCACTCGTCGTCGCAGGCCTTGGCGCCTCGCCTCCGCCGGCATCCGCGACGCACTTGCCGGGTGCGTCTGTGGACTGCTACAACGGCGGGTACGACGGATGGCTCGGAAACGCGAACATCGGGGCCATCGGCGACGTCTACGACCGGGACGTCGAAGCCGGCCAGCTCTCGTCGGGCCCGCTCTACAACTCCCTCGACTTCACCTCCTTCAGCCGTGGCGTGCTCGGAAACGACTACCTGGCCGACATCGACGGCGACAAGCCGCTCAGCTCCGAGTTCTACCGTGCCATCCTGTGGAGGGCACCGGACCACGCCAAGACCTTCACGCTCCGGGCGGACGGAACCTTCGCATACGTCCCCCAGGACGGGTACTACGGCGCGGACAGCTTCCAGTACGTCTACTCGAAGACCGCCATCGGCAGCCCGTGTTCCAACGTCGCCACCGTCCACATCGCCGGCATCGACCGCATCCGAGTGCGGAACGACTCATACACCGCGTACAAGGACACGCCGCTCGACGTCGGCAAGTTCGTCTGCGGATCCACGTGCGGGGTCCTCGAGAACGACCTTTTCGCGAATGCCGCGTCCGTGGTCGAATCGCTCTATTACACCGGCGTCCAGTTCTCCTACTCCACGCCGGTCGGTGCGTTCACCGCATTCCCGACGAACAAGGGCGGGTTGCTGACCCAGGTGGGCAGCAACGGCTCGTTCGTCTACACCCCGCCCGCCGGCTACACCGGGTCGGACTTCTTCGACTATCGCGCCCAAGGCGCATCGTCGGGTGGGGCCCAGTTGTCCCTCGGCCCACTGCGGGACAACTATGCCCGCGTCACGATCGACGTCGTCGATCCGCCCGCCCCCGACGTTCCGAAGGGTGCGCCCGACCGCGTCGACGTCACCGAGGACACGCCGATCACGATCGCCGCGAGCACCCTGCTCGCCAACGACCCGAACGGGTCGTACATCACGTACGTCAGCGGCGCCCAGATCGACGGGCAGTTCTTCGTCCGCACCGCTCACGGAACGCTCGAGATTCCGTGGACCGGCTTCATCCCCGGTGTTCCGTTGAACTACATCACGAACAGCATCACGTACAAGCCCGATCCGGACTTCGCCGGAGTCGACCGGTTCAGCTATTACGTCGCCAACAACGCCATCGATGGCCCGTCGACGCCGGTCGAGGTGTTCCTCGTCGTCGCACCGGTGGCCGACCCGCCGGCGCCGCAGGACGACGTCGCGACGAGCCCGGAGGACACGCCGATCACGATCGACGCGGCGGCGAACGACTACGATGGCGACGGCGACCTCGCTCCGGTCTCGCTCGTGAAGGATCCGTGCACCGCGGCTCCCTGCGATCCGGCCACCGTCGAGCAGGAGCTGCACGGCGTTTGGGTCGTGAACGGCGACGGCACGGTGACGTACACGCCGGAGGCCGACTTCGTCGGCGACGCGACGTTCCCCTACGAGATCGCCGATGCGCTCGGAGCGGCGGGGCACGCGCGCATCACCGTCACCGTCGTATCCGACGACGCCGTGGACGACCGCTTCGACGCCGTCGAGGACCAGACGCTCGAGGTGCCGGCGCCGGGCGTGCTCGGCAACGACGACGCTCCGGCAGCCGTCGACCAGCCGACCGTCATCGAGGAACCCGAGCACGGCACGCTGGACCTCGCCGACGATGGCTCCTTCACCTACGTGCCCGAAGCGGACTTCACCGGCACCGACTCGTTCACCTACGAGGCGGGAGGCGATGCGGCAGGCGTGACGCTCGACGTCGGCGAGGTCAACGATGCCCCGGTGGTATACCTGCTGCCGTACTGCGACTCGTCGATCCTGTTCGTCATCTGCCTGGGTGCCCACGACGATCGCGATCTCGTCGAGGGAGAGACCGCGCAGCTCCGCGGCAACATCACCGATGTCGAGTTCGACGGCGGCACGTTCGTCATCGACTGGGGCGACGGCACGGAGACGACCGGATCGTACCCCTGCGACGGCGAGGAGTGTCCGTTCACCCTCGAGCCGACGTGGACCGACTGGCTCTGCGTCGGGCCGGACTGCGGGCTCGGTCCGCTGTACTTCGAGTTCGAGCACGCGTACCGCGACGATCCGGACGGCTCCGGGAACTACTTCCCGATCACGATGACCCTCACCGAGGCGGACGGCACGGCCGGCAGCGAGTCGACGACGGCGCGCGTGCTGAACTCGCCGCCGACCCTGGCGCTCGCACCGAACTGCGCGGCACCGGCCGGCGGCGTGTGCATCGGCAACTCCTCCACCCTGTCCGGCGAGCCCGGTGACCTCTTCCGCATCGGCGGCAGGCTGGTGGATGCGGGCCTCGACGAGGGGACGATCTCGATCGACTGGGGCGACGGAACCGATGCCACGATCCTGGACTTCGGTTGCGGAGGCGGGACGACCTGCCCGACGCCGTCGGAGCAGGGGTTCCTGTGCCCGCTCGACATCTTCGCGTCGCCCGCGTGCGGGTACTTCGCCGCGACGCACGTCTATGCGTCGGGCGGCGCCCGCACCATCACGGTCAGCATCGACGACGGCGACGGCGGAACCGTCGAACGGACCGCCGTGGCGACGGTCGCGTACGTGAACGGGCCGCCCGAGGTATCCGACGGCACCGCCCAGACCGGCGAGGACACGGCGATCGACATCGACCTCGCGGAGTTCGTACAGGATGCGGAGACCGCCGACGGCGACCTGACGTTCGAGCTGATCGGCGAGCCGTCAGCGGGCTCGGCCGTGCTCGACGGCTCGATCGTGACCTACACGCCGGACGCCGACGCCAACGGCGTCGACGCCTTCGAATACCGCGTCACCGATCGCGGCGAACCGGACGACTGCGGCGAGCCCGGTGCCGACTGCGCGGCGCCGGTCGATGCGATGGGATCGGTCGAGGTCACGGTCACCGCAGTGAACGACGAACCGGCCTTCAGCGGTGGCGTCGACGTCGAGGCGATCCCCGACGGCGTACCGGTGACGGTTCCGGCATGGGCCACGGCGATCTCTCCGGGTCCGGCCGACGAGGCGGGGCAGGCCATCGCGTTCCAGCTCGAGGTCGACGACCCGTCGCTCTTCGCGGAGGACGGCCTGCCGACGGTCTCGGCGGATGGAACGCTCACGTTCACCCCGGTGCGCGGGGGCGTCGCCCACGTCACGGCGGTCGCGGTCGACGATGGGGGCGGCGACGCGCCCGATGACGACACGAGCGCCTCGTTCGCGTTCGTCATCACGATCGACCTCCCGCCGGTCGTGACCGCGCCGGGGCACGTGACCGGGACGTACTCCGATCCCCTCTCGTTCGAGGTGTCGGCCCTCGACCCCGAGGACGGCAGCGACGGCGTGACGCTCGAGGTCGACGGCCTGCCGGCCGGGCTCGTCGCGAGCGGCGACGCCACCGGCATGACGATCGCCGGTTTGCTCACGGCGGAGCCCGGCACGTACCCCGTCGGCCTCCACGCGTGCGACGCGCACGGAGCATGCGCCGACGTCGTGGTCGAGGTCGTCGTCGAACCCGAGGCAGCGATCGTGAAGATCGCGGCATCGACCCCGTGGGTCGTCCCGGCCGACGCGACCGGCGCGGCGCCCGTGATCGCGCTCTCGGCGAAGGTCACCGAGGACGGCGACCGTCGATGGGGCGATCCGACCCTGGTGGATCCCGACGACCTGAGCGCCAGGCTGGTGTCGAGCACGACCGGTTACGAGGCGACCTGCGCCCCGCGGATCGTCAAGACGACCGCCGCCCGTGGGAACGCGGCCGGAACGCTCGACATCGCGTGCGACCTGGCCGCGGGTGTCCCGGTCGGCGTGTACGACCTCACCGTGTCGATCGGCGGGTGGTTCGCGGGCAGTGCGAGCGCGGTGCTCACGGTGTCCGGCGGCTCGGCGTCGACCACGACGAACACGGGGTCGGGCACCGTGGCCCTGCCCGGGGGCGGCATCGGCGAATTCGCGTTCTCGGTCGCGGCGAGCGGGCGCAAGGGCGTCGACGGCTCGTGGAGCTACGTCGAGCGCGACGCGAACGGTGCCGTGATCCGCTCGATGGCGTCCACGTCGATCACGGCGTTCGCCGTCACCGAATCCGGTGGCGTGCGCACGATCGAGATCTCGGGCAAGGCCGACCTCGACGGCGTCGGCGGGTTCGCCTTCCGTGCGACCGCGGTCGACGGCCCGACGGATGCCTACGGGCAGGCGATCACGAGCACGAAGCGCACCGTGCCGCCGTCGCTCAGCTTCACGAGCCTCGAGCTGACCGGAGGTACGATCACGCTGCCCTAGCGTCCCGGCATCAGAGCAGCCCGAGTTCCATGGCCCGGGTCACCGCACGCGTGCGGTCGCTCACCTCGAGCTTCTCGAAGACGTGGATGAGGTGCGTCTTCACGGTGGCCTCGCCGATGTGCAGCGCCCGCCCGATCTCGGGATTCGATCGGCCCCCGGCGACGAGGCGGAGCACCTCGAGCTCGCGCGGCGAGAGCGTGGGGCCCGGTGCCGCGGTCGCCGCCGCCCCCGAGCGCACGCGCGCGACGAGCTTCGCCGCGATCGACGGTGCGAGCACGGTCTCGCCCGCGGCGACCGAGCGGATGCCGGCGAGGATCTCCTCCTGCGGCGCAGCCTTCAGCAGGTACCCGCTCGCACCCGCCTCGATCGCGGCGAGGATGTGGTCGTCGGTCTCGTAGGTCGTCAGCACGAGCACGCGCGTGACGGCGGCGTCGGCGGAGGCCAGGATGCGCTCGGTCGCGGCGGCGCCGTCGAGCACGGGCATCCGGAGGTCCATCAGCACGAGGTCGGGCCGCAGCTCGGTCGCGAGGGCGACGGCCTCGGCGCCGTCGACGGCCTCGCCGACGACCTCGATCCCCGGCTCGGATTCGAGGAGCCCGACGATGCCCGCCCGGACGATGGGGTGGTCGTCGGCGACGACGACGCGGATCGGTTCGCTCGCACCGGCGCTCATGCCTCCGCTCCCGTCGGCTCGTCGCGTCGTGCGTCGTCGCGGGTCGCCGGGACGACCACGCGCAGCACGGTCCCTCCGTCGCGGCCGGGTGCGAACTCGAGGCGCCCGCCCACGAGCGCCACGCGGTCGCGCATGCCGGCGAGCCCGAAGCCGTTCTCTCCCGGGGCGGCATCGCCGGGTCCGACGCCGTCGTCGCGCACCGCGAGCACGATCTCCGGCGGCGTCCCGGCCGCCGTGACCACGATCTCGGCCGCGCTCGCGTTCGCGTGCTTGCGCACGTTCGCGAGCGCCTCCTGCGCGCTGCGCAGCAGCACGACCTCGAGTTCGCGGTCGAGCCCCGAGGCATCCGCCCGCACCGTCACTCGCACGCCGGTCTCGCGTTCGAACGAGTTCGCGAGCCGACGCAGCGCCTCGCCGAGCCCGGCCTCGGGATCGACCGGCGCGAGCGACGCGACGAGCCCGCGCGCCTCGGTGAGCGCGTCGCGCGCCATCTGCTCCATGAGTTCGACGTCACGACGAGCGGATGCCGCGTCTGCGCCCTCGACCGCGGCCAGACGTCGTCCGGTGCGCTGCGCGACCATGACCATGCCCGTGAGGCTCTGCGCGATCGTGTCGTGGATCTCGCGCGCGAGCCGAGCCCGTTCGTCGGCGACGCCCGCGTCGCGGTGCATCGCCGCGAGCTGCCCCTGCGCGGCCTGCAGTTCCTCGAGCAGGCGGGCCCGCTCCTCGCCGAACTGCGCGATCCGGGTGATCCAGAGGCCGAGCGCGATGCTGAACCCGACCGACAGCGCGGCGACCGCGGTGCCGACCACGAGGCCGGCCGGCCACTCCCGCACCGCGTAGCCGAGCACGATGGCGACGGCGATGGCGAGGTTCGCGACGATCGCACTGCGGGTGGTCGGCGAGGTCGACCAGACGAACGGGTACAGGAACGCCTGGAGGATCGCGAACGACGGCTCGATCGCCGTGCCGACCGCGAGGAGCACGGCGTAGGCGATCGAGATCGCCAGATGCGTGCGGGTCGTCGCGACCGGCACGCAACGGCGACCCCAGATCAGGTGGATGAGGAGGAACGCCCCCGCGACCGCCCAGACACCGACGTCGTCGGCGCCGAACGGCGGGTCGAGCAGTGAGATCGCGGCGATCACGACCGCGACCGCGACGGCCGCGGCATCCCACCACCGCACGTTCTGCATGGACTCAGGCTCCCACAGGGCTCGCGTGCCGCGCAGTGCTCACGCGTCGCGCCGGATCCACCGGAACGTGAGGCGGCTGAGGACGAGGCCGATCACGAGCCAGGCGAGGAGCGCGACGGCGACCCAGCCGAGGTCCCACGCCTCGTTCTGCTCGAGCACCGCGAAGTCCTCGGGCAGGAACACGGCACGCATGCCCTGCGCCATCCACTTCAGCGGGAACAGGCTCGCGACGTTCTGCATCCACTCGGGCAGTTGGTAGAACTGCAGGTAGACGCCCGAGATGAACTGCAGCACGAGCAGGATCGGGATGACGACCGCGGCCGCCGACTTGCCCGACCGCGGCACCGACGAGAGCGCGATGCCGAGCAGGGCCGAGGTCCCGACGCCCAGCACGAACACCCAGGCGAAGGTCACCCACTTCTCGGGCTCGGTGGGCAGCGCGATGCCGAAGATCGTCGCGGCGGCCACGAGCAGCAGGGCGGCCTGCAGCACGCCGGTGACGAACACCTGCCCGATCTTGCCGATGAAGTACGACACCGGCGAGAGCGGTGTCCCGCCGAGGCGCTTCAGCGTGCCGTCGCTCTTCTCGATCGCGATGTCGATCGCGAGGTTCTGGACGCCCGAGAGCAGCATGCCGGCGGCGAGCAGCCCCGGCAGGTAGTAGGCGCCGACCGAGATCCCCTCGGTGCCCGGGCCGGGCTGGATGTCGCCCGCCGAGCTGAACGCGGCGGTGAAGATGCCGAGCATGATGAATGGGAAGAGGAAGGTGAAGAACACGGCGTCGGGCGAGCGGAAGTAGCTCTTCACCTCGTAGCCGATGCGGGAGGCGCCGACGGCGAGGCGCCCGGGGCGACGGATGCCGGCCGCCGAGCCGACCTTCGTGCTGGGGTCGGTGGAGCTCAGGTCGGTGGCGCTCATGCTCGGGCCTCCTCGGTCTCGCGGGTCTCGGCGCCGGCGGCGCGGACCAGTTCCAGGTAGATGTCCTCGAGGCTCGGACGGATGACCTCGAGTTCGGCGGGCTCGGTGCCCAGGTCGCGGGCGACGGATGCCACGATCTCCGCCGGTCGTTCGGTGCGGATCTCGCGCGCGGCACCGTCGCGGTCGCGCCAGCGGACGATGGGTACGCGCGCCTCGGCGCCGCCCAGCTCGTGCACCGGGCCGACGTCGACCAGCTTGCCGCCGATGATGATGCCGGCCCGGTCGCCGAGCTGTGCGGCCTCGTCGAGGTAGTGGGTCGTGAGCAGGATGGTCGTCCCCTCGCGCTTCAGCGAGCGGATCAGGTCCCAGAACTCGCGTCGGGCCTCGGGGTCGAAGCCCGTCGTGGGCTCGTCGAGGAACAGCAGCTCGGGCCGGCCGATGATGCCGAGGGCGACGTCGAGGCGTCGGCGCTGTCCGCCCGAGAGCTTCGCGATGCGCGTGCGCGCCTTCTCGTCGAGCCCGACCGCGGCGATCACCTCGTCGACGTCGCGGGGGTGCCGATAGAGTCCGGCGAAGTGGGCGAGCTGCTCCCGCACGGTCATCGCGCCGCTCTCGGTGCCCGACTGGAGCACGATGCCGATGCGCGACTTCCACTCGAGGTCGCCGCGCGCGGGGTCGACGCCGAGCACGCTCGCGTCGCCGCCGGTGCGCAGGCGGTAGCCCTCGAGGATCTCGATCGTGGTCGACTTGCCCGCGCCGTTCGGCCCGAGGAGCGCGAACGTCTCGCCGCGGGCGATCTCGAGGTCGATGCCGTCGACCGCGGCGACGTCGCCGTACTGCTTGCGGAGCCCGCGGATGCTGACTGCTGGGGAGGTGTCCATACCTCGAGCCTCCTCTTCGACGGGGCCGACCGGAAGCCGTGGAGCGGTCGATTCCGCCATCCACCGATCGGTGGATGCCACGGACCTCACCGCGCTCGCACTTCCGGATCGGTCCCGGTGGAGTCAGGAGGACGCGAGTTCGGCGAGGCGCCGCTCGAGGAAGCGACGCTCGGGCGCAGTGCGCGCGAGCGCGATCGCCTCGCGGTAGCGGGCGGCCGCGGCATCCGTCCGGCCCTGCCGGCTCAGCAGGTCGGCCTGGGCGGCGGGCAGCAGGTGATAGCCGTCGAGCCGGCCGGATGCCTCGAGCAGCGCGAGGTCGTCGAGACCCGCCTGGGGCCCGAACGCCATCCCGCGCGCGATCGCCCGGTTCAGGGCGACGAACGGCGAGTCGGCGAGCATCGCGAGGGCGTCGTAGAGGGCCACGATGGCGGGCCAGTCCGTCTCGTCGGGCGTGCGGGCGCGGGCGTGCGCCGCCTGGAGCTCGGCCTGCAGGCGGTACGGCCCGGGCACCGAGCCATCCGTCGGCGTACCGAGCACGGCGAGGCCCTCGGCGATCTCGGCGCGGTCCCAGGTGGAGCGATCCTGTTCGGCCAGCGGCACGAGGTCGCCGTGCTCGTCGACGCGAGCCGCCGACCGCGCATGCTGCAGGAGCATCATCGCGAGCAGTGCGCGGGCCTCGTCGGCCCCGGGCATGAGGGCGACGACGAGCCGGGTGAGCCGGATGGCCTCCACGGCCAGGTCGAGGCGTTGCAGGTCGTCGCCGTGCGAGGCGAGGTATCCCTCGTTCGCGATGAGGTAGAGCACGGCGAGCACGCCGTCGAGCCGCTCGGGCAGCAGATCGGCGGTCGGCACGCGGTACGGGATGCCGGCGTGCCGGATCTTTCGCTTCGCGCGCGAGATGCGCTGGCCCATGGTCGGCTCCGGCACGTGGAACGCGCGGGCGATCTCGGCGGTGTCGAGCCCGCCGACGGTGCGCAGCGTGAGTGCGACGCGCGATTCCATCGGCAGCGCGGGGTGCGCGCACGTGAAGACGAGCCGCAGCCGGTCGTCCCATTCCGGCTCGCCGGAGAGGGCGTCGCCCGCGAGGTCGGCCGGGTCGACCGGTCCGTCCGCGCGTCCGGAGAACTCCTCCATCGCGATCCACTCCCTGACCTTGTCGGCCTCGACGCCGCGTCGGCGGAGCCGGTCGAGCGCGAGGTTGCGTGCCGCGGTCGTGAGCCACGCGCCCGGGTTGCGGGGGAGGCCGTCGCGCGGCCAGGTCTCGACGGCGCGCGCGAACGCGCCGGCGGCGGCGTCCTCCGCGACGTCCCAGTCGCCCGTGACGCGGATCAGCGTCGCGACCACGCGCGCCCATTCGCTCGCGTACACGTCGCGCAGCGCCGCGGCGACCTCGGGCGCGAGCGGGTCCGGCCCGCCTGCGCCCGTGGCGCCGTGATCCGGCGAGCCGGCCGCCCGACCCGTCAGCGCGCGACCCCCGCGAGGGCCTCGGCGGCCGGCGGCTCGAGGCGCACGAACCGGTCGGCGCGCTCGCGCGCCTCACGCTCGCGCGAGTCCTCGTGCACGTCGAACGGCCACAGCGGCCGCAGCTCGATCGCCCCGCCACGCGCCATCGGATGCTTCGACGCCACCTCGATGGCCTCCGCGAGACCGCCCTGCACCTCGATCAGGTCGAAGCCGGCGACCCACTCCTTCGCCTCGGCGAAGCCGCCGTCGGTCACGAGCACCTCGCCGTGGCGACGGCGCACGAACGTGGCATCCGCCGGCGGGCGCAGCACCTGGCCGAAGCGTCGCACGCCGCGGCCGTCCATCTCGTCCACCCAGGGGTCGACGCCCCCGTCGTCGCCGTCGTCCCCGCGCTCGCCGCCCGGCTCGACGACCACGAGCATGAGGTAGCGCCGCCCGCGCGGCGCCTCGTCGGCGAAGCCCGCCGGCACGATCCGGCCGTCGGGGTCGGCGTCGGGCCACTGCATGAACGGGCGGATCTCGACGCGGCCGAACGAGGCCACCGGGTGCTTCGACGCGATCTCGATCGCCTCGTCGAGATCGCGGGCGTCGATGACGTCGAAGCCGCCGATCGACTCCTTCGACTCGGTGAACGGCCCGTCGACCACGAGCACCTCGCCGCCGCGCACGCGCACGGTCGTGGCATCCTGCTCGGGTCGCAGCCGCTCGCCGTACTCGGAGACGCCGCGCGCCTCGACGTCGTCCACCCATTCGCCGACGTTGTCGTCGGCGGGCACGTAGGGCAGTGCGTCGGTGCCCTCGGCGTAGAACAGTGCGTACTCCATGACGGAATCCCTTCTCTCGGTCACGCTACGCACGTACGACGAACGGCGGAACCCGGTTTCGACACGTCGAGTGTCCGATTCCTGAGAGGGCGACGTCGTGCCGACGACATCCGGTGGACACCCGCGGGGCTCAGGCGCCGACGAGCAGGCGCGGGTGCTGCGCCTCGACCACGTTGGGGTGCGCGCGCAGGCGGCTCTTCAGCCAGTTCTCGCCGAAGACCGCGTGCAGCGGGTTCGCGGGGTCGTCCGTGACGCCGGGCGCCTCGGCGGCGAGCGCCGGCGGCAGCTCGATCGTCGGGATCGTCGCGTCGAGCGACGGACCGTGGAAGTAGGGGATGGAGATGCGCTCGGTGCCGGGCTCGGGGGAGACGACGCGATGCAGCGTCGCCTTGAGGTAGCCGCCGGTGGCGATCTCGAGGAGCTCGCCGATGTTGACGACGAACGAGCCGGCCGGGGGCGTGACGTCGATCCACTCGCCGTCCTTCTCGACCTGGAGGCCCGCCTTGCCCTCCTCCACGGAGAGCAGCGTGAGCACCCCGAGGTCCTTGTGCGCACCGACGCCCTGCGCGGGCTGCTCGGCCTCGACGCCGGGGTAGCGCACGACCTTCATGTACGGCGACGGCGTCGCGAAGGCGGCATCGAAGATGTCGGATGGCGCGCCGAGCGCCTCGGCCCAGGCACGGAGCAGTCGCGTGCCGACCTCGTCGAGGCGGCGGATCCACTCCTCGGCGACCTCGCGCAGCTCCGGGAGCGCGTCGGGCCACAGGTTCGGTCCCTGCAGCACCTGGTAGTCGGGGGTGTCGGGGCCGACGGGAACGGCGGGCCGCTCGGCGCCGATGTCGATCTGCTCGCGGATGTCGACGCGGCCGAGCGTGCGCTCGCCGCCCATCCGGGTGTAGCCGCGGAAGTGCGGGCTCTTCACGTTCTCGATCGCGAGCTTGTGCGACTCGGGAAGCGCGAAGAAGGCGCGGGCGACCTCGTAGGCGCGATCGATGAGCTCGGCCGGCACGCCGTGGCCGACGAGCGAGAAGAAGCCGACCTCGTGGGTCGCGCGGCGGAGGTCGTCGCGGAAGGCCGCCTGCTGATCGGGGGTGCCGTTGAGGAGGGAGAGGTCGAGGACGGGGATGCCGGACATGTGCTGGTCCTTTCGAGGTGCCGGGAGGGTGGTGCGCCGACGATGCGGCCCCGGCATCCTTCGACGTCGGCCCGTGGCATCCGGTTCGGGCTGCCCCTCGTGGTCGAGGGTGCTTCGAGACGGATGCCGGTGGGCTGACGCGGACGCGTCGGATGCGGCGTGAGCTGGGCTGCGGTCGGCGGCGCGTGAGGAATCGCGCCCTGGGATCGTCGGGGAGGACGATCGCCTAGCGGCGACAGCAGCGACAGGTGTTGGAGCTCACGATGGCCGACACGCTAGCACGGGTGGGGCCGAGCACCGCAATCCCCCGTTCAGGCCGGGAGCACGAGCGAGACGGCGATCGCGAGCATCACGACCGCGATGATGCCGTCGAGCACGCGCCATGCGCGCGGGCTCGCGAGCACGCGGCCGAGGAGGCGCGCGCCGTACGCGAGGCCGAAGAACCACACGGCGCTCGCGATCGCGGCGCCGAGGGCGAAGGTCCATCGGGCATCGCCGTGCGTGGCGCCGACCGAGCCGAGCAGCACGACGGTGTCGAGGTAGACGTGCGGGTTCAGCCAGGTGAGCGCGAGGCAGGTGAGGACCACGGGGAGCAGCGCGGTGCGCGCGGGTCGGATCGTGGACGCGGTCGCCGTCGTTGCGGGTCGGCCGCCGGGCGGGGGGCCGTCGCCGTCCACGGAACCGGCCCGGGAGTCGGCGATCACGCCGGACCCGTCCTCGACCACCGTGAGTCCCTCGTCGGTACCGCGCAGCGCTCGCCGCGCCGCCAGGACGGCGTACCCGACCAGGAAGATCGCCCCGGCCCATCGGGCGACGCCCACGAGCCACGGCATCGCCTGCAGCATGGCGCCCATGCCGCCGACGCCGGCGACGATGAGCAGTGCGTCGGAGACCGTGCAGATCGCGGCGACGACGAACACGTGCTCGCGACGGATGCCCTGACGCAGCACGAACACGTTCTGCGCGCCGATCGCGACGATGAGCGAGAAGCCGAGGCCGAGGCCGGCGGCGAGCACGGAGAGTTCCACGCCCTCGAAGCTAGGCCGATCAGATGGTGAAAGCCAGCTCAGGATTCTTCATGGGCATTAGCATCTCTTCATGCAGATCCCACTCGATCTCGCTCGCACGCTCGCGGCGGTGGTCGACGGCGGCACGTTCGAGGCGGCCGCGGCCGAGCTGCGCGTCACGCCCTCGGCGGTCTCGCAGCGCGTCAAGCAGCTCGAGCAGCGCCTCGGGCGCGTGCTCGTCGTGCGCACGAAGCCCGTGCGCCCGACCGAGGCCGGCGCCGCCGTGGTGCGACTCGCGCGACAGCTCGCGCTGCTCGAGCACGACGCGCTGGCCGCCTTCGGCGGCGACGACGCGGCATCCGCTCGCCCCACGACCGTGCCGCTGGCCGTCAACGCCGACTCGCTCGCCACCTGGTTCCTGCCCGCGCTCGCGCGCATCGCGGAAGCGCACGCGGTCGTCTTCGACCTGCACCGCGACGACCAGGACTTCACGGCGGGCCTCCTCGAGTCGGGCACCGTCATGGGCGCCGTGACCTCGCAGTCGACGCCGGTGGCCGGATGCCTCGTGCGCCCGCTCGGCATCATGCGCTACACCGCCGTCGCGACGCCGGACTGGGTCGCGCGCTGGTGTCCGGACGGGGCGGATGCCGCCTCCCTCGCCGTGGCGCCGCGAGTCGACTTCGATCGGCGCGACGACCTGCAGGGCGAGTACCTGCGGCTCATCGGGGCCGACGCCGGCGACCCGCCGCGTCACTTCGTGCCCGCGTCGAACGACTTCGCGACCGCGATCAAGCTCGGGCTCGGCTGGGGGCTCCTACCCGGCTTCCAGTCCGATGCCGAACTCGTCGACGGCCGGCTCGTCGCACTCGGCGGACCGCCCGTCGACGTGCCGCTGCACTGGCAGCAGTGGAACCTCGGATCGCCGCTCCTCGAGGCGATCGCCGACGGCCTGATCCGCGACGCTCGACGCGCGCTCGAGCCGGCGGCGGCCCTGTGACCGGACGAGCCGGTCACTCGTGACCGCCTCGCCCGGTCACCCGTCACCGGTCGAGGCGGCAGAGGGTCGCGCACCGGCCCGTTCCGACCGCTGATCAGAGGTTCTGCCCGATGTCCCACAGTCGGTCGGGGCGCCCGTCGATCGCCTCGGACACCGCCAGCGCCTGGTCGTCGGAGAGCGACGCCACGTAGTCGACGACGCCCCGCCCCACACCCAGGTCGCGCACTTCGGACGCCTCGGGAACCGGCACGCCCTCGGGTCGGGCGGTGCGCAGCTGCGCATACCCGTCCGTCGCGATCTCGACGAGCTCGCGGAGCCGCTGGGGCACGCGATCCCGATCATCCTCGTCGCGCAACCACGCCGTGAGGCCCTTCACGGCGCGCGTGATCACGCGGCTGAGACCGCGTTGGTACATCACGATGTCGGAGCGGTCGAGGATGAAGTGCCGGTGCACGAACTTCAGGATCTCGACCTCGTGCCAGGCGCGCTCGTCGAGGGTCACGAGCCCGGCCCGCACCACGCCCTCGGGCGCCGGCACGACCGACGACTGGAGGTGGTCGATCCACCGGTTCGTGAACGACGACAGCGCCCGCTCGGCCGCGATCGAACCGTCGAACGGGCTCGCCAGGAGCCCGTCGACGAGGTCGTCGGCGACCACCCCGACCGCGGCGCGGAACGCCTCGTCGCCCGCGATCCACGGGTCGGTCGCGTGCATCTTCCGGCGCAGCGCCTCGAGGGCGCTGCCGGGCGGCGCGCTGCGCCGGGCGAGCTCCTCGTCGTCGAGGTCGCGCAGCTGCAGGCCCGACTCGATCCAGCCGCGGAACTCGCGCGCCACGGCGCCCTGGCCGAGCAGGCCCGCGCGGTGGAAGTCGTCGACATCGTGGATCGAGTAGGCGATGTCGTCGGCGAGGTCCATGATCGAGCACTCGAGCGACTGACGGAGCGGCGGATGCCCGTCGCGCGCCCCGAACAGGTCGGCCGCGTCGATCCCGTAGGCCGAGAACTTCAGCACGTCGATGCCGCGGTCGGTACGACGGATGCCGCGTGGCAGGGGCCCGTCGCCGAGCGCCGAGACGTCGACGTGGCGGGTCCAGGGGTACTTCGCCACGGCGCTCCGCACGGCGGCAGTGAGGTTGAGCCCGCGCTGCGCGACCTCGCTCACATCGAGCGTCGTCAGGATCCGGTAGGTCTGGGCGTTGCCCTCGAACCCGTCGGGGAGGCCCAGCGTGTCGCGGGCGAGCCGGTCGAGCACGCGTTCGCCGAGGTGCCCGAACGGCGGGTGCCCCAGGTCGTGCGCGGACGCGGCCGCCTGCACGACCACGGCGTCGCAGCCGTGCGCGAGCGCGAAGTCGCGCGTCGGCGACGAGGCATCCGTCAGCTTCACCGCGATCGCGCGCGCGACGGCCGTCACCTTGATCGAGTGGGTGAGCCGGTTGTGGATGAGCGGGCCGGCACCCGGCTGGCCGATGACCTGCGTCACGGCCGACAGGCGCGAGAAGTAGGGCGAGAAGCGCACCCGCTCGAGGTCCAGGCGGAACTGCGAGTGCTCGCCGACGACGTCTGCGCTGCTCCTCGGTTCGGGCGTGCGCCGCGCGGCGCGATCCATCGGCGGGATCACGGTCAGGAGAAGAGCTCCTGGAGCCGCTGCACGCCCTCGAGGAGGGGTGCGTCGCCGAGCGCGTAGCTGAAGCGCAGGAAGCCGCTCGGACCGAACGCCTCGCCGGGCACTGCCGCGACCTCCGCCTTCTCGAGCATGAGGTCGGCCAGCTCGAGCGACGTGGTGGGCGTCGCGCCGGCCCACTCGCGGCCGAGGAGGCCCGTGACGTCGGGGTAGACGTAGAACGCGCCCTCGGGCACGGGCACCGTCATCCCGTCGATCTTCGACAGCTCGGCGACGATCGTGCGGCGACGCCGGTCGAACGCGCGGCGCATCTCCTCGACGGGTTCCTGGGGCCCGGTGAGGGCCGCGATCGCGGCGCGCTGCGAGATGTTCGACACGTTCGACGTGAGGTGCGACTGCAGGTTCGCGGCGCCCTTCATGACGTCGGCGGGTCCGACCATCCAGCCGAGGCGCCATCCGGTCATCGCGTAGGTCTTCGCGACGCCGTTCACGAGGATCGCCTGCTCGGCGAGCCCCGGGACGGCTTCGACGATCGAGATCGCGCGGGGCGGGGCGGCCTCCGGGTCCTCCGCGTAGGTGAGGTTCTGGTAGATCTCGTCGGTCACGACCCAGATGCCGTGCTCGAGGGCCCACTCGCCGATGGCCTTCACCTGCTCGGGCGGGTACACCGCGCCGGTCGGGTTCGACGGCGACACGAACAGCAGCGCCCGCGTTCGCTCGGTGCGGGCCGCCTCGAGCTGCTCGACCGTGACGAGGTAGCCCTGCTCCGATCCGGCGAAGACGTCGACCTGGCGACCGCCCGCCAGCTTGATCGCCTCGGGATACGTGGTCCAGTACGGCGTGGGCACGAGGACCTCGTCACCGTCGTCGAGCAGCACCTGGAAGGCCTGGTAGACGGCCTGCTTGCCGCCGTTGGTGACCACGACCTGGTTCGCGCCTGCAGCGAGGCCGGAGTCGCGCCGGGTCTTCGCCGCGATCGCCTCGCGCAGGTCGGGCAGGCCCGCCGCCGGCGTGTAGCGGTGGTTCCGCGGGTCG
Organism: Agromyces excoecariae; assembly: GCF_051715505.1. Lineage (NCBI taxonomy): Bacteria > Bacillati > Actinomycetota > Actinomycetes > Micrococcales > Microbacteriaceae > Agromyces > Agromyces excoecariae. Next base: position 24,600 of record NZ_JBPSLA010000006.1, on the reverse strand, counting down.
CGCACCGCCTCGAGCGCGGCCTCGACGATGTGCGCGGGCGTCGGGAAGTCGGGCTCGCCCGCGGCATAGGAGATCACGGGCCGCCCCTCGGCCTGGAGGGCCTTGGCCTTGGCGTCGACCTTGAGGGTCGCGGACTCGGCGATGGCGGAGATGCGGGCGGAGAGACGGCGCTGATCGGTCACGATCCCAGCCTACGGCGCGGGCGCTCGCGCGTCAGCGGGCGACCGCCCGCTCGCGGACGCTCGTCCGGACGGATCGTCCGGTGCGCGCCGATCGTCCCGGCGCGAAGCGGGGCGGTCGACGCGCATGCTCCGGGATGGGTCGGGGCGAGAGGGACGCCGCGGCGGTGTTCCCCCGAGCCGCGGCGTCCGGCGCCTGCCCCCACAGGCGCGCTCCCCGAAACCTGCGTGCGCCGCCGGAGCGGCTCACACCCATCACGATACGCCGATCGCCGAGCGGGCGCGCGGGACGTACGTCCCGTGTCCTCGCCCCGCGTCGGCCGTAGCCGGCCCACGGTTTGGCGCACCTTCCCACGTCGCATACACTTGGTGAGGTTGTTGAAGTCAGCCAAGATCAAACGCGCCTTCGAGGCAGGTGAACAGCCCGTCGCGAACGTGGATCGAAGCGGCTTCGACCCGAGGTGATCCGGTGGACCGGGTCCCTAGGGCGGTGGCTCAATTGGTAGAGCAGCGGTCTCCAAAACCGCAGGTTGCAGGTTCGAGTCCTGTCCGCCCTGCGAGTCGGCCGGCGATGGCCGACCCATGAAAGGTGTACGAGGTGGCTCGGAAAGTACTCGACGAACCCAGCGAGGATGTCGTCGCCAACGCCAAGCGCGAGAGCGCGGCGCGGCGCAACCCCTTCGCCCGGATCGCCCTGTTCATCCGACAGGTCATCGGCGAGCTGAGGAAGGTCGTCACGCCGACGCGCAAGGAGCTTGCGAGCTTCACCGCGGTGGTGCTGGTCTTCGTGGCCATCATGATGGCGATCGTCTGGGGGCTCGACCAGGTCTTCGGATGGCTGGTCCTGTACGTCTTCGGAACGCCGGGGGTCTGATCGGGCCGTCGGCCCGACACCTGCCCGCCGGTCACCCGGTGGCACGGCAGAAAGAAGGATTGAGGAAGTGTCGAAGAACGAGCGACAGGACGTCGACTGGGCGACCGCCGCCGAGCAGTCCTCCGAAGAGGACGAGGCGCAGGAGGGCAACTCGCTCGAGCGCGATGAGGATTCGGCGGAGCCGGCCGAGCACCGCGCCGTGCACGTCGTCGACGACGAGGGCAATGACGTCGACCTCGACGCCGTCCTCGACGCGATCGCCGAGGCGACCGATCCCGAGGCCGACGCGGTCGTCGACGACGCCCTCGAGATCGACTCCGCCGACGAGGCCGAGGCGGCGTTCGACGCCGTCACCGAGGAGGACGAGGACCACGACCCGTACGAGGCGTTCCGCAACGAGCTGCGCTTCCTCCCGGGCAAGTGGTACGTCGTGCATTCCTACGCCGGCTTCGAGCGTCGCGTGAAGGCGAACGTCGAGCAGCGCCGCGAGACCATGGCGATGGCCGACTACATCCACCAGGTCGAGGTGCCGATGGAGGATGTCGTCGAGATCAAGAACGGCCAGCGCAAGATGGTCACGCGCGTCCGCGTGCCCGGCTACGTGCTGGTCCGCATGGAGCTCAACGAGGAGAGCTGGTCGGTCATCCGCCACACTCCCGGCGTCACGGGCTTCGTGGGCAATGCCCACAACCCGACGCCCCTCCGCTTCGAGGAGGCCTTCAACATGCTGAAGAGCCTCGTCGACATCAAGGACGTCGCGCCCGCCAAGGGTGCGAAGGGCGCCGCAGCGGGCGGCGCCGCACGCCAGATCCCCGCCGAGGTCGACTTCGAGATCGGCGAGACGATCACCATCAAGGACGGCTCGTTCGCGGGCCTTCCCGGCACGATCAGCGAGATCAAGCCCGAGAGCGGCAAGCTCACGGTCCTCGTCTCGCTCTTCGAGCGCGAGACCCCGGTCGAGCTCAGCTTCGACCAGGTCACCAAGCTCTAGGGGCTCTCAGGGCCCCCGCAGCAACCCTCCGGTATCATCGGAGGGTTGTGCTGCGTCCAGGACACACGCACAACAGGCCACCGCGACCGGAACCGCCGGGATCGCGGGAGAGTGCCCCGCTCGGGGCGTTCGAACAGAAAGAGAGAAATCATGGCACCGAAGAAGAAGGTCACTGGTCTGATCAAGCTTCAGATCAAGGCCGGCGCCGCCAACCCGGCCCCGCCCATCGGCCCGGCCCTGGGTCAGCACGGCGTGAACATCATGGAGTTCTGCAAGGCCTACAACGCGGCCACCGAGGCTCAGCGGGGCAACGTCATCCCCGTCGAGATCACGGTCTACGAGGACCGCTCGTTCACCTTCATCCTGAAGACCCCGCCCGCCGCCGAGCTCATCAAGAAGGCCGCCGGCGTCGCCAAGGGCTCGGGCGTCCCGCACACCACCAAGGTCGGCAAGATCACGCCCGCCCAGGTTCGCGAGATCGCCGAGACGAAGATGGCCGACCTCAACGCCAACGACCTCGACGCCGCGTCGAAGATCATCGCCGGCACCGCCCGCTCGATGGGAATCACGGTCGAATAGGCCTTCCCACGGCTCGCCCCGTCGCTGCGCGCACCGGGCACGGCCGTGACGGATGCCACGCGGCATCCGTGCACCAGAACTCTCATTCGTGGCAGCGCCCGCCAGGCGCGATGACCACACTCTCGCTAGGAGAACCAACATGGCACAGAAGTCCAAGGCCTACCGGGCCGCGGCCGAGAAGATCGAGGCCGGCAAGTACTACACCCCGACCGACGCCGTCGCGCTCGCGAAGGCGACCGGCTCGGCGAAGTTCGACTCGACCGTCGAGGTCGCGCTGAAGCTCGGCGTGGACCCCCGTAAGGCCGACCAGATGGTGCGCGGCACCGTCATCCTCCCGCACGGCACCGGCAAGACCGCCCGCGTCATCGTCTTCGCGACCGGCCCCGCGGCCGAGGCCGCGATCGCCGCGGGCGCCGACGAGGTCGGCGGCGCCGAGCTCATCGAGAAGGTCTCCGGCGGCTACACCGCGTTCGACGCGGCCGTCGCCACCCCCGAGCTCATGGGCCAGGTCGGCCGTCTCGGCAAGGTCCTCGGCCCGCGCGGCCTCATGCCGAACCCCAAGACCGGCACCGTGACCCCGAACCCGGCCAAGGCCGTCGAGGACATCAAGGGCGGAAAGATCGAGTTCCGCGTCGACAAGCACGCGAACGTGCACTTCGTCGTCGGCAAGGCCTCGTTCACGCAGGAGCAGCTGAACGAGAACATCAGCGCTGCGCTCGAGGAGGTCGTGCGCCTCAAGCCGTCGAGCGCCAAGGGCCGCTACATCCAGAAGGGCGCCGTGTCGACCACGTTCGGCCCCGGCATCCCGCTGGACGTCAACGCCATCTGAGTCTCCTGACTCGTCACGAAGGGCTCGCCGGTTCGCCGGCGGGCCCTTCGCCGTTGCGGGGGCGGCGCGCACGGCGGTACGTTCCGCCACGACGGCCGAGGGTTCCGGGGGCAGCCCGGCGGGCCGCCGGGGAGCGGAGATGACCTCGCCGAGCTCGCTGGATGCCGGTCGCGCCGCGGCGGCCGATCGACGTTGGGCTGACGCGGTCGAGTACCTCGGTCGTGCCGACGCGGCCGGTGGGTTCGGGGCATCCGACCTCGAACTGCTCTCGACGGCCGCCCTCCTGCGCGGTGAGCCGCCGCTGGCGGTGGATGTCGCGTCGCGCGCGTGCCGGTGTGCTCACGGACCGTGAGGTCGAGGTGCTCCGGCTCGTCTCGACCGGACTGACGAGCCGCGGGATCGCCGAGCGTCTCTCGCTCAGCGAGAAGACCGTCGCGCGGCACCGCAGCAACATCTTCGGCAAGCCGGGCCTCTCGTCGCGCTCAGCGGCGACGGCGTACGCGTACGAGCACGGGCTCGTCCGACCTGCCGGTCCCTCCGCTTCCCCGGGATCGTCCGCACCGCATCCGGTGCGGTCCGGCGCGGCCGGCCCGCTCCAGTGCATCGTTCTGTCCATGCTCCGACGCACCGGATGGGTGATCCGGCCGACGCGGTGGAGGCCCGCCCGTCCGTACCGTGATGCCGAGGGTCCGGCTCCGAGCCGGATCCGGAGACGGGGGCCATCATGGATGCCGAGGACACGCCTCGTCGGGCAGCAGACCTGGCGAGCGGGCTCGAGGAGCACGACACGGTCGTCGTGGGCGGCGGTCAGGCCGGTCTCACGATCAGTTCCGCACTCGCGGCCCGGGATCGCGATCACGTGGTCCTGGACGCGCACGATCGGGTCGGTCAGGCGTGGCGGCGGCGCTGGGACTCGCTCCGGCTCAACACGCCGGCCAAGTACGACGCGCTGCCGGGAATGGCACTCGGCGACGACCCGTACGCCTTCCCCACGAAGGACCAGTTCGCCGACTACCTCGAGCGGTACGCCGCTGCCCGGGCCCTCCCGGTCGTCGGCGGTGCCCGGGTCGCCGGGCTCGATGCGATCGACGACCGGTACGTCCTGACGACGGCGGACGGTCGGCGATTCGCAGCGTCGAACGTCGTGATCGCGACCGGCGCCCAGCAGGTGCCGCGCGTGCCGACCTTCGCCGGCGGGCTCGCCGCTCGCATCGTGAGCCTGCATTCCGATGCATACCGCAATCCCGGGCAGCTCGCCCAGGGCCGCGTCCTCGTCGTCGGCTTCGGCAACTCGGCGTCGGAGATCGCGCTCGACGTCTCGAGGGCGCGCGAGACCTGGATCTCGGGTCGTCCGAGCGGGGAGCTGCCGTTCCGCCACGGACGTGCCGCTGCACGATTCGGATTCCCGGTCGTCCGCTTCGTCGGCCTGCACATCGCGACGGCCGACCGATCGCTCGGGCGACGCATCCTCGCGCGCGAGCACGGCCGCGCTGAACCGCTCGTCCGGGTGCGCCGCCGCGAACTCGCAGCCGCCGGTGTGCGGATCGTGCCGCGGACCACCGGGATCGAGGGCGGCCGCCCCGTCGTCGACGGGGTCGCCCTGGACGTCGCGAACGTCATCTGGTGCACGGGGTTCGAGGAGGACTACGGCTGGGTCCACCTGCCCGCGTTCGAGGGCGGCGGCCGCCCCCACCACGAGCGCGGCGCCGTCGTCGGTGCGCCGGGCGTGTACCTGCTGGGGATGCACCTGCTGCAGTCGGCGGGCTCGGGGACGCTCATCGGCGTCGGCACCGACGCGCGACGGATCGCGCAGCGCATCGCCGCGACGCCGGTCGCGACGAGCACCGATGCCCATCGCGCGCGGTCGTACGCGAATGAGGGTCGGGGGGCGTGAGGGCCCGTGGCGGCCTTGCCGCCCGGTGGGGTGCGCGGTACCGTTCGCGAAGGGGCGGCTCCCGACGGCCGATCGGTCGCACGTGAGAGCCGCCGGGCCGATGGTCGCATCGACGAGTCTGGAACAGGCGCGCGCCGCATACGCGGAGCGACGATGGAGCGATGCCGTCGACTGGTTCGACCGCACGGAGGGTGGCCGAACCGCGCTCTCAGGAGAGGACCTGGACCGGTTCGCCACGGCGGCCGACCTCGTCGGCCTCAGCGAGCGCGTCATCGAGTTGCGCACGCTCGCGCACGAGGCGCACCTCGCCGCCGGACGCCCCGACCGCGCGGCGTACTCCGCGGTCTGGGTCAGCCTCGAGTGCATGAACACGGGCAATCCCTCGCAGGGGATGGGCTGGCTCGCGCGTGCGACGCGGCTCATCGAGCGCCTCGACGAACCGGGTTCCGCCGCCGGATTCGTACTCGTGCCGCAGGCCTTGGGCTCGCTCTACGCGGGTGAGGCGGGTCGAGCGCTCGAATTGTTCGGCCGGGCGGCCGAGATCGCCGAACGCACGCGGGATCCGGACGTGGCCGCCCTCGCCCTGCTCGGCAGCGGCCAGGCGACCGTCATGGCCGGCGACCCGACGACGGGGGTCCGGATGTTCGACGAGGCCATGGTCTCGGTCACGGCGGGCGAGGTCGGTCCCGTGCCATCCGGGATCGTGTACTGCGCGGTCATCGGATACTGCCACCTGACCTTCGAACTCCGACGCGCGGTGGAGTGGACGCGCGCCCTCGACCGATGGTGCCGCGACCAGCCGTCGCTCGTGGCGTTCAGCGGACAGTGCCAGGCCCACCGCGCCGAGCTGTTCCGCCTGCACGGAGCATGGGCCGACGCGATGACGGCGGCGAAGCTCGCCGAGGAGCGACTGCTCGCGGGCGACGTCGGCGCAGCGTTCGGCGCGCACTACCAGCAGGCCGAGGTGCTGCGTCTGCGGGGAGCGTTCGACGAAGCCGAGGCGCGGTACGCGAAGGCCGCCGAATCGGGATGGGACCCCGAACCCGGGCTGGCCCTGCTCCGCCTGGACGAGGGCCGCGCTGGGCTCGCGCAGAGCCTGATCCGACGCAGCGCGGAGAGCGCCGACGACGCGACGCGTTGCCACATGCTGCCCGCGATCGTGAGCATCGAGGCGGCCGCCGGCGACCTCGATGCCGCGCGCGCCGCAGCGGACGAACTGGCGGCGATGGAGCGGAGGAACGCGTCGGTCATGCTGCGAGCGATCGTCGCCTACGCCGACGGGGAGGTCCGACTCGCCGCCGGCGACCCCGCCGGTGCGTTCACGCGCCTGCGGGCCGCCCGCGAGGCCTGGGTCGAGGTCGGGTCGCCGTACGAGGTCGCGCGGAGCCGCGTGCTCATGGCGCGGGCGCGCCGCGAGCTCGACGAGGACGAGGCCGCGGAGCTCGAGGAGGAACTCGCCGAGGCGGCGTTCGCGGAACTCGGCGCAGAGCCGGCGCTCGCCGCGCTCGTACGGGAACGCGGCGGAGGCGGCCGAGGAGACCATCCGCTGACCGGTCGGGAGGTCGAGGTGCTGCGATTGGTGACGCGGGGGATCACCAACCGCGAGATCGCGTCGGAACTGCACCTCAGCGAGAAGACCGTCGCTCGGCACCTGAGCAACATCTTCACCAAGCTCGACGTCCCGAGCCGGGCCGCGGCGACGGCGTACGCCTTCGAGCACCACCTCGTCTGAGCGCCGGCCGCGGCATGGGTAATACGACCCATCGGTGCCGCGCGCGAGGTTGCGTGCTTCTCCCGACGCGGCGGGAACCGTGCCGCGCGTAGCGTCGCGGACATGGATGTTCCGGTGCTCGCAGGGATGGTCGCAGCCGTCGTGTTCGCGACCGCGAACCTGCCGATGGTGTGGAAGGCCCTCCGCACCCACGACGTGGGCTCGTACAGCCTCGGGAGCATCGCGATGATCAACGGCGCGAACGTCGTGTACTCGGTGTACGTGTTCAGCCTGCCGCTCGGGCCGGTCTGGCTGCTGCACTCGTTCTACCTGGTGGCGTCGGCGATCATGCTCGTGCTCTGCGTGCGGCAGTTCCGACCGCGCAGGCGCGCCGAGGCGCCGGGTGCCCGGGGCGTCCCGAGCAGCCGGCCCTCGGGTGCGGCGATCAGCCTGTGATCGCGCTCAGTGGGTGATCGCGTCGTGGTGCGCGCGCATCGCGGGGCGGATGGCGAGGCCGGCGACGACCACGACGATCGCGCCGCAGATCCACGACATCCACGCGGGCCCGAAGGCCCCCGTCTCCACGTAGCGGCCGACCCACGGCGAGACGATCAGCAGCAGGCCGAGTCCGCCCTGCACGTACTCCATCGCCACCATGCCCGGCCAGGCCAGGTTCACGACGCCGGAGACGACGAGCAGTGCGCCGAGCACCACCATCATCGAGACCGATGCCCCCATCGGAGTGAGGAACATCGTCGACAGTGCGACTGCCAGACCGGCGGCGATCGCCACCCAGTCTTCCCATCGCGTCCACTTCTTCATAGAAACCAACCTCCTTCAGGTGGCGGCTCCCATATCTGGGTGTCACCTCGACGGTATTCCCGACCGACCGTCCGGTCAATGGACCGAAGTCCCACCTCGACCGACCCATCCCGCGAGTGGCCCGGAGCCCCGGGGCGGCGTACGCTCGACGCGTGGTCGCGGCGAGCCGCCTCGGCCGCCGGCAGGCCGTCGGATGTCACCTCAGCACGCAGCATCGGAACCGACCCTCCTCGTGGTCGGGGGCCGGTGGGGAGGGCGACGCCTCGCGGTCCCGCCCGGCACGACCGTCGTCGGACGCGACCCGTCGTGCGGGATCGTCCTCGACGTCGAGGGGGTGAGCCGTCAGCACGCTCGGCTCGTGCGCGCCGGCGACACCGTCACCATCGAGGACGCGGGTTCCACCAACGGCACGTCGGTCAACGGCGCGAGCGCCGGTCGGCCGCTGGAGCTCCATCACGGCGACCTCGTCGGGCTCGGCTCGCTCGAGCTGTCGTACCTCGGACCCCGGGAGCGGCCCATCCCGCGCGTCGCACCGCGCCGCGGTACGGTGCGGATCGGGCGTGCGGTCGTCGTCGGCGGGCTCGTGACCCTGATGCTCCTCGGGGTCGGCGTGGTGGTGCAGGTCACCACCGGCCTGGGCGGGATCGCGCCGTGGATCGCCGCACCGCTCACCGGGATGGCGGCCGCGCTCGCGCAGCTCGCCAAGGACGCGCTGCGTCGGGTGCCCGACCCGCCGCCGACCTCGGTCGTCGGGGGTGTGCCGGGCGCCGTGGTCACGCCACGCGGCGGCGCCTCGCCGTCGGATCCGGCACCCGCCGCATCGGCCGCGACCGCGCCGATGGGCTTCGAGGTCCCCAGGCGCAGCCGCGGCCTCCCGGTCTTCGTCGCTGCGATCGTCACGGTGCTCGTGCTCGGCGTCGGGGGAGCCGCGCTCGCGTTCGGCGTCGCGACCCTGAGCGGGACGTTCACCGGCGACCAGCCCGCTCAGTCGACCGCGCCGTGACGTCCCACGGCCGAGCGGCGACGGGCGACGTCGGGCCGCGGCATCCGCTCGTCGTCGTCAGCTCAGGACACGGAAGCCGCGCTCGCCGGTGGGCGCGAGGTCGGCGGTGCTGAGCGAGGTGACGTCGGCGCCGGGCGGACCCTCGTCGAGCCAGGCCAGCATGGCGGCGACGGATGCCTCCTCGCCCTCGATCTCGGCCTCGACCGCGCCGTCGTTGCGATTGCGGATCCATCCCGAGATCCCGAGGCGCTGCGCCTCGACGCGCGCGCTGAACCGGAAGCCGACCGCCTGGACGCGGCCGTGGACGATGACGCGCTGCCGGATCATGCGACCCCCCTGCGACGAGGGTAGACCGGGTGCGCGCCGGCCGCGCGGATGCCGCGCCCGAGCCGCCCGCGTACGATGACGGCCATGGGGGAGGTCACCGAGTACGTCGCCGGGCTGCACGAGCCGGCGCGATCGACCATCGAGGGCGTGTACTTCATCGCGCGCGAGGTGGTGCCCGACGCCGAGGAGGGGCGCAGCTACGGCATGCCCGCCCTGCGCCATGCGGGCAAGCCGCTTCTCGCGGTCATGGAGGCGAAGGCGCACATCGGGTTCTATCCGTTCAGCCCCGCGGTCATCGATGCGGCCCACGACGTGCTGGAGGGGTTCGAACGCAGCAAGGGAACCGTCCGCTTCACCCCGGAGCATCCGCTGCCGGAGGAGGCCGTGCGCCGCCTCGTGAGCCTGCGCCGCGACGAGATCGACGCGGCATCCGGCCGCCGCCGCGCGTGAGCGCCGACGACCGGTCGCGACTGCTCGGCGCCGCGGTCGACCGCGTCCTCGCGGACACCCTTCGCGACGTCGCCGCCCGCGTGGCCGAGGGCACGGTCGCCGACTACATCCCCGAGCTCGCCGACGCCGATCGCGACGCGTTCGGCGTCACCATCGCGAGCGTGCTCGGCCGGACCTACGGCGCCGGCGACGCCGACGCCGCATTCACCATCCAGTCGGCGTCGAAGCCGTTCGTGTACGCCTTCGCGTGCGAGGAGGTCGGCGCGGACGCGGTGCACGAGCACATCGGCGTGGAGCCGAGCGGCGAGCCGTTCAACGCGATCAGCCTCGACGAGCGCGGTCGGCCCGAGAACCCGTTCATCAACGCCGGCGCGATCGTCACGACGTCGCTCGTGCCCGCGGACGACGCGGACGAGCGGTTCCGGCGCATCCGCGACGCGCTCTCGCGCTTCGCGGGGCGGGAGCTCGACGTCGACGACGACGTGTACCGGTCGGAGGCGGAGACCGGGCACCGGAACCGCGCCCTGGCGGGACTCGCGCTCGCCGCCGGCTCGCTCGCGACCGACGACGTGGACGCCGCGACCGACCCGTACTTCCGGCAGTGCGCGCTGCGCGTCACCACGGCCGACCTCGCCCTGATGGGGGCCACGCTCGCGAACGGCGGCGTGCACCCCATCACGCGCGAGCGCGTGGTCGGAGCGCGTGCGGCACGCGACACGCTCTCGGTGATGGCCACCTGCGGGATGTACGACCGGTCGGGCGCGTGGGCGTTCCGCGTCGGCATGCCCGCGAAGTCGGGGGTCGGCGGCGGCATCGTCGCCGTGCGGCCGGGCGAGTTCGGCGTGGGCGTCTACTCGCCGCCCCTCGACGAGGCGGGCAACAGCGCCCGCGGGGTCGCGATGCTCGAGGCGCTCGCCGACCGGTTCGGGCTGCACATGTTCGACCACGTCGTCGAACCGGTCTCGCCGGTCGCGGAGGTCGACGTCGACGCCGAGGCCGGGACCGTCACGTTCGACCTGCGCGGCGAGCTCGACTTCGTCGCGGCGGAGCAGATCGTGCACGACGTCGGTCGGGTCCTCGAGCACACCGGTGCCCGGATCGTCCGGCTCGACTTCGGGGACGTCACCGCGGTCGCGGGGATCGCGGAGCAGTTGCTCGGCGCGACCGCCGCCGCGGCGGAGGCGGCGGGCGTCGAGGTGCACCCGGTCGGCGCGCCGGGCGACGTGCTCGAGCAGTTCGGCGTCGACGACCGGAACTGACCACGCGACGACGGCGAAGCGCCCCGAGGCAAGATGCCCCGGGGCGCTTCGTGGTCCGTGACGGCCGACCGCGCGCCGTTCCGGACCGGAACCGAGTCGCCCCTCTCGACCCGGAGGCCGATCAGGCGACGGGCTCGCCCGCTGCGGCGGTGTCGGTCCGGACCGTGGCGGCGCCGTGGGCCCGAAGCCGCTCGGCGACGTCGATCGCGTCGCCGGCCGGTGCGTCCGAGAGGCGATCGGGGCGGGCGAGGAACAGGTAGAGCAGACCCGTGCCGAGGACGATGCCGAGGCCGATGAGCACGATCCAGTCCGTGACCGGGTCGCCGGAGGTGCCGGGCGTCGCGAGCAGGATCATCGCGAACACGCCGTAGGCGAGCGCGACGATGTTCACGACGAGGCCCCAGCGGCCGAGCGAGAACGGCCCGGCGGGCTTCCAGCCGCGGAGCCGCTGGCGGAGCGCGGCGAGCACGACCATCTGGAACGCGACGTAGATGCCCAGCACGGCGAACGCGGTGACCGGGTAGAGCAGGTCGGCGTTCAGCCAGACGAGCACCGCGATGATCGCGGGCACCGTGCAGGCGACGATGAGCGCGTTCGCGGGGACCTTGCTGCCCTCGGTGACCTTCGACAGCCAACGGTGGCCGGGGAGCATGCCGTCGCGCGCGAACGAGAACAGCAGGCGGCTCGCGGCGGCCTGGAGGCTCAGCACGCACGAGAGGAACGCCGTGATCGCCACGACGAGGAAGATCTTCGCGCCCACCGGGCCGAGGGTCGACTCGAGGATGGCCGGGATGGGGTCCGCGTCCTCGCCGGCGACGATGGCCTGCAGGTCGGGTGCGGCGAGCACGTAGCCGCCGAACGAGAAGAGCGCCGAGACGCCGCCCACGAGGATCGTCAGGATCATCGCGCGCGGGATGCGCCGGGCCGGGTTCTCGACCTCCTCGGCGACGTCGCCGCACGCCTCGAAGCCGTAGAAGAGGAACAGGCCGGCGAGCGCCGCGCCGACGAACGCGGCGAGGTAGGTGCCGTCGCCCTCGACGCCCATGGTGTCGAAGAACACCGAGAACTCCTGCTTGCGCTGGAAGATCAGCAGGTAGAGGCCGAGGCCGATGACGCCGATGAGCTCGGCGGCGAGGCCGATGCGCGCGATGCGCGCGAGCCACTTCGTGCCCGAGAGGTTGATGAGCAGCGCGACGAGCAGGAGCCCGAGGGTGATCCACAGCGTCGTGTCGGCCGTGTGCTCGAGGCCGAACAGGCTGGCTGCGAAGCCCGAGCCGTACTCGGCGACCGCGGTGATCGTGACGATCATGGCCCAGATGTAGACCCACGCGGCCATCCAGGCGTAGCGGCGGCCCCACAGGCGTCGCGCCCAGGGGTAGATGCCGCCGTGGATCGGGTACTGGGAGACGACCTCGCCGAAGACGAGCGACACGAGGAGCTGGCCGGCGCCGACGATGACGATCCACCAGATCGACGGCGGCCCGCCGACGGTGAGCGCGAGCGCGAACAGCGAGTAGACGCCGACGAGCGGCGAGAGGTAGGTGAAGCCGAGGGCGAAGTTCGCCCAGAGGCTCATGGAGCGGTTGAACGAGTCCTGGTAGCCGAGGACCTCGAGGTGCTGCGCGTCGCCGAGTTCGGCTCGCTTCGCGGGTTCGGACATCTCTGCCTTTCGTGATCATCATCGATCGCGCCAGTCCCACCCCTGGACGCTGGTGTGGCGCCATGCTGCCATACCTTCGGCTCTATATCTATAGAACCGGATGATTTTCTCGAAGCGGATGTCTCGGGACCGCGCACCACGCACGAGCCCCCGGTCACGGGGACCGGGGGCTCGCGGGATCGGGTGTCAGCCGAGGACTCGGCGTCAGCCGATGCGGATCATCTTCTTGTTGACGAACTCGTCGGCGCCGAAGCGGCCGAGCTCACGGCCCGAACCGGAGCGCTTCACGCCGCCGAAGGGCAGCTCGGCGCCGTCGGCGAGCACGAGGTTCACGAAGACCATGCCGGCCTCGATCGCGTCGGCGACGCGCATCGCCTGCTCCTGGTCGGTCGTGTAGACGTACGAGCCCAGGCCGAACGGGATGTCGTTCGCGAGGCGCACGGCCTCCGCCTCGTCGGCGGCGCGGTAGACCTGCGCGACCGGGCCGAAGAACTCCTCCTTCGAGGCGGGGTTGTCGCTCGAGACATCCGTCAGCACCGTGGTCTGGAAGAACGCGCCCTCGCGCGAACCGCCGTGCACGAGCGTCGCGCCGTGCTCGACTGCGCGCTTGACCTGCTCGTCGAGGCCCTCAGCGGCCTTGAGCGACGACAGCGGGCCGAGCGCCGAGTCCGACGAGGTCGGGTCGGTCGCCTCGACCTCGGCGATCTTCGCGGTGAACTTCTCGAGGAAGGGCTCGTAGAGCTCGTCGATGACGATGAAGCGCTTGGCCGCGTTGCACGACTGGCCGTTGTTGTCGAGGCGCGCGTCGACCGCGTTCTGCACGGTCGCGTCGAGGTCGTCGGTCGAGAGCAGGATGAAGGGGTCGGAGCCGCCGAGCTCGAGCACGACCTTCTTCAGGTGCTTGCCCGCGAGCTCCGCGACCGCGGCGCCGGCACGCTCGGAGCCGGTGAGCGAGACGCCCTGCACACGCGGGTCGGCGATGACGGTCGCGATCTGGTCGTGCGACGCGTAGACATTGACGTAGACGCCCTCGGGGGCGCCGGCGTCGCGGAAGATCTGCTCGATCGCGGCGGCCGACTCGGGGCACTGCTCCGCGTGCTTCAGGATGATCGTGTTGCCGATGATCACGTTCGGGCCCGCGAAGCGCGCGACCTGGTAGTACGGGAAGTTCCACGGCATGACGCCGAGGAGCGGGCCGAGCGAGCTGCGGCGGATGATCGCCGAACCCTCGCCGTCGAGCAGCGCGACGGGCTCGTCCTTCAGGAACTCGGCGGAGTGGTCGGCGTAGTACTCGTAGATGGCGCCGGCGAAGTCGGCCTCGGCGAGCGCCTGCTCGATGGGCTTGCCCATCTCGCGCACGATGATCTCGGCGAGTTCCTGGCGGCGCTCGACGTGCAGTTCGCCGACACGGCGGATGAGCGCGGCGCGCTCCTCGACGGTCGTCGTCTTCGACCAGGTCGCGTGCGCATCGGCCGCCGAGGCGATGGCCGCCTCGAGCTCCGCGTCGGTGATGGTCGGGAACGTCTTGACCGTCTCGCCCGTGGCGGGATTGGTCACGGCATAGCTCATGGGGTTCTCCTTCTCGGGTGCACACGCGCCAGAGCCCGTCTGCCGCGGTGCATACGCTCGTCCGTCAAAGATATAACAACGGATGATTTATTTCGAGGCGGATGCCGCGGGCCGGACGAGCACCCGGAACGGCGTGCCCGCGCACGGTTCCCCGTTCGCCCACGTCCCCGCCAGCTGGCCGACCTGCAGGGTGGGCTCGGTCGAGAGGACGACGCGGCCGTCGGCGTTCACGAGTGCGAGCGGCTCGGGCACGTCGAGGAAGGCGGCGAGGAGCTCCTGCTCGAGGCGGCGGACCGCGACATCCGCTCCCACCACGCCGACCATCCGCGCGTCGTCGTCGCCGCTCGTGCGGGCGTGCACGGGCATCGTCAGCGTCAGGATGTAGTCGCACGTGCAGAGGTGGTCGACGTACGGGCCGGTCACGTGCGCGTGCCGCGTCGTCGCCGGGATCGCGTACCACTCCAGCGCCCGGAAGTCGCGCAGGTACTCGGTGTAGCCGCGCGTGGTGAGGTCGAGTCGCGTCGGTTCGGTCGTCGAACCGAGCACCGGGTTCGCGTCGAGCGGGCCGAGCCACCAGGCGAAGTGCACGTCGCGGCCGCGCACGATCTCGCCGTCGGCGATGAAGCCCGCGCCGACGAGCAGCGGGTCGTCCTCGACGATGCGCGGCATCACGAGGTCGGCGACCGCGGTGTCGAGGTCGGCCGGTCGCACCTCGGGCGAGGCGGCGATGACCTGCTCGATGGGCGCACGCCACGCGGCGAGCTGGTCGAAGACCCCGGTGAAGAGCCCGGCGACGGTCGCCGCGACCTCACGCGCTGATCGGCTCATCGAGGCTCCCTCCCCGTTCGACCCGGGCTTTCGCGGCGAGGAGCTGCTCGGAGAGCACGCGCACGAGGGCCGAGGCCGCGTCGCGCGCCTTCGCCGGTCGCCCCGCCGTCACGGACCGCACGATCGCGCGGTCGCACGCGACGACCTCGGCGCGCGCCGCGTCGTCGTCGAGTCCGAGCAGGAGGAGCGGCCCGAACTCGGCCTGGAGTCGGATCTGCTCGCGGACCAGACGGGCCGACTGGCTGAGCACGGCGACCTCGAGGAAGAAGCCGCCCTGGTTGGTGCGGGCGGATGCCGCGGTGCCGAAGTCGGCGGCGGCGAGCCACGCCCCGAGACGTGCGCCGTCGCCCTCGGCCGCGCGTTCCGCGGCCCGCTCGGCGGCACCCGCGAGGATCGCGCCGAAGTAGACGGCCATGTCGCTGAGCTCGACCTGCGCGAGCCCGCGCAGGCGGGTGGTGAGGAGTGAACGGTGACCGCCCACGTCCTCCACGACGAAGCTGCCGCCGTCGCGGCCGCGCCGGGTCTCGACGAGGCCGGCCTCGCGGAGGATGCCGAGCCCCTCGCGCACGGTGATCAGCGCCACGCCGAAGCGGCGGGCGAGCTCGGGTTCGCTGGGCAGGCGCTCGCCGGGGTGCAGGACGCCCAGGACGATGCCGTCGGTGAGGCGCTGCGCGACCTGCTCGGCGCGGCCCTGGTCGGCGAGCTGGGCGAACACGGCCTCGCGCGCTCCAGGACCCACCCTCGCTTCCATGCGACTCAGGCTAGCCGAGCCCGAGAGGGCCGACTGGCGCCGCGCCGCAAAATCATTCAATATAGGAAGAATTCCATCGCGGCCGACGACGGCCGCCTCCAGCGAGGGCGGATGCCATGCACGAGCGAACCACCGGGCCGCTCGCCGGCGTGCGCGTCGCCGACTTCTCGCGGGTGCTCGCCGGCCCCTACGCGACCATGATGCTCGCCGACTTCGGCGCCGACGTCATCAAGATCGAGCCGCCCGCCGGCGATGACACCAGGCACTGGACCCCGCCCGTCGATGCGACCGGCCGCGCCACGTACTTCGGCGGCGTGAACCGCAACAAGCGCTCGATCGCGCTCGACCTGACGGATGCCGCGGGTCTCGCCGAGGCGCGCCGGCTCGCGGCATCCGCCGACGTGGTGATCGAGAACTTCCGGCCGGGCGTCATGGCGCGGTTCGGACTGGCGTACGACGACGTGCGATCGCTGAATCCGGCCGCCGTCTACTGCTCGATCACGGGCTTCGGCACGGGCGAGGGCGCCGCGCTCGCCGGATACGACCTGCTCGTGCAGGCCGTCGGCGGCCTCATGAGCATCACGGGCGATCCCGACGGCGAGCCGTCGAAGGTCGGTGTCGCGCTCGTCGACGTGCTGACCGGGCAGAACGCCGTCGCCGGGATCCTCCTCGCCCTTCGCGAACGCGATCGCACCGGGGCCGGATGCCTCGTCGAGGTGAACCTCCTGCAGAGCCTGCTCTCGGCGCTCACCAACCAGGCGTCGTCGACGCTCGCGACGGGCACCCCGCCACGCCGGCTCGGCAACCAGCACCCGAGCATCGCGCCCTACGCCGTGTTCCGCGCGGCCGACCGCGAACTCGTCATCGCGGTCGGCAACGACCGGCAGTTCCGCGCGCTGGCCGGCGTGCTCGGACTGCACGACCTCGCCGACGACGCCCGCTTCCTCACCAACGCCGACCGGGTGGCGCATCGCGACGAGCTTCGGGCGATGCTCGAGCAGGCGCTCGCCGGGGCATCCGCCGCGCACTGGATCGACGCGCTCGCCGCCGCGGGCGTGCCCGCGGGGCTCGTGAACGACGTCGCCGAGGCGATCGCCTTCGCCGAGGCGCTCGGCCTCGACCCCGTCGCCGAGACGCGCGAGGCCGACGCCGCGGGGCCGGCGCACCGCTCCGTCGCCGACCCGATCCGACTCTCCGTCGGCGGGGCCGTGTACCGCACCGCTCCGCCGGGGCTCGACGCCCATCGCGGCGCGGACTGGCTTCCACGCGACTGAGCGCGAGCCGCCGCCGACCGCACCGACCGCCCCGACCGGGCCCCAGGACCACACGAAAGGACCGACATGACCGCCACCGAGACCGAGGCGACCGTGACCGCACCCCGCATCGACGCGGTGTTCGACGTCGACGCGCTCCTCACCGAAGAGGAGCTCGCCTGGCGCGACCGTGCGCGCCGGTTCGCGCAGGAGCGCATCGCGCCCATCATCGAGCAGGACTTCGAGGACAAGGTCTTCCGCCGCGAGCTCGTGCGGGAGGCGGGCGAGCTCGGCTTCCTCGGCATGCACCTCACCGGCTACGGATGCGCCGGCGCCGGCGCGGTCGCCTACGGCCTCGTGTGCCTCGAGCTCGAGGCGGCCGACTCGGGCTGGCGCACCTTCGTGTCGGTGCAGGGCTCGCTCGCGATGAGCGCGATCCACAAGTACGGCTCGGAGGAGCAGAAGCAGCGGTGGCTGCCCGGCATGGCCGCCGGCGAGCTGATCGGATGCTTCGCGCTCACCGAGCCGCAGGGCGGCAGCGACCCGGCGGCGATGACGACCACCGCGCGCCGGGAGGGCGAGGAGTGGGTGCTCGACGGCGTGAAGCGCTGGATCGGGCTCGCCTCGCTCGCCGACGTGGCCGTCGTCTGGGCGAAGGTCGACGACCCGTCGGGCGATGACCACGGCGTCGTGCGCGGGTTCCTCGTGCCGACCACGACGGCGGGCTTCACGGCGACGCCGATCGACGGCAAGCTGTCGATGCGTGCGTCGGTGCAGTGCGACGTGACGTTCGAGGGCGTCCGACTGCCTGCCGACGCGATGCTGCCGGGCGCTCGCGGGCTCTCGGGCCCGTTCGGATGCCTCAACGAGGCGCGCTACGGCATCGTCTGGGGGGCGATGGGAGCGGCCCGTTCGTGCCTGGAGTCGGCGCTCGGCCGCTCGATCACGCGCGAGGTGTTCGGCAGGCCGATCGGCGCGAACCAGCTGATCCAGGCCAAGCTGGCCGACATGCTCGTCGAGGTCGAGAAGGGCATCCTGCTCGCGCTGCACCTCGGCCGCCTCAAGGAGCGCGGAGCCCTGACGCCCGCGCAGATCTCGGTCGGCAAGCTCAACTCGGTGCGGGAGGCGCTGCGCATCGCGCACGAGGCGCGCGCGATCCTCGCGGGCGACGGCATCACCAACGAGTTCCCGGTCATGCGCCACGCGGCGAACCTCGAGTCCGTCCGCACGTACGAGGGCACCGACGAGGTGCACCAGCTCGTCATCGGCCGCGCGCTCACGGGCCTCAGCGCCTTCTGAGGCGCGGCGCGGGCCCCGCCCGGGCCACGAGGGTAGGGTCCGGGGCGGGCACCGCGCGAGGGCGCCCGTCGACGAGGGTATGCCGAACGATGGTTCGCAGGCGGCGTTGGCGTCGTTCGGCATCCTCTCGTGGCACGTGCGCGCGAGCGCACGGGCGATTGTGGGGAACCGACGAGCGGCGAGCGGATGCCGCGGCCGCGCGCCACACTGGACCGATGCGCATGACCCCTCGACGACTGGCCATCGGCATGAGCCTCTGGGCTCCGAACCTGTTCAGCGGCATCCGGGTACGGCGCTTCGCGCCGGACTGGACGAGCGCCGAGGTCGCGCTGCACGTCAACGCCTTCACACGGAACTACGTGAAGACGGCGTTCGGCGGCTCGATGTCGGCGATGACCGACCCGTACTTCTTCATGCTCGTCCGCCACCAGCTCGGCGGCGAATTCGTCGTTTGGGACACGCGCGGCGAGATCGAGTTCGTGAAGCCGGGTCGGGGCGTGCTCACCGCCCGGTTCGAGGTGCCGCGCGAACGCGCCGAGGACCTGCGCCGGCGCGCGCACGGCGGTGCGAAGGTCCTCGAGTGGTTCGAGACCGACATCGTCGACGCCGACGGCGACGTGGTCGCGCGGGTCCGGCGCGAGGTGTACGTGCGCGAGAAGCGTCGGGTCACCGACGCCCGCGCGACCTGAGTGCGGCGCGCGGCTGCGCGGCCCGTGCCGCGTTTCCGCCCGCGATGCCGGGACCGCTGGGGGGCAGGTACCGCGTGGCCGGACGCCGCGAGGCCGGCACCCTGGGCGGGTGCCGGCCTCGCTCGGCTCGGCGCGGGGGGCGCCGGACCGGTCAGCTGTTGATGCCAGGGATGACGAGCCAGTGGTTCACGAGCACCAGCCAGATCGCGACGAGCACGAGGGCGATGATCGTGAGGGTCATGCCGAGGCGTCCGCGCATGACGAGCGCGACGACGAGCACGACGAGCGTCGCGACGCCGAGCACCAGCGATCCGAAGGGGATGCCGGGCAGGAACAGCGACAGCACGAAGAGTCCGGCGACGATGATCTCGATGATGCCGATCACCGTCGAGCCGCCGCGTGCGCGCAGGCGCCAGATGCCGTCGACGATCGCGAGGACGCCGCCGACGAGGGCGATGAGGAGGAGCCAGGAGAGCGTGATCATTCGGGTTCCTTCGTTCTGCGGGGGCAGTGCGACGAGGGGATCCGCCCCTCGACCGCGCCAGCCTAGCCACGTGGAAATCGCCGCCGCCGCCCATTGCGCAGCGGGCGCCCGAACGTGTATGCCCGCGCGCGCATGTGCGTGCCCCCCACCCCGGGAGCCGCCGGGTTCCGACCCGGATCGGGGTCGGATCGGGGCGGATCGGAAATGAAATCCGGGGTCATCGGGTTTCACCACGTGGCCCCGGCCGTGCTGGACTCGTCCGCACCCGCCCGGGGCCCACTGCCGTCTCCGGCAGCCGGCACGATCCCGCCGGGCACTTCCACGTCACGATCGGAGCACCACGTATGACCCGCACTCGCACCCGCACCCTGCTCGGCCTCGCCGCCGCATCCGCCGCCGTCCTCGCGCTCGCCGCGTGCTCGACGAGCGACGGCGCATCGGGCGGGGCGGATGCCGCGGGCGACGAGTACGGCCTCGTGCAGGCCGGAACGCTCACGGTGGCGACCGAGGGCACCTACCGTCCGTTCAGCTACCACGAGGACGGCTCGGGCGACCTCGTCGGCTACGACGTCGAGGTGGCCGAGGCCGTCGCCGACAAGCTCGGCCTCGAGATCTCCTTCCAGGAGACGCAGTGGGACGCGATCTTCGCGGGCCTCGACGCGGGCCGCTTCGACGTGATCGCGAACCAGGTCTCGATCACGCCCGAGCGTGAGGAGCAGTACCTGTTCAGCACGCCGTACACGATCTCGCGCGGCGTCGTCGTCGTGAACGAGGGCGACACGTCGATCTCGTCGTTCGACGACCTCGCGGGCAGGACCACCGCGCAGTCGCTCACGAGCAACTGGTACGAGCTCGCGACCGAGTCGGGCGCGCAGGTCGAGGCCGTCGAGGGCTGGGCGCAGGCCGTGGCACTCCTCCAGCAGGGCCGGGTCGACGCGACGATCAACGACCAGCTGACCTTCCTCGACTACGTGAACACGACGCCCGACGCGGGCGTCGAGGTCGCCGCCGAGACCGACGAGACCTCGGAGAGCGCGTTCGCGCTGACGCAGGACAAGGACGCGCTCGTCGCCGCGATCGACGAGGCGCTCGCCGAGCTCGCCGCCGACGGCACGCTCGCCGAGATCGGCGAGAAGTACTTCGGCACCGACGTCACCGAGTAGCCTGTCGCCGTCCCAGGAAGGCGGTGACCCGTGAACGAGGGCCTGCAACTGTTCCTCGAGTCGTTCTGGCCGATCGTGTGGGGCGGGATCACGGGCACCATCCCGCTCGCCCTCGCATCGTTCGCGATCGGACTCGTGCTCGCGCTCGCCGTGGCGCTCATGCGGCTGTCGAAGAACCGCGTGGTGTCGGGCATCGCCCGGTTCTACATCTCGGTGATCCGCGGCACGCCGCTGCTCGTGCAGCTCTTCGTGATCTTCTACGGCCTGCCCGCCGTCGGGCTCGTGATCGACCCGTGGCCGAGCGCCATCATCGCGTTCTCCCTGAACGTCGGCGGGTACGCCGCCGAGGTGATCCGCGCCGCGATCCTGTCGGTCCCGAAGGGGCAGTGGGAGGCGGCGTACACGATCGGGATGTCGCCCGCGACGACGCTCCGCCGAGTCATCCTGCCGCAGGCCGCGCGCGTGTCGGTGCCGCCGCTGTCGAACACGTTCATCTCGCTCGTGAAGGACACGTCGCTCGCGTCGCTGATCCTCGTGACGGAGCTGTTCCGCGTCGCCCAGCAGATCGCGGCGTTCAGCCAGGAGTTCATGCTGCTCTACCTCGAGGCGGCGCTGATCTACTGGCTGTTCTGCCTCGCGCTCTCGGGCGGGCAGACGCGACTCGAGAGGAGGCTGGACCGCAATGTCGCCCACTGACGCTCCCGTCCCGCCCGCAGGCGGCGACGCGCTCCCGTCCACCGGAGATGAGGCGACGGATGCCCCGGTGCTGCTGTCGGCACGCGGCATCCGCAAGTCGTTCGGGTCGAACGAGGTGCTGCGCGGCATCGACTTCACGGTGCGGCGCGGCGAGGTCGTGACGCTCATCGGCCCGAGCGGGTCGGGCAAGACGACCGTGCTGCGCTCGCTCAACGGGCTCGAGGCGCCGGATGCCGGCACGATCGAGTTCGAGGGCGGGCCCGCCATCGACTTCGCCCGCCCTCCGGCCAAGGCCGACCGCTTCGCGATGCGAGACCGGTCGGCGATGGTCTTCCAGCACCACAACCTGTTCCCGCACATGACGGTGCTCGAGAACGTCGTGGAGGGACCGATCCGCGTGCAGCGGGTGCCCAAGGCACAGGCGCTCGCCGAGGCATCCGCCCTGCTCGAACGCGTCGGCCTGTCCGAGAAGCGCGACCAGTACCCGCACCAGCTCTCGGGTGGGCAGCAGCAGCGCGTCGGCATCGTCCGCGCGCTCGCGCTGAAGCCCGACCTGCTGCTCTTCGACGAGCCCACGAGCGCGCTCGACCCCGAGCTCGTCGGCGAGGTGCTGCACGTCATCAAGGAACTCGCGGACGAGGGCTGGACCATGGTCGTCGTGACGCACGAGCTGCAGTTCGCGAAGCAGGCCGCCGACGAGGTGCTCTTCATGGACGGGGGCGTCATCGTCGAGCGCGGTGCGCCGACGGACATCTTCACGAATCCTCGGGAGGAGCGCACGCGCCGGTTCCTCGACCGGATCCTGCGGCCGCTCGACTGAGGAGCGGGCGCCCTCGGCGTATCCCCGACGGGCGTGGAGGCGGGGCGACTACCGTGATGGCATGTCCGCGCGCGTCCTCGGCTCCGGTTCGGGGTCGGGGAGCGCCACGGCGCGTGTCGCAGCCGCCCGCGAACCCGGCCCCGAGGCCGAGGCCGAGGCGCCCCCGGCCGAGGCCGCCGTGCTCGCGGTCGACCCGGCGGCCCTCGCGCGGGCGACGAGGTCGCGGCGCGCGCTCGGCGCCTTCCGCCTCGCGATCGCCGTGGTCGAGATCGTCGCCCTGATCGGCAACTACCAGTACGTGCTCGAGTTCCCGCTGTTCGCATCGGTGAACTTCTTCAGCTACTTCACGATCCAGTCGGCGATGCTCGCCGTCGTCGTGCTGCTGGTCGCGGCGGTGTTCGCGCTCACGCAGCATCGCGACCCGCCGATGCTCGCCGCGTTCCGGACGGTCGTGACCGTCTACCTGCTCGTCTCGGGCATCGTCTTCGGGCTCATCGCCGTGCAGGCGTCGACACGCGACTACCGGCTCGAGGTGCCCTGGTCCGACACGCTCCTGCACTTCGTCGTGCCCGCGCTCGCCCTCGTCGCGTGGACGGTCGACGCCGTCATCGCGGTGAATCCGCCTGTGCCCTGGGCGACGATCGGCCTGGTACTGGTGTTCCCGGCCGGATGGCTCGTGTACACGCTCATCCGCGGCGCCGACATCGGGTGGTACCCGTACTTCTTCCTCGATGCCGGGCAGGTCGGCGGCTACCTCGGCGTGGCGGTCTACTGCGTCCTCGTCCTGCTCATCTTCGTCGGCCTGACCTCGGTGCTCGTCGGCGTGCACCGGCGGCTCGCGCGGCGCGGGGAGCGACGGCGGGCCGCCCGCTAGCGCGGAGCGAACGGCTCGAGCGACGCGAGCACCGCGTCGAGCGCGGCGTCGTCGTCGAGCTCTGCGATGCGCCGTGCGTGCTCGGCGGCCAGGATGCCGAGGAGGATCGGGCGCCGCGGATCCACCCCCACGTCGAGCCAGGCGGCGACCGTCGGGGTCGCGCCGACGAGCGTGAAGACGTTCGCGTCGCCGGCTGCGCCGTCGGTCGAGGCCCCGCCGTTGGCATCCGCGCGCCAGAAGGGCTCGTCGAACGCCAGCCACACGACGTCGGAGGCGCCCATGCCGAGCACGCTGATCGCACGCTGGTGCAGCAGCGGGAGGGGCGGGTCGAAGGCGATGGTGTCGGTCTTCAGCACGCCGACCGACGCCGTCACGATCACGCGGTGCATGCGGAGCGACTCGCCCGTGTCGAGGCGGAGGCCGACGCCGTCGTCGCCGACGGAGATCGTCGTGACGACGCTCGAGCCGGCGATCGCGAGGCCGTCGGCCAGGCGGTCGATCAGCGCGCTCCAGCCGCTCACCACGCGCGACGTCGGGCGCCACACCATGTCGGGGTCGAACCGCTCGGCGGAGACCCGGGTCGGCGCGGCGCCCGTCGTCGGCTCGACTCCGGTCGAGATCGCGTTCACGAGCCAATCGCGCGGGCTGAGGCCGTCGGCGCCCGGCTCGCCGGAGATGGGGACCGCGCCCGATCGGATGAGCGCGTTCGTGAGCGACACGTCGGCCGAGTTGCCCGCGGCCCATTCCTGCGCGGTCGCGATCGCCTCCCACCCGTCGGGCGAGGGCTCGGCGACGACGCCGTCGGGCGTCCGGACCTGGACCACCGGCGTGAACGGGCGCGTCGCGACCCCCGCCTCGGCGAGCACCGGCCGGAGCTCGGCGCCGTCGGAGGCGAAGACGCTGCCGAGGACCACCGGGCCGCCGAACGCGTCGTCCTCGACGGTGCGGAGCCGGCCGCCGAGCGTCGTGCCCGCCTCGACCACCACGACATCGAGTCCGGCGTCGGCGAGCGTGCGCGCGGCGGCGAGCCCGGCGATGCCGGCTCCGATGACCGCGATGCGGTCGCCCTCGTCTGCGAGGTCGGCGATCGTGCGCGCCGCGCGGACGCCCTCGGCGTAGGCGCCGTGGACGGTGCCGGGCGCGTCGGACGAGGTGCCCTCGCCCGCGATGACGAGCCGGTCGGCGATCGGGTCGGCGAGCGCCGCACGCAGCTCGGGTGTCGAGCCGACGGCGTCGAAGCTGAACGCGCCGCGCGTGAACGGGTCGCGGCTCCACCGCGAGCGCAGGAACGCCTCGGGGGTGGGAACGCCGCCCGCGCTCGGGGTGGGCCCCGGCGTGCGCGTCGGGGTCGGCGTCGGCGCCGGGTCGCCGTCGGTGCACGCGGCGAGCGTGACGGCGAGGCCGCCGAGCGTCGCCGCGAGGAACGCGCGCCGTGGCATCCCCCCGGCGGGTCCGCGTGCGTCCATGTGCCTCAGGCTAGCCGCTCGGGCTCGCACGGCCCGGCACGCCGGCGGGGGGGGGGGGCGCCCCCGGGGGGGGGGGGCCCCCCCCGGCGGCCGCGGGCGGCCGCCGGGGCGGCGGGCGCCGGGCGGGGCG
>NZ_JBPSLA010000005.1:0-103955 GCF_051715505.1 Agromyces excoecariae | reverse complement strand
GCCTCCCTGGCCCTCCGGCTGGCCGAGCGGGCTCCCCGGGCCGGGCACGCCGGGGGCGCCGCCCGACCCGAGGTCGGGCGGCGCCCCCGCGGAGACTCCGGCGTCAGCCGAGCTCGGCGTCGGCCACGTCGAGGGCCGCGTCGATGATGTCGAGCCCGCGGACGAGGTCGGCCTCGCTGATGACCAGCGGCGGCGCGACGTGCATCCGGTTGAAGTGGATGAACGGCCAGAGGCCCGCCTGCTTGCACGCCGCGGCGACCCGGCCCATGGGCGCGGCATCCGCCCCCGACGCGTTGAACGGCACGAGCGGCTCACGGGTCTCGCGATCGCGGACCAGTTCGATCGCCCAGAAGAGGCCGAGGCCGCGCACGTCTCCGACCGACGGGTGCTTCTCGGCGAACTCCGCCAGGCGAGGCCCGACGACGCGGCTGCCGAGGTCGCGGACCCGCTCGAGGATGCCATCGCGCTCGAACACCTCGAAGGTGGCGACGCCGGGCGCGCACGCGAGGGGGTGCCCCGAGTACGTCAGGCCGCCCATGAACGCCACGGTGTCGAAGTGCGACGCGATCCGGTCGGAGATCACGACGCCGCCGAGCGGCGCGTAGCCCGAGTTGACGCCCTTGGCGAAGGTGATGAGGTCGGGGGTCACGCCGAAGTGGTTCACCGCGAACCACTCGCCGATGCGCCCGAAGCCGACCATCACCTCGTCGGCGATGTAGACGATGCCGTACTTGTCGGCGAGGGCGCGGACGCCCTGCAGGTAGCCGGGCGGCGGCACGAGCACGCCGTTGGTTCCGACGACGGTCTCGATGATGATCGCGGCGATCGTCGACGCGCCCTCGAGCGTGATGACCTGCTCGAGGTGGGCGAGCGCGCGCTCGGTCTCCTGCTCCGGCGTCTCGGCGTGGAACGACGAGCGGTACGGGTACGGCCCGAGGAAGTGCGCGACCGAGCCGTCGCTCGGCTCGTTGGCCCAGCGGCGCGGGTCGCCCGTGAGCGAGATCGCCGTCGCCGTGCCGCCGTGGTAGCTGCGGTACATCGACAGCACCTTGCGGCGGCCGGTCACGGCGCGCGCCATGCGCACCGCGTACTCGTTCGCGTCGGCGCCGCCGTTGGTGAAGAACACCTTGTCGAGGTCGCCGGGCGCGACCTCCGCGATGCGGCGGGCGAGCTCGCCGCGCACGTCGGAGGCCATCGAGGGCTGGATCGTGGCGAGGCGAGCGGCCTGGTCCTGGATCGCCGCGACGAGGTCGGGGTGCTGGTGGCCGAGGTTCAGGTTCACGAGCTGCGACGAGAAGTCGAGGTAGGCGTTGCCCTGGTAGTCCCAGAACGTGGCGCCCTCGCCGGCGGCGACGGGCAGCGGGTCGATGAGCGCCTGCGCGCTCCAGGAGTGGAACACGTGGGCGCGGTCGTCGGCGCGCACCTGCGCCTCGGCGGCCGGGTCGGGCAGGGCGTGCCGTGCGCCGCGGCGGTCGACGTACGAGGCCGCGGTCGCGGCATCCGTCGTCGCCTCGGCGCCCGCCGTCTCGCCGGCCTCGGTCGGGATGAGCGTGTCGGTCATGTGGGGTCCTTTCACCCGATGGGATGACCCGAACGGTCGCACCGCGTCGCGGCCGCGACCGTTCGCGTCATCCCGGTGGAGAGATCAGCGAGGGGTCAGTGGTTCTGGGGGAAGCCGAGGTTGATGCCGCCGTGGGTGGCGGGGTCGAGCCAGCGGCTGGTGATGGCCTTCTCGCGGGTGAAGAAGTCGAAGCCGTGGACGCCGTAGGCCTTGGCGTCGCCGAAGAGGGACTGCTTCCAGCCGCCGAAGGAGTGGTAGGCGACGGGGACGGGGATGGGCACGTTGATGCCGATCATGCCGACCTGGACCTCGTTCTGGAAGCGGCGGGCGGCGCCGCCGTCGTTGGTGAAGATCGCGGTGCCGTTGCCGAACTGGCCGGAGTTGATCAGGTCCAGGCCCTCGTCGTAGCTCTCGACGCGGACGACGGAGAGCACCGGGCCGAAGATCTCCTCGGTGTACGCCCGGCTCGTGGTGGGCACCTGGTCGAGCAGGGTGGGGCCGAAGAAGAAGCCGTCCTCGTGGCCGTCGACGGTGAACCCGCGGCCGTCGACGACGACGCGGGCGCCGTCGGCCTCGGCGATGTCGACGTAGGAGGCGACCTTGTCGCGGTGCACGTCGGTGATGAGGGGGCCCATGTCGGGCTCACGGAGCGTGCCGTCACCGGCGTCGGT
This sequence comes from Agromyces excoecariae, assembly GCF_051715505.1. Taxonomy (NCBI): domain Bacteria; kingdom Bacillati; phylum Actinomycetota; class Actinomycetes; order Micrococcales; family Microbacteriaceae; genus Agromyces; species Agromyces excoecariae. Next base: position 101,723 of record NZ_JBPSLA010000005.1, on the reverse strand, counting down.
GCCGGCGCCGTTGCCGATCTTCAGCTTCGCGATGCGCTCGGCGATCTTCTCGATGAGGTCGTCGGCGACGGGCTCGACGGCGAGCACGACCGAGATGGCCATGCAGCGCTCGCCGGCGGCGCCGTAGCCCGCGTTGACGGCCTGGTCGGCGACGAGGTCGAGGTCGGCGTCGGGCAGCACGAGCATGTGGTTCTTCGCCCCGCCGAGGGCCTGGACCCGCTTGCCGTGCCTGGAGGCGGTCTCGTAGATGTACTGCGCGATCGGGGTCGAGCCGACGAACGAGATCGACTGCACGACCGGGCTGGTGAGCAGGCCGTCGACGGCGAGCTTGTCGCCCTGCAGGACGGTGAACACGCCGTCGGGCAGGCCGGCCTCCTTCCACAGCTCGGCGAGCCACAGCGCGGCCGACGGGTCCTTCTCCGAGGGCTTCAGCACGACCGCGTTGCCGGCGGCGATCGCGATGGGGAAGAACCACATCGGGACCATCGCGGGGAAGTTGAACGGCGAGATGACGCCGACGACGCCGAGCGGCTGCTTCAGCGAGTACACGTCGATGCCGTTGGAGGCGTTCTCGGAGAACGCGCCCTTGATCAGGTGCGGGAAGCCGGTCGCGAGCTCCACGACCTCCTGGCCGCGCAGGATCTCGCCCATCGCGTCGGAGAGGACCTTGCCGTGCTCGCGCGTGATGATCTCGGCCAGCTCGCCCTTGCGCGAGTTCAGCAGCTCGCGGAACGCGAAGAGCACGCCCTGGCGCTTCGCGATCGAGTAGTCCTTCCAGACGCGGTAGCCGCGCTCGGCCGACGCGATCGCCTCGTCGATCTCGGCCTGGTCGGCGAGCGCGACCTCGGCCTGCACCGCACCGGTCGCGGGGTTGTACACGGGCGCGGTGCGCCCCGAGGCGGAGGCGCGGAGTGCGCCGTCGATCCAGTGCCCGATCTGCGGCACGTCGGTGGTCGCGGCGGGCGACGAGGCGGTCTCGGTGAGGCTCATGGCAGTCCTTCGGTGGGTCGTGGCGACGGATGCCTCGGCATCGCGTCGTCGGTGGCTCCGCCGGCTCGAACCTCGGGATCGGACAGATCGACCGACGTCGTCTATGCTGGCGTTTCCCCAGTCTTACAGAGGCAGAGAGGCCGAACCGATGCCAGAGCGTCGTGAAGACGAAGCAGATCGTACGGATCGTCCGGGCATCGTGGCGAACGGTGCGAACGGCTCCGGGACGGATGACGCGCTGCCGACGGTCGGCGAGATCCTCGCGTTGGACGCGGTCGCGGCGGGTGTGCCGGAGGTGCTGGTCGGCGACGCGGCGCTCGACGCTCGCGTGCGCTGGGTGCACGTCTCCGACAGTGCCGGCGTCGCCCGCCTCCTCGACGGGGGCGAGCTGCTGCTCTCGACCGGGTCGGGCTGGCCGACCGAGCCCGACGAGCTGCGCGCGTTCATCGCCGGACTCGTCGAGGTCGGCATCTCGGGCCTCGTGCTCGAGCTCGGCGCGCACTACCGCTACGTGCCGGCCGTCGTGCACCGCGCGGCCGCCGAACACGGTCTCGCGCTCGCCGCGCTGCACCGCGAGGTGAAGTTCGTCGGGCTGACCCAGGCGGTGCACCGTCGCATCATCTCCGAGCAGACCGCGGCACTGCACGCGCGCGACGAGGTGCGCGAGCGGTTCACCGCGCTCGCACTGCGCGGCGCGCCGGCCGACTACATCGTGCAGCAGCTCGCCCAGACGCTCGATGCCCCGGTGCTGCTCGAGAACCTCTCGCACGAGGTCGTCGCGGCCGACCTTCCCCCGGCATCGGAGGAGGAGGTGCTCACCGGCTGGCAGTTGCGCTCGCGCGATGCGCACCGCCGCCGGTCGACGAACGGGGTCGGCGGGCGCGGCGCGGCGACGGGGTCGCCCGCCGCCGCCCCGGACGCGTGGCTCATCGTTCCGGTCGAGGCGCGCGGCATCCGGTGGGGTCACCTCATCGCGCTGCCCGGACCGGCGCACCCCGCCGGTCGGACGAGCGTGCTCGAACATGGCGCGATCGCCCTCGCGCTCGGGCGGCTCGCCGACGGCGACGACGACACCTGGGGCCGCATCGGGCGGCAACGCCTCGTCGAGCACCTGCTCGGGGGGCGGTTCGCGGCGTCCGGCGGCGCGGCCGCGCGTCTCGAGGCGGCGGGCCTGCCGGTGCACGGCGCCGACCTCTACGGCGTCGTCGTGGCGGGGCGCGGTGCGGAGGGCGAGGCGGATGCCGCGGCTCGCGTGCTCGGCGGGCGCGCGCTCGACGGCCGCCCGGTCGGCACGGGTGCTGCGGCATCCGCTCGGGTGCTGCTCGTGTCGCTGCCGGCCGGCACCCGGTTCGACGACGACGCGGCGCGACGCTTCGCCGGGCAGCTCGCCACGAGGGCCGACGGCGCGACGGATGCCTCGGGCGTCGTGCTGTCGATCGGTGCGCGCTCCGCCGACCTCGACGGGCTCCTCGTCTCGGTGCAGGAGGCGCTGGACCTCTCGCGCACGCCCGTCGCGCGCGGCGCGCGCGGCCCGATCGTGCGTCGGTCGCAGGATCGCCCGCTCGTCCGGCTCGTCACGGCGCTGCGTGACGACCACCGGCTGCAGGAACTCGGGGAGCGCATGCTGGCCCCGCTCATCGAGCACGACCTCGCGCGCGGCGGCGACCTGCTCGACGTGCTCGCGGCGATGCTCGCGCACCCGGGCAACCGCACCGCGGCGGCGCAGGCGAGCCATCTCTCGCGCTCGGTGTTCTACCAGCGGCTGGCGCTCATCGGCGACCTGCTCGACGTCGACCTCGACGACGGCGAGACGCAGACGGCGCTGCACCTGGCGCTGCTGGTGCGACGGAGCGGCGTGCGCTGAGTCCGCCGGCGAGGCATCCATTCACTTGCTATTGACAAGTTCACTTGCAAAGAGCAAGCTATCGGATGTCGGCCGACCGGCCGGACCCGACCACCGGACATCCAGGGGGAAACCATGACCACCAGCATCTTCGTCAACCTGCCCACCACCGACCTCGAGCGGTCCAAGTCGTTCTACGAGGCCCTCGGCTTCACCATCAACCCGGCGTTCACCGACGAGAACGCGGCCTGCGTCGTGCTCGACGAGAACATCTACTTCATGGTCCTCACGAAGGAGTACCTCGGCACGTTCACCGACAAGCAGATCATCGACACGACGACGCACGCGCAGACGAGCATCGCCTTCACCCGCGACTCGCGCGACGAGGTCGACGTGGTGCTCGCGAAGGGCCTCGCCGCGGGTGGCACCGAACCGCGCGAGGCACAGGACTACGGCTTCATGTACTCGCGCGACCTCGAGGACCCGGACGGCAACATCCTCGGGTTCCTCTTCATGGAGCCCGCCGCGGCGCAGATGGGTCCCGAGGCCTACCTGGCCGAGCACGGCGTCGACGCCGCCGCGAGCGCCTGACCCGCGAGGTCGAGCGACCCCGCATGGCGACGCGAGCGGCGCGCGGCTACGGCCAGCACGGCGGCACGGCGAGGGCCCTCGAGCGGGTCGGCGACCGATGGGCGCTGCTCATCGTGCGCGACCTGCTCGTCGGCCCCCGCCGGTACGGCGACCTGAAGGCGGGCCTGCCCCGGATCCCCACCAACATCCTCAGCGATCGCCTGAAGGAGCTGCAGGAGGCCGGCGTGCTCCGCCGCGTGCCGATGGTGCGCGGCGGCTACGAGCTCACCGAGCTCGGCCGCGCCCTCGAACCCGTGCTCGTCGCGCTCGAACGATGGGGGTGGGGCCTCGGCGGGGAGCCGGGCGACGACGAGGGCGTCAGCGCCGACTCGCTCGCGTTCGCGCTGCGCGCGGCATTCCGACCGGATGCCGCGGCCGAGCTCCCGCCCACCGAGTACGTGCTCCACACGGGCGAGGTGTCGCTCTCGGCGATCGTCGTCGGCCGCACGCTCGACATCGTGCCCGTCGGCGACGGCGCCCTGCCGCAGCCGCGTCGACGCTCCGCGCTCGAGCCGGTGCCGCAGGCCGTGCTCGAGCTCGACGTCGCGCCGACCGCGTTGTCCGGCCTGTTGTCTGGCGACCCCGGTGCGCCCGGGATCGCGGTGCTCACGGGCGGCGGCGAGCTGCTCGAACGCTTCGGGCGCACGTTCCGCATCGACCCGGCCCCGACGACGACGGATGCGGCGGGAAGGCTGGCGGCATAGCCGGTTCTGCGGCTGAGCCCGAGCGACGGGCTCACCCGGATCGGCTCAGCCGGACCCGCCGATCACGCCCCCGCTGTGGACGGGTCGGACCTCGACGCCGCCCGAGCTCGTGCGGACCGCCGGGTTCTCGCGCGCGATCGCGACCGCCGCATCGAGGTCGGGCGCCTCAAGCACGTAGTACCCCGCGACGAACGGCGCATCGGGCACGAACGGCCCGGCGGTGACCCCGCTCCGGCGCACCGAGACCGCCTCGGCGCGCGGCGTCAGCGCGTAGGCGAGGACCATCGAGCCCGAGGCCGCGAGCTCCTCGGCGTGCCGATCGTTCTCCTCGAGCTCGGCCCCGGAGGCGTCGAGGGCGTGCGCGGACTCGTCAGCGTAGATGAGGACGGCGAACTGCGGCATGGGAGCTCCTTCCGTGGACGCAGCCGATCCTGCCAGCGACACCCGACGTAGGGAGGGCCTTGACGCCGGGCGGGGCGCGGTGGAGCGGTCGTCCGGGCCATCGCAACCCCGTGACGTTCGACGGGGCGGCGAGGTAGAACAAGGTGATGACCTCCCCGCTGATCCTCGGCCCGATGCTCCGTCACGTCGGCGAGACCTCCGCGACGATCTGGGTCGAGACCGCGGACGCCGCGACGGTCCGCGTCCGGGCCGACGGCCGCAGTTGGCAGGCGCGGACCTTCGCCGTGCACGACCACCACTACGCCCTCGTCGAGCTCGATGGGCTCGAGCCGGGGTCGGTGCTGCCGTACGAGGTCGAAGTCGACGGCGAGCAGGCCTGGCCTGAGCCGGACTCGGAGCTGCCGGCATCCGTCGTCGCGACCTGGGAGCCGGGCCGACGCCTGCGCATGGCGTACGGGTCGTGCCGCACGAGCGTGCCGCACGACCTGAAGGGCAACCTCACGCACGGCGTCGACGCGATGCGCACGTTCGCGCTCGCGCTCGCCGACGGCTACGCGGAGCGACCCGACCTGATGATGTTCCTCGGCGACCAGGTCTACGCCGACATCACCTCGGAGGAGATGCAGGAGTTCATACGGAACAAGCGCGACATCGACGAGGAGCCGGGCGAGGAACTGAAGGACTACGAGGAGTACGCCCACCTGTACCGGCTCGCCTGGTCCGACCCCGCCAACCGCTGGCTGCTCTCGACGGTGCCGACCGCGATGATCTTCGATGACCACGACATCCGCGACGACTGGAACGCCTCGCACGACTGGAAGCAGGAGATGGAGGCCACCTCCTGGTGGCACGGCCGCATCGTGGCCGGGCTCGGGTCGTACTGGGTGTACCAGCACCTCGGCAACCTCACCCCGGAGGAGCGGTCTCGAGACGAGCTCTGGCAGCGGGTGGCCGGTCACGACGGCGACGGCGAACTCGACCTCACCGATGAGGTCGACGCGTTCGCCGACCGCAGCGACCGCGAGCCGACGAGCGTCCGGTGGAGCTACACGCGCGACTTCGACGACATCCGCCTCGTCGTCGTCGACTCGCGCGCCGCCCGCCAGCTCGACCCGGACGCCCGGGCCCTGCTCGACCCCGACGAGCTCGACTGGTTCGACGCGCAGTTGCGCGGCGGATTCCGGCACGTGCTGATCGCGACCTCCCTCCCGTTCCTCCTCCCGATGGGCCTGCACAACGTCGAGGCGTGGGATGAGGCGATCTCGCAGGGCGCATGGGGTCGACGGGCCGCCCGCGTCGGCGAGACACTCCGCCAGGCCGTGGACCTCGAGCACTGGGCCGCGTGGGAGGACACGTTCCAGAAGGTCGCGCGGATGGTCCGGGAGCTCGCCGCCGGCGAGCGCGGGCCGGCCCCGCAGAACGTGCTGTTCCTCGCGGGCGACGTGCACTACTCCTACCTCGCCCAGGTCGACCGCGACGACGTTCCCGGGTCGCGGATCCTCCAGGCCGTGTGCTCGCCCATCCGGAACCCGCTGCCGCGGGTCATGCGCTGGTTCTCGGTCGTGATGTCGTACGGCGCGGCGACGCCGATCGGCCGGCTCGCCGCGCGTTCTGCCAAGGTGCCCGACGCGCCGTTCCGCTGGCGCACCGTGAAGGGGCCGTGGTTCGCGAACAACCTCGCGATGCTCGTCGATGCGCCCGACGAGCTGCGGCTGACGTGGCACACGGGCGTGGTCGACGACGGCGACCAGCGGCATCCGCACCTCGAACAGGTGGCCGACGTGCGCGTGCCGGCCGATCCCCGGGCGCGAGTGACCTCGGGCTGAGCGCGAGGCGCGGTCGGCTCAGGCGGCCGGGTGCTCGACCCGGCCGCCGAACGCGGCGCGCACCTCGTCGTGGGGGAGCGCGACGTTGGCATGACCGTCGCGGCCGACCATGTCGCGGGCGGCGACGAGCGCGTTCGCGACGGCCTCCTCGGTGGCCTGGACGACCGCCTCGAAGTAGGGGTCGATGCGGCCCCACGGCACGAAGCGCGCGGTCTCGCAGGGGTCGTCGCCCGGCTCGGTGGTCGGGATGCTCGAAGTGAAGGCGCCCGCGTTGGCGGTCGAGCACGCCAGGAAGATGTCGCCCGAGAAGTGGCTTCCGCTCGTGCCGGTGCGGGCGAGCCCGAGCGGCACTCGGCGGGCGAGGGCCTCGCACTGGCCAGGCAGGAGCGGGGCGTCGGTGACCACGATGCCGATGACGCTGCCGGATCCGGCGCGCACGCGCGCCCGCTGGCCGTCGCGGACGAACCACTCGAGGTCCTCGTACGGGTTCGGAGCGGCCGACGCCCGGCCGAGGGGGACGCCGGCGAGCCGCAGCTCGTCGCGGGTGCCGAAGTTGGCCTGCAGGAAGATGCCGACGGTGTGGGTCTCGGCGCCGAGCCGGACGATCCGGGATGCGGTGCCGGACCCGCCCTTGAAGCCGTAGCAGTTCATGCCCGTGCCGCCGCCGACGTTGCCCTCCGCGACGGGCCCGCTCGCTGCGGAATCGATCGCGGCGATCGCGTGCCCGGGCCGCACGTGCCCGGCGTTGATCTGGTTGAGGTAGCCGTCCCACGTCTCGCCGACCACGGGGAGCATCCACTCCGCGGAGAGCTCGGGGTGCTCGCGGTGCGCCCACTCGTCGATGCCCGAGTGAACCGCGCCGACCGAATGGCTGTTCGTGATGCCGATCGGCAGCGTGAGGGCGCCGGACTCCTCGATCCAGCTGCGGCCGGTGAGCTCGCCGTTGCCGTTGAGCGAGTGGATGCCGGCGGCGCACGGCACGCCGACGCCGTCGCGACCGCGGGGGAGGATCGCGGTGACGCCCGTGCGGGCGACGGACGGGTCACCTGGGTCGCCCTCGATGATCGTCGTGTAGCCGACCTCGACGCCGGGGACGTCGGTGAGGGCGTTCCAGCGACCGGGCTCGCCGTCGAAGGGCACGCCGAGGTCGCGGGCCCTCGGGCCGTGGGTGGTGGCATTCGACGTCGTCATCGACTCACTCCAAGATTTCGAACACGCGTTCAGATGTTACGAGACCTCAACATAACACTGTTGACAACGAGTAGTGAGGAGAACTTGAATCACTGTTCAAGTCCCGTCCATGTCCCGAGCGCCGCGGCGCGGTGAGGAGTACGAGCAATGACGCAACACGCACCCGAGGCCGTGGCCGATACACCGACCGGAGGAGAGGCCGGGGCGGGCAGGCTCGCAGGCGGACGCCTGCGCGTCTGGGACATCGTCTTCTTCGTGGTGTCCGCCGCGGCGCCGCTGACCGTCGTCGCGAGCGGCGCGCCCACCACGATGCGACTGGGTGGGATCGGCGCCGCCGGCGCCATCCTCATCTGCGGCGTGGTCCTCGTGCTCTTCGCGGTCGGCTTCACGGCGATGTCGCGCTACGTGCGCAACACGGGCGCCTTCTACGCGTACGCCTCCCAGGGGCTGGGCAAGCCGCTCGGCATCGGCACCGCCCTGGTCACGGTCTTCGCCTACATCGCGCTCTCGGTGAGCTTCTACGGCTTCCTCGGGCTGTTCGCCCAGCTGACATTCGCGAACCTCCTCGGCCTCGACCTCCCGTGGCCGATCTGGTCGCTCATCGCGGCGGGCTGCGTGGCCTTCCTGGGCTACCGCAAGGTCGACGTCGGTGCGAAGGTCCTCGCCGTCCTGCTCACCGCCGAGGTCGGCATCCTGCTCGTGCTCTCCATCGCCGTGCTCGTCAACGGCGGCCCCGAGCCCTTGAGCGCAGCGCCGTTCGCGCCCGAGAACGTGTTCCTCGCGCCCGGCGTCGCCGCGCTGTTCGTGATCGGCTTCGGCGCCTACATCGGGTTCGAGGGCACCGCGATCTACTCCGAGGAGGCCAAGGACCCGTCGCGCACGGTGCCGATCGCCACGTACATCGCGATCGGGTTCCTCGCGGTCTTCTATGCCTTCACGTTCTGGGTGCTCACGGTCGCCTTCGGCGCGGAGGGTGTGCTCGAGCTCGTCGCCGGCGACGACTTCGAGTCGACGGTCTTCATCGCCGGCGAGCAGTACCTCGGCGCATGGGCCGGCGGGGTCCTCCAAGTGCTCATCGTGACGAGCTTCTTCGCCTGCCTCCTGGCATTCCACAACGCGTCGAGCCGGTACCTCTACTCGCTCTCCCGAGAGGGACTGCTCCCGAAGCCGCTCGCCCGGACGCACCCGACCAGCCATGCGCCCCACGTGGCGAGCACCACGATCGCCGCCATCGCGGTCGTCGCCATCCTCATCGCCTGGGCCACCGGCGCCGACCCGCTCCTGCAGCTCGGAATCTGGGCGTACGCGGCCGGCGTGGCGGGGCTCGTGTTCGCCCAGGCCGTCGCGGCGGTCTCGGTGGTCGGGTTCTTCGCGAAGGACCGGCGCGGGCACGGCTGGTTCCGGGTCATCGGTGCGCCGGTGCTCGGCGCCGCAGGCCTGATCGCAGGGTTCCTGCTCATCGCGCTGAACTTCCAGTACGTGAGCGGGCTCGACGGCCTGCCCAACCTCCTGCTCCTGCTGCCGACCCCGGTGCTGTTCGTCGCCGGTATCGTGTGGGGACTGGTCCTGCGCCGGCGCAACCCGGCGCAGTACGCCGAACTGGCGGAGCCCAGGACGGACTGACCCGCGAGGAACGGCACACGTGAATCAGAGCAGCAGCCGGCAGGCGCAGCGCCGCGACGCACTCGTCGCGGCGCTGCGCCGCGTCGCGGGGGAGCGCGGCATCCTGCAGGCCAACGTCCGCACCGTCGCGGCCGAGGCCGAGGTCAGCGCGGGAAGCGTGCTGTACTACTTCCCGACCTTCGACGACCTCGTCGCGGCCGCGGTCGAGGGCGTGCTCGAGGAGTTCTACGAGCGCCGCCGCCGGATCGCGGAGGAGGTCGGCGATCCCCGCGAACGGCTTCGGGCGATGATCGAGGCGGGCATCCCCGACCAGATCAGCGACGACCTCCGGATCGTCTACGAGAGCATCGCGCTGCTCCCCGAGCGCCCGCAGCTGCGCCCGATGCACCGGTCGATCATCGAGCGCCAGGTGATGCTGTACCGCACGACCCTCGAGATCGGGGCCGGCGTCGGGGCCTTCCGCCCGCGGATGCCGGTCGCCGCGATCGCCCGCAACCTCGTCGCGCTCGAGGACTCGTACGACATGTACCCGCTGCTGGGTCTCGCTCTCGATCGCGCCGAGTGCCGACGGGCGGTGCTCGACTACGCGGCGCTCGCGCTCGACTGCGAGCTCTGACGGCGGGCTTGCCGAGCAGCGGGAAGGAAGCGGCGGAGGCGCGGGTCAGCGCGCGATGAACAGCTTCCGCAGCGTCTCGGTCACGGTCCACACGGTCGACATGCCCGCGTCGAGGCGCACGACGGAGCCCGGCCGCAGCTCGATCGCCGGCAGCGCCGGCTCGACGAACTCGACCGTCGCCGCGCCGGCGATCACCAGGAACACCTCGTCGACCTCGATGTCGCGCATCGCGCCGGGCGTCATCTCCCACACGCCGAGCTCGCCCGTGCGCCTGCCGTCGGCGGGCTCGTCGAGCGGGGCGTACCCGGTCTCGGGCGCGCCCGCGATGACCTGCTCGGCCGGCACGGGTTCGTGCGCGAGCGGGAGGCTCGCGGCATCCGTCATCGCACCCGCGACGAGTCGGGCGAAGGCCGGCTCGGGCGCGCTCACGAGTCGAACCCGAGGCCGAGGGCGTCGAGGGTCTTCAGCAGCATGTTGCGTCGTCCTCCGTCGTGGTCGGCGCGGTCGAGGGACCAGCGCGTGGCGTTGATGCCGAGGGACGCCGCGGGCTCCGGGGGGAACGGCAGCGGGCGCGTCTTCACCATCTTCAGGCGCGTGCGCTCGGTGTCGCGACCCGCGAGCAGGTCCAGCATCGTCTCGGCCATGAACCGCGTCGACGCGACGCCGAGCCCGGTGAACCCGGATGCGTAGGCGACGCGGCCGTCGCGCGCGAGGCCGGTGAACGCCGTGAACTGCGTCGACGTGTCGATCGCGCCGGCCCACTTGTGCGTGAAGCGCAGGCCCTCGAGCTGCGGGTACGTCGTGAAGAAGTGGCTCGCGAGCTTCTCGAAGCTCTCGGGGCGGTCCTCGTAGGCGTCGCGGACCCGCCCGCCGAAGTGGTAGATCGCGTCGTAGCCGCCGTACAGGATGCGGCCGTCGCGCGTCATGCGCGAGTAGTGGAACTGGTTGGCCATGTCGCCGATGCCCTGGCGGTTCGCCCAGCCGATCGCCGCGCGCTGATCGTCGGAGAGCGGCTCGGTCATGAGCACGTAGTCGTAGACGGGCACGGTCATCAGGCGGTTGCGCTTCAGCAGCGACGGGAAGACGTTCGTCGCGAGCACCGCGCGCGTCGCGTCGACCCGCCCGTGCTCGGTGACGAGCTGCACCGCACCGGTCGAGCCGGGGGTGTCGAGGCGCGTCACCGGCGAGCCCTCGAAGATCTCGACGCCCGCCTCCTCCGCGACGCGTGCGAGCTCGGCCGCGAGCTTCGCCGGGTGCAGGATGGCGCTCGTGCGCGTGTTCCAGATGGCGCCGAGGTAGGTGGGGGAGTCGACCTCCTCTCGGACCTGGTGCTCGTCGAGCAGCTTCACGGTGTCGTCGCCGCGCGACGCGGCATCCGCCGCCGCCTCGTGCAGCCACTCGACCTGATGCGGCTCGACGGCGACGTCGAGGGCGCCGTTGCGCTCGAACTCGAAGTCCATGCCGAACTCGGCCTCGGACGCCTCGATCGCGTCGAGGTTCGCGAGCCCCAGTCGGTCGAGGTCGTCGATCTCGTCGGGCCAGCGCGAGAGTCCGTTCTCGCGGCCGTGCGTGAGGCTCGCCTCGCAGAAGCCGCCGTTGCGGCCGGAGGCCGCCCACCCGATGCGCTTCGCCTCGAGCAGCACGACGTGCAGGTCGGGGTTGGCGCGCTTGGCGAGCACGGCGGTCCAGAGGCCCGTGTACCCGCCGCCGACCACGGCGAGGTCGGCGACGATCGTGCCCTCGAGGCGGGCGCGGGCGCGCTTCGCCTCATCGGCGAGGTCGTCGAGCCAGAACACGCGGTGCGCGGTGTCGGCGAGGCTGCGGTCGATGACGGATGCCGCGGGGCGGCGGCGTTCGAAGACGGTCGTTCCCATGGGTGGGATCACTCCAAGTCGGTCTGGTGCCCTCCATCCTGCCTCATATTGCACAGGTGGACAATAGGCGGATCGTCGGGATGGGCGACGGCGATCGGACAGGGTGGCCGGGGTTCGCCGGCCGTCCCCGCGCAGCTGTGGATGAAGGTCCCTCGTGTCGGTGGCGTCGGCGAGGATCGACCGCATGCCCGCTGTGCCGCCCGCTCCTCCCGTGCCGCCGCCCGCCCCCGACCTGCTCGAGTTCGACGCCGATCTCTCCGGTCCCGAGCTCGACCTCGAGCAGTGGATCCCGCACTACCTGCCCCAGTGGTCCAGCCGCGAGCGCACGCGCGCGCGATACGACGTTGCCGACGGCGTGCTGCGCCTGCGGGTCGACGCCGACCAGCCGTCGTGGTCGATCGAGTACGACGGCACGACGCAGGTGTCGAACCTTCAGACCGCCGTGCGCTCGGGGCCGGTGGGTTCGACCACTGGTCAGCATCCGTTCCGCGACGACCTGGTGGTGCGTGAGGCCCAGCGCGACCGACGGCTGTTCACCCCGCACTTCGGCCGCGTCGAGATCGTCGCCGCGATCGACGCCATCGACGAGCACGCCATGGCGGCGCTCTGGATGATCGGCCTCGAGGACGAGCCGTCGCAGTCGGCCGAGATCTGCGTCTTCGAGATCTTCGGTCGCGACATCGCCGACGACGGCAGTGCGGTCGTCGGCATGGGGGTGCATCCGTTCAACGACCCGTCCATCACCGACGACTTCGAGCAGGTGCGCGTGCACGAGGACGTGCGCGAACCGCACCGCTACGCCGTCGACTGGCGACCCGACGAGGTCGTGTTCTCGATCGACGGCCTCGTGCGCAAGCGCGTCGCGCAGTCGCCGCAGTACCCGATGCAGCTCATGCTCAACGTCTACGCGTTCCCGCCCGAGCCGCCCGCCGCGGCCCGCTACCCCGAGTCGTTCGCGGTGCACGCGGTGCGGGGGTACCGCGCGGAGTGAGCCGGGCCGGGCCCGTCACTCGTGCAAGGGCATCAGTGGCTCGGCGCCGTGTGCGGCCCGACACGCGGATCCTCATCCACGGTGAGGGCGACGTGCCGGGTGAGTGTCGTGCGCCGCTCCCGGGCCGCGCGATCACGCGCGAGCGGCCCGCTGCAGCGCACGCTCGATCTGGATGAGGGTCAGGAAGCTGCGGCGCATCTCGCGGGTCGACGCGAAGTTCAGGACGATGTCGGCGCCGTGCGCCGCATCGTGGAACACGTGCGTCGCGAGCACGCCGATGTGGCCGGTCGGACGGGGGAGGCCCGCCAGGAACGGCGAGAGCCCGCCGAAGCGGATCTGCATCATGCCTGCTCCGTACCGGATGCCCGGACGGAACCGGTTGCGCGGCTCGGCGAGGTACGCGAGCGTCGCCGGCGCGATCAGCGTGCCGTCATGGAGTGCACGGCTGAAGGCGAGCAGGTCGCCGGGCGTGCTCACGATGCCGCCGCCGGCCCAGTCGCAGCTGAGGCTCGTGAATCGGCTCGCCTCGACGCGGCCGAGCCTGAGCGGCGCGATCGCCGTGCGTGGGGGCGCGGCGGGCCCGGCACCGGTGCCGCGTCCGTCGACCGAGTCGCCGTCGGAGGCGCCGACGACACGGTCCCGGTCGGGCACGGAATGGAAGAGGAGCGCGCTGTCGAGCATCCGCGCCGGCCGGAAGACACGCTTTTGCAGCACGTCGTGAAAGGCCCGCCCGGTCGACTCCTCGACGATTCGGCCGAGCAGGACGAAGCCGGTGTCCGAGTAGCGGAAGCGATCGCCGGGGCGGCCGACCGGTCGCTGACGCTCCCGGCTGAACGCGAGCAGGTCGGCCGGTGACCAGAACCGGTCCGGTTCGGCGGTGACGAGATCGCGCAGCCGAGCACCTGTCGTGACCGGCCCGTCGAAGTAGTCGGCAACACCTGACGTGTGAGACAGCAGGTGGTCGACCGTTGCTCCGCCCGCGGCATCCGTCGACGAGGTCGTCTCGAAGAGGCCCGCGATCTCATCGCGAGGGAGCAACTCGGCCACCGGGGTGTCGAACGCGAACGCCCGCTGCTCGACGAGCTGCGCGACGAGCGTCGCCGTGGCGAGCTTGCCGACGCTCGCGACGTGGAACCGGGCGCCGGCGTCGCCGAAGCGGTAGTCGATGCCGAGCGCGGGTGCGTGGACCGCGACCTGGGGTGGTCCGAGCTCGCCGCGACCTCGCGTGACGCGGTCGAGGTGTCGGTCCAGGCGTGTGGCGAACGACTCGGTGCGCGCCATCTGCGAGAATCCTCTCGTCTCGAATCGTGATATCACGACTAGGGATATCACCAGTAGGAATATACGTCGCCGATCGGCCGCCGACAAGAGGCGGGCGTGACCGGCGGTGGTCGCGGAGGGAGCACCGGATGGGCCACGTGATCCTCGGGCTGCTGATGCTGCTCGGCCCGCAGACGCTGTACTCGCTGAACACCCAGTTCCAGCGCGGGCCGTCGCTGTTCTACCGGGCGAGCTTCGGCAGCCTGCAGAGCGCGCTCCGCGGACTCGTCGCGTCCGGATACGTGACCGTCGAGGGAGTCGTCGAGGGCGGCCGCAACAAGAAGATCCACACGATCACCGACGATGGTGTCGCGGCGTTCCACGCCTGGGTCCGCTCGCCGCTCGCCGGCGGCGACCTCGAGGTCGCCGCGCTCAGCCGGCTGTTCCTGCTCGGCCTCGTGGAGGACGTCGACGAGCGACGCGAGATCCTCGATCACATCACCTCGGAGGTCGAACGCGAGCTCACGCGTCTGGAGGAGTTCGCGGCCGCGCTCGACGAGCAGGCCGACGCCGTGCCCGACGAGTACCGCGAGGTGTTCCGCTACCAGCGCGCGACGCTCGACTACGGGCTCATGGCGCACCGCGCCGGGCTCGCGTGGTTCCGCGACCTCGCTGCCCGCGAGACCTGAGCCTGCCCGCCGTGCGGGCTCAACCTCGAGGCGCGTGCGCCTCGAGGAACTGGTACACCTCGGTCTGGTCGACGCCCGGGAAGGTGCCGGTCGGCAGGGCCGCGAGCAGGGAGGTCGGCGTGCGGGCGGCCGGCCAGGAGGCATCCGCCCACTTGCCCGACAGCTCGTCGGGCGCGCGTCGGCAGCACGACTCGTCGGGGCAGCGCGACACCGCACGATGCGGTGTCTCGCGACCGCGGAACCACTTCACGTGCTCGAACGGCACCCCGACCGAGACCGAGTACTCGCCCTCCTTGGCCTTCTCGATGCGCGAGGTGCACCAGAACGTGCCCGACGTGGTGTCCGTGTACTGGTACCACGGGCTGAAGCGGTCCTCGACGTCGAACACCGTGCGGGCCGTCCAGTTGCGGCACACCGTCGTGCCCTCGACGGCGCCGAGCGCGTCGGAGGGGAAGCGCACCGAGTCGTTCTCGTACGCCTTGATGATGGTGCCCGACTCGTGCACCTTCATGAAATGCACGGGGATGTCGAGGCGCGCCGTCGCGAGGTTCGTGAACCGGTGCGCCGCCGTCTCGTACGAGACCGCGAAGTGGTCGCGGAGCTCCTCCATCGAGATGCGGCGGAGGTTCTTCGCCTCGGTCAGGTAACGGACGGCCGCCTGCTCGGGCAGCAGGATCGCGGCCGTGAGGTAGTTGGTCTCGATGCGCTGGCGGAGGAAGTCGCCGTAGTTGCCGGGCTCCTCGTGGCCGAGCAGGTGCGAGGCGAGCGCCTGCAGGATCGGCGAGCGCGAGTCGCGCGACGGCGACTGCTGGGTCGGCAGGTAGATGCGGCCGTGCCGCTTGTCGGTCACCGAGCGCGTCGAGTGCGGCAGGTCGCCGACGTAGTGCAGCGAATACCCCAGGTGGCTCGCCATGTCGGCGACGAGCTGGTGCGACACCGGGCCGCCCGCGTGGCCGACGGCCTCGAGCAGCTCGGCAGCCTTCGCCTCGAGCTCGGGGTAGAAGTTGTCGCGAGCCCGCATCTCGGCGCGCAGCTGCGCGTTCGCCCGACGGGCCTCCTCCGGCGTCGCCGCGCGCTCGCGGTGCAGCCGATCGATCTCGTTGTGGAGCGCGAGGATGGTCTCGAGCGTCTGGTCGTTCATCGTCTTCGCCACGCGGAACGGCTCGAGGCCGAGCGCGGAGAACACCGGTCCGCGCTGCGCGCGCTCGACGGCGATCTCGAGCGCGGCACGTTCGGAGGGGGCATCCGGTCGCAGCAGCTCGTCGGCCGTCGTGCCGAGGGCGAGCGCGATGGTGCGGAGCATCGACAGCCGCGGTTCGCGCTTGCCGTTCTCGATCGCGCTCACCTGGGACGGCGCCCGGTCGATCGCCGCGGCGAGCTGACCCAGCGTCATGCCGGCGGCCAGGCGGCGCTCGCGGATGCGGCGGCCGAGCGTCAGCGCGTCGACCTCGTCGGGCCCGGGCTCGGGCGCGGCGGCATACGCGGCGGGCGGGGTCGCGAGGCGGGCTCGATCGGCGGTGACCATGCCTCATGCTCACATGCGCACCCGGATGGCGCAAACCGAAGACCGCCGAAAGTTCTGCACGAACATCGCATTCTCCGCGCTCGAGCCGATCAGATGGATCGGACCGCGATGAAGAACGACGTGAATTCTGTTATTCGAGCCGTTCAGCACCGAAATGGGACCGATGGTCCCGTGCGATCGGGACATCGGGACGGCGAACGTGGAGGCATCGAATCATCACGGAAGGAGCCCGCCATGTCCACGCGAGCCGACGACCCCGCCATTTCGACGACGCGGACCCGGCGCCGATTCCAGCCGACACGGCTGCTCGGCTCCGCATTCCTCGTCGTGTTCGCCGCCGGCACCGTCGTCTTCACCCTGCCGCCCTATGTCTACGAGGGCAGCACGCTCGACGACTTCGCCGCGGCCCATTCCGACGACGTGCGGCTCAACCTGACGTCATTGGTCGGCGTCGTGCTCTTCCCGCTCGCCGGTCTCCTCGTCGCCTGGTCCGCGGCATTCCTGCGGCGATCGGTCGACGTCGGACGCACCTCACCGTCGATCGGTGGGCAGCTCGGCGTCGTCGGTGCCGCGATCGTCGCGGTCGGGTCGCTCGTGGCCGGGGCCGCCTCGTCCGCCGGCGCGCACGTCGCCGCCGGTACCGTCGACGGCGGCTTCCCACCGGTGCCCGAGGTCGGGTACGGCCTCGAGATGCTCGCGAGCCAGTTGTTCAACGTGGGCACCATCGGACTCTCACTGCTGCTGGTCGCGTTCGGCGTCACCGCCTGGCGCTCGCGACGGCTGCCGAGGTGGCTCGCGTGGGCCGGTTTCGTGGTCGCCCCGCTCCTCCCCGTCGCGTGGATGCTGGGCATGTTCCCGCTGCTGTTCGCGGTGGCATGGGTCGCCGTCGCCACGGCCGTGGTGGATACTGAGCCCCAAGGCTGAGGCCGCGTCCAGCGGAGGAGGCGTCGACGCGATGAACGTGCTCCGGTCGCCCAGCATGTGGGCGTGGGTCGTGTGTGCGATCGCGTTCACGTCGGCCGTCGCCCTCGCGGTCCTCGTCCTCCTCGAGCGGGACGACCTGCCCGTCGCCATCGTCGACCAGCTGCCGTTCTACGTCGGCGGCGCGGTGTTCGTCCCGTTCATCGGGGTCCCGGCCGCGATCATCCTCCGACGCCTTCCGCGGCACCCGATCGGCTGGATCATCATGGTCGCCTCCGGCAGCATCATCCTGGACACCGCCGCGAGGTGGATCGTGATCGAGGGGTGGTACCTCGCTCCCGGGAGCCTGCCCGGCGTGGAGGTCGCGGCCTGGTTCGCCGAGTGGACCTGGTACCCGGCGATGATCGCGCTGCTCACCTTCGTGCCGCTGCTCTTCCCCGACGGCCGGCCGCCGAGCCGGCGGTGGCGGCCGGTGGTGATCGCGCTGATCGTGTGGCTCGTCCTCGCCACCGTCGGATACGCGCTCTACCCGTCCGAGCCGGTCGACTTCGTCGACGTCCCACGGGCGATCCGAACCGACGCCGCCCTCCCGCTCGCGCTGCTCATGGTGCTGACCCCGCTCGCGATCGGGACCGGCTGGGCCGCGGTCCTCGTGCGGCGACGTCGCGCTCGCGGCGACGAGCGCGAGCAGCTGCGGTGGATGCTCTGGGCGGCGGCCATCGCAGCCGTCGGATGGGCCGTGCTGTTCGCGACGGGTGCCGCCGGCGTGGGGTGGGGCGACTGGTCGCCCGTCGTCGCCATCCTCCTCGGTTGGGGGCCGCTCGCACTGGTGCTCCTGGCGGTCACGATCGCGATCGTGAAGTACCGGCTCTACGACATCGACCTCGTCATCAATCGGACGCTCGTCTACGGTGCGCTCACGATCACCGCCCTCGCCGTCTACGGGGCCGTCGTGCTCGCGGTGGGGTCGGTCGCCCCGACCCCCGCCGACTGGCGGGTCTCGGTGCTCGTCGTGCTCGTCGTCGCGATCGCCGCCTACCCCCTGCGGGAGTGGCTGCAGCGCGTCGTGAACCGGCTGATGTACGGCGACCGCGACGACCCAGCTCGGGCGATGTCCCGCCTCGCCCGGCGAGTCTCCGACACCGCCGTCGCCGAGGACCTGCTGCCCGCCGTGACCACCGGCGTCGGCGAGGCGCTTCGAGTGCCGTACGTCGCCGTCGTCACGGCCGGATCCGCGCATCCGATCGCGGCCTACGGCACGCGGACGACCGAACCGCAGGAGTTCGAGCTCGTGCACCAGGGTGAGTCGATCGGCATCCTCGAAGTCGGGCGCCGCAGCCGTGGCGAGCCGTTCTCGGCCGCCGACCGGCGCGTGCTCGAGGACCTCGCGCGACAGGTCGCCGGGACCGTCCGGGCCGTGCAGCTGGCGGAGGACCTGCAGTCGTCGCGCGAGCAGCTCGTGCTCGCCAGGGAAGAGGAACGACGACGACTCCGACGCGACATCCACGACGGCATCGGGTCGGCGCTGGCCGCGCTCGCCCTCCAGGCGGGGAACCTGAGGCGCTCGCTCCCCGTCGGCACGGATGGGGCCGAGGAGCGTGCGACCAGGCTCGAGAGCGGCATCCGCGACGCCGTGCTCGACATCCGTCGGATCGTCGACGACCTCCGCCCGCCCGCGCTCGACGACCTCGGGCTCGCCGGCGCCGTGCGCGAGCGCGCCGATTCGCTCCTGCCCGGTCGGGTGACGCTGGACATCCGGACGCGCGGGAGCGTGCTGCCGGCGGCGACCGAAGTCGCCGCGTACCGGATCACGACCGAGGCGATGACGAACGCCGCTCGGCACAGCGGCGCGTCCTCGGTGCTCGTGCGGATCCTCGCCGCCGACGGCGCACTGCGGATCGAGGTCTCGGACGACGGCGACGGCGTCGACGGCGTCGACGACGCAACCTCCGCAGGCGTCGGGCTGAGGTCCATGCGCGAGCGCGCGGACGAGCTCGGCGGTTCGTGCGAGGTCGTGGCGAGGCGGGGCGGCGGGACGACGGTCCGGGCCTCGCTCCCGATCCGGCTCGAGCGTGAGGGGCGGCCGGGATGACGGAGGACCGGATCCGGGTGCTCGTGGTCGACGACCACCCCGTGTACCGCGACGGGCTCGTCGGCGTGTTCGCCGCGGTGCCGACGATCGAGGTCGTCGGTGCGTCGCCCGACGGTCCCGACGCCGTGCGGGAGGCGGAACGCCTCCAGCCCGACGTCGTGCTCATGGACGTCAACCTCCCGACCCTCAGCGGGATCGAGGCGACTCGCGCGATCGTGCGGGCGAGTCCGCATGTGGCCGTGCTCGTCCTGACGATGGTCGACGACCACGATTCCGTCTTCGCCGCGATGCGGGCCGGGGCACGGGGGTACCTGTTGAAGGGCGCGACCCCGGAGGAGATCGCTCGCGCCACCGAGGCCGTCGCCGCCGGCGACGCCGTGTTCGGCTCCGGCATCGCGGGGCGGGTGCTCGCCTACTTCTCCGCGGAGCGGGCGCGGGGCGCGACGGACGAGGCGTTCCCCACGCTGACCGCCCGCGAGCGCCAGGTCCTGGAGCTGATCGCGTCGGGCGCCCGCAACCAGGAGATCGCCCGCGAGCTCTACGTGAGCCCGAAGACGGTCCGGAACCACATCTCCAACATCTTCACCAAGCTCCACGTCGCCGATCGCGACGAGGCCATCGCGCTCGCGCGCGATGCCGGGGTCGGTCGCGACGACGGGCGCTGATCCGGCATTCGGCTCCGCGCGGGGGTTCCCTCCGGGCCTCGCGACGATATACCGCGTGATGATCGAGGCGGCGACCGGTCGATCCGCGAAGTTGCTGGGAGACCGCGCGCCGAGTGGCCGCACCGTGGCAGTCTGTTCCGGTCCGCCGCCGCGGACTCGAACGGAGGACCCGAACATGACCCTGCGCACCACGTCCGCGCTCGCCGTCCCGGCGATCGCGATGCTCCTGCTCGCCGGCTGCACCGGGGCGCCCGGGGGCGGAACCCGGACCGGATCGGACGGAGCGTCGGCAGGTTCCGACCAGACGGTCGACGAGGCGTGCACGGAACTCCGCACCGGACTCGACGAGCTCTCCTCGGTGGACGGCGCGGCACTCCAGAGCGACCTCGTCGACGATCCCGACGCGGCGATCGCCACGATGGACGAGGTCGAGTCCGCGATCGTCGCAGCGACCGACGCGGTCACGAATGCGGAGCTCCGGCCGGCGGCCGAGGACGCCGCGGACGCGGCGACCTCGTTCTTCGACCAGGCCCGCGCCGCAGCGCAGGACCCGGCGACCGCCGACCCGGCGACCCTGCAGGCCGGCCTCAGCGCGCTCGCCTCGGCGGTCGGGGAGCTCCAGGCGGCCTGCGAGGGCTGAGCCGGCCCCGGTACGTCATGGCTATCGTCGTGCCATGGACCTCGTGGACGCCTGGCCGCTCTTCGGCCTCACCCTGCGCACGCCCCGGCTCGAACTCCGACTCGTCCGCGACGACGACATCGCCTCGCTCGCCGAGGCGGCGATCCGAGGCATCCACGACCCGGCGGTGATGCCGTTCGCCCACCCGTGGAGCGACCAGCCGCCCGAGATCCTGCGGCGTGAGCTGGCGCGCTACGTGTGGCGCGAGCGCGCCGGGACGACACCCGAGGCCTGGACCCTGCTCTTCGCGGTGATCGAGGACGGGGCGCCGATCGGGATCCAGGACGTGCGCGGACTGCAGTTCGCCGAACTCCGGACGGTCTCGACCGGGTCGTGGCTGACGGCGTCACGCCAGGGCATCGGGCTCGGCATCGAGATGCGCGCCGCCGTGCTCGCATTCTGCTTCGATCACCTCGACGCCGAGGTCGCCGAGTCGGGCGCGATCGACTGGAACGAGAGCTCGCTTGGGGTGTCGCGCCACCTCGGCTACGTCGAGAACGGGGAGAAGCGCGTCGTCTCCCGTGCGGAGCACGTGGAGCGAGAGGTGCTGCTCCGGCTCGAGCGCGACCGCTTCGCACGCCCGGAGTGGTCCCTCGAGGTCGACGGCTTCGACGACGCCGTGCGAGCACAGCTCGGCGCCTGACGCCCCGGCCCACGCATCGCTCGACCTTCGACCCTCGCGTGACGAGCGCGGCTCAGGCCGCGCGCACCGCCCCCGCGTCATCCGCCGCGTACACGCGCTCGCCCTCGACGAAGGTCTGCTCGACGCGGGTGGTTCCGATCTCGTCGGCCGGACCGGCGAAGGGGTCGCGGTCGAGCACCACGAGGTCGGCGTACTTGCCCACCTGGATCGTGCCGGTCACGTCGTCGAGGTGGTTCACCCACGCCGAGCCCGCGGTGTACGCCGTGAGCGAGGTCGCGAGGTCGATGGCCTGCTCGGGCAGGAACGCCTCGTAGTCGCCCTCGGCGTACGCGGGCGCCGACTTCCGGTTCACGGCCGTGTGGATGGCGGCCAGCGGGTCGGGCGTCGACACCGACCAGTCGCTTCCGGCGGCGAGCACCGCGCCCGAGCGGAGCAGGTCGCCGAACGGGTACTGCCAGGCGCTGCGGGGGTCGCCGAGGAACGGCAGCGTGAGCTCGACCATCTGCGGCTCGAGCGCCGCCCACAGCGACTGCATGTTCGCCGCGACGCCGAGCTGGCGGAAACGCGGGATGTCCTCCGGGTGCACGACCTGGATGTGCGCGATGTGGTGCCGGTGGTCGTTGCGGCCGTTCGCGGCGATCGCGTGCTCGACCGCGTCGAGGCACTCGCGCACCGCGCGGTCGCCGATCGCGTGGAAGTGCAGCTGGAAGCCGAGGCGGTCGAGCTCGGCGGCGGCCGGGTTCAGCACCGCGGGGTCGACGAACGAGATGCCCGAGTTGTCGGTGGAGTGCCCGTGGCCGTCGCAGTACGGCTCGAGCATCGAGGCGGTGAAGTTCTCGGCGACGCCGTCCTGCATGATCTTGATGCTCGTCGCGGCGAACCGACCCGCACGGTAGGCGTCGCGCTTGGCGACGAGGTCGGGGATCTGCTCGATCCCGCGCGTGCGGTCCCACCAGATGGCGCCGACGACGCGGCCGGTGAGCTTCCCGGCGTTCGCGGCGGCGACGTACGCGGGGCCGGGGTCGCCGGCGTCGCCGTAGGTGCCGACGATCGCGTCCTGCCACGCGGTGACGCCGAACGAGTGCAGGTACCGCTGGCCGAGCAGCACCGCCTGCGTGAGCGTCTCGAGGCTCGTCTCGGGGAGCAGGCGGTTCACGAGCGACATCGCGCCCTCGTGCAGGGTTCCGGTCGGGTTGCCGTCGGCGTCGCGCTCGATCCGGCCGTCCGCGGGGTCGAGGGTGTCGCGGTCGATGCCCGCGAGTCGCAGCGCAGCCGAGTTCACCCAGGCGCCGTGGCCGTCGCGGTTGGGGAGGAACGCCGGGCGGTCCGGCACGACCCGGTCGAGCGCCGCCGCGGTCGGAGTCCCCCCGGGGAAGGCCGACATGGACCATCCGCCCCCCAGCACCCACTCGTCGTCGGGGTGCGCGGCCGAGTACTCCGCGATGCGCGACAGGTACTCGTCCTGCGTCGACAGCTCGGCCAGGTCGCAGCGCATGAGGTCGAGGCCGCCCCAGACGGGGTGGACGTGCGCATCCTGGAAGCCGGGGACCAGCAGCCGCCCGCGCAGGTCGACGACCTCCGTCGTCGCACCGACGAGGTCGCGCACGTCGTCGTCGGACCCGACCGCGACGATGCGACCGCCGCGCACGGCCACCGCGCTCGCACGCGACCGGACCGTGTCGGCCGTGAAGACGGGGCCGCCGGTGAAGACGAGGTCGGCGTGGGTCATGGCGATGGACTCCTTCGGATCGCGGGCGGGACAACAGTGGGCGGAGCGGAGGTGCGGGGTGGGGCGGATGCCGCGCGGCCGCGGCGTTCGGGTCGGACCGCGGCCGCGCGGGGTTCAGCCGCCCGACATCGTGCGGGCGATCTGCGTCGCCGAGTCGCCGGCGCGCTTCAGCACGACCGCGACGAGGGCGAGCGCCGCGAGGGTGAGCAGCAGCATCACGGTCGAGACCGCCGCAATCTCGGGGCGGAGGCCGCCGCGCAGCGCACTCAGCACGTACACGGGCCACGGCGTGGAGCCGGAGACCTGGACGAAGGCCGCGACGACGGTGTTGTCGAGGCTCAGCGTGAACGACAGCAGCAGGCCGGCGAGCACCGCGGGCATCGCGAGCGGCAGCGTCACGCGACGGAAGGTCGTGAACGGCTTCGCGTAGAGGTCGGCCGAGGCCTCCTCGAGCTGGGCGTCGAGCCCGACGAGTCGAGCGCGCACGATGTAGGTCACGACCGCGGTCGAGAACAGCGAGTGGCCGACCACGAGGCGCACGGTGCCGTCGTTGAAGATCGACAGCCCCGCGTCCTGGCCGAGGAACACCAGCCACGGCAGCAGCGACACGGCGTCGACGATCTCGGGCGTGACCGACACGAGCAGCAGCAGCCCGACGAACCACAGCGCCCACTTGCCGGGCTTCCGGGCCAGGGCGATGCCGGCGAGCGTGCCGAGGAGCGTCGAGAGCACCGCCGCGATGGCGCCCGTGCGCAGCGACACGGCGACGGCGTCGCGCACGGCGGGCTTCTCCCAGAGCGCCCGGTAGGGCTCGAACCCGAACTCGTTCCATGCGATGAGCAGGCGCCCGTTGTTGAACGAGTACACGAGGATCACGATGATCGGCGCGAACAGGAACAGGAAGACGAGCACGCTCCACACCGTCAGCCCGATGTCGACCGGGGAACGGCGGGCGCGGCGCACGACCGGTGCCTCGGGGGTGCGGGGGGCGGATGCCACGGCCGGGCCGGGCGCGGCATCCGTCAGCGTCGTCTCGGGTGCGGTGGTGGTCATGCCGGGGCCTCCAGGACGACGCGGGTGCGGGCACGGAACGGCAGCGAGGCGAGCCACAGGAGGAGCCCGATCGCCGCGGCCGAGATCATGATCACGAGGATGAGCAGCACCGCCATCGCGGATCCGAGCGCCCAGTTCTGCGCGGCTTGGAACTGGCTGGCCACGAGCTGGCCGACCATGTTGCCCTGCGCGCCGCCGAGCACCGTCGCGGTGATGTAGTCGCCCATGAGCGGGATGTAGACGAGCAGCAGGCCGACGATGATGCCGGGTCGGGCGAGCGGGAACGTGACGCGCACGAACGTGCCCACCCGGTTCGCGCCGAGGTCCTTCGACGCCTCCCGCAGCGCCGGACCGACGCGGTCGAATGCGACGAACAGCGGCAGGATCATGAGCGGCAGGTAGTTGTAGACCACGCCGATGAGCACCGCGGTGCGCGTGTACAGGATCTCGAGCGGGCCCTCCGTGATGCCGACCGTCTGCAGCAGCTGCGACATCCAGCCTTCGGGAGCGAGGATGATCTGCCAGCCGATCGTGCGCACGAGGAAGTTCGTCCAGTACGGCACCATGACGAGCGCGATGAGCAGCCCGCGTCGGTTCGCCGGCGCCTTGACGGCCATCCAGTACGCCACCGGAAGACCGATGGCCAGGCACAGCAGGGTGCCCGCGATGCCGACCCACAGGGTGTTCATGAACACCTCGAAGAACGTCGGCGAGAGGGCCTCGGCGTACCGGTCGAACGACAGCACGTCGGTGGCGTGGGTGCCGAAGATGCCCGGCTTGTAGCCGAAGCTGAAGTACAGCACCGCGCCGACCGGTACGACGAAGAACGTGACGAGCCACACCCACGCGGGGATCGCGAGGGCGAAGCTCGGCAGGCGGAGACTACGCACCGGCGGCGGCCTTCGCCTTGTTCCAGATGTCGACGTTGACCTGCTGCGCCTCGTTGACCTCGCCGTCGTGCATGGTGGCGATCTGCTCCTCGGTGAAGAACACGAGGTCGAGCATCTCTAGGCCGGCCTCGTTCGCGGCGTCCTCGATGCCGGCGGCGCCGGTGTGGTAGCCGATGTAGTCGACCTGCTGGAGCTGGTTCTCGGGCACCATCGTCCAGTTGATGAACGCGTGCGCGGCCTCGGGGTGCGGCGCGCCGACCGGGATCGCCCAGTTGTCCATCCACAGCTCGGTCGCGGGCGAGCCGAGCACCCACTGCCAGCGGTCGGGGTCGGGGCTCTCCATGATGCCGATGCGAGCGTCGCCGTTCCACGCCTGCATGAGCACCTGGGTGGCCTGCGGGATCGCCTGGCCGCCGGGGTAGGAGTCGAACGCCGAGATGTGCGGCGCGAGGGTGTTCACGATGAAGTCCTCGCACGCGGCGAGGTCGGCCTCGTCGGTCGTGTTCCAGTCGATGCCGTTCGCCCAGTAGTAGAGGCCGGTCACCTCGGCCGGGTCGTCGAGCACGCTGGTCTTGCCGCTCGCCTCGTTCTGCGCCGCGTCGAGGAAGTCGTTCCAGTCCTTGAGCTCGCGCGTGATGACGGTCTTGTCGTAGACGAAGCCGGTCGTGCCCCACGCCTTGCAGATCGAGTACTCGTTCTCGGCGTCCCAGCTGCGGCCGAGGAAGTCCGGATCCATGTGCTCGATGTTCGGCAGCAGGTCCTTGTTGAGCGGCTGGATGATGCCGTTCTCGATCATCTGCGGGATGAATGCGCCGGTCGGCACGATGATGTCGTAGCCCGAGGTGCCCTTCGCGGCGACGAGCTTGGAGATGAGCTCCTCGTTCGAGCCGTACGAGTCGAACGTGACCTTCGGGCCGAGCTCCGAGGTGAACGCCGAGACGACGTCGGGCGAGTCGTAGTCGCCCCAGGTGTAGATGCTGAGCGAGCCCTCGAGCGCGCCACCGGTCGCGGCGGGCGCCGACGACGCGCTGCCGCCGGGCGACGAGCAGGCTGCGAGGAACGCGGTGCCGCCCATGGCGGCCGCGAAGCTGAGGAACCGGCGGCGGTCGATCGCGCGCTGGAGGATCGGCACCTGCTCGGCGCTCGCGAGGATCCGGATGGGGGTGGACTTCTCGGCCATGTCGCTCCTTGGGGGTCGGGCGGATTGCTGGGGTCGGTGGTGCGGGTCGGGGTCGGCGTCAGTGCGTGGGAGGTGCGACGTAGCCGCCGGCGGCCGCTGCATCGTCGGAGGGGAAGACCTGCACGCTCGCGTCGCTCCACGAGCACGAGACCGCCGAGCCCACCGCGAGGTCGGGGGCCTCCGGCGTGGGGCGGCGTGCGATGAGGCTCTGGTCGTCGCCGAGTCGCACGAGGTACTGCATGGTCTCGCCCAGGTGCGAGACGCCGAGCAGGGTGCCCTGCACGCGGTTGGCGCCGGTCGCCGGGGCGCCGGCCGCGGCATCCGCCTCGATGTGCACGAACTCGGGCCGCACCGCCGCCTGCACCGACGTGCCGTCGGCGATGGGTGCGAGACGGTCCGAGCGGATGCCGCGCACGAGCCCGTGCACGGAGTCCACCGCCGAGCCGCCCTCCGTCGCGGTGCCGCGGAAGAAGTTCTGCTGTCCGACGAACGCGGCGACGTACGCCGAAGCGGGTCGGGCGTAGATCGTGTCGGCGTCGGCGAGCTGCTCGATGCGCCCGTCGCGCATGATCGCGATGCGGTCGCTCATCGACAGGGCCTCGCCCTGGTCGTGCGTGACGAAGACGAACGTGATGCCGAGCCGCGACTGCAGCAGCTTCAGCTCGAGCTGCATCTCCTCGCGGAGCTGGCGGTCGAGCGCGCCGAGCGGCTCGTCGAGGAGCAGCACCGAGGGGCGGTTGACGAGCGCCCGGGCGAGTGCGACGCGCTGCTGCTGGCCGCCCGAGAGCCGCGTGGACTTGCGGTCGGCGAAGCGCCGCATCTGCACGAGGTCGAGCGCCTCGGCCACGCGCTGCCGCACCTCGGCCTTGGGCGTGCGGCGCTGCTGCAGGCCGTAGGCGACGTTCTCCGCCACGGTCATGTGCGGGAAGAGCGCGTACGCCTGGAACACGGTGTTGACATCGCGGCGGTAGGGCGGCGCACCCAGGACGGATCGTCCGGATATGCGGATGTCGCCCGCGTCGGGCTGCTCGAACCCGGCGATCATGCGCAGCGTCGTCGTCTTGCCGCAGCCCGACGGGCCGAGCAGCGAGATGAACTCCCCGGGCTGGATCGTCAGCGACAGGCCGTCGACCGCGGTCGCGTCGCCATAGCGCTTCGTGACCTGCTGGAGTTCCACGGTTCCGGATGCGGCATCCCGCTCGTCGGTGGGGGAGACGGTCCTCGCCTCGGTCGCTGTCGTCACCTGTGGGCACCTCCGGTTCACTGACGCCGCGTCGCGTCCGGCCATTCAAACCCCTGTTGCACGCCTGTGCAATGGACGCGTGGATAACCGGACGAACCATCGGTGGACGGCGGTTCCCCCGACAGATCGTCCGACGGATCGTCACGCGGGTGAAACGGACCGGCCCGGTTCGTCATACGGGCGAAACGCGCGACGGATCAGGCGAACCCGAACAGCGGCGGGAACGCCGCCACGACCACCGCCGACCACGCGACGTAGACCGGCAGGTACGCGGTCTGCCAACGCTCGAGTCGGAGGAACGGGACGCGCCCGCGCAGGAAGCCGAGGTGCAGCCACGCCGCTCGGGCGAGGTTCGCCAGCAGGATGAGGTTCAGCCCGAGCGAGGCCGCCTTGTTCGCGCTGACGCCGAACTCGCCGATGCGGCCGACCATCGCGACGAGCACGACGAGGTCGACGACGAGCGCGCCGGCCAGCATCACGAACTGGATCCACTCGAACCATCCCGCACGCACGAGCGGGTCGCGCGCCGAGTACGAGTAGACGAGCAGCGCGAGCGCGACGACGAGTACGAGGTCGAAGGCGATCAGCAGGTCGCGGTTCGCGTCCACGAGGTTCCACTGGAGGGCTGCGGCGACGACGAGGGCGAGCAGCATGAGCGCGAACAGCGGGGTGAAGACCCTGGTGAGCACTGGGGCGATGTTCTCGATCACCCGCTGCTTCGCCTCGACGAGCCAGGCCGCCACGAGCACCGCTCCGGCCGCACCGCACGGGATCACCCACTCGCCGATGAACGACCCGATATCGAACCCGATCGAGCCGAACACCCCGACGGCGAGCATCGAGAGTCCGCCGCCGACGAGCGCGATGAGCAGGTAGTAGACCGCCCACTCGCCGCTGAACCGGATGAAGTCCATGCGCGCGTCGCCGCTGCGCCAGTCGCCGGCGGCATAGGCCACGCCGCTCACGAGCCAGAGGGCGACCGCGGCGTGGACGGCCGCGAGGAGTTCGGTCGTCGAGGGCTCGGTCGCCAACGCGCCGGTGCCGGCGCCCGGAGCGAACGGGTAGGCGTTCAGCACCACGGCCGCGATCGCGAAGGCGCCCGCGATGCCGGCGAGCGCGCCGACCGGCGGCCGATGCCGCCACGCGAACCAGGCCGCGAGGAACGGGAGCACCAGGATGGCGGCGTTGCGGAGGAAGAACGTCGGGTCGACGCCGATCAGCCCCGCGACCCTGACCGCGAGGCCCGCGCCGACTCCGAGTCCGAGTGCGACGGCGAGGCCGTTCGCCCGACGCAGGAACGAGTTCGGCGTCCCGTGCGCGTCGCGATCGCCGGATGCCGCGGAGCGCCCGCCGCCGTTCGGTCCGTCGTCGAGCACGAGCTGCTTCCAGAGCCGTTCGGAGTGCACCCGCGCGTACTCGCGCGAGAGGTCGTCGACCGCGCCGAGGCGCTTAACGGCGACGAGGAACGCCTCGTCGTCGTGGAGGCCGGCGGCGCGGAGCGAGTCCACGCGGTCGAGCAGGTGGCCCTCGAGCTCGTCGACGTCCTGCGGGCTGAGCGTGTCGCGCCGCTCGAGCCACTCGCGCCATGAGGCGAGGAGGCGACCGAGCTCGCGCCCGTCGTCTTCGGCCATGTCAGGCACCTCCGAGCGCGAGGCGGGCGGAGCCGCCCGGTCCGGGGCCGTCGGGCCAGACCTTCGCGAGCACGTCGCCAACGACGTCCCATTGACGCCGCTGCTCCGCGAGCATCGCCGATCCCTGCGAGCTCAGCCGGTAGTGCTTGCGCGGGCGCCCGGTCGGCGAGGCGCCCCATTCGGACTCGACGTGCCCGAGGCGCTCGAGCCGGTGCAGGAGCGGGTAGAGCATGCCGTCGCTCCACTCGAGCTCGCCGCCCGAGAGTTCCGAGATCCGTTGGAGGATCGCGTACCCGTACGACTCGCCCTCGGCCAGGATGCCGAGCACGACCGGCGTCGCCGCGGCGGCGACGAGGTCCTTCCCGATGCGCATGCGTGCCTCCGTCCCGCGTGCCGGGCGGTGCCCGGGCGACATACCTTGTGCTGCAAGGTACCTTGCAGCACAAGGTATCACGCACCGGCGTCAGGAGGAGGCCCCGGTGCAGGTGCATCGACGTCCACGTCGACCTCCCGCGCTCGTTCGAGGCGCGTCAGCAGCCGAAGCCCCAAGAAGGTCACCCCGAAGACGATGCCGATCCCGAGGGCGACGAGGAACGCCCATCGCGGGTCCTCGCCGAACGCGATGACCGACCCGACCACGACGAGCGCGGCGCCGAGCACCGGGCCGCCGACGAAGAGCGCGACGCCGAGCACGCCCAGCCGCGACCGTCGCCGTTCGAGGCGACGCTCGTCGTCGGTGAGGCCGTCGTCGTGCGCCACGTGCTCATTCTGCCCCGGTCGGCGCCAACGCATCCGGCCGCCCCGCGGTTGTTCCGCGACGCGGAAGAACCGGGAAAATTCACCCCCCGATTCGTCGTCCGAGCCCCTCATCGGGCGCGCAGCATGGTTCCACAGACCCCCGGACGGCATCGCAGGAGAGGCCGGACGGAACCACGAGACATCCGCACCGCTGCACCGAAGGAGCACCACGATGAGCACGATCAACCGCCCCGGCGACCAGACGCAGACCGCCGCCGAGCTGCAGCTCGAGTGGGACGCGAACCCTCGCTGGGAGGGCGTCAAGCGCGACTACACCGCCGAGGACGTCATCGCCCTCCGCGGCCCCGTCCGCGAGGAGCGCACGCTCGCCCGCCGCGGCGCCGAGAAGCTGTGGGAGAACATCCAGAAGAACACCGGCACCGCCTTCGAGCGCATGGAGGACCCGGAGTGGTCGGCTGCGCTCGGAGCCCTCACCGGCAACCAGGCCGTGCAGCAGGTGCGCGCCGGCCTCAAGGCGATCTACCTCTCGGGCTGGCAGGTCGCGGCAGACGCCAACCTCTCCGGCCAGACCTACCCCGACCAGTCGCTCTACCCCGCCAACTCCGTGCCGGCCGTCGTGCGTCGCATCAACAACGCGCTGCTCCGTGCCGGCCAGGTCGAGCAGGGGACGGACGACCGCGACTGGATGGCGCCGATCGTCGCCGACGCCGAGGCCGGCTTCGGCGGACCGCTGAACGCCTACGAGCTCATGCACCAGATGATCGAGGCCGGCGCGGCGGGCGTGCACTGGGAGGACCAGCTCGCCAGCGAGAAGAAGTGCGGCCACATGGGCGGCAAGGTGCTCGTCCCGACCGGCCAGCACATCCGCACCATCAACGCGGCCCGCATGGCGGCCGACGTCGCGGGCGTCCCGTCGATCATCATCGCCCGCACCGACGCGCTCGCCGCGACGCTGCTGACCAGCGACCACGACGAGCGCGACCAGCCGTTCGTCACCGGCGAGCGCACGGCCGAGGGCTTCTACAACGTGCAGAACGGCATCGAGCCGGTCATCGCCCGCGGTCTCGCCTACGCCGAGTACGCCGACCTGCTCTGGGTCGAGTCGGCCGAGCCCGACCTCGAGCTCGCCCGCCGCTTCGCCGAGGCCGTGCACGCGAAGTTCCCGGGCAAGCGCCTGAGCTACAACTGCTCGCCGAGCTTCAACTGGAAGCGCCACCTCGACGACGACCAGATCGCGAAGTTCCAGCGCGAGCTCGCCGCGATGGGGTACGCGTTCCAGTTCATCACCCTGGCGGGCTTCCACTCCCTGAACCACGGCATGTTCACGCTCGCCAAGGACTACAACGAGCGCCACATGTCCGCGTACGTCGAGCTGCAGGAGGCCGAATTCGCCTCCGAGGCCGACGGCTACACCGCCACGCGCCACCAGCGCGAGGTCGGCACCGGCTACTTCGACCAGATCGCCACGGCGCTGAACCCGAACAGCGCGACCCTCGCCCTCGTCGGATCGACCGAGGAAGAGCAGTTCCAGCACTGATCGACGGGCGGACGCCCGCGAAGGAGACGAGACCATGACCATCACCATCGAACGAACGGATGCCGCGGCATCCGCTCGCCCGCAGCCCACCACCATGCCCGAGCCGAAGCCGGCGACCGGCAGCTTCCAGAGGGTGCAGCCGCACCTCGAGGTGACCGCCCCCCTGGGTGAGCGGTACGACGAGATCCTCACGCCCGAGGCGCTCGCGTTCCTCGCGAAGCTCCACGACCGGTTCGCGCACACGCGCCACGAGCTGCTCGCCGTCCGCCTGCAGACCCGCGTCGACGCGGCGAACGGCCGCGACCCGAAGTTCCTCCCCGAGACCGAGTGGATCCGGAACGACCGCACCTGGCGCGTCGCCGGCGCCGGTCCCGGCCTCGAGGACCGCCGCGTCGAGATCACCGGTCCGACCGACCGGAAGATGGCGATCAACGCGCTGAACTCGGGTGCGAAGGTGTGGCTCGCCGATCACGAGGACGCCACGAGCCCCACCTGGGCGAACGTCGTCGAGGGCCAGCTGTCGCTGTTCGACTTCCTGCGCGGCGAACTGGAGTACACGAGCCCGGAGGGCAAGGAGTACCGCGTCACCGCGACCGAGACGCCGACCATCGTGTTCCGCCCTCGCGGCTGGCACCTCGTCGAGAAGCACCTCAAGTTCCACGACCGCGCGGGGCGCGCGATGCACGCCTCCGGCTCCCTGGTCGACTTCGGGCTCTACTTCTTCCACAACGCCAAGGCCCTCATCGCGGGCGGTCGCGGCCCCTACTTCTACCTGCCGAAGCTCGAGTCGCACCGCGAGGCGAAGCTCTGGAACGACATCTTCACGTTCGCGGAGGAGGAGATCGGCATCCCGCACGGCACCATCCGCGCGACGGTGCTCATCGAAACCATCCAGGCCGCGTTCCAGATGGACGAGATCCTGTACGAGCTGCGCGAACACTGCGCCGGCCTCAACGCGGGTCGCTGGGACTACATCTTCTCGATCGTGAAGACGTTCCGCTCGCGCGGCCGCCGCTGGGTCATGCCCGACCGCAGGTCGATCACCATGACCGTGCCGTTCATGCGGGCCTACACCGAGCTGCTCGTCTCGACCTGCCACCAGCGCGGTGCGCACGCCATCGGCGGCATGAGCGCGTTCATCCCGAACCGCCGCGACCCCGAGGTGACCGAGCGCGCGCTCGCCGCGGTGTCCGCCGACAAGCGCCGCGAGGCGGGCGACGGCTTCGACGGCACGTGGGTCGCGCACCCCGACCTCATCCCGACCGCCCGTGCCGAGTTCGACGCAGTGCTCGGCGATCGGCCGAACCAGCTCGACCGCCTCCGCGAGGACGTGCAGGTGACGGCGGCGCAGCTGCTCGACATCCCGTCGATCGGCGGCGAGGTCACCGAGGCCGGCGTGTACGACAACATCTCGATCTGCATCCGGTACATCGAGTCGTGGCTCCGAGGGACCGGCGCCGCGGCGATCGACAACCTGATGGAGGACGCCGCGACCGCGGAGATCTCGCGCTCGCAGGTGTGGCAGTGGCTGCACGACAACACGGTCACCGCCGAGGGCACGCGCATCGACCAGACGTCGATCGTGCGGATCATGGCGGCCGCCGTGGCCGACCTGCCCCGCTTCGAGGGCGACCGGTTCGACGACGCCATCTCGGTGTTCCGGTCGGTCGCGCTCGAGCCCGAGTTCCCGACGTTCCTCACCGTCGGGGCGTACGCCCGCTTCCTCTAGGAGCCGGCGGCGCGCGAGCGCACCAGGAGCGGATGCCGCGGGACGGGAAGCCCGCGGCATCCGCTTCGCCGCGTCAGCGGAGGGGGACCGGCACGTCGACGCCGCCCTCGGGCGTGACGCGCGCGTTCATCTTCAGCAGTGTCGGCGCCGGCACGAACCCGCCGGCGAAAAGCGCCTCGCCCTGTCGGAACCACGGCGAGCGGGCGATGAGGCCGGTCGGCGCGTAGCCGAAGTACGTCGCGAGCCCCTCGAGGTCGACGGGCGAGCTCATCTTCATGAGCGCGAGGTTGTCGCACTGCGAGATGATCCCCGGGTGCACCTTCGATGGCCGCTGCGTCGACAGCAGCAGCCAGAGGCCGAACTTCCGGCCCTCCGCGGCGATCTGCACGAGCCGCTCGCGCACCGCGATCGCGACGGGCGAGTCGAGCTGCGGCGAGCAGAGGTTGTGCGCCTCGTCGATGACGAGCAGCACCGGCCGGCGCTCCTCGCGCCGCGCCCACAGCTCGTCGAGTAGCGCGAGGGCGACGACGAGCTGCTGCTCGGGCGTCGAGAATCCGCCGAGGTCGAGCACCGTGGCATCCGGCCGCTCGTCGATCACGTCGGTCGCCGCGCCGTCGCCGCCGGCCCACACCTCCCACTCCATCAGGCCGAGGTTCTCGACGCGGAGCGCCAGCTCGCGATGCACGGGGTCGTCCGATGCGCGGAGCGTCGGCAGGACCGCGCCGAGGTCGGTCGTGTCGAGCGTCTCGCGCAGGTGCACGAGCGCGTTGTACTCCTCGCGGTCGACGACCGGGTCGAGCTGCAGCACCGCCGCCTTCGACGCCATCGGCATGTCGACGAAGCGGGCGCGGAGCGGCTCGGCGCCGGGCACGTTCGGCCGCAGCACCCGGATGTCGCGCTCGCGCAGCGCGTCGGCCGTCGGCCCCGCTGCGCCCGGGTTCAGCTCGCCGAGGCGGACGAAGTCGGAATTCGGATCGAACACGACGACGGGCAGCGCCGTGTGCGCGATCAGCTGCTCGAGCACGACGCCGAGCGCGTAGGTCTTGCCCGATCCGCTCTGCCCGCACCAGAAGGTGTGGCGGTTGAACCGGTGCGGCAGCAGTCTCGCCGGGCCGCCCGGGGGCGTGAGGTCGGTTCCGATCTCGAGCGCGGCGCCGGTCGCCGTATGCAGCAGGTCGACGGAGGCCGGGTCGACCGCCGTCACGCTCGCAGCGACGAACGGCAGCGTCGCGCGCGTGTCGAGGAGTCCGTCGGCGATGACGCCGAGCAGCCTGCCCCGCAGGTGGCCGCGCACCTCGTCGTGCTGCTCGACGAGTCCGAGCTGGCGTCGCTCGCCGTCGTCGACCACGACGAGCGCGCCGACGACGAAGCCGTCGACCGGGCCGGTGATCTGGAACGAGCGCCCGTCGTCGGAGCGGGCGGTCACGCGATCGAGGGGAGCGTCCATGCGCCGATCCTGCCATCCCGCGTGCCCGTCGGGCACCTGTGCGACACGCGACGCTCGCCGAATCGATGGACCGGATCGCGCGGGCACGGGTAGCGTCAGCCGTGTGACCGTCACGATCCGGCCCGCGACCCCGGGCGATGCCGAGGCCCTCGCGCGCCTCGCCGCCGTCACGTTCCCGCTCGCGTGTCCGCCGTCGACGACCGCCGACGCCATCGCGTGGTTCATCGCCGAGCAGCTCAGCGAGGTGCGCTTCGCCGAGTTCCTGGCCGATCCCGATCGCACGATCCTCGTCGCCGAGCCCGACCGCTCGACGGGGGCGGGCATCGCGCTCGCCGGGTCGGAGGAGGTGGCCGCGACGGGCGGACTGGTCGGCTGGTCGATGCTCGTCGCGACCGAGGGTGGCGTTCCCGCCGATGCGGATGCCGCGGCCAGCGTGACGACCCGTCCGGCGATCGAGCTCAGCAAGATGTACGTGCACCCCGTCGCGCACGGCGCGGGCATCGCCGGCACGCTCATGGGCGAGACGCTCGTCGCGGCGGCCGGCACGGGCGCGTCGGTCGTGTGGCTCGGCGTGAATCAGGAGAACGGCCGCGCCATCCGCTTCTACGAGAAGCAGGGCTTCGAGGTCGTCGGCACGAAGGGGTTCCGGCTCGGCGATCGGCTCGAGCACGACCACGTGCTCGAGCGCGCGCTGCGGTAGCGCCTAGTCGGCCGCCGGGGCCCGCTTCGCGCCCTTCACGTGCTCGTAGGCCGCGAGCGCGGCCGCCCGGGTCTCGCGGAGGTCGACGATGGGCTCGGGGTACCGGTCGGAATCGACTTCGGGCACCCACCGCCCGACGTACCGGCCGGCCGGGTCGAACTTCTCGCGCTGGAGCTCGGGGTTGAACACCCGGAAATAGGGCGCGGCATCGGCGCCGGAGCCCGCGACCCACTGCCAGCCGAACGGGTTCGAGGCGTGGTCGGCATCGACGAGCGTGTCCCAGAACCACTGCTCGCCGCGCCGCCAGTCGATGAGCAGGTTCTTGGTGAGGAACGACGCGGTGATCATGCGCGCGCGGTTGTGCATGCCGCCCGTGTGCCAGAGCTCGCGCATCGCGGCGTCCACCACCGGCACGCCGGTGCGGCCTCGCTCCCACGCGGTGAGGGCGCTCGGATGCAGCCGCGGCCACGGGAACGCATCGAACTCCTCGCGCCAGTTCCTCGTCGCGAGCTCGGGGAAGTGGAAGAGCACGTGCCACGCGAACTCGCGCCAGCCGACCTCGGCGAGGAACTTCCGTGCTCCCTCGGTGCCGGCCGCCCGCTCGCGCGTGGCGTGCCAGATGCGGTGCGGGCTGATCTCGCCCCAGCGCAGGTGCGGCGAGAGCCGGCTGGTCGACTGCCGATCCAGTCGGTCGCGCCCGGTCGCGTAGTCGGAGAGATCCTCGTCGAGGAAGGCGCGGAGCCGTCGCACGGCCGCGCGTTCGCCGGGCTCCCACGTCTCGCGGAGGCCGCCCGCCCAGTCCGGGTGCGTCGGGAGCAGCTCCCAGTCGTCGAGGTCGTCGCCGGCCGGGCCGCCCCGCCCGTCCGGTCCGCCGTAGCCGTCGAGCTCGCTCGGTGCAGGCAGCGGATGCCGCGGCTCGTCGGCCGCGAGGCACGCCTTCCAGAACGGGGTGAACACCGAGAACGGGGTGCCCGAGCCGGTGCGGATCGTCCAGGGCTCGAAGAGCAGGGAAGCGCCGAAGCTCTTCACCTCGAGCCCGGCGTCGGCGAGGTCGGACTTCAGGTCGGCGTCGACCTCGCGCTCGGCGCCGCCGTAGCGGCGGTTCCAGTACACGGCGCCGGCGCCGGCCTCGTCGACGAGCGAGCGGATGACGCGCCCCGCCGGGCCGCGCCGGAGCACGAGCCGCACGCCCCGGTCGCGCAGGTCGCTCGCGAGCGAGGCGAGCGAGTGGTGCAGCCACCACTTCGCGGCCCCGCCGAGCGGGCGGATGCCGGCCGACTCCTCGTCGAGCACGTACACCGCGACGATCGGCTCGCCGCGCTCGACGGCCGCGTGCAGCGCGGGATGATCGCCGACCCGGAGGTCGTCGCGGAACCAGACGATCGACGGCGCGGCGGTCATGGGCTCACGCTAGCCGAGGCATCCGTCACCGCCGCCGGGGTTGACCGCGCCGGAATGCGTCCATCGGGGTCCCGCACTGCACGAGGTCGACCGCGATGGGAGCCGGTCGCCCATCGGGGAGGGGCGAGATCGACGCCCCTCCCCGAGGCGGGGTCAGAACCGGAGCGAACGGAGGTAGTCGTAGCCGACCTCGGCCGTCTGCAGCGGCGTCACGTCGGGGGTGTCGTTCTCGACGATGTACTCCTCGACCGCGTGTGCTCGGAAGATCCGGTCGAACGCGATCGTGCCGGTGCCCAGGTCGGCCATGTCGCCGTCGAGGTGGCGGTCCTTCACGTGGAACTGGCGCACCCGCTGGGGAGCCGCGTCGATCGTGTCGATCGCGAACTGCACCGGGTCGGCCGCACCCGTGTTCGCGCCGCCGGTGACCGCCCAGTAGAGGTCGACCTCGAGGTGCACGAGCGCGGGGTCGAGACGTTCGGTGAGCACCTGCCACGGGGTCAGTCCGCCGCCGAGGTCGGTCGTGAACTCGTGGGCGTGGTTGTGGTATCCGTACGCGATGCCGTACGAGGCCGCCGCCTGCGCCTCGACGTTCATGCGGTCGGCGAGCCACTGCCAGTCGGCCAGGGAGCTCGAGGCGAAGTAGGGCACGTTGAGGTACTTCTGGCCCAGCGTCGCCGCGTTCTCGAGCTTGATCGCGAGCGCCGCGTCGTCGGCCGACACCCCGTCGTGCGACGAGCTGGCACGGATTCCGATCGAGTCGTAGAACGCGCGGAGTTCGGACGCCGACCGGCCGAAGTAGCCCAGCGCCTGCTCGACGCGCGGGTAGCCGAGCTCCGCGATCGCCCGCAGCGTCGTGTCGTAGTCACCGGGGCCCCACGGTGCGCCCAGCGCCTCGCGCACGGTCCAGAGCTGGATGCTGATCTTGCCGGGCGGGACGCGCTTCCACGGCTTGGTCGCGGCGTCGGCGACCGCCGGCATCGCGCCGCCGCTGAGGGAGAGTGCGGCGGCGGAGGCGCCGACCAGCCCCATCAGCATGCCGCGTCGGCTGATGCCCCGCTCGGCGAGGGATGACTGCATCGCCCGGTCGCCGTCGAATCCGTAGCACATGGTGATTCCTTTCATGAGAGCGCCGTCGCCCTCGAGCACGTCCTCCACTCTCGATGACTTATGCCGTCAAGTCAACAGAAACTGCATGATGTGTTGCGCAAGTCGCGCATGCCGGGTGAGAAGTAGAGGATTCCTCTCGTTTCACCGAGATCGCGCGACCCCCGGGGTCGACGCCGCCCGCGTATCGCCCGCAGGCGGAGTCGCCGGAGGACCCGACGAGCACGCCGTCGGTGCCCGGTGCCCGGTGCCGCGGGAGGGGACCGGGTGGGTCGTGCGCCGCGTCAGGCCGGGAATCGGTCTAGGCCGGGTCGTCGGCGACCCGCAGCACCAGCTTGCCGCGGACGTGGCCCCCGCCGAGGCGAGCATGCGCGGTCTCTCCCTGCTCGAGCGGGAACACCTCGTCGACGTGCACGCGGATCGCCCCGTCGTCGACGAGGCGAGAGATCACCGACAGCGTGCGCGCGTCGGGCGAGACGACGAAGCCCGTCGAGCGGATGCCGCGGGCCGCCGCCTCCTCGGCCATCGTCGGCCACGACTTGGTGGGCACGTTCACGATGAGGCCGCCGCGACGGATCACGTCGAGCGAACGCGTGCCCGTGTCGTCGATGACGTTGCCGATGAGGTCGATCACGACGTCCTGTTCGCCCGCGACCTCCTCGAAGCGCTCCGTCGTGTGGTCGATGACGCGCTGGGCGCCGAGCGAGCGGAGGAAGTCGGCGTTGCGCGGCGAGCCCGTGGCCGTGACCTGGGCGCCGAAGTACGTGGCGAGCTGCACGGCGAAGTGTCCGACGCCGCCCGAGCCCGCGTGGATCAGCATGCGCTGGCCGTCATGCGCGCGCGCGACGTCGACGACCGCGCCCCACGCCGTGAGCGCCGCGCACGGGATCCCTGCCGCCTCGACGAAGCCCGTGCCGATCGGCATGGGCGCGACCGACATGGAGGGGATGGAGACCACCTCGGCGTACGTGCCCGTCATGCGCGGCACACGGCCCATGCCGTAGACGCGGTCTCCCACCTTCAGCGGATGCGACGAGTACGGCACTTCCTCGACGACGCCCGCGAAGTCGAGCCCGAGGATCGCCGGGTACGACGGGATCGCCGCGGAGACGCCGCGGCCGAGCTTGGTCTTGCGATCGATGGGATTGACGCCCGCGGCGATCACCCGCACGAGCACCTCGTCCTGCACGCGGAGCGGCGCCGGGACGTCCGCCATGCGGAACACCGCGCCCTCGCCCGTCTCGTCGACCACCAGTGCCCGCATCGATCCCCCCAGCCTGCTCGCCGCCCGTCCGACCATTCTGCGGCACGTCGGGCTGCGGAGGACCGGTGGATTCGAGGGGATGGATGCGCCCGCTGTCCCGGGTGGTCCGGGTCGTCGCGGCCGCGGCGGTGATGCTCGCCCGGAGTCGAACGCCCCGGCCGCATGCGGCGCGACGCCATCGACGGGCGCCGAGCACGCCCGCACCGGTCGTGACAGCCACGTCGATCGCGTCACGACCGGCTGAGCCACCGCCCGACGACCTCGCGCATCGCCGTCGTCTGCGCCGCCTGCCCGTCGTCGCGGGCCGGCACTCGCGCGAACTCGGCACCGAGGTCCGCCGCCCATCGCTCCGCGAGCTCGAACGGGTGCACCGGGTCGCGCGGCGCTCCGACGACGAGCGAACGGATGCCGCGGCGGGCGAGCCCGCCGGGTTCGGCATCGGACTCGAACGCCCGGTTGCGCGGGATCTCGACGAGGCGGATGGCGCGACGCGCGGCATCCGTCGCCTGGAACTGGGTCAGCAGGCCGCGCGCGCCGAGCGGTGAGGCCTCGGCCACCCGGAGGTAGGGCTCGGTGCGCACGAATCGCTCCGCGCCGCCGTGGGGTCCGTGCTCCCGGAGGAGCTCGCCGATGACGGGGAATGCGCGCAGGTTCGGCGGAAGGGACGCGTCGCCGAACGCCGGCCGGACGAATACCGCGCGCTCCACCGGCAGCAGCCCCCGGAGCGCGATGCGCAGCGCGATCGCGGCCCCCATCGAGATGCCGACGATGGTGACCGGGCGGCTCGGTGCTCCGGAACCCGAGGACGCCTCGCCGCCGGATGCGGCGCCGACGGGTGCAGTGCTCCCGAGTTCGGCGACCACGCGGGCGGCGACCTCGTCGGCGAGGCGGTCGAGCTCGAAGTCGGCGGGGTCGCCGACGACCGTCGAGGTGCCATGGGCGCGCACGTCGGGGGCGACCACGCGGATCGACGCGTCGTCGGGCGTCGCGAGCGCCGGACCGAACAGGTCGAGCGGCTGGCGGCGGTCGGCGCCGAGCCCGTGCAGGAGCACGAAGCTCACGCGAGCGGCCCCGGGCGGTAGAACGAGCGGTCCGGGCCGCCGACCCGGGAGGGCTCGGTGCCCCCGGGCTGCGGCCGGATCGCCTCGAGCAGCATTCCGGCCAGGCGCACGAGCTGCGCGATCTGGTCCTCGTCGCGGTCGACCCAGCGGCACTTCGGATCGCCCACCGGCACGAAGCCGTCGTGCTGCTCCCACACCACGAGCGTGCGCTCGGCCCCGAGCACGTACTGCTGCCACCACACCTGGCGGAGGTAGCCGCGGGGGATGCCCCGCCACGGCTTCGACGTCGTCTTGATCTCGCACAGCTCGAGCGTGCCGTCGCCCCGCACCGCGAGCCCGTCGGGCGTCGCGAGGTGCCGGCGGTCGGCCTCGGCGTGGAAGAGCAGGCTGGACGGCGCGATGCCGTGCTCGGATCGGACCCATCGGGCGATCACGGGTTCGCGCTCGCGACCGTGGTCGGTGTACCGGCTGCCGCCGAACCCGCGGCTGCGCCCGCCGTAGACCTTCTCGCTCGCCGCGGCTCGGACGGATGCCTCGGACGCGAGCTTCGCGGCATCCGTCGCCGTCACGCCCTGCGCGCGGGCCCGCAGCCACGCCACGCGGTCGCCCGAGTCGGCGACGATGCGCGTCTCGTGCGGCAGGGGAGGCTGCCGGAGCGCCGACGCGACGCGCGGTGCGACCGACTCGAGGTCGAACAGCGCGAAGGGGGTGTCGGTCACCCGACCACGCTACCCCCGGCCACCCCCGGCGGACGGCTGCGGCGGACGCGCGGCGCTACTTGACCGCGCGGAGTGCGCCGCTCGCCGACTGCGCGATCATCGCCTCGATGTTCGCGGGGGAGAGCGAGTGGTGGATCGCGAGCATGCTCGCGCCCAGCACCGCCGCATCGGCACCCGTCTGCGACAGCGTGATGTGCAGCGACTCCGTCGCGAGCGGCATCGAACGACGGTAGACGACTTCGCGGACGCCCGCGATCAGGTGCTCGCCCGCTTCGGCCATCGAGCCGCCGAGCACGATGACCGACGGGTTCATCAGGCTGAGGCAGGTCGTGAGCACCTCGCCGATGTCGCGGCCGGCCTGGCGGACCGCCTGGATGGCGTTCACGTTGCCGTTCTTGACGAGGTCGACGACGTCGCGCGAGTTCGACGCGGGGATGCCGGCCGCCGTGAGTGCGCGCGCGATGGCGCTGCCGGAGGCGAGGGCCTCGAGGCATCCGAAGTTGCCGCAGTTGCAGGCGATCTCGGCACCCCTCGAGACGTAGACGTGGCCGATGTCGCCCGCGGTGCCCTGCGCGCCGCGCTGGAGGAAGCCGCCGGAGATGACCCCCGCGCCGATGCCCGTGGCGATCTTGACGAAGAGCAGGTGGTCGGTGTCGGGCCACGCACGCTCGCGTTCGCCGAGCGCCATGATGTTCACGTCGTTGTCGACGAGCACGGGCACGTCGATCTCCTGGCGGATCCAGCCCGCGATGTCGAAGCGGTCCCAGCCGGGCATGATCGGCGGGTTGATGGGTCGACCGGTGCTGAACTCGACCGGTCCGGGGACGCCGACGCCGATGGCGAGGAGGTCGCCGAGGCGACGACCCGTGTGCTCGATGAGCTCGCGCATGGCGGCGATGACCGCGTCGAGCACGACCCGCGGGCCCTCGGCGACCGCGATGACCGAGTTGGTCTCCTCGACGATGCGCCCGGTGATGTCGGCGAGCGCCACCCGGATGTGCGAGGCGCCGATGTCGACGCCCACCACGAACCGCTCGCTCGCGGTGATCGCGAAGAGCGACGAGGGGCGGCCGCCGGTCGACGCGGCCTCACCGACCGGGCCGACGAGGCCCAGGTCGGTGAGGGCGTCGATGCGCATCGCCACCGTGGTCCGGGCGAGCCCGGTGATCGAGGCGAGCTCGCTCCGAGTCCGCGGCTGGCCGTCGCGGAGGATCTGGAACAGATCGCTCATGGCGGTCGAGCCGAGCGCGTTCACATGGGGCCGCGCCTCGCCGTGCGCACTTACGTCAACCATGCGTCGATTCTCCCATACCTTCCGGCATAACTCGCATGCGTATGCATCCTCCGGAATACGCTCCGGAGGCTCACTCGCGCAGCGGCTACTGCGACTTCGATCCCTGTCCCGCGAAGCGTTGCTGCAGCAGCACCGCGATCACGATGATCACGCCCTTCGCAACCGCCTGCACGGAGGTCGAGAGGTTGTTCTGCGTGAACACGTTGGTGAGCGTCGCGAAGATCAGGACGCCGAAGACGGTGCCCGTGATCGTGCCGCGACCGCCGACGAGGAGCGTGCCGCCGACGACGACCGCGGCGATCGCGTCGAGCTCGTAGAGCGTGCCGTGGGTCGAGGTGCCCGCGGTGGTGCGGCCGAGGATCATGACCGCGGCGATGCCGGCGGTGAGGCCGGCGAGGGCGTAGAGGTACATCGTGTGCCGGCGCACGGCGAGACCGGCGAGTCGCGCGGCCTCGCGGTTGCCGCCGATGGCGACGGTGCGACGGCCGAACGTCGTGCGGTTGAGCAGGATCCAGCCGGCGACGGCGACGATCACGAAGATCCAGATGAGCATGTCGATGCCGATCAGGTCCATGTTCATGAACTCGATGAACTCCGGGATCCGCACGACCTGCGTCGTCCGGTTCGCCAGGATCTCGGCGAGGCCGCGTGCGGCGACGAGCATCGCGAGCGTCGCCATGAAGGCGACCACCTTGCCGTAGGCGATGACGAAGCCGTTCAGGAATCCGGCCGCGAGGCCGACGGCGAGGGCGGTGAAGACCATCACGAGCCAGGTCGAGTTGTCGGCGGCCGCCTGGATGGCGGACAGCGTCGCGACGACCGATGCGAGGCCCATCACCGAGCCGACGGAGAGGTCGATGCCGCCGCCGATGATGACGAACGTCATGCCGATCGAGATCACGCCGATGATCGAGGC
Organism: Agromyces excoecariae; assembly: GCF_051715505.1. NCBI lineage: Bacteria > Bacillati > Actinomycetota > Actinomycetes > Micrococcales > Microbacteriaceae > Agromyces > Agromyces excoecariae. Next base: position 58,902 of record NZ_JBPSLA010000005.1, on the reverse strand, counting down.
GAGGCGGATGATCACGAGGATGTTGTCGATGTTCGTGAACCGATCACCGGCGGTGATCGCGCCGACGACGAAGAGCGCGGCGAGCGCGAGGATCAGGCCGAGGTTGCGGCCGACGGATCCGCTCAGGAGGCTCCTCGCGGTGAACCGGCGGCGCGGCTCGGGCTGCGGCGCTTCGGGGCCGGCCTCGGCCGGGGCGACGGTCTGGGACTGGGACTCGCTCACGCGGCGGTTCCTTTCATCACGAGGTCGAGCACCTGGTGCTCGTCGATCTGGTCTGACTTCACGGTGGTGAGGATGCGGCCGTCCCCGACGACGAGGACGGTGTCGGCGAGGCCCAGCACCTCCTCGATCTCGCTGGACACGACGACGACGGCGTCGCCGTTCGCTGCGAGACGTCGGATGAGGGCGTAGATCTCGGCGCGGGCGCCGACGTCGACGCCGCGCGTCGGCTCGTCGAGGAGGAGCACGGACGTGCGGTTGACGAGCCAGCGGGCGAGCAGGATCTTCTGCTGGTTGCCGCCCGAGAGCGTGCGCGCGGGCCGGTCCGGGTCGGCCGGTCGGAGCTCGAGGGCGTCGATCTGGTCGGCGGCGATGCGGCGCTCGCGGCGTTCGTCGACGAACCCGCCCCTGGCGAACCTGGTGAACGAGGAGAGCGTGACGTTCCGGAAGATCGGTTCGTCGAGCAGCAGGCCCTGGCTCTTGCGCTCCTCCGGCGAGAGCCCGATGCCCGCACGGACCGCGTCGCGGACCGAACCCCGGCGGAGCTCCCGACCATTCGCCCGCACCGTGCCCGCGGTCGCGCGCCGCGCGCCGTAGATGGTCTCGAGGATCTCGGAGCGACCGGAGCCCACGAGGCCGGCGAGGCCGACGATCTCGCCCGCGCGCACCGTGAAGTCGACGTCGGCGAAGACGCCCTCGAGCGAGAGGCCCTCGACCTCGAGAGCGAGCGGTGCGTCGTCGGCGATCGGGGTCGCCGCCGGGAACACGTTCTCGACCTCGCGGCCGGTCATGCGCCGGATGAGCTCCGAGGTCGGGGTCTCGGCCACGTCGAGGCCGTTCGCGGTGCTTCGGCCGTCCTTCAGGACCGTGATGCGGTCGCCGATCTCCCGGATCTCCTCGAGCCGGTGGGTGATGTAGACGACGGCGATGCCCGCTGCGGTGAGTTCGCGGATGACGCGGAAGAGGTTCTTCACCTCCTCGCCGTCGAGCACGGCGGACGGCTCGTCCATGATGATGAGGCGCGTGTCGTGCGAGAGCGCGCGAGCCATGCTCACGATCTGCTTGTTCGCCGCGCTGAGCGAGCCGACCTCCCGGGAGGGCGAGAGGTCGCCGTGGCCGAGGCGTTCGAGCAGGCGCCTGGTCCGCGAGTTCGCCTCGCCGGCGCGGAGGAAGCCGCCCACCGCGAGCTCGTGCCCGAGGAAGATGTTCTCGGCGATGGTCAGGCCGTCGACGACGTCGAGCTCCTGGTACATCGTGGCGATGCCGAGCTCGATGGCGGCCTGCGGCGAATGGAGGGAGACCTCGTCGCCGTCCCACTCGATCGTGCCCGCGTCGGGGAGGTGCGCCCCGGCGAGGGTCTTGATCAGCGTCGACTTGCCCGCGCCGTTCTGGCCGAGGATGCAGTGCACCTCGCCGGCGGCGATCTCGAGGTCGACGTTCTTGAGCGCCTGGACGCCCGAGAAGTTCTTCGAGATCCCGCTCATTCGGAGTAATGCCGGAAGATGGTCGTCTTTGATCACTCGAAAATCATAACGGGATACCGCGATGTCGCAAGTGGTTTTTCCGGATTGCCTCCCGACGGCGCCTCATCGGTGCGCCGGGCCCGGGATCACGAGTGTCTCGAACTTATAACGCGCCACAAACATAAGTTGCGCAAATCCGACTACCTTCTGCTACGCTCACGAAACGTCAGCGTGGACTCCGTTGGGTGTGGTGGCATCCGGATGGATACGAGGTCCATCTGGCGGTGCTGCGTCACTTCCAATGAGAGGACTACACGAATGAGTGTCACCCGCACTTCACGAGCCCGCATGCTGGTCATGGCGGGCGCATCCCTCGCGGTCGCCGGCCTGCTGGCCGGTTGCACCGCGGGCGGTTCCGAGTCGAACGTCACGGAGAACCAGAACTCCGCCGAGGAGAACGCTGCGGCCGGCGACACGGTCGTCATCGGCTTCTCGGGCCCCGCGGCCGACCACGGCTGGCTCGGCGCCATCAACTCGGCCGCCCAGGCGGCGGCCGACAGCTACTCCGACGTCGAGCTCCGCGTCGCGGAGGGCACGAACGACGCCAACCTCCAGATCAGCCAGGTCGAGACGTTCGTCAACGACGGCGTCGACGCCATCGTGCTGCTGCCCACCGACGGCGCGGCGCTGACCGAGGCGGCGACCAAGGCGATGGAGGCCGGGATCCCGGTCATCAACGTCGACCGCGAGTTCTCCAGCCCGTTCGCCGCCCGCGCCACGATCCTGGGCGACAACTACGGCATGGGCGTCTCGGCCGGCACGTACATCTGCGAGCGCCTCGGTGGCCAGGACGACGCGGTGATCGCCGAGATCGCCGGCATCGACTCGCTGCCGCTCACGCAGGACCGCTCCGCGGGCTTCGCCGACGCGCTCTCCGACTGCGGACTCGAGGTCACCAACCGCGTCGCCGCGGACTTCACCGTCCAGGGCGGCGAGGCCGTGACCTCGCAGCTGCTGTCGGCCGCACCGGAGATCGACGCGATCTGGAACCACGACGACGACCAGGGCGTGGGCGTGCTCGCGGCCATCGACGCCGCGGGTCGCGACGAGTTCTTCATGGTCGGCGGTGCGGGCAGCGCGAACGCGATGCGCGCCATCCAGTCGGGCGACTCGGTGCTCGAGGCGACGGTCATCTACCCGTCGACCCAGGCGGCCGACGGCATCGCGCTGGCTCGACTGATCGCGCAGGGCAAGACGATGAGCGATCTGTACACGCCCAGCGTCGCGAACCGGATCGTCCTCGACGCGCCGGTCGTGACCGCGGAGAACGTGGACGAGTTCATCCAGTTCGCCTTCGAGTCCTGACCCGAACCCCCACGAGGCTGGGCGCCCCGCGGGGCGCCCAGCCTCCCCTACCCAGAAAGGCACTCGATCGGCATGCGTGAACGACTTCGCGTCGCGATGGTGGGCAATGGATTCATGGGAGCCGCCCACTCGCAGGGATGGCGCGTCGCCCCGAGGTTCTTCGACCTCACGGCCGAGCCGACGATGGACGTCCTCGTCGGTCGAGATCCGGATCGGGCCTCCGCCTCCGCCGAGAAGTGGGGTTGGCGCGAGTCGGCCTCGGACTGGCGCGAGGTCGTCACGCGAGACGACATCGACATCGTCGACATCGTCACCCCGGGCGACTCGCACGCGGAGATCGCGATCGCCGCGCTCGAGGCCGGCAAGCACGTGCTCTGCGAGAAGCCGCTCGCGAACTCGTCGGCCGAGGCTGAGGAGATGACCCGCGCCGCCGAGGCCGCGGCCGCCCGCGGCATCCGCTCGATGGTGGGGTTCACGTACCGGCGCCTGCCGGCGACCGCCTTCGCGCGGCACCTCATCGCCGAGGGCCGGATCGGCGAGGTGCGCCACGTGCGCGCCTCGTACCTGCAGGACTGGCTCGTCGACCCCGAGTCGCCCATGACCTGGCGGCTGAAGAAGGACCGCGCCGGATCGGGTGCGCTCGGCGACATCGGCGCACACGCCGTCGACATGGCCGAGTACCTCACCGGGCTCCGGGTCGCGGAGGTGTCGGGCCTGCTCGAGACGTTCGTACGCCAGCGGCCGATCGCGGGCTCCTCGTCCGGGTCGATCTCGGGCGGGTCGGCGGCGCCGGCCACCGGCGTCGACGAGGTGACCGTCGACGACGTCGCGTTCTTCCACGGGCGCTTCGCATCGGGCGCGCTCGGCTCGTTCGAGGCCTCGCGCATGGCGACGGGCCGCAAGAACGCGCTCCGCGTCGAGGTGTCCGGGTCGCAGGGGGCGATCGCGTTCGACCTCGAGCACCTCAACCGCATCGAGTACTACGACGCGTCGGCCCCGGCCACGGAGCAGGGCTTCACGTCGATCATCGTCACCGAGCCGGAGCACCCGTGGGTGTCGGCGTGGTGGCCGGCCGGACACCTCCTGGGCTACGAGCACGGGTTCGCCAACCAGGCGAGGGACTTCGTCGAATCGATCGCCTCCGGCTCCGACCCGAGCCCGTCGTTCGCCGACGGCCTGCACGTGCAGCGGGTGCTCGACGCGGTCGAACTGAGCTCGGGCGCGGCGAGCGCCTGGACCGGCGTCGCCGGCTAAGCAGGGGACTGACCGCAGGACGGGGCGATCCGGACGGCCGGGTTCCGCGGACGAAGGGGAGGTGCGCGATGACGTCGATCGGATCCGTGCGGCTCGAGGAGCGGGCGGCGCGCGCGACCGAGGCGGTCGACGGCCCGCATGACGGGATGGGCCGAGACGAGGTGGACGCGCGTCGCGCGGCCGACCTCGTCGCCCGCATCGAGGCCGCGGTCGCCCGAGCGCCGGCGGCGGTCTCGGCCGCATGGGCGGCGGTGGACGCCCCGGCCGCCGACCAGCCCGAGCTGCGGGAGCTCGTCGACCGGCTCGCCGCGCAACGAGGCGGGAAGTACCTTCGGTCCAGGCTGGCGGCAGCGGCCTACCTCGGCATGGGCGGAGTCGATGCCGCGGCGTGCGACGCCGTCGCCGCGGCGGTGCAGCTGCTCCACGTCGGATTGTGCGTGCACGACGACCTGATCGACGGTGACGACCGCCGGCACGGCCGCCCGAACCTGTTCGGCGCGACGCGCGAGTCGTTGCGCTCGATCGGCACGGGCGCGACGGCCGAGCACCAGGCGGCCTCGGCCGCGGTGCTCGGGGGCGATCTGGCCATCGCCGAGTGCATGGGGGTGCTCGCGCGCGCTCCCGTGTCCGACCGGATCAGGGTCTCGCTCGTCCTCGAGGCCGTGACCGCCCTGGAGTGCGCGATCTCGGGCGAGCTGATGGACGTGCGCGGCGAGGAGCTCCCGCCGGAGGCGGCACGACCCGGTCGGACGGCCGAGCTGAAGACCTCGGGCTACAGCATCGCGCTGCCGCTCCGTCTCGGCGCCGTTGCGTCCGACCGAGCGGATGACGCGTCCCAGGCCGCGCTCGACGAGTTCGGCCGGCATCTCGGCGTCGCCTACCAGTTCATGGACGACGAGTTGGCGGTCTTCGGCGATCCGGCTCGCACCGGCAAGTCGACGAGCTCCGACGTCCGTTCCGGCAAGCGGACCTTCCTGCTCCAGCTCGCGTACGCGGGGTCGTCGGAGCAGGACCGTGCGAGCCTCGACCGCGATGTCGGCCGGCCCGACCTGTCCGACGCGGGGGTCGAGCGCGTGCGCGCGATCATGCGCGACAGCGGCGCGCTGGACCGTCACCGGGCGTGCATCGTCCGCCGCGCGGCCGATGCCGTGGACGCCCTCCACGGCGCCGGCCTCCCGGACGCGCTCGTCGCCTACCTCACAGTGCTGGCCAGGAGTGTTCCGGGCCGTTCAGCCTGACTTTCGATTGGATTCGAGCGGGTTATCGCTCCATACCGACAACTTATGATTGACCGAGGGCGCAAGCTGGACTAACTTCGGAACCGGGCACGGCCCACGCGCAACGGTGCACAGGAAATGGAGTTCGACGATGAACGAAGGACGAACCGGCATCTGGTTCGTGGGCGCTCGGGGGAGCGTCGCGACGACCGCGACCGTCGGCCTCGCCGCGCTCGCCGAGGGCCTCGTCGCGCCGGTCGGGCTGACCACCGCCGGGCCGGAGTTCGACGGCGTCGACCTTCCCGGCTTCGCCGACCTGGTGGTGGGCGGCCACGACGTCGACGACACTCCGCTCGCCGACCGCGCTCGCCGACTCGCCGCGGGCGGCATGCTCCCGGGTCGCATCGTCGAGGCCGTCGCACCGCGACTCGACGCGATCGATGCCGACCTCCGCCTCGTCGCCCGCACGCCGCGCGGAAGCCAGCGCGACGAGATCGCACGCCGCGCGGCCGACATCCGCGACTTCCGCGAACGCCACGGACTCGCCCGGGTGGTCGTCATCGACGTCGCCTCCACCGAACCGCTCCCCGCCGACCGACCCGAATTCCACGACCGCGCCGCCCTCGAGGCGGCGCTCGACGACGACGCCTCCGAGCCGCTGCCCTCCAGCACGCTCTCGGCGATCGCTGCCGTCTCAGGTGCGCACGCGCCCTACGCGTGCTTCACCCCGTCCCTCTCGCTCGGGATCCCCGCGCTCCGCGACCTCGCCACGGAGTCCGGCGTGCCGGTCGCCGGACAGGACGGCAAGACCGGCGAGACGCTCCTCCGAACGGTGCTCGCGCCGATGTTCGCCTCGCGCGGCATGCGCGTGCTCTCGTGGGCCGGCGCGAACCTCCTCGGCGGCGGCGACGGCGCGACGCTCGCCGACCCGGCAGCCGTGCAGTCCAAGCTCGCGTCGAAGAACCGCGGGCTCCACGACCTCCTCGGCGACGACGTCGTGACGCCCCTCCACATCGACAACGTGCCCGACCTCGGCGACCTCAAGACCGCGTGGGACCACGTGCACGCCGAGGGGTTCCTCGACACCAGGATCACGCTCCAGACGACCTGGAGCGCCTACGACTCGACGCTCGCGGCGCCGCTCGTGATCGACATCGCGCGACTGCTCTCGCTCGCCGACGGGGCCGGCATCACCGGCAAAGTCGCCGAACTCGGCTACTTCTTCAAGGACCCGTGGGGCAGCGACGAGCACGCGTTCGCCCGCCAGGCCGATGAGCTCGTGTCGTGGGCGCTCCGGACGGCGGTCCGCAGGTCCGCGGCGCAGGTGGCCTGAGGCGGCACGCGGTGGACGCCTCCACGTTCCTCCAGCTCGTCCGCGCGCCCGCCGGGCTCACGGTGCTCGGCGATGCGACGGCGGGCATGGCCGCGGCCGGTCGGCGCGGCATCCTCCCGCGCCTCGGGCTGCCCGTGGCCTCCGTCCTCCTCTACTGGGGCGGCATGGCGCTGAACGATGCGGCCGATGCCGAGCTCGACCGGGTCGAACGCCCCGAGCGGCCGATCCCGTCGGGTCGGGTCTCGCGGCGCGCCGCCGTGGCGACGGCCGCCGCGCTCACCGCGGCGGGCATGACCGTGGCGGGCCTCACGGGCGGACGACCCTCGCTCGTCGTGGCGGCCCCGCTCGCCGCGTCGATCTGGGCCTACGACCTCGCAGCCAAGCGGGGCGTGCTCGGCCCGGTCGTCATGGCGGCGTGCCGCGGCCTCGACGTGCTGCTCGGTGCAGGCGCCGACGGCGCGGCGGCCGCGGCCCGGCCCGCGATCGTCATGGCGGGGCACACCGCGAGCGTCACCGCGCTCGCGCGCGGCGAGGTGCACGGCACGCATCGGTTCGTGGCGATGTCGGCGGCTGCGGCGACGGCGGGTGCGGCGATCGCCTCGGTGCGACCGGCGGCGGATGCCGCGGGCCTCGTGTCGTGGGTCGCCGCGCTCCGGTTCGCGGTGCCGACCATCCGCGCGCAGGCCGGCGCCGCCGGAACGCCGACCGCGCCCGTCGTCCGCGACGCCACGCGCCGGGGCATCCTGGCCATGGTGCCCCTGCAGGCGGCGCTCACCGCCCGTGCCGGCCGCCCGGTCGACGCGCTCGTGCTGCTCGCGATCGACGTGCTCGGTGGCCTGCTCATGCGGCGCGGCGCGAAGGGTCGTGAGATCACGTGACCGCGCCCACGACCGTCGCGAGGCCCGTGCTCGGATACGGCACGAACGGCCTGGCCGACCATCCGCTCGACGCCGCGCTCGAGGTCGTCCGGTCGAACGGCTACGGCGCGATCGCATTGACGCTGGGTCATCCGCACTTCGATCCGTCCGCCGAGGGCTGGCAGGGCCGCGCCGCGCTGCTTCGCCGCGAGCTCGAGGCTCGTGGCCTGCGGATCGTGGTCGAGACGGGCGGCCGGTACGTGCTCGATCCGTTCCGCAAGCACCGTCCGAACCTGCTCGATGACGACGCCGGGGCGGAACGTCGCGTGGCGTTCCTCCTCCGTGCGATCGAGATCGCCGCGATCCTCGACGCCGACTGCGTCTCGCTGTGGTCGGGCGTCCGGCCCGAGGGCGTCGACGCCGGTCTCGCCTGGGACCGCATCGTGGAGCGGATGACACCGGTCGTCGCTGCGGCCCGGGCCGCCGGGGTCCGGCTCGGCTTCGAGCCCGAGCCGGGGATGCTCGTCGAGACCGTCGCCGACGCGCTGCGACTGCGGGCCGACCTCGGCGAGCCGCCGGAGTTCGGCATCACGGTCGACCTCGGCCACTGCGTGGTCGTCGAGCCGGGCGGGGTCGAGGCCGCGCTGCGGGCCGCGGGCGACCTGATCGTGAACGTTCAGGTCGACGACATGCTTCCGCACGCGCACGAGCACCTGGAGCTCGGCACGGGGTCGCTCGACCTCGAGCTCGCGTTCCGTACGCTCGCGGAGCTCGGCTACGACGGCATCGCCGCCGTGGAACTGCCGCGGCACTCGCACGCGGCCCCGCGCCTCGTGCGCGAGAGCATCGAACGGCTCGACGAGGTCATCGGAGGGATCGGGTGAACGGCATGGGTGAACAGGCGGACTTCCGCACCGGCGCGCCGGGGGCGCGGTCGAGCGCGACGACGACGTCGGCGAGGGCGGGCGCTCCGGCGATCGTCGTGGCCGACGAGCTCGAGACGCGCTACCGCAGCGGCGACACCGAGGAGCGTATCGAGGTGCTCGGCGTGCTCGACCGCATCGCGGGGGAGCATGCCGCGCCCGACCTCGTGCGTTCGGTCGGCCTCGACCTCGTGCGAGACGCGCTCCGGACGAACGATCCGCGGCTGGTCGCAGCGGCGATGGGTCCGTTCGCCGGACGTCACCTCGGCGACCACGACTGGCGGCACGGGGTCGTGAAGCTGGTGTTCATGGGCGTGCCGCTCACGGGCGTCGCGCGGCTCCACGAACGCGCCGACGACGAGCTCGCCCGCATGGCGGAGGACCTGGCCGAGGAGCGCGCCGCCGCCGGTCGACCGATCCCGGATGACCTGCGGGCGCTGCTGCCCGCCGACGCATCCCTCGAGAAAGGACGCTGAGCATGCGCATCTTCGACCCGCACATCCACATGACCTCGCGTACGACCGACGACTACGAGGCGATGTACGCCGCCGGCGTCCGCGCCGTGGTCGAGCCGGCGTTCTGGCTCGGGCAGCCGCGGACGGGGGTGTCGAGCTACCTCGACTACTTCGACGCGATCACGGGGTGGGAGCGGTTCCGGGCGTCCCAGTTCGGCATCCGCCACCACGCGGCGATCGCGCTGAACCCCAAGGAGGCGAACGATCCGCGCTGTCGCGAGGTGCTGCCCGAGCTCGACCGCTACCTCCGTCGAGAGTCGGTCGTCGCGGTCGGCGAGACGGGGTACGACTCGATGACGCCCGAGGAGGACGAGGTGCTCGAGACCCATCTCGACCTGGCGAAGCGGCACGGCCTTCCGGTCGTCGTGCACACGCCGCACCGCGACAAGAAGCACGGCACGCAGCGCACCCTCGACGTCGTCGCGAACTCGGGCATCGCGCCCGAACTGGTCGTGATCGATCACCTCAACGAGGTCACGGTCGACCTGGTGGCCGAGCGAGGCTGCTGGATGGGATTCTCGATCTACCCCGACACGAAGATGGACCCGCTTCGCATGGTCGCGATCCTCGAGCGGCTCGGCACCGAGCGGATGCTCGTGAACTCCGCCGCCGACTGGGGACGCTCCGATCCGCTGCTGACGGCGAAGACCGGTCGGGCCATGCTCGGGGCAGGGTTCACCGCGGCGGACGTCGAGGGTGTGCTGTGGGAGAACCCGGTCGCGTTCTACGGGCAGAGCGGCCGGCTCGACGTGAGCCCGCTCCCCGGGTTCGAGCTCGGCGGCGACGCCGAGCTGTTCGAGGGCAACTCGATCCTGCGGGGCGCCGCCGCGACGCCCGCCCCGGCGGGGGCGAACTGAGGATGCACCTCTCGTACTGCACCAACGTGCACCCGGCCGAGGACCTCGACGGCGTCCTCGTCCAGCTCCGCGCGGCGGCCGGTCCGATCCGGCGCGCGGCGGGGCTCGACGTGCTCGGCGTCGGCCTGTGGCTTCCCGCGCCGCTCGCCGCGCGCCTCGCGAACGAGCCCGCCGCACTGGATCGGCTGCGGCAGGCGCTCGAGGAGGAGCGGCTCGAGGTGCGCACGCTCAACGCGTTCCCCTACGAGGCCTTCCACGCCGACGTCGTCAAGCTCGGCGTCTACTCGCCGGACTGGACCGACCCGGCTCGGCTCGAGTACACGATCGATGCCGCCCGGGTGCTCGCCGAGCTCCTGCCGCCCGGCGCGGAGGGCAGCATCTCGACCCTGCCGCTCGGCTGGAGGGAGGGGTGGGATGCCGAGGCCGACGCCGAAGCGCTCGTCGCGCTCGGTGCGCTCGGCTCGGAACTCCGCGCCATCCGCGCGGAGACCGGACGCGTCATCCGCCTCGCCATCGAGCCGGAGCCGGGATGCGTGCTCGACGACGTCGCCGACACGGTCGCCTGGCTCGACCGGCACCGCGACCGCGTCGACCTCGAGCACGTCGGGATCTGCCTCGACACGTGCCACCTCGCGGTCTCGTTCGCCGATCCGCGTACCGAGGTCGAGCGCATCGCGGGCGCGGGCATCAGGATCGCGAAGGTGCAGGCGTCGGCCGCGCTGCACGTCGAGGACCCCGGAGCCCCGAACGCTCGGCGAGCCGTCGCCGCGTACCGCGAGGACCGCTACCTGCATCAGGTCCGCGAGGACGCGGCCGACGGAGTCATCCGCGCCGACGACCTGCCCGAGGCGCTCGAGGCCCTCCCGGCGTCGGCACCGTGGCGGGTGCACTTCCACGTGCCCCTGCACCTGGAGCCGGAGCCACCCCTCGCGGCGACGACCGGGGTGCTCGAGGTCGCACTCGACGCGGTCGCGTCGAGCCAGCCCGTCGACCACTTGCACGTGGACGTCGAGACCTACACCTGGTCGGTGCTCCCGGGCGTCGACGCCGAGCACCCGCTCGACCTCGTCGAGGGCATCGCCGGCGAGCTGCGGTGGGCGTCGGCCCGCCTGGCCGTGCGGCAGGGGCAGCCCGCATGACCCGCCCGGTGCTGCTCCTCGACGTGGTCGGCCTCACCGCCGACGCGCTGCGGCACATGCCGCGGTTGTCGCGCATGGCGTCGCGCGGCTCGCGTGCCGAGCTCGGGACGGTGCTTCCCGCGGTGACCTGCTCGGTGCAGTCGAGCGTCCTGACCGGGCGGATGCCGGCCGAGCACGGCATCGTCGGCAACGGATGGTACTTCCGCGAACTCGGCGACGTGCTGCTCTGGCGGCAGCACAACCGGCTCGTCGAGGGCGAGAAGCTCTGGGAGACCGCGCGGCGCCGCGCCGGCGGCGCCTACGCCAGCGCGAACCTCGGCTGGTGGTACGCGATGGGCGCGACCACCGACCTCACCGTCACCCCGCGCCCGATCTACCACGCCGACGGCCGTAAGTCGCCCGACTTCTACGCCCGGCCGCCGGCGCTCCACGACGAGCTGCGCGACGCCCTCGGCGAGTTCCCGCTCTTCCAGTACTGGGGGCCGACCGCGAGCATCCGCTCCACCCGGTGGATCGCGGACGCGACGCGCCGCGTGCTCGACCGGCCCGACGCGCCGGAGCTCACCATGGCCTACCTGCCGCACCTCGACTACGACCTGCAGCGCTTCGGCCCCGACGCCCCGGAGGCGGCGCGGGCCGCCGCCGACCTCGACGCGGCGATGACTCCGCTCCTCGACCAGGCCGACGCGCAGGGCGTCACCGTCGTCGCCCTCGCCGAGTACGGCATCGCGGGCGCCGACCGCCCCGTCGACGTGAACCGGGCGCTGCGTCGGGAGGGCCTGCTCGAGGTGCACGTGCAGGACGGGCGCGAGCAGCTGGACCCGTGGACCTCGCGCGCGTTCGCCGTCGCCGACCACCAGGTCGCCCACGTGTACGTCGCCGACCCCGCCGACGAGCCGCGCGTCGCCGCCATCCTGCGCTCCCTCGACGGCGTCGACGTGGTCCTCGACCGCGACGCGCAGGCCGGGTACGGCCTCGACCATCCCCGGTCGGGCGAACTCATCGCGGTCGCCGAGCCCGGCGCGTGGTTCACCTACTACTTCTGGCTCGATGACGACGCCGCGCCCGAGTACGCGCGCGGCGTCGACATCCACCGCAAGCCCGGCTACGACCCCGCCGAGCTGTTCTTCGACCCCGCCGACCGCCTCGCGAGGGCCAAGGCGGCGGGCAACCTGGCGCGCAAGGCGCTCGGCCTCCGCTACGCCATGAGCACGGTGCCGCTCGACCCGTCGTGCGTGCGCGGCACCCACGGTCGCCTGCCGGATTCCGCGGCCGACACCCCCCTGCTGCTCGCCTCCGACCCGGCGTTCCTCGACGGCACGGGGGACCGAGTGCCCGCGACCGCGGTCCGCGACCTCGTGCTCCGGCACCAGGGCCTGGCCGAGCGGATGCCGCAGCCCGCCGGGCGCGACCGTGTCGCGCCCTGATGACCACCGACCACCGAGAGAGGATCCCAGCATGACCGACACCCCATCCACCCACCCCGTCACCCTGTTCACGGGGCAATGGGCCGACCTGCCGTTCGAGGAGGTCGCGCGCCTGGCCTCGGAGTGGGGCTACGACGGCCTCGAGATCGGCATCGGCGGGGACCACCTCGACACGAAGCTCGCCGACGAGGAGCCGGGCTACCTGAAGGAGAAGCTGGAGCTCCTGAAGCGCTACGACCTGAAGGTGTACGCGATCTCGAACCACCTGACCGGCCAGGCCGTGTGCGACGACCCGATCGACTTCCGCCACCAGGCGATCGTGCGCCCCTACACGTGGGGCGACGGCGACGCCGAGGGCGTGCGGCAGCGCGCCGCGGAGGACATGAAGCGCACGGCCCGCGTCGCGCGGAAGCTCGGCGTCGACACCGTGGTGGGCTTCACCGGCTCGAAGATCTGGCAGTACGTCGCGATGTTCCCGCCGGTGCCCGCGTCGGTCATCGACGCGGGCTACGAGGACTTCGCGAACCGCTGGAACCCGATCCTCGACGTGTTCGACGACGAGGGCGTGCGCTTCGCGCACGAGGTGCACCCGTCCGAGATCGCCTACGACCACTGGACGAGCGTGCGCACGCTCGAGGCGATCGATCGCCGCCCGGCGTTCGGCTTCAACTGGGATCCGAGCCACATGATGTGGCAGGGCGTCGATCCGGTCGGGTTCATCTGGGACTTCCAGGACCGGATCTACCACGTCGACTGCAAGGACACGCGCATCCGGACGGCGAACAGCCGCTCCGGCATCCTCGGCTCGCACCTGCCCTGGGGCGACCCGCGTCGCGGCTGGGACTTCGTCTCGACCGGGCACGGCGACGTGCCCTGGGAGGACGCGTTCCGCGCGCTCGACGCGATCGGCTACTCGGGCCCGATCTCGGTCGAGTGGGAGGACGCCGGCATGGACCGCCTGCACGGCGGCCCGCAGGCGCTCGAGTACGTGCGCTCCCTCATCTGGCCGCGTCCGACCGCGTCGTTCGACGCTGCGTTCTCGAACCAGTAGGGCTCAGTACCACTTCGCGAACGACTGGTACTCGGAGAACCCGGCGGGCGCGTCAACTGCGCCCGGCATCCAGTACCCGTCGGCGAGCCAGCCGTACGACCACTGGAAGTGGCCCATGGCGCCCCGGTAGGGCGGCGGCGTCTTGGGCCACGGGTGGCACATCAGGCTGCAGTACTCCGCGACGGTGGCGCCGAACGCCCGGCCGGCTTGGCTGTGACCGACCGGGGCGTACTGGCTTCCGGGCAGGCCGAGGTCGATCGTGCCGAGCGTCTCCTGCACCGCCCCGTGATCGGGGTGCTCGTTGCGATACCCCTGATCGGTGTCGTTGTAGAAGCCCGCGCCGATGATGTCGCCCTCCACTTGCGTCGGGAAGCGATCGGCGAGTGCCCGGGTGGTCTGGATGGCCCACAGGACCTCGTCGGGCACGAGCGCGCCCATGTCGAAGGAGATGAACGCCCGATCCTCGCCGACGGCGAGGTCGAAGTAGTCGGCCGGCTGGATCTCGTCCGTCTCGGAACGGCGCTGCGGCACGGGGACCTGGCGACCCTCGAACTCGACCGGCCCGCTCGTCAGTCGCTCCCAGGGCCCGACCGGGCCCAGCTCCGTGCCGTCCATGAAGGCCCGCCAACTGTCCATCCGGTGCTTCGAGCACCGCTCGGAGTTCGGCAGCCCGGTCGGTTGCGGCTGCGGCAGGTACTGCTCGGAGGTCCAGGGATTGGCGACCGGCCCGCCGGTGCAGTAGCTGGTCCCTTCGCCCGTCGTGAGGACGATGATGACGTCGTAGCGGCGGGGGTCGGGCCGGCCGATGACCGACCAGGCCGAGAAGTCGTCATCCGGGTGCGCGACCACGACGTACCGGAGGACCCGGCCCTCGTCGGGCAGCCACCAGGACACCCGCCGCGCCGCATCCAGCGTGGCGCGCGGAGGCGCCGCGCCGGCGTCGACGAGGAGGAGGGGGCTGCCGGCGGCTCCGGCCACGGGGCCCGCGCTGAGCGCATCGGGGAAGGCTCGTCCGGATGCGAGGACGACGCTCGGCGTGGTGGGCTCGAAGAAGCGGTCCGCCACCGCGGCGGCGGTCGCGTACCGGTCGGGGCCGGCGACGCGGACGACCTCGCCTCCGGTGATGGACCGGATGCGCGAGACGACGGTGTCGCCGACCACCCCCGTGCCGCCGATGACGTAGACCACATCGGGACGGAGTCTCGAGAGTTCGGCCTCGGTCGCCGCAGGAACGGCGGATGCCGTCACCAGCAGTGAGGGCGCCCCCACCATGGCTGCTGCGGGCCCCGCCGCCAGGGCATCGGGGAAGTCGAGCCCGCTCATGACGAACGCGGCGGGCGCCGATGCGAAGAAGTTGCCCGAGAGGGCGGCCGCCGTTGCGAACCGGTCCGGTCCGGCGAGGCGGCGCACCGACGCCGATGGTACCGCGGCCGCGACCGCTGCCGCGACTCCGTCGGTGATGACCCCCGTGCCACCGGCGATCCAGACGTTCGCGGGCGCGAGTCGGACCAGTTCGGCGGCGACGGCGTCGGGGAGGAACGTGCCACGCGTGAGGAGGACCGGACCGCCCCGGTTCCCCGCGATGGGCGAGACGGCGACGCCGTCGGGGAAGTTCTCTCCGCTGGCGAGCCACACGTCGGTCGTCCCGGACGGGAAATGGCCCTCGCTCAGCGCCACCGCCGTGAGGTACCGATCGGCGCCGGCTCCCCGATCGGGCGTGCGGTCGGTGACCGAGCCGGTCGTCGCGAGGGCCGAGGCGCTCACCACGGAGGTGCCGCCTGCCGCGAGCACCGTCCCGACGATCCGGTTCTCGACCGGGGCGGCCTGGAAGCCCGCCTCCAACGACCGGTCGCGAGTGGTCGGCGCGTCCGTCGACTCGAGCACGTCGCTCGGGTTCTCCGGCGGGCTGGTGTCGAGCGGCGGATCATCCGGCTCGCCGAGCGGCTCCCGGGGCGCGGTGGCCGGGGGTTCGGGATCCGGCACCGGATCCGCCACGGCGGGCGGGACCGCGAATCCCCCGAGCACCACCGCGAGCGCCGCTGCGCCAACGAGCCATCTCGTCTTCACATCAACTCCCCCTACAGGAGGACCGTACGTCGTCTTCGTCGACAGGTTCAGCCCCAAGACGTGGGACATCCGTGCAGCACCGGAAGGGCCACTGGTCCCGACGGCGGTACCCGCCCCTGTGGTACCGTCCGCGCGGAAACGGCAGTCGGACCCGCACGGCACGCGTTCGGGTGAATCGGCTCGCCCGAACGGGGGAACACCATGCACCGTCGCAACGGGGTCCGCACCAGGCTGACCCGAACCGTCGCTCTCGCCGCCTCCGCCGCCGTCGCGCTGGTCCTGGCGATCGCCGCACCGGCGGCCGCCGCGCCGCCGTCCGGCAACAACGGCGGCAAGGACATCGCCTCGACGACCGAGAACTACCTCACGACCTTCTACCCGATCTGGTTCACGCACTTCCAGACCACCGCGCTCCCGGTGCCGGTGAACCACTTCATCGGCCCGAGCACGATCTCCCCGATCTACCAGGCCGTCGTGGCGATCAACGACGACACCCTCTACGCGAGCACTCCGCTCGACGTCGGCGACACCCCGGTCGGCGTCTACGTCCCGGCGACTCCGGTCGCCTACTCCGTCCTGCTCGTCGATCCCTACGGCAACGTCTACCCCTCGGGCATCCCGTCGCGGAAGGCGGGCGAGGGCACGGAGAGCATCGAGTACGCGCTGATCGGGCCGGGCGCCTCGGACGACCTCCTGGGTGCGAACGTCGTCAGGCTGCCGCTCGAGCACATGATCATGATCTTCCGGGTCGACAAGCACATCGGGACCGATGACGTGACCGATGAAGCGAACACGTTCCGCACCGGCATCCTCGTGGACGGCGTTCCGACGGCCATCAAGCCGGTCGAGGAGTTCGGGGTCCCGGTGAAGACGATCGCCGACGACCTCGTCCGCGTCGCTCCGATCGACTTCCTGCGCCAGATGCAGGTCGCGGTCGCCGACGACGGTTGGACGCCGCCGCTGACTCGCCAGGAGCAGAAGCTCTCCGACGACTTCGACGCGCTGTTCGGCGACGGGTCGAGCCTGACGTCGGCCGAGCGCGCGCAGTTCGCCCGGGGGGCCAGGTCGGCCCACGACGCCCTCATCGCGAACTACCTCGACAGCCGGGGGTCGACGAACTGGACCCACTTCACCAACATCGGCGCGTGGAAGAAGAACGTGCTCGATCGTGCATCGATCACGGAGTTCTGCCAGTACTGCAACACGATCGAGACGGCCGCGTACTACCACGCGTTCTTCGACGGGAACGGCGCACCGCTCGACGGGTCGAACGCGAACGGCTACGTGCTGACGTTCCCGGCCGACGCGATCCCGGACGCCGAGCGGTTCTGGTCGCTGACGGCCTACACGCCGCAGGCGATCCAGCCCATCCCGAACGAGCTCGACAAGTACGTCGTCGCGAGCTACACCGAGGGCCTGGAGACGAACCCGGACGGCTCGATCTCGATCTACATGTCGGTGACCCAGCCCGACGGCGTGCCGGTCGCGAACTGGCTCCCGGTGCGCGACGGGGCGTTCAACGTGATGCTTCGCGTCTACGGCGTCGTGCCGAAGAGCGACATCGCGAAGGACAAGTACCTCCCGCCGGCCATCCAGCTGCGCTGAGTCGTGCCGCCGACGGCGCCCGCCCACCACGTCGGTGGGCGGGCGCCTCGCCGTGCGCGGGCACGGCGTGCCCGGATGGGGGCGGACGCCGCCGCCGGAGGGCAGGGCCGCGGCATCCGCCCGGTCGGCTACGCCCGCTCGGTCACCGTTCCGTGCGTGAGGTGCAGCCGACGTTCGGCGCGCCTCGCGACGGCCGAGTCGTGGGTCACGATCACGAGCGTGAGCCCGCGATCGCGGTGGAGGCCCTCGAGGAGCGCCATGATCTCGTCGCGGGTCTGCTCGTCGAGGTTGCCGGTGGGTTCGTCGGCGAGGAGCACGTCGGGGTCCTTCACGAGCGCTCGCGCGATCGCCACGCGCTGCTGCTGCCCGCCCGAGAGCTCGCTCGGCACGTGATCGGCGCGATCGCCGAGGCCGACCGACTCGAGGGCGTCGGCCGCGCGGCGGCGACGCTCCTCGGCAGGGACGCCGAGCGGCTCGAGTGCCGTCTCGACGTTCTCCTGCGCGGTGAGCGTCGGGATGAGGTTGAAGCCCTGGAAGACGAAGCCGATCTCGGTGGCCCGGATGCGGCCGAGCTTCGCGTCGGGCATGCCCGACAGGTCGGCCTCGCCGAGCGAGATCCGACCGGAGGTCGGGCGATCGAGCGCGCCGAGCATCTGCAGCAGCGTGGACTTGCCGCCGCCGGTCGGACCCTGGATCGCCACGAGCTGGCCCGCCGGGATCGTGAGGCTCACGTCCCTCAGCGCATGGATCGTGCGTTCCTTCTGCCGATAGGTCTTCGTGAGGTTCTCGAGTGTGTACATGTGGTGGTCCTTCCGGTGTCCGATGGTCTGGCGACGGATGCCGCGCTGGCGGGCGGATGTCGCCGGGGGAACGTCAGGCGACGCTGCGGAGCGCCTCGGCCGGGCGGAGCCGACTGGCGCGCCATCCGCCGATCGCGCCCGCGAGCAGCCCGCCGAGCACCGCGAGTCCGACCGCGAGCGCGACGACCGTCACGGTGACCGGGGCGTTCAGGATCACCTCCGTGGTCTCCTGCGCCGCGGCGAACGGGCCGCCCGCACCGCCGAATCCGCCGGGGCCCCCTTCCCCCGCAGGGCCTGCAGCCATGGGGGACGACGTGGTCGCGAGGCTCGGGGAGATCGCGTTGATGATGCCGATGCCGATGAACCCGAGCGCGAGGCCGGCGGCGCCGCCGATGAGGCCCTGCACGAGCGACTCGCCCGCGACCTGGCCGACGATGCGGCGGTTCGACCAGCCGATCGCCTTCAGCGTGCCGAACTCTCGCGTGCGCCGGGTGACGCCCTGGATGGTGAAGAGGATCGCGATGAGGAACGCGGCCGCGAGCACCGCGACCGAGAGCCAGAGGCCCAGGCTCGAGATGAGCGAGCTCGCACTGCCGAGCGAGCCGGAGACGCTCGCGGCGAGGTCCTCCTGGGTGCTCACGGTCTGGTCGGGCAGGGCCGCCTCGAGGTCGGCCTTCACGGCCGGGATGTCGGAGGCTGACGCGGCCTGGACGGAGATGTCGGAGACCTGGCCGTCCATGCCGGACAGCTCCTGGGCCACGTCGAGCGGAATGTACGCGTTCGACGCGGTCGCGGCATCCGCCGCCGTCGAGGTGACGGTGCCGACGACATCGAACTCGGTGCCGCCGAGGTCGATCGTGTCGCCGACCGCGATGCCCTCGGTCGTGGCGTACTCCGCATCGAGGACGACGACGTGCTCGCCCGCGTCGCCCGAGACGAGGCCGCGCCCGTCGGCGATTTCGACCGCGCTGAGCGGACCGATCGCCTCGGCGCCCGGGTCGACGCCGGTCACGCTCACGCTCGTCACGTCGAACGCGCCGCCGCCGAAGCCGCCGACGGCTCCGCCCTCGCCCGGCGCGGGCATCGTGCCGCCTGCCGCCTGGTCGCCGGCGGACTGGTCGGTGGGCGGCTCGGGCAGCTCGCCGTCGAACGTGACGTTGGTCAGGCTGAGCGTGGCGGATGCCGCGGCCACGCCGTCCACGCCCTCGACCGTGTCGAGCACCGATGCGTCGAACGTCGACGTGCCCCGGTCGACCGTCAGGCGCGAGTTGCTGAGCGTGGTGCCGCCGTCGGTGACCTCGCCGTCCTCGGTGCCGAACTCGAACCGGACGCCGGGTCCGCCGCCCTCGCCCTCCTCGGGCGGGGCCGCCGCCTGCGAGACGGTGAGGTCGGTGCCGACGCCGTACACGGACTCGAGCACGGCGGCCTGCGCGTCGCGCACGCCCGCCGAGACGGCGTCGACGATCATGACGAGTGCGATCGCGAGCGCCATCCCGACCGCGATGATCGCGGTCTGCCGGCGGCGCCCGGCGAGCTCGCGCCGGAGGTAGGTGAAGAACATTCGGGGGTCCTCATCGTGTCGAACACGGCCCGCGGCGGTCGCGGGCACGGCTCGGACGCTACGGACGGGGTCTGTGGCGGCACGATGGCGGACCTATGCATCGGGTATGAGTCCGCTCCCCGTGACACCCCGGCCGACCCCGGCGTGCCGGGGCGCACCGCGGTGCGACCGGGCCCATGGCGGGGTCACAGGCGGCATTCGCTCGCGTCATAGGAACCGCACAGGAACACGCGCATACTCGAAGGCATGAGCATGGAGACCGGCACCGGAACCGCGCACCGACCGCAGATCGCGAAGGCGGACGGAAGCGCCGTGCGCGTTCTCGTCGTGGACGACGAGAACTCCCTCACCGACCTCCTGAAGATGGCCCTCCGCTACGAGGGCTGGGAGGTGCGGACCGCCTCCGACGGCCTCGGCGCGGTGCGCACCGCGCGCGAGTTCCGACCCGACGCCATCGTGCTGGACATCATGCTCCCCGACATCGACGGACTCGAGGTGCTCCAGCGCGTGCGTGCCGACGGCACCGAGACGCCGGTGCTGTTCCTCACCGCGAAGGACTCGCTCGACGACCGCATCGCGGGCCTGACCGCGGGCGGCGACGACTACGTCACGAAGCCGTTCAGCCTCGAGGAGGTCGTGGCACGCCTGCGCGGACTCATCCGTCGCTCGACGCTCACGCTCGCCCAGGCGAAGGACCCGGTGCTCCGCGTCGGCGACCTCTCGCTCGACGAGGATTCGTACGAGGTCGAGCGCGACGGCACCTCGATCGAGCTCACCGCGACCGAGTTCGAGCTGCTCCGCTTCCTCATGCGGAACCCCCGCCGCGTGCTCTCGAAGGCGCAGATCCTCGACCGCGTCTGGAACTACGACTTCGGCGGCAAGGAGTCGGTCGTCGAGCTCTACATCTCCTACCTGCGCAAGAAGATCGATGCGGGCCGCGACCCGATGATCCACACGGTCCGCGGTGCGGGCTACATGCTGAAGGCGGCGGGATGACGCATCCGGGCGCGCCGGGCTACGCGGCCGCCGCCCGGCGTGCCGCGTCCGAGCGCGTGCAGGCGACGGATGCCGCGGGCGATGCCGCCGCCCGCGGCGACGCGTCGACGGGCGGCAGCGGAGACTCCTCCGCCGTGCGCCGTCGACGTGCGCCGCAGACGCTCCGCCGCCGGCTGCTCTTCGTCATCGCCGCGCTCGTCGTGCTGGTCAGCGCGATCGTCGGCCTCGTGAGCGTCGCGTCGCTGCACAACCAGCTCATGGCGCGCATGGACGCGCAGCTCGTCCAGGCGACCGACCGCGCGGCGCGGACGCTCGGCGAGGAACGCGAGGAGGGCGAGGACCACGAGGATCGGGTGCCGCTGCCGCCCGAAGGCGCCGAGGCACTGCTCCGCATCCCCGGCCAGCCCGTCGGCGCGATCGCCGCGCTGGTCACCGATCGCGCGGTCGTGACGTTCGGCGCGATCGACGAGGAGGGCGACTTCGTCGATCCGCCCGAGGCGATCGCACCGGTCCTCGCCTCCGTGCCTCCGGACCGGACGCCCGTGACGGTCGAGCTCGACGAACTCGGGGAGTACCGAGCGATCGCCGCGCCCACCGACGGCGGGTTCTCGTTCGTCGTCGCCTTCCCGCTCGCCGAGGTGAATGCGACGACGGCGCAGCTCGCGGTCACCGTGAGCGTCGTCGCGATCGCCGGCCTCGCGGCCGCCCTCGTGCTCGGCGCGGTGATCGTGCGGCGCGCGCTCGTGCCCCTCGACCGTGTCACCGAGACCGCGACGCTCGTCTCCGAGCTGCCCCTCGCGCGCGGCGACGTCGAACTGCCCGACGAGGTCCCCGTCGACGACGAGCGGACCGAGGTCGGGCGGCTCGCGACCTCGTTCAACCGCATGCTCGGTCACGTGTCCGCATCGCTGTCGGCTCGCGAGCAGTCAGAGCGCAAGGTCCGCCGGTTCGTCGCCGACGCCAGCCACGAGCTCCGCACGCCGCTCGCCTCGATCCGCGGGTACTCCGAGCTCACGCGCCTGCACGGCGGCGACCTGCCGCCCGACGTGGTGCACGCGCTCGGCCGCATCGAGTCGGAATCGCTCCGGATGACGGACCTCGTCGAGGACCTGCTCCTGCTGGCCCGGCTCGATGAGGGCCGGGAGCTCAGGCGCGATCCCGTCGACATCACGCAGCTCGTGATCGACGCCGTGGGCGACGCCCAGGTGGCCGCCCCCGGTCACGATTGGCGCGTCGAGGTGCCCGACGACGAGGTGACGGTCACGGGCGACGCGAGCCGGCTCCACCAGGTCGTCGCGAACCTGCTCGCGAACGCCCGGGTGCACACGCCGGAGGGCACGGAAGTCGTCGTCCGCGTGAGCCGCGTGCGCGCGGCATCCGCCGGTTCGACGCCCGGCCGGGTCCGGGTGACCGTGACCGACGACGGCCCCGGCATCGACCCCGCCGTGCGGGCGAGCCTGTTCGAGCGCTTCGCGCGCGGCGACGCGTCGCGATCGCGCCGTGCCGGCAGCACCGGCCTCGGACTCGCGATCGTGAAGGCCGTCGTCGAGGCGCACAACGGCACGGTCGACGTCGAGAGCGAGCCCGGCCGCACGGTGTTCGTCGTCGACCTCCCCGCCTGACCGCCCGCCCCCCGCCCCTCGTCCGGCCCCCGGCCGGGCGAGAGATGACGGGAATCGTCGCATCCGAGCCGCCGACCGACGGTTCGCGGCATCTCGGCGCCGACCCCGTGGGCGCCCCGGAACGGCGAACGGCCCGCCCCGGTGGGGGACGGGCCGTTCCGGCGGCGGGGTTCAGCCCTCCGCGACGATGCGCAGCACGTCGGCGAGCGAGCGCAGCTCTCCGACCGACCGGCCCGCGAGCGCGTTGCGGAGACGGGCCTGGTTCGCCGAGCGCACGCTCGCGACCCGATCCCGAGCCTCCGCGGTCGGCACGAGCACCCGGGCCCGGCCGTCGCGCTCGTCGGCCCGGCTCTCGACGAGGCCGAGTTCCTCGAGCTGCCGGATCTGCCGGCTGATCGCGCTCTTGTCCATGTCGTAGAGCTCGGCGAGCGCATGGGCGTTCGTCGAGCCGGCGCGCACGATGCTGCTGAGCAGCTTGTACCCGGCGGGCTGGAGTTGGGGGTGCACCAGCTTCGCCGACTCGGCCCAGACGATGCGCGCCCGGTTGAAGACGATGCCGAACTGGTCCTCGACGGCCGCGATGGCGGCGTCGAGCTCGGGGTCGGCGGTCATGAGGGCCATGTTAGCGACGCGGCTCCGAGGCATCGGCCCGGCCGACCGACGCCACCGAACCCGTGGCCGTCGACACCAGCTCGCGACGGGCCCCCGCGTCGAACGACTCGGCCGACGGGACCGGTGCGCCGATCTCGGCCTCGGCGAGGTCGATGATCGCGTCCTCCGCCTCGTCGGCGAGCGACTCGGCGGCGGTCTTCGTCGAGAGGGGCCGGTTCGGCAGGAAGGCGATCGCGATGAGCGACAGCACGGCGAGCGGCACGGCGATCCAGAACACGTCGGCGATGCCGTGGCCGTACGCCGACTCGATGATCACGCGGATCGTGTCGGGGAGCTCGTGCACGTTCGGCACGGCGCCGCCCGAGAGACCCTGCAGCGCCTCGACCTCCTCGGGAGTCGACGGCACGAAGCCCTCGAAGCCCGTCGCGATGTGGTCCTGCACCTGGGTGGCGAGCAGCGAGCCCATGGTCGTGACGCCGATGGTGCCCGCGATCGAGCGGAAGAAGTTCACGTTCGAGGACGCCGCACCGAGCTGCGACACCGGGGTGTCGTTCTGCACGACGAGGGTGAGGTTCTGCATGACCATGCCGAGGCCCGCGCCGAGCACGACCATCGCGACGCTCACCCAGAGGTAGTCGCTGTCGTACCGGAGCGTGGTCATCAGGTAGGTGCCCGCGACCGTCAGCAGCGCGCCGAGGACCATGAAGCCCTTCCACCTGCCGAAGCGGCTGATGAGCGCGCCGATGAGGATCGAGGCGCCCATCTGCCCGACGATCATCGGGATCGTCATGAGGCCGGACTCGGTGGGGGTCGCGCCGCGCGCGAGCTGGAAGTACTGCGCGAGGAAGACGCTCGTCGCGAACATGGCGACGCCGATGGAGATCGACGCGATCACCGCGAGCGTGAAGGTGCGGTTCCTGAACAGGGCCATGGGCACGATGGGCTCGGCCACGAGGAACTCGACGACGATGAAGGCGATGAGGGATGCCGCGGCGACGCCGATCATGACGAAGCTCGTCACCGAGTCCCAGTCGAACTGGTTGCCGCCCATGGTGACCCAGACGAGCAGCAGCGAGACGCCGACGGCCATCAGGATCGCGCCGACGTAGTCGATCTTCACCGCGCGCTTCGGGAGCTGGGGCAGGTGCAGCGTCAGCTGGATGAGCACGAGCGCGATGACCGCCAGGGGGATGGGGAGGAAGAAGTTCGCGCGCCACCCCCACGCGTCGGTGACGACGCCGCCGAGGAGCGGTCCGCCGATGGTCGCGACGGCCATGATGCCGCCGACCACGCCCATGTACTTGCCGCGCTCGCGCGGCGAGATGATGAGCGCGACGATGATCATCACGAGCGACATGAGCCCACCGGCGCCGAGGCCCTGGATGACGCGGACGGTGATCAGCGTCGTCGTGTCCTGCGCGAATCCGGCGATCGCGGTGCCGACGACGAAGAGCGAGATCGCCAGCTGGAGCAGCACCTTGCGGTTCACGAGGTCGGCGAGCTTGCCCCAGATCGGGGTGGAGACGGCAGTGGCGAGCAGGCTCGCGGTGATGACCCAGGTGTACGCGGCCTGGTCGCCGCCGAGGTCGGCGATGATGCGGGGCATCGAGGTCGAGACGACCGTGCCCGAGAGCACCGCGACGAACATCGTGACAATGAGGCCCGAGAGGGCGATGAAGACTTCGCGCGGCGTGCGCGTGGGCGCCTCGACCGAGGCGGTGGGAGCTGCTGCTGACAAGAGAGTGGTGTCCTCCGAGAAAGTTGATCAGCGTCAACCATAGGTAAGTAGTTGAGCGTTGTCAACTTTGGATGTCGGTCAACTATTCCCGTCAAGGGGAACCGGGCCGATTTGGCGTCGCTGGCGGCATCCGCTACCCTTGTCGGAGCCGAAGACCGCTGGTTGTCGTGTTCGCGTGCGAATCCGACCGAAGTCCTGTGAGAACAGGTGCCCGCGCAGGTGTGACGAAGACTTCCCGGTTCCGACCGGTCCGAGCTCCGCGCAACTGCGCCGGAGCTCTTTTTCTTTCCCATGAGTTTCAACCAGCGCTCCGAGGCCGTGCATCGCCACCGCGGTGCATGCAGAAGACACAAGGAGTGGCCATGGCGAACAAGGAAGCCTCGGTTGCCGAACTCACGAACCTCTTCGAGAGCTCGACCGCCGTTCTGCTGACTGAATACCGCGGCCTCACGGTTGCCCAGCTCAAGCAGCTGCGCACGTCCATCCGTGAGGACGCGAGCTACGCCGTGGTGAAGAACACGCTGACCAAGATCGCGGCGAACAACGCCGGCATCTCGTCGTTCGACGACGAGCTCGCCGGTCCGTCGGCGATCGCATTCGTGCACGGTGACCCGGTCGCCGTCGCGAAGGCTCTGCGCGACTTCGCCAAGGCGAACCCCCTCCTCGTGGTCAAGGGCGGCTACTTCGATGGCAAGCCCCTGACCGCCGAAGAGGTAGGCAAGCTCGCCGACCTCGAGTCCCGCGAAGTGCTGCTGGCGAAGCTCGCCGGTGCCTTCAAGGCCTCGCTGTTCGGAGCCGCATATCTGTTCAACGCACCGCTCTCGAAGGCCGTTCGCACGGTCGACGCGCTGCGTGAGAAGCAGGAGTCCGCTGCGTAGGCGCGAGCCTCTCAAGCGGTGAGTTACCAGGAAATCTAAGGAGAAGAATCATGGCGAAGCTGTCCACTGAGGAGCTGCTCGAGCAGTTCAAGGGCCTGACCCTCATCGAGCTCTCGGAGTTCGTCAAGGCGTTCGAGGAGACCTTCGAGGTCACCGCGGCCGCCCCGGTCGCCGTTGCCGGCCCCGCTGCCGCAGGCGGCGGCGCCGCTGCCGAAGAGGTCGAGGAGAAGGACTCCTTCGACGTCGTCCTCGAGGCTGCCGGCGACAAGAAGATCCAGGTCATCAAGGTCGTCCGCGAGCTCACCTCGCTCGGCCTCGGCGAGGCCAAGGCCGTCGTCGACGGTGCTCCCAAGGCCGTGCTCGAGGGCGCGAACAAGGAGACCGCCGACAAGGCGAAGGCCGCCCTCGAGGAGGCCGGCGCGACCGTCACCCTCAAGTAATCGCCGCCCTCGAGGAGGGCAGCGGACTGAGGGCGACCGTCACCCTCGAGCAATCGCCGTCCTTCGAGGAGGGCCGCAGCTCGAGGTGACCTGCGTCACCTGAATACACGGATGCCCCGTGCCGATTCGCTCGGCACGGGGCATCCGTCGTTCCGGCCTCAGTCGTGCTCGCTCCGGACGAGCAGCGCCTCGATCCCGGCGTACGTGTTGGGCCCGGGGACGCCGTCGATCGGGCCCGAGTAGCCCCCGCGCTGGGCGATCCGCTGGATGCCCCGCCAGGTGTTCGGGCCGGGGGAGCCGTCGATCGGGCCCGTGTAGCCGGCGCCGGCCATGATCGTCTGGATGCCGCGCCAGGAGTTCGGCCCCATGACCCCGTCGTAGGGTCCGAAGTACCCGCCGATGCGGCCCATCGTCTGGAGTGCGCGGTAGGTGTCGGCGTCCGGGATGCCGTCGACCGGTGCGACGTAGCTGAACGGCGAGAGCAGCCGCTGCACGCCCTTCCAGGACTCCACCCCCATCACGCCGTCGACCGGACCGGCGTAGCCGCCGAGCGCGGCGAACCGCTGGAGCGCCCGCCAGGTGTTCGCGCCGGGTGCTCCGTCGATCGCGCCGGTGTACCCGTACCCCGTGACCAGCCGCTGGAGCGCCCGCCAGGTGTTCGGTCCGGGGCTTCCGTCGTTGGGTCCGTCGTAGCCGCCCCCGCGGGCCAGCCGTTGCAGTGTGATTCCCTCGGCGCTCATCATGCCCTCCCTCGTCCGAGCCGGGCCTCGTGCCATCCGCTCGGTACCGGATGACGGCCCGCGGCGAACGATACGGACGACTGGGCGGGGTCGCGCCCGGGCAGGCACTGAGGTGCGGCACGGGTCGCCCCGGAGCGGCCTCCGGCATCCCGCACGTGGACGGGCGTCGACCGCGTGTCAGCGCGCGACGAGCGGCCGTGACGAGGGTGCCGTCGTGCTGCTGCGCACCACGAGCCGCGTCTCGAGCGGTCGGTCGAAGTCGGGGAGCCCGTCGGGCGTGATGGGGTCGGCGTCTCCGGTCGTCTCGCCGAGGAGCCGCATGACCGCGTCGACCGCGTAGCGGCCCTGCACGCGCGGGAACTGCTCGATCGTGGTGAGGCCGAACAGCTCGGCGTGCTCGTGCCCGTCGAAGCCGACGATCGAGAGGGATCCGGGCAGCGTCATCCCGAGTCGTTCGGCCGCGCGCATCGCGCCGAACGCGATCTCGTCGGACGCCGCGAAGATCGCGGTCGGACGGGTCGCCGGATGGCCGAGGAGCTGGAGCGCGGCGTCGTACCCGCCGGGGACGGTCATCTCGGCCTCCACGATGCCGTCCGGCTCGCCGACCGGCCGGAGTCCGGCCCCGCGCATCGCGTCGGCGAAGCCCGCGCGGCGGAGTGCCTGCACGCTGCGCGCCGCGGACCCGGCGCCGGCTCCGGCGAGGTGCGCGATGCGCTCATGGCCGAGGTCGAGCAGGTGCTCGGTCGCGAGACGCGCCGCGCCGCGGTCGTCGATGGCGAGGCGAGGCGCGCCGGGGCCGGTGCCGCCGAGGGCGACGATGGGCTTGCCCCGGGCCTCGATGACCTCGACCTCGCGCTTCGCGAGGTCGACGCCCACCGCGATGACGGCGTCGACGCGCTTGCGCGCGAGGAAGAAGTCGAAGACGCGGTCGCGCTCCGGCCCCGCGATGGCGAGGTTGTAGAGCGTCAGGTCGTACCCGGCGGCGAGCAGGGTGCGCTCGATGCCCTCGAGCACTTCGCCGAAGAACCAGCGATTGACGAACGGGATCACGACGCCGACGTTCTTGGTCCGTCCCGTGACGAGGCTCGCCGCGTTCGGCGAGGCGATGTAGCCGATCTCCGAGGCGGCCTCCACGACGCGGCGACGCGTCTCGTCGGAGACGTAGCCGCGTCCGGTCAGGGCACGCGAGGCGGTCGACTTCGAGACGCCCGCGAGGCGCGCGACGTCCGAGATCGCGGTCATCACGCTCCCTCCGTCGGGCTTGCGTCGGAGTGTACGCGAATCGCCCTTCGTGTGGAACCGGTGCCACACTCGCGGCATCCGTCATCCGATCGTGACCCGCCGTGCCCTTGCCCAGCGCTGCTGCGGTCGCCTAGCGTGGGGTCTGGAACCGGTTCCCGGTTCCGCCCTGCACCACACTCAACGAGGAGATGACATGAGACTCACACGGCATCGCCGTTGGACGGGCCCGGTCGTGGTGGCCGCTGCTGCCGGCCTGGCGCTCACGGCGTGTACCGGCGACATCGCGAACGAGGACGCGGGCGACGTCGACTGCGCCGACTACGAGGAGTACGGCACGTTCGACGGTGCCGAGGTCACCATCGGCGGCACGATCCTCGACCTCGAGGCCGACCGGCTGGTCGAGTCCTGGTCCGATTTCGCCACCTGCACCGGTATCTCGATCGACTACCAGGGCTCGAGCGAGTTCGAGGCCCAGATCGCAGTGCTCGCCGAGGGCGGCAACGCGCCCGACATCGGCATCGTCCCGCAGCCCGGCCTGCTCCAGCGTCTCGCCGCGGGCGGATGGCTGATCCCGGCGTCCGAGGGCGTCGAGGCGAACGTCGACGAGTTCTGGTCCGAGGACTGGAAGAACTACGGCACGGCCGACGGCACGTTCTACGCCGCTCCGCTGATGGCGAGCATCAAGGGCTACATCTGGTACTCGCCGGCGGAGTTCGAGGACAAGGGCTACGAGATCCCGAAGACGCTCGACGAGCTGACCGACCTCTCGCAGACCATCGCCGACGAGGGCGACCACAAGCCCTGGTGCGTCGGCCTGGAGTCGGGCGAGGCGACCGGCTGGCCGGGCACCGACTGGGTCGAGGACTACATGCTCCGCCTGCACGGTCCCGACGTGTACGACCAGTGGGTGACCCACGAGATCCCGTTCAACGACCCGCAGGTGGCCGAGGCCTTCGACGCGGTCGGCGAGTACCTGAAGAACGACGACATGGTCAACGGCGGCATCGGCGACGTGTCGACGCAGATCACCGAGGCGTTCCAGACGGCCGGCCTGCCGATCCTCGACGGCGAGTGCTCGCTGCACCACCAGGCCTCGTTCTACGAGACCTTCTGGAACCCCGAGGGTGGGGATGAGAACACCGTGGCCTCCGACGGCACCGTGTTCGCGTTCCTGCTCCCGCCGGTGAACGCCGACGACCCGCTGTCGGTGACCGGCGGCGGCGAGTTCCCGGTCGCCTTCCGCGACGCCGAGGAGGTCGAGGCGGTGCGCACGTACCTCTCGAGCGACCTCTGGGCGAACAACCGCGTGAGCCTCGGCGGCGTCATCAGCGCCAACAAGGGCGTCGACCCCGAGAACGCGTCGAGCGAACTGCTCGTGCAGTCCATCGAGATCCTGCAGGACCCCGAGACCACGTTCCGGTTCGACGGTTCCGACCTGATGCCCGGTGCCGTCGGCGCCGACTCCTTCTGGAAGGGCATCGTGGCGTGGGTGAGCGGTGACAGCACCGAGTCGGTGCTCGACACGATCGAGGCGAGCTGGCCCAGCAGCTGATCGTCCGCGCGCCGCGCGCGTCCCGCGGGTCGCACGCGGTATGACCGAGGGGCGGGGTTCGGTACCCCGCCCCTCGGAACCCCCAGATTCAACGACGAACCGGGAGGCATGATGACCTCGGGCGACCTGCTCGGCAAGATCCTTCAGGTGGTGATGGGGCTCGCGATCTTCGCCGCGATCATCGGCCTCCTCATCTTCTTCATCGACAAGGCCCCGAAACGGGGCCGCGACTACTGGCAGCTGGCCGGGTTCCTGGCCCCTGCGCTCATCTTCCTCTCGGTCGGACTCGTCTATCCGGCGATCCGCACCTCGATCCTCGCGTTCCAGGATTCGAGCGGCGCGTGGACGATGGACAACTTCATCTGGACGTTCACGCAGCCCGCGGCGATCCGCACACTGATCAATACGATCATCTGGGTGCTGATCGTCCCGACCGTCTCGACGGCGGTCGGCCTCGCGTACGCGATCTTCATCGACCGCTCCCGAGGGGAGAAGTACTACAAGGTCATCCTCTTCATGCCGATCGCGATCTCGTTCGTGGGCGCTGGAATCATCTGGCGGTTCGTCTACGAGTACAAGTCGGCCGGTCGCGAGCAGATCGGCCTGCTGAACGCCATCGTCGTGCTCTTCGGCGGTGAGCCCGTGCAGTGGCTGCAGACCGATCCGATCAACACCCTCCTGCTGATCATCGTGATGATCTGGATCCAGACGGGCTTCGCGATGGTCCTGTTGAGCGCCGCGATCAAGGGCGTTCCGACTGAGCAGATCGAGGCGGCGCAGCTCGACGGCACCAACGCGTGGCAGCGGTTCATCAACGTCACGATCCCCGGCATCCGGGGTGCCCTGGTGGTCGTGATCACGACGATCTCGATCGCGACGCTGAAGGTCTTCGACATCGTCCGCACCATGACCGCCGGAAACTTCAACACCAGCGTCATCGCGAACGAGATGTACACGCAGGCGTTCCGCGCGAGCGAGATCGGACGAGGGTCGGCCCTGGCGCTGATCCTCTTCCTCCTCGTGATGCCGATCGTCATCTACAACGTCAACGTCCTCCGGAAGCAGAGGGAGATCCGATGAGCAGCGTCGCCCCAGCCGACCTCCCGGTCAGCAGAGACAAGGGATCCCTGGAAGCTGCCGAGGAGGCGGAGTACGGGACCACCAAGACGGCTCGCGTCAAGAAGCGCCTGACGTCGCGGACCGCGACGGTCGCGGCGCTCGTCATCGCGATCCTCTGGACGATCCCGACCTTCGGGCTGTTCATCTCGTCGTTCCGTCCGGCCGAGCTGATCCAGACGACCGGATGGTGGACGATCTTCCAGAACCCGGGCTTCACGTTCGACAACTACGCCGAGGTGCTGCTCTCGCCGTCGGCGTCGTCGCCGCAGCTCGGCGCGTACATCGTGAACTCCATCGCGATCACGCTCCTCGGAACGCTGATCCCGCTCGTGCTCGCGACCATGGCCGCGTACGCGTTCGCCTGGATCAAATTCCGCGGTGCCAACGCGCTGTTCATCTTCGTGTTCGCGCTCCAGATCGTGCCGTTGCAGATGGCGCTCGTGCCGCTGCTCCAGATCTTCTCGACCTGGCTGCGGCCGATGCAGGCGTGGCTGCACGACGTGATCCCGATCATCCCGGAGCAGAACTACGCACCGGTGTGGCTCGCGCACGCGATGTTCGCCATGCCGCTCGCGATCTTCCTGCTGCACAACTTCATCGCGGAGATCCCGGGCGACGTCATCGAGGCCGCGCGCGTCGACGGAGCCACGCACGGGCAGATCTTCTTCCGGATCGTGCTGCCGCTGGCCACCCCGGCCATCGCGTCGTTCGCGATCTTCCAGTTCATCTGGGTGTGGAACGACCTGCTCGTGGCGCTGATCTTCTCCGGCGGCACACAGGACGTCGCGCCACTCACCCAGCGATTGGCGGAGTTGACCGGAACGAGAGGCCAGGCGTGGGAGCTCCTCACGGCGGGCGCCTTCATCTCGATCGTCATCCCGTTGATCGTGTTCTTCAGCCTGCAGCGCTACTTCGTGCGGGGACTCCTGGCGGGCGCGACGAAGGGCTGATCGAACCGGGCGGATGCCTCCGCATCCGCGGCGCGTCGACGGGGCGGATGAGGCGGCATCCGCCCCGTCGGTCGTACCCGGCACCCTCGACACCGGCTGGTCCGGTCACCCGACGCCCCACCCGAGGGTCACGCCCTCGGCGAACGTGAGCGCACGAGCGGGCTCGCGCGGCCGTGGGGTCGGCGCCCGCGCCTAGGCTCGATCGCATGAGCATGCATGGGAGTGCACCGGGCGGCTCGCCCGGGCGCATGGGAGGCCGACCACGCGGCCGGATCAGCGCGGCCGACGAGGGCGCGCAGCGCGCCGAGAACGCCGAGGCGCCGAAGATCCCGCACCTCATGCGTCGCATCGCCGCGCTGTTCGCCCCGCACAGGGTCGCGCTCTCGGTGACCGTCGCGCTCGTCCTGGTCAGCGCGGCGCTCAGCGTCATCCCGCCGCTGCTCACCGAGCGCGCGTTCGACGACGGGTTGTTCCCCGTCGGCCCGGACGGCCAGGTCACCGGTCCGAACCTGCCGGTGCTCACGAGCATCGTCGTCGCCATGCTGACCGTGTTCATCGTCTCGTCGCTGCTCGGCGTGTGGCAGACCTGGCTCACCGCGACGGTCGGCAACAAGGTCATGGGCGCGCTGCGCGTGCGCATGTTCACGCACCTGCAGTCCATGGAGCTCAGCTTCTTCACGCGCACGAAGACGGGCGTCATCCAGTCGCGGCTGCAGAACGACGTCGGCGGCGTGGCATCCGTGCTGACCAACACCGTCTCGAGCGTGCTCGGCAACACCGTGACCGTGCTCGCCGCGTTCGTGGCCATGCTGCTGCTGAACTGGCAGCTCACGCTGATCGCCCTCGTGCTGCTCCCGGTCATGGTCGTGGCGCAGCGTCGGGTCGGCCAGGTGCGCGCCCGCATCGCCGCGAAGACCCAGGAGTCGCTGTCGGAGATGACCGCGATCACGCAGGAGACGCTGTCGGTCTCCGGCATCCTGCTCTCGAAGAGCTTCACCCGCCAGCGCAGCGAGATCGCGCGGTACGGCGACGAGAATGCGAACCAGATCCACCTGCAGGTGCGCCAGCAGATGACGGGCCAGTGGTTCTTCGCGATGGTCGGCATCTTCATGTCTGCGATCCCGGCGATCGTCTACCTCGTGTCCGGCTGGCTCATTACCGGCGGCACCACCGACATCTCCGCGGGCACCATCGTGGCGTTCACGACCGTGCAGGCCCGCCTGCTGTTCCCGCTGATGGCGCTCATGCGCGTCGCGCTCGACCTGCAGACCTCGGGTGCGCTGTTCGCGCGCATCTTCGAGTACCTCGACCTGACGCCCGCGATCACCGATGCGCCCGACGCACGGCCGGTGCCTGCGGCGGCGACGGCGGATGCCTCGGGCCGCCCCCTCCTCGGCCGCGTCGAGTTCGACCACGTCTCCTTCCGATACCCCGACGCCGACGACGACGGACGACCCACGCTCGACGACGTGTCGTTCACGATCGAGCCGGGCCAGTACGCGGCGTTCGTCGGACCGAGCGGCGCCGGCAAGACCACGGTGTCGTATCTCGTGCCGCGGCTGTACGAGGCGACGGGCGGCGCGGTGCGCTTCGCCGGGGTCGACGTGCGCGACCTCGAGCACGAGTCGCTCGTGTCGAACATCGGCATCGTGAGCCAGGAGACCTACCTCTTCCACGCGACGATCGCCGAGAACCTGCGCTACGCGAAGCCCGAGGCGACCGACGCCGAGCTCGAGGCGGCGGCGCGCGCGGCCAACATCCACGACACCATCGCGTCGTTCCCCGAGGGCTACGACACCGTCGTGGGCGAGCGCGGCTACCGGCTCTCCGGAGGAGAGAAGCAGCGCATCGCGATCGCGCGCGTCCTGCTCAAGGACCCGGCGGTGCTCGTGCTCGACGAGGCGACCAGCGCGCTCGACACGATCAGCGAACGCGTCGTCCAGACAGCCCTCGACGACGCCTCGCGAGGCCGCACGACGATCGCGATCGCGCACCGGCTCTCGACGGTCGTGGCGGCCGACGTGATCTTCGTCGTCGTCGCCGGTCGCATCGCCGAGCGCGGCACGCACGCCGAGCTCATCGCGCAGGGCGGCGTCTACGCCTCGCTCTACCGGCAGCAGGCCGAGCGGCCCGAGGTGCCCACGGCCTGACCGCTGCGCCCCGCGGCAGCCCCCGCGGCGCTGAGCGGAGCGCCCTGCGCCGGGGCCGCGCTACGAGCGCTCGGCGAGCATGCCCTCCATGAGCTCGATCTCGGCCTGCTGGCTCGCGACGATCGACTCGGCGAGCGAGACCACGACCGGATACGTCGAGCGCTCGAGCACCGCCTCGGCCATGACGACCGCCCCCTGGTGGTGGGCGATCATCAGCTCGAGGAACCTCCGCTCCGCCTCGACGCCCTCGAGTTCACGGAGCTCCGCGACCCGCTCGGGGGTCGCGAGGCCGGGCATCGGCTCGCCGGGAACATGCTCGGCCTCGCCGGAGCCGTGATTGGAATGCGAGCTGCCGTCGGCGGCGGGCCGGGTCATCCACGTCATCGACGGCTCGGGACCCGCCTGAGGGAGGCCCCATTCGGCGAGCCAGCCGTACATCTGCCCGGACTGCTGCGCCTGCGTGGTCGCGATGTCGTAGCCGAGCAGTCGCACGTCGGGGTCGTCGGTCGCGTCGCGCACGATCATGGCCAGCTCGACGCCCTGCTGGTGGTGCACCTGCATGTCGCGCGCGAAGCCGGCCTCGGCGCTCGTGTTCGACGGCGTCTCCTCGCCGAGCGTCGAGAGCCGGCCGATCGCGAAGGCCGCGCCGGCGACGGCGATCAGGGCGACGGATGCCGCGAGCACGACGGCCCAGCGGCCGACGCCCGAACGGCGCGGGGGCGCGTCGCGCTCGGCGTGTCCGTCGCTCACGCGACCTTGCCGGGGCCGTCGATGGCACCGGTGCAGAGCGCGCCGGGCTCGGGCACGTTCTGGCTCTGCCAGTACTCCTCGAGGAAGTCCTCGATGCGCGGGTCGTCGACGTCGTCGACCTGGAGCTGGACGTTCCAGCCGCTCAGCACCACGGGCGAGGGCAGGCCGTCGAACGGCGAGAGGATGACGTACGTGCTCGGGAGCTTCGACCGGAGGGTCGCGACGTCGTCGTCGGAGAGGGCCTCGGGGTCGTAGGTGACCCACACCGCGCCGTGCTCGAGCGAGTGCACGGCGTTCTCGTTCGGCACCGCCTCCTCGTAGACGCCGCAGTTCAGCCAGGCCGGGTTGTGCTGGCCGCCGGCTGGCGGCGCCTGCGCGTAGTCGACGACGCCCTCGACGTGCTCGGACGCGTTCTCGAAGGTCTCGACGCCCTCGATCTCGGCGCCGTCGCCTCCGGCCGTGTAGTTCGCGGCGCGCGGCGCGAGCACGACCGAGGTGACGATGAGGGCGACGATCGCGAGGCCCACGCCCACGGAGCTCCAGATCGCGATGCGGCGGTTGCGCTTCATGCGCGCCTCCCGCTTGCGGTACTCCTCGAGCTTGCGCTCGCGTTCCGCAGCGCGCTGCTGCTTGACGGTGGGCTTCTTTCCGGGCTGGGTCGCGCTCACGCGGGGCCTTCCTCGAGCGGGGTGGAGGTACGGGACGGGGTACTCAATACGAACGTATCGGGCTGGGAGAACGCCGTCACCTGCGAGGCTCCGCCCTCGCGCCGCCGGGCGGGACTAGCATTCGGAACGTGCCGGCGCGGGGGCGACCGCGTGCGGACCGCTCGGGCCGGTCCGGGTCGGATGCCGGCGGGGGAGGTCGGGGCGCGTGAGCGAGCACATCGATCGGCCGGGGGGCGAGTCGGCGGCCGGGGAGCCGGGCGGGTCCGACGAGAGCGATGCCGGCCGGGGCAGCGGCCTGAATCGGAGGGTCATCGCGCTCGCCGTGGCGGGCGCGGTCGGCGGCTTCCTGTTCGGCTTCGACTCGTCGGTCGTGAACGGCGCGGTCGACGCGATCGAGCAGGAGTTCGGCCTGTCGGCCGGCCTGACGGGCCTCGCGATCGCGAGCGCCCTGCTCGGCTGCGCCGTCGGCGCCGAGCTCGCGGGCCGGCTCGCGGACCGGTTCGGCCGCATCCCCGTGATGATCATCGGGGCGAGCCTCTTCCTCATCTCCGCGATCGGGTCGGGCCTGGCGCTCGGCGTCTGGGACCTCATCGTGTGGCGGGTGATCGGCGGCCTCGGCATCGGGATCGCCTCGGTCGTCTCGCCGGCGTACATCGCGGAGATCTCGCCGCGGCGCGCGCGCGGGCGATTGGCCTCGCTGCAGCAGCTCGCGATCGTGTTCGGCATCTTCGCCGCGCTGCTCTCCGACGCGGTGTTCGCGTGGGCGGCGGGCGGCGCCGCCGAGCCCTTCTGGTTCGGGCTCGACGCGTGGCGCTGGATGTTCCTCGCAGGCATCGTGCCGAGCGTCGCGTACGGGCTCATCGCGTTCTCGCTGCCCGAGTCGCCGCGCTACCTGGTTCGCGTCGACAAGGAGGACGAGGCGAGGGCCGTGCTCGAGCGGATCCAGCCGGGCGAAGTGGAGCGCGCGGTCCGCGACATCCGGAACACCATGAAGGCCGACGCCGAGGCGAAGCAGGCCAAGGGCGCGCTGCGCGGGCCGGTGTTCGGGCTCCGCGGCATCGTCTGGATCGGCATCCTGCTGTCGGTGTTCCAGCAGTTCGTCGGAATCAACGTCATCTTCTACTACTCGACGACGCTGTGGAGCGCAGTGGGCTTCGACGAGTCGAACGCCTTCGCGATCAGCGTGTTCACGTCGATCACGAACATCCTCGTCACGTTCGTCGCGATCGCGCTCGTCGACCGGGTCGGCCGTCGGCCGTTGCTGCTCGTCGGTTCGGCGGGCATGGCGGTCTCGCTCGCGACGATGGCGCTCGCGTTCGCGAATGCGACCGGTTCCGGCGAGGACCTCTCGCTCCCCGGAGCCTGGGGACCCGTGGCGCTCGTCGCCGCCAACCTCTTCGTCGTGTTCTTCGGCTTCTCGTGGGGCCCGCTCGTCTGGGTGCTGCTCGGCGAGATCTTCCCGAACCGGATCCGGGCCCGTGCACTCGGGCTCGCCGCCGCCGCGCAGTGGATCGCGAACTTCATCGTGACCGTCACCTTCCCGCTGCTCGCGGACGTGTCGCTGCTGCTCACCTACGGCATCTACGCGACCTTCGCCGCGCTCTCCTTCTTCTTCGTGCTCGCGAAGATCCCGGAGACGAACGGCATGTCGCTCGAGGAGTCCGACACGCTCCTGCCGCCGAAGGGGTCGGCGCGGCGCCGGAGCGGTGCCGCCACGACCGGCCGGTGAGCGCACGTCGCGTCTGCGCCGCCGGGCTGCCGCGAGGCATCCGTCATTCGCTAGGCTGGCCGGGTGAGCCTCTCGTGCCGGTGTTGTCGTCGCTGACTGAGCGACCCCCATCCCTCGCGTCGGCCGCCGAACGGGCGCCCCTCTCGACGCACACGACACCAAGGAACGAGCCAGCGGAATGAAGTACGCAGCCCACATCACCGATCTCGTCGGCAACACGCCCCTCGTCAAGCTCAACCACGTGACCGAGGGCGTGACGGATGCCACGGTGCTCGTCAAGCTCGAGTACCTGAACCCGGGCGGCTCCTCGAAGGACCGCATCGCGCGCAACATCATCGACGCGGCCGAGCGCGAGGGCAAGCTGAAGCCCGGCGGCACGATCGTCGAGCCGACCTCGGGCAACACGGGCGTCGGCCTCGCGCTCGTGGCGCAGGAGCGCGGCTACCGCTGCGTGTTCGTCTGCCCCGACAAGGTCTCCGAGGACAAGCGGAACGTGCTGCAGGCGTACGGCGCCGAGGTCGTCGTGACGCCGACCGCGGTCGCGCCCGACAGCCCCGAGTCGTACTACGGGGTGTCCGA
Organism: Agromyces excoecariae; assembly: GCF_051715505.1. Classification (NCBI taxonomy): domain Bacteria; kingdom Bacillati; phylum Actinomycetota; class Actinomycetes; order Micrococcales; family Microbacteriaceae; genus Agromyces; species Agromyces excoecariae. The sequence continues at coordinate 21,484 of NZ_JBPSLA010000005.1, read as the reverse complement.
CCGGCTCGCCCGCGAAATCCCCGGCGCCTTCAAGCCAGACCAGTACTCGAACCCGAACGGCCCGCTCTCGCATTACGAGACGACCGGTCCCGAGATCTGGCGCGACACCGACGGAAAGGTCACGCACTTCGTGGCCGGCGTCGGCACGGGCGGCACGATCACGGGCACCGGCCGGTACCTCCGCGAGGTGTCCGGTGACACGGTGCGGATCATCGGCGCCGACCCCGAGGGCTCGGTGTACTCGGGCGGCACCGGACGGCCCTACTTCGTCGAGGGCGTCGGCGAGGACTTCTGGCCGACCGCCTACGACCCCAGCGTGCCGCACGAGATCATCGCGGTCACCGATGCCGAGTCGATCGAGATGACGCGCCGGCTCGCGCGCGAGGAGGGGATCCTCGTCGGCGGGTCGAGCGGCATGGCCGTCGTCGCGGCACTGAAGGCCGCGGCATCCGCCGGGCCCGACGACGTCTTCGTGGTGCTGCTTCCCGACTCCGGGCGCGGCTACCTCGGCAAGATCTTCAACGACAAGTGGCTGCGCGCCTACGGCTTCGGCAACGCGCCCGCTGGGCACACGATCCGCGACATCCTCGCGGCCAAGGCCGATCGCACCGCACCGCTCGTCTACGTGCACCCGAACGACACGGTGCGCGAGGCGATCGACCGCATGACCGAGACCGGAGTCTCGCAACTCGTCGTGCTCTCGGCCGAGCCGCCCGTCGTGCTCGGCGAGGTGGTCGGCGCGCTGCACGAGGACGAGCTGCTCGAGCAGGTGTTCTCGGGCCGCGCGAAGCTCACCGACGAGGTCGCGGCGGTGGTGGGCGACCCGCTGCCGCTCATCGGCGTGAACGAGCCGGTCGCGACCGCGCGCCAGGCGTTCGGCGAGGCGCCCGCCATGCTCGTCACCGACGGCGGCAAGGCGCTCGGCGTGATCACGCGCACCGACCTCCTTTCGTACCTCTCCTCCTGAAGGGCCGGGAACCATGCAGCACGACGCAGGCTTCGACACGCGCGCGATCCACGCGGGCCAGGAGTTCGACCCCACGACGGGCGCGGTCATCCCGCCCATCCACGTGACCTCGACGTATGCGCAGGACGGCATCGGCGGCCTCCGCGGCGGGTACGAGTACTCGCGCGGCGGCAACCCGACGCGCACCGCGCTCGAGACCCAGCTCGCGGCGCTCGAGGGCGGCATCCGCGGGCTCTCGTTCGCGTCGGGCCTGGCCGCTGAGGACGCGCTGCTGCGCACCGTGCTGCAGCCGGGCGACCACGTCGTCATCGGCAACGACGTGTACGGCGGCACGCACCGGCTGATCCGCCGCATCTTCGGCGACTGGGGCGTGCGCCACTCGACCGTCGACACGAGCGACCTCGACGCGGTCCGCGATGCGATCGAGCTCGGCACCACCAAGGTGCTGTGGGTCGAGACGCCGTCGAACCCGCTCATGAAGATCTCCGACATCGCGGCGCTCGCCGAGCTCGGCGACGAGGCCGGCCTCACGGTGGTCGTCGACAACACGTTCGCGAGCCCGGCGTTGCAGCAGCCGATCTCCCTGGGCGGGCATGTCGTCGTGCACTCGACGACGAAGTACCTCGGCGGTCACTCCGACGTGGTCGGCGGCGCGCTCGTGTTCGCGCCCGGGCAGGAGGAACTCGCCGAGCGCGTCGGCTTCACGCAGTTCGCCGCCGGTGCGGTGTCGGCGCCGTTCGACGCGTTCCTCACGACGCGCGGCATCAAGACCCTGGGCATCCGGATGCAGCGGCACAGCCGGAACGCCCTCGCGATCGCCCGGCGGCTCGACGAGCACCCTGCGGTCGCCCGCGTGCTCTACCCCGGCCTCGAGTCGCACCCGGGGCATGCACTGGCGGCGCGGCAGATGTCGGGCTTCGGCGGAATGGTGTCGATCGACCTCGTCGGCGGCGGCGAGGCCGCGCGGCGCTTCGCGGAGTCGACCGAGCTGTTCACGCTCGCCGAGTCGCTCGGCGGCGTCGAGTCGCTCGTCAACTACCCCTCGGAGATGACGCATGCCTCGGTCAAGGGCACCGAGGCCGAGGTCCCCGAGTCGATCGTGCGCCTGTCGGTCGGCATCGAGGACGTCGACGACCTGCTCGCCGACATCGACGGTGCGCTCGGGCGGGTCTAGCCGCTCGCACCCACGCGCCACGACGCTGGCAGGAAATCGACGAACGATGTCGTCCCTGCCAGCGCACGCGTCGGTGGCATCCGGCACGATGATCTGGTGAGCACGAGAACCCTGGATGTCGCGCCCCCGGTCGGCGCCGCTGCAGCGCACCGCGGCCGGCTGGGCCTGGTCCAGGGCACGGCCCTCTACGTCGCGAGCGTGCTCGGCACGGGCATCCTGGTGCTGCCGGGGCTCGCCGCCCAGGCCGCCGGCCCGGCCTCGATCCTCGCCGTCGCTGCCGTGCTCGTGCTCTCGGTCCCGCTCGCCGGCACGTTCGCCGCGCTCGCGTCGCGCTTCCCCGACCCGGGCGGCGTGGCCAGCTACGTGCGCCGCGCGCTCGGGCCGACCGCGGCCCGCATGACCGGGTACTGGTTCTTCTTCGGCGTCTGCGTCGGCGCACCCGTCGTCGCGATCCTCGGCGGCGAATACGTCGTGGCGGTCCTCGGCGTCGACCGCGCGGCCGTGCCGGTCATCGGCTTCGCGGTCTTCCTGCCGCCGCTCATCGCCAACTGGTTCGGCGTGCGCGTCGCGGGCTGGGTGCAGTTCGTGCTCACCGGCCTGCTCCTCGCGGTCGTCGTCGGAGTCGTCGCGGTCACCTTCCCCGCGGCGGAGCCGGGCAACTTCACCCCGTTCCTCCCGAACGGCTGGGCCGGCGTCGGCGTGGCCGTCAGCCTCTTCGTCTGGGCGTTCGCGGGCTGGGAGGTCGGCACGCACATCGCGGGCGAGTTCCGCGACCCGCGTCGCACCATCCCGGTGGCGACCGGCATCGCGATCGGGCTCGTCGGCCTCGGCTACCTCGCACTGCAGTTCGTCACGGTCGCCGTCCTCGGCGATCGCGCGGGTGCGAGCCAGGTGCCGCTGCTCGACCTCGTCGAGACGACGGCGCCCGGCATCGGGTCGGTGCTGGTCGCGATCGTGGCGGCGATCGTCACGGTCGGCGTGCTGAACGCCTACCTGCCGGCGTTCGGCAAGCTCGGGGCCGCGCTCGGCCGCGACGGCGACCTGCCGCGGTACTTCGCGAAGGGCGCGGAGGACGGCGCGGTGCCGCGCCGCGCGCTCGCCCTCACCGCCGGGCTCATCGTCGTCTACTTCGTGCTGATGCTCTGGAACGAGCTCGACCTGACGGGCTTCATCCTCATCCACACGAGCAACATGGTGGCGATCTACGCCGCCGGCATGCTCGCCGCGACGCTCATCCTCCGCCGGTTCTCGCTCGGCTGGTGGCTGGCGATCGTCGCGACGGTGCTCACGGCCGGCCTGCTCGTGCTGGCGTGGCAGAACCTCGTCATGCCGATCGTGCTGGCCGCGGCATCCGTCGTCGTCACCATCGTGCGCCGGGTCCGGGAGCGGCGCGGGCGGCCCGCCGGAGCGGAGGTCGCGGCCTCCGTCGTCGCCGCCGACGCGGAACTCGTGCCGTAGCAGCGAGGCCCGATCGCCGCCGCTGGCAGGGGTCGGCGCATTCGTTCGCCTGCGAATCGGTGCGGATGCCGCAGGTCGGCTGGCATGTGCGACCCGTCCCGGGGGAGGATGGTGCGCATGACCGCCCACGCGTATGCGCTCGCCGACGGCAACACGATCCCCGCGATCGGCCTGGGCACGTACGGGTTGAACGACCAATCGGGCGTCGACGCGATCGTCTCGGCGATCCACGACGGCTACCGCCTCATCGACACGGCGTACAACTACGGCAACGAAGAGGTCGTGGCCGAGGCGATCCGCCGCGCCGACGTCGATCGCAGCGACCTGTTCGTCACGACGAAGCTGCCCGGCCGCCACCACGGCGTCGACGAGACGCTCGCGAGCTTCGAGCAGTCGCGCAAGCGCCTCGACCTCGACTGGGTCGACCTCTACCTCATCCACTGGCCGAATCCGAAGCGCGACCGCTACGTCGACAGCTGGCGCTCGATGATCAAGCTGAAGGAGCGCGGCGTCGTCCGCTCGATCGGCGTCTCGAACTTCACCCCGTCGATGCTCGACCGCCTGTTCGCCGAGACCGGGCTGATGCCGGTGGTCAATCAGGTCGAGCTGCACCCGTACTTCCCGCAGGCCGAGTTGCGCGCGTACCACGCGGAGCACTCCATCCGCACCGAGAGCTGGAGCCCGCTCGCCAAGCGGACCGAACTGCTCGCGGAGCCCGTCATCGTCGAGATCGCAGAGCGCCGCGGCGCGACGCCGGCACAGGTCGTGCTCGCCTGGCACCTCGCGCTCGGCGCCGTGCCGATCCCCAAGTCGGCGGATGCCGCGCGCCGGCGCGAGAACCTTGACGTGTTCGACCTCGAGCTCGAGGCGAGCGAGGTCGACGCGATCTCGGGCCTCGAGCGCGGGCGCATCTGGGGCGCCGACCCCGACACGCACGAGGAGCTGTAGCGCAGCCGCTCCCCGCGCGCGCGGTCGCCGATGATGGCGGCCTCGTGCCGAACGACGACCGGTTCGGGTGCGTCGGATGCCGGTGGGCGGACGTAGGCTCGATCAGGTGACCGACCGCTCCACCCCCGTGCCATCCGGCGAGGCCGTCTCCGCCGGAGGCGTGTTCGCGAAGTCGTGGCGCTGGCTCTCGCTCGGCATGTTCGCGCTGATCTTCCTCGCCGCGTTCGAGGTGCTCGCGGTGACGACGGCCATGCCGATCATCGCAGCCGACCTCGACGGCGAGGGGCTGTACGCGCTGGCGTTCTCGGTGCCGCTCGCGGCCGGCGTCGTCGGCATGGTCGTCGCCGGCAACTGGAGCGACCGATCGGGACCGCTGCCGCCGCTGCTCGCCGCCGGCGGGCTGTTCGTGGTCGGCCTCGTGGTCGCCGGGCTCGCACCGAACATGACCGTGCTCGTGCTCGGCCGGCTCGTCCACGGCATCGGCGGCGCGGCCGTCATCGTGCCGTTGTACGTGATCGTCGCGCGTGTCTACCCCGCGTCGGTGCGCTCCCGCGTGTTCGCGGGCTTCGCTGCGGCGTGGGTCATCCCGTCGATCGTCGGGCCGACGGTCGCCGGCTACGTGGCCGAGCACCTGAGCTGGCGCTGGGTGTTCCTCGGCGTGATCGCGGTCGTGCTGCCCGCTGCGCTGATGATGCTCGCGCCGCTGCTCCGGGTGCTCGACCGCGTGCAGGGCGACCCCGAGGTCCGGTGGAGCGGCCGGCGCGTCGGCTGGTCGGTCCTCGCGGCCGCCGCCGCGCTCGGGATCAGCCTCGCGGCCGGGTTCGACGAGCCGTGGCGCTGGGTCATCGCGGTGTGCTCCGTCGCGCTCGCGGTGCTCGCCGTGCGGCCGCTGCTTCCCGTCGGCACGCTCCGGGCCGTCCGCGGCATCCCCGCGACCGTGCTGATGCGGGCCATCGTGGCCGGTGCGTTCTTCGGCGCCGAGATCTACCTCCCCAAGATGCTCATCGAGCGGTACGACCTGCCCGCCGGCCTCGCCGGCGCGGTGCTCACGGGCGCCGGGCTCTCGTGGGCCGCGGCGTCGTGGCTGCAGGGGCGGCTCGACGCGAGGCTGTCGAACACCGAGGTCGTGCGCATCGGGGCCGTGACGCTCGCCGTCGCCCTCGCGGGCGTGCTCGTGATCGCGCTGTTCTCGCTGCCGCCGGCGACCGCGTTCATCGCCTGGACGGTGGCCGGCGCCGCGATGGGCTTCATGTACCCGAGGTTCTCGGTCGCCGTGCTCGAGCAGTCGCCGCAGTCGGTGCAGGGCTTCAACAGTGCGGCCCTGACGATCGGCGAGTCGCTGGGCGGCGCCGTGGCGCTCGCGGTCACGGCGCTCGTCGCGAGCGTGGCCGCCGCTGGGGCGTTCGCGCCCGAGTTCGCCGTGACCGCCGCGATCGCCGTCGTCGGCGTGCTGCTCGCGTCGCGCGTGCGACCGCCGGACGGCTGGCGATCGGGTGCGCAGGGCGCCTCGACGCGGGCGGGCGAGTCGGCGGCCGCACCGACGTCGGGGGAGTAGAGGCCGCGGGCGGCATGCGGCTGCTCGCGAGCACCCGCGCGGGTTCGGAGTTCATGTGACGGTCACATTGTGACGGTCACATTCCGTGCGGGGATGTGCATAATGGTGTCGCCGGCATGTGTGACCGTGAACATGCCGAGATCGATCGAGGTCACCGTGCCAGAGCCGTCGCAGGAGCCGCCCAAGGGCCGCGCCCCGAGCATCCGCGATGTCGCGCGGGTCGCCGGCGTCTCGCACCAGACGGTCTCGCGCGTGCTGAACCGACACCCGAGCATCCGCCCCGAGACCAAGCAGCGCGTGCTCGACGTCATGGCCGAGTTGCAGTACACCCCGAACCGGGCGGCGCGGGCGCTCGTGACGAGCCGGTCGCGCACGATCGGGATCCTCTCGGCGTCGAGCACGCACTACGGGCCGGCGTCGAGCATCGCCGCGATCGAGGCCGCGGCGCGCGCCGCCGGATACTGGGTGAGCACGGCCAACATCGAGTCCTCCGACGCCGTGTCGATCGCCGATGGGCTGGCGCACCTGCGCGCCCAGGGCATCGAGGGCCTCGTGGTCATCGCCCCGCAGGTGCGCGTGTTCGACACGCTCGAGCAGCTCTCCATCGACGTGCCCTACGTGACGCTCCAGTCGACGGGGCGCGACCCCGCGCACACGCTCTCGGTGGACCAGATCGCGGGCGCACGCCTGGCCACGCGGCACCTGATCGAGCGCGGCCATCGGTCGATCTACCACCTCGCGGGGCCCCAGGACTGGATCGAGGCCGAGGCGCGCATGCGCGGATTCCTCGACGAGATGGGCGCTCAGGACGTGCCGACCACCGCGCCGATCCTCGGCGACTGGACCGCCGACTTCGGCTTCCACGCAGGCCGGGAACTGCTCACGGTGCGCGACTTCACGGCGATCTTCGCCTCGAACGACCAGATGGCGCTCGGGGTCATGCACGCGGTGCGCGACGCAGGCCTCGAGATCCCGCGCGACATCTCGATCATCGGGTTCGACGACATCCCCGAGGCGTCGCACTTCTGGCCGCCGCTCACGACAGTGCGGCAGGACTTCGCCGAGCTCGGGCGGCGCTGCGTCGCCCTGCTCCTCGGCGACCTCGACGATGCCGCGCCCGAGTACCGGGGCACGATCGTGCCCGAGCTCATCGTGCGCGACTCGGTGGGCGCGCCCGCGTTCTGAGCGCCGCGACGAGGGCGCGGCGGGGGCGCGCGGCGATGGCCCCGGGCCAGGGTCCCTGGCGCGGGCGACGACCGCCGCGCGCGGAGACGGCGGTCGCACCCGCACGAGGCCCGTTACCGTTCCGTGACCTCGCTCGGTTGACAGGATCGCGAAACGTGTGGCTAACATGAGTCTCGCGATGTGAACGGTCACATGGAGCGTCACATCGCCGGACGTTCCACCACCGCCCCTCGAGGGCGGGCGCAGCACACGACGAAGGAGTCCCGCGTGATCGACACGACCGCCCCCGGCCGGCCCACCAGCCCGGCAGCTCCCCGGCGCGGCGTCGTCTCCAGCGGGACCCCCGGCATCGGCACCGGAACGATCGCCGCCCGCGCCGCGGCATCCGTCGCCCAGACCGCAGCGGCGGTCGCCGCATGACGACGTTCGGACCGCAGATCGAGGTCGCCATCGCCCGCACGCGTGCGGACGTCGCCCGCCTGCACGGCGAGCTGACCCGGTACGGGCTCGTCGTCTGGACCGGCGGGAACGTCTCGGGCCGGGTGCCCGGCGCGGACCTCTTCGTGATCAAGCCCTCGGGCGTGAGCTACGACGACCTGGCGCCCGAGAACATGATCGTCTGCGACCTCGACGGGAACGTCATCCCCGGCACGCCGGGCGCGGACCGGGCGCCGTCGAGCGACACCGCGGCCCACGCGTACGTCTACCGGAACATGCCCGAGGTCGGCGGCGTCGTGCACACGCACTCGACGTACGCGGTCGCCTGGGCGGCGCGCGGCGAGGAGATCCCGTGCGTGATCACCGCGATGGCCGACGAGTTCGGCGGGCCGATCCCGATCGGCCCGTTCGCGATCATCGGCGACGACTCGATCGGCCGCGGCATCGTCGAGACGCTCCGCGGCCACCGCTCGCGTGCGGTGCTGATGCAGAACCACGGCCCGTTCACGATCGGCGCGAACGCGAAGGACGCGGTCAAGGCCGCGGTCATGGTCGAGGACGTCGCCCGAACGGTGCACCTCGCCCGCGAGGCGGGCCCGTTGATCCCGATCCCGCAGGAGTCGATCGACCGGTTGTACGACCGGTACCAGAACGTCTACGGCCAGGCCACCGACGCGCGTCGGGATGCCGCGGGCGGGAAGGCGGCGGCCGGCGCGAGCCGGTCGAAGGCGAAACGCAACTGAAGAGCTTGCGGCATCCGAGGTCACGACGGATGCCGCTGGGAGCCGGTCGTCATGGACGAGGCCGGGTCCGAAACGTCACCAAGACGACGACGTCCATGACCACACAGTGAAAGGACACACCGTGAACACCACGAAGAAGGTGCTCCTCGCCACCCTGGCGGCCGGTTCGATGCTCGCGCTCGCCGCGTGCTCGGGCGGCAGCGGCGGCGGCGGCGGAGAAGGCGACGGCGGCCTCATCGGCGTCGCGATGCCCACCAAGAGCTCGGAGCGCTGGATCCAGGACGGCGACGCCGTCAAGGAGCAGCTCGAGGAGCAGGGCTTCAAGGTCGACCTCCAGTACGCCGAGGACGACATCCCCACCCAGGTCTCGCAGGTCGAGAACATGATCACCAAGGGCGCGGAGGCCCTGATCATCGCCGCGATCGACGGCACGACCCTGTCGGAGGTCCTCCAGACCGCCGCAGACTCCGACATCCCCGTCATCGCCTACGACCGCCTCATCCGCGACTCGGAGAACGTCGACTACTACGCGTCGTTCGACAACTACGTCGTGGGTGTGCAGCAGGCCACCTCGCTCCTCGCGGGCCTGGGTCTCACCGACCTCGAGGGCGCCGAGGCCGCCGACGCGCCCGCGGGTCCGTTCAACATCGAGCTGTTCGCCGGATCGCCCGACGACAACAACGCCACGTTCTTCTGGAACGGCGCGATCGACACCCTGCAGCCGTACATCGACGAGGGCACGCTCGTCGTGAAGTCGGGTCAGACCGACTTCGAGCAGGCCGCCATCCTCCGCTGGGACGGCGAGGTCGCGCAGAGCCGCATGGAGGACATCCTCGTCTCGACGTACTCCGACGGCTCGAAGGTCAACGCGGTGCTCTCGCCGTACGACGGCCTCTCGCGCGGCATCATCTCGGCCCTCACCGACGCCGGCTACTCGGTCGGCGACGAGTGGCCGGTCATCTCGGGCCAGGACGCCGAGCTCGACTCGGTCAAGGCGATCAACGCAGGCGAGCAGTACTCGACCATCTTCAAGGACACCCGCAACCTCGCGGCCGTGGCCGTGGACATGGCGACCGCCCTGCTGAACGGCGAGGAGCCCGAGGTCAACAACACCGAGGACTACGACAACGGCGTGAAGGTCGTGCCCTCGTACCTGCTCGAGTCGCAGATCGTCGTGAAGGACAACATCACCGAGGTCCTGGTCGACTCCGGCTACTGGACCGAAGAGGAGATCAACGGCTGAACCAGCCGCTGATCCTCAACGGATGAACCACCGCGTGTCGGGACCTGTGACGGGAGTACTCTCGCCTCAGGTCCCGGCCGCGGCATCCGCCACTCGGCCGGCCCCACACCGGCAATGGAGCAGGAGCAAGGGATGACCAACCACATTCTCGAGATGCGCGGCATCACGAAGACCTTCCCCGGCGTCAAGGCGCTCGCGAACGTCAACCTCGGTGTGGAACGCGGCGAGGTGCACGCGATCTGCGGCGAGAACGGCGCCGGCAAGTCCACGCTCATGAAGGTGCTGTCGGGCGTCTACCCGCACGGCACCTACGACGGCGCCATCGTCTTCGAGGGCGAGGAGGTCGAGTTCAAGGACCTCACCGACTCCGAGGCCAAGGGCATCGTGATCATCCACCAGGAGCTCGCCCTCAGCCCCTACCTCTCGATCGCCGAGAACATCTTCCTCAACAACGAGCAGAAGGGCGCCGGCGGTCTCATCGACTGGAACAAGACGAACTTCGAGGCGTCGAAGCTGCTCGCCCGGGTGGGACTCAACGAGAACCCGACCACGAAGATCCGCGAGATCGGCGTCGGCAAGCAGCAGCTCGTCGAGATCGCGAAGGCGCTCTCGAAGCGGGTGAAGCTCCTGATCCTCGACGAGCCGACCGCGGCGCTCAACGACGAGGACTCCGACCACCTGCTCGACCTGATCCTGCACCTCAAGGGCCAGGGGATCACGTCGATCATCATCAGCCACAAGCTGAACGAGATCAAGAAGGTCGCCGACACCGTCACGGTCATCCGCGACGGCAAGACGATCGAGACGATCGCCAAGCAGGACGTCACCGAGGACCGCATCATCAAGGACATGGTCGGTCGCGACCTCGAGCACCGGTACCCCGACCACACGCCGAACCTCGGCGAGGAGCTGCTCCGCGTCGAGGACTGGACGGCGCACCACCCGCAGGACACCTCGCGCGTCATGGTCGACAACGTCAACCTCCACGTCCGCGCGGGGGAGATCGTCGGCATCGCGGGGCTCATGGGCGCCGGGCGCACCGAGTTCGCGATGAGCCTGTTCGGCCAGTCGTACGGCTCGCGGATCTCGGGCAAGGTCTTCCTCCGCGGCGAGGAGATCAAGACGCGCACGGTCGCCGAGGCGATCGAGAACGGCATCGCGTACGCGACCGAGGATCGCAAGACCTACGGCCTGAACCTCATCGAGGACATCAAGCGGAACATCTCGATGGCGTCGCTGAAGAAGCTCGAGAAGTACGGCCTCGTGCACGACAACGAGGAGTACGCGGTCGCCAACGAGTACCGCACGTCGATGAACATCAAGGCGCCGAGCGTCCTGGTGAAGACCGGGAAGCTCTCGGGCGGCAACCAGCAGAAGGTCGTGCTGTCGAAGTGGATCTACTCCGACCCCGACGTGCTGATCCTCGACGAGCCGACCCGCGGCATCGACGTCGGCGCGAAGTACGAGATCTACACGATCATCAACCGCTTGGCCGCTGCCGGGAAGGGGATCATCGTCATCTCGTCGGAGCTGCCCGAACTGCTCGGCATCTGCGATCGCGTGTACGCCCTCTCGGAGGGCCGCATCACGGGGGAGCTCCCCGTCGAGGAGGCCACGCCCGAGTCGATGCTCAAGCTCATGACCATGGAAAAGCCCCGCTAGCCCGCGGCTGACGGATCACCCCAGGAGACATCATGTCGAATCCGAATCCCCCGACCATCGAGGAAACCCACGCGGCGGGCAGCAACATCAACCCGGTGCAGAACAAGTTCACCGATCGGCTGACCCATGTCCTCAGCGACCTGGGCCGCAACGGCATCTTCATCGCGCTCGTCGCGGTGGTCGTGCTGTTCGCGTTCCTGACCGACGGCATCCTGCTGCGGCCGCAGAACATCTCGAACCTCGTCGTCCAGAACGGGTACATCCTCGTCCTCGCGATCGGCATGGTGATGGTCATCATCGCCGGCCACATCGACCTGTCGGTCGGTTCGGTCGCCGCGTTCGTGGGGGCCTGCTCGGGCGTGTTCGCCGTCCAATGGGGGCTGCCGTGGTGGCTGGCCGTCATCCTCTCGCTCGGCATCGGCGCGCTCGTCGGCGTCTGGCAGGGCTTCTGGATCGCGTACGTCGGCATCCCGGCGTTCATCGTGACCCTCGCGGGCATGCTCATCTTCCGCGGCCTGGCCCTCGTCGTGCTCGGCAACGCGAACATCGGCTCCTTCCCGACCGAGTACCGCGCGCTCGGCAACGGCTTCCTCTCGAACGTGTTCGGCGAGTTCGAACTCGACCCGCTGACGCTCGGGGTCGGCGCCCTCGCGATCGTGATCCTCGTCGTGCAGCAGGTGCGCACCCGCCGGGGTCGTGTGAAGTACGGGCAGGACGTGGAGCCCATGGCGTGGTTCATCACGAAGCTCGTGCTGATCTCGGCCGCGATCGGGTTCTTCGCCTACGCGCTCGCCTCGTACAAGGGCATCCCCATCACGCTGATCATCCTCGGCGTGCTCGTGCTGGTGTACAGCGTGGTGATGAACCGCACCGTGTTCGGCCGCCACATCTACGCGATCGGCGGCAACCGCCACGCGGCCGAGCTGTCGGGCATCAAGACCCGCCGGGTCGACTTCTGGCTGTTCGTGAACATGGGCTTCCTGGCGGCGCTCGCCGGCCTCATCTTCACCGCCCGCCTGAACCTCGCGGGCCCGAAGGCCGGCGACGGCTTCGAGCTCGAGGCGATCTCGGCCGCGTTCATCGGCGGCGCGGCCGTGCAGGGCGGCGTCGGAACGATCGGCGGCGCGATCATCGGTGGTCTGATCATCGGCGTCCTGAACAACGGCATGTCGATCATGGGCATCGGCATCGAGTGGCAGCAGGCCGTGAAGGGCCTCGTGCTGCTGCTCGCGGTGGCGTTCGACGTGTACAACAAGCGTCGATCGGGCGGGAGCTGACCCGCAGTACGTCCTCCTGAGACGGCGAGGGGCGGATGCCACGCGGCATCCGCCCCTCGTCGTGTCTCCTGCGGGGATCCGGGGCCGCGCGCCCGGCCCCGCGCGCCCCGCGCGCCCGGCCCCCGGCCCCGCCCGCTCGGGAGGAAGAATCGCCCGCGGAGCGGCGTGTCGTACCCGAAGGCACGGCGGGTCGGCAGGTTCTTCCTCCCGAACGTCGCCGGCGGGGATGTGAGGGGCTTGGGTCACGCTTTCGTTAGCGCTAACATTGGACATTGTTAGCGCTAACGAACCCCAGTGGAGACGCACGACGATGAGCGAGACCATGACCACGGATGCCGCGCGCAGCGCGATCCTCGACGGGCGCACGTCGCTCGGCATCGAGTTCGGTTCGACCCGCATCAAGGCCTGCCTGATCGGCCCCGACCCGACCGACGTGCTCGCGGTCGGCAGCCACGAGTGGGAGAACGAGTTCGTCGACCGCCGCTGGACCTACTCGCTCGACTCGGTCTGGTCGGGGCTGCGGGCCGCGTACGCCGATCTCGTCGCCGACGTGCGGCGCCGATACGACGTCGTACCCGAGACCTTCGGCGCGATCGGCGTCTCGGCGATGATGCACGGCTACCTCGCGTTCGACGCCGAGGGCGAGCTGCTCGTGCCCTTCCGCACCTGGCGGAACACCTCGACCGGGCCGGCGGCCGCGGAGCTCAGCGAGCGGTTCGGCGTGAACATCCCGCTGCGGTGGTCGATCGCGCACCTGCACCAGGCGGTGCTCGACGGCGAAGCGCACGTGCCCGCGATCGCGAGCGTCACGACGCTCGCCGGGTACGTGCACCGCGCGCTCACGGGCCGCGACGTGCTCGGCGTCGGCGACGCATCCGGCATGTTCCCGATCGACTCCGCGACGGGCGACTACGACGCCACGCTCATCGCCGCGTACGACGAGCTCGTCGCCGACCGAGCGCCCGGGCTGAAGGTCGCAGCGCTCCTCCCCGAGGTGCTCCCCGCCGGTCGCGGCGCGGGCGAGCTCACCGCCGAGGGTGCGGCGCTCCTCGACCCGACGGGCGCGCTCCGCGCCGGCATCCCGTTCTGCCCGCCCGAGGGCGACGCCGGTACGGGCATGGTCGCCACCAACGCGGTCGCGCCGCGGACCGGGAACGTCAGCGCCGGCACGAGCATCTTCGCGATGGTCGTGCTGGAGCATCCGCTCGCGAACGCCCACGACGAGCTCGACCTCGTGACGACGCCCGCGGGCGACCCCGTCGCGATGGTGCACTGCAACAACGGCGCGAGCGAGCTCGCGGCGTGGGCCGGTGTCTTCGGGCGGTTCGCGGAGGCCGCGGGCGTCGAGCTCGACGGCGATGCCGTGTTCGGCACGCTGTTCGGCGAGGCGCTCGAGGGCGAGGCCGACGCCGGCGGCCTCCTGGCCTACAACCAGCTGGCAGGCGAGCCCATCGCCGGGCTCGAGGAGGGGCGGCCCATGGTCGTCCGCACGCCCGACAGCCGGCTCACGCTCGCGAACCTCATGCGCGCCCACATCTACGGCGTCTACGGCACGCTCGCCCTCGGCATGCGCGTGCTGCACGACGAGGGCGTCGGGCTCGACCGCATGTTCGCGCACGGCGGCATCTTCCGCACCGCGGGCGTCGCGCAGCGCTTCCTCGCGGGAGCGCTCGACGCGCCGGTCGCGGTCGGCGAGACCGCGTCGGAGGGCGGCGCATGGGGGATCGCGGTGCTCGCCGCCTACCTCGCCCACGCCGCCGAGGCCGACCTCGGAACGTACCTCGACGAGCGCGTCTTCGCGGGCGCCGCGATCGACGTCGCCGAGCCCGACCCGACGGATGTCGCCGGCTTCGCCGCCTACCTCGACCGCTACGCTGCGGGCCTCGCCGCAGAGGCGGCGGCCGTGGCGGCGCTCTGACCTCGCGTCGCGCACACGACCATCCCGCCCAGTTCGCCGACCACGACCCGATCCTCGCCCACGACGGCGGGCCGACCCGAGACCACGGCCCCGAGGCATCCGCCCGCCGGCCGCTCAGACACCGAAACCGGAACCACACGAAGGACACGCACATGACCCGCACTCCGCTCACCACCTCGCTCGACGGCTACGAGGTCTGGTTCCTCACCGGCAGCCAGCACCTGTACGGTCCCGAGACGCTCGCCCAGGTCGCCGACCAGTCGCGCACGATCGCCGAGGCGCTCGATGCGGCATCCGACGTGCCGGTCAAGGTCGTGTGGATGCCGGTGCTCACCGACTCGGCCGCGATCAAGCAGGTCGCCCTCGAGGCGAACGCCGCGCCGAACGTGATCGGCGTCGTCGCCTGGATGCACACGTTCAGCCCCGCGAAGATGTGGATCGCCGGACTCGACGCGCTGCAGAAGCCGCTCGCGCACCTGCACACGCAGGCGAACGTCGAGCTGCCCTACGCCGACATCGACTTCGACTTCATGAACCTCAACCAGGCCGCGCACGGCGACCGCGAGTTCGGATACATCCAGACCCGGCTCGGCGTGCCGCGCAAGACGATCGTCGGGCACGCGTCCGACCCGCGCGTGCAGCGCGAGCTCGGCACCTGGCAGCGTGCGGCGGCCGGCCTCGCGGCATCCCGCGACCTGAAGCTTGCCCGCTTCGGCGACAACATGCGCTACGTCGCGGTGACCGAGGGCGACAAGACCGAGGCCGAGCTGCGGTTCGGCGTGCAGGTGAACACGTGGGGCGTGAACGAGCTCGCGGACGCCGTGCACGCGGCATCCGACGCCGAGATCGACGAGCTCGTCGCGCTCTACGAGGACGAGTACGACGTCGTGCCCGAGCTGCGGAAGGGCGGCGACCGGCACGAGTCGCTCCGCTACGGCGCGGCGGTCGAGATCGGGCTGCGCTCGTTCCTCGAGGAGGGCGGCTTCGGCGCGTTCACGACCTCGTTCGAGGACCTCGGAGCGCTGCGCCAGCTGCCCGGGCTCGCCGTGCAGCGGCTGCAGGCCGAGGGCTACGGCTTCGGCGCCGAGGGCGACTGGAAGACCGCGATCCTCGTGCGCGTGGCGAACGTCATGGGCGCGGGCCTGCCCGGCGGCGCGACCCTCATGGAGGACTACACCTACGACATGACGCCCGGCGATGAGCTGATCCTCGGTGCGCACATGCTCGAGGTCGCGCCGTCGATCACGACGGCGAAGCCGTCGCTCGAGATCCACCCGCTCGGCATCGGCGGCAAGGAGGACCCGGTGCGCCTGGTCTTCACGGCCGACCCGGGCCCCGCCGTCGTCGTCGCGATGAGCGACATGCGCGACCGGTTCCGCCTCACCGCGAACGTCGTCGAGAACGTCGCGCCGCGCGAGCCGCTGCCCAAGCTGCCCGTCGGGCGCGCGATCTGGAAGCCCGCCCCCGACTTCCAGACGTCGGCCGCCGCGTGGCTCACCGCCGGTGCCGCGCACCACACGGTCATGTCGACCGCGGTCGGCGTCGACGTGTTCCGCGACTTCGCCGAGATGGCCGGCGTGGAGCTGCTGGTCATCGACGAGTCCACCGACCTGCGCGGGTTCCAGCGCGAAGTACGGTGGAACCAGGCCTACTACCGACTGGCGCAGGGGCTCTGAGGGAGGACCCCATGAGCGGTGCGGATGCCTCGGCGCGGGTCGGCGACGACCCGGCCGAGGCGTCCACGGCGGGTGTGCGGGTCGGGGCGGATGCGTCGGGCTCGCCGGTCGGACGGGATGCCTCGCGCGCGCCGGCCACGACGGCGACGTCCGGCGCGGCATCCGCCCCCGAGTCGGCCGGCGTGCCGACCATGTTCGACGTCGCCCGTCACGCGGGCGTCTCGCACCAGACCGTCTCGCGCGTGCTGAACGACCTGCCGGGCGTCGCCGCGGCGACGCGGGAGCGCGTGCGCGAATCGATCGCCGCGCTGAACTACACGCCGTCGCCGACGGCCCGCGCCATGGCGCAGCGGCGTTCGGGCTCGATCGGGCTGATCCTGGCCGGACGCCCCGACTACGGACCCTCGAGCGCCGCGCTCGGGTTCAACGAGGCGGCCCGCGAAGCGGGGTACGCGGTGAGCCAGGCGAGCATGCGCACGCTCGCGGCCGACGTGCTCACGCAGGCCGTGCACCGGCTCGTACTGCAGCGCGTCGAGGCGATCGTGCTCATCTCGGGCGAGCGCGAGGGCGTCGATGTGCTGCGCGGCATCGACGCGGGCGTGCCCGTCGTGGCCGTGGCATCCGAGGTCGAACCCGGCATGCACCGCGTCTCGTTCGACCAGGCCGCCGCCGCCCGGCTCGCGACCGAGCACCTCATCGGGCTCGGGCATCGCCGCATCGCCCACGTCGCCGGCCCCGCCGACTCGATGGACGCCGCCGAGCGCCGCCGCGGCTTCGCCACCGCGCTCGAGGCCCACGGGCTCGAGGTCCGCGAGCCGATCGCGGGCGACTGGCTCGCGGCATCCGGTCACGCGGCAGGCCGCCGCCTGCTCGACGAGGGCTGGGCGACCGCCGTGTTCGTCGGCAACGACCAGATGTCGCTCGGCCTGCTGCACGCGTGCCACGAGGCGGGCGTCGCGGTGCCGGGCGAGCTCAGCGTCGTGGGCTTCGACGACATCCCCGAGGCCGCGTTCTTCACCCCGCCGCTGACGACCGTTCGACAGGACTTCGACTCGCTCGGACGCGACATCATGGCGACCGTCGCCGACGTGCTGCGCGACGAGGCGGCGGCGCCCGACCGCACCTCGCGTGTGCCCGAGCTCGTCGTGCGCGCGAGCACCGCGGCGCCGCGCGGCTGAGCGGCCCGGGCCGTCCCGATGCCGCTCACCTTCGCGCCCGGTCGGGCGAATTCGCAGCATGAGTCGCGGGATGAGGTCGGATGAGAGGGCATGAGCCGCCTCATCCTGCGGACGGCGCGGAGGCCCGCTGACGCGAGTTCGCAGGATGAGCCGACTGATGGGGTCGTATGGGAGGCATGAGCCGTCTCACCCTGCGAATCGTGCGACGGATGCCTCGACCGGGCCTCGGTCGCGGGGCCGGATCGGGCGCGCCCGGCCGCCGCCGGCCCGGCCGGGTGGCCTCCGTCGCCTCAGCCGGCCGAGTAGTCGGGCAGCTGCTGCAGCGTCCAGCGGTTGCCGTCCGGGTCGGCGAGCGTGATGAAGCGGCCCCAGGCCTGCTCGTCGACGCCCTCGCACTCGACGCCCTTCGCGCGCAGGTCGGCGAGCACGGCGTCGGCGTCGGGGATGACGACCTGGATCACGTCGAGCGTTCCGGGCTCGAGCGTGCCGCCGAGGCCCTCGCCGAAGGCGATCGAGCACGCCGAGCCCGGCGGGGTGAGCTGCACGAAGCGCAGGTCGTCGTTCACGCGCTGGTCGTGGTCGGCGTTGAAGCCGAGCTTCTCGACGTAGAAGGCCTTGGCCCGGTCGACGTCGGTGACGGGAACGTGGATGAGCTCGATCTTCCAGTCCATGGTGGTCCTCCTGTTCGGGCCGGGCGACGGATGTCCCGGCTGGGCTGACTCGTCCAGCATCGCGCGCCATGCGGACAGTTCCTGTCCGGAATTCGGGCAGATCTCGACCGGGTCGCGTGCGAGTCGTCGGAGTTCCCTGGCGGCGCGCCGCGCCGGCCCGGCGTGTCGCACGATCGCTCCTTCGACGCGCACGCACACGAACGCGCGCAGCTCGGAGCGCGCCGACCGCCGCGCGACGCGCGCCCCGGTGGGAGGATGGACCCCATGACCACGCTCAACATCACCGGGGATGCCGCTGCCGACGAACTGCTGGGCAGCGACGCGTTCGCCCTGCTCACGGGCATGCTGCTCGACCAGCAGGTCGCGATGGAGACGGCGTTCGCGGGCCCGGCCAAGATCCGCGACCGGGTCGGCACGATCGAGCCGACCGAGATCGCGTCGGTCGACCCCGAGCGGTTCGTCGAGGCGTTCAAGCAGCCGCCGGCCGTGCACCGGTACCCGGGCTCGATGGCGGGCCGGGTGCAGTCGCTCGCCGCGGCCGTGCGCGACGAGTGGGGCGGCGACGCCGCCGCCATCTGGACGCAGGGCGACCCCGACGGCGCCGAGGTGCTCAAGCGGCTGAAGGCGCTGCCCGGGTTCGGCGAGCAGAAGGCCAGGATCTTCCTCGCGCTCCTCGGCAAGCAGTGCGGGCTCGAGGCGAGCGGATGGCGCGAGGCCGCCGGGCACTACGGCGACGAGGGGTCGTTCGCCTCGGTGGCCGACATCGTCGACCCGGAGTCGCTCGCGAAGGTCCGCGCCACGAAGCAGGCCGCGAAGGCGGCGGCGAAGGCCGCGAAACAGTAGCGCCCGCCACCGCGCCTGGCGACCGCCGTCGCCGAGGCCGCGCAGGCCCCCGCGTCAGCGCCCCGCGGCCGCCCGGTCAAGCCACGCCCGCGCGGTCGCGTCGAGCAGGGCCGACCAGTCGGTCGGCTCGAGGCCGAACGCGTCGGTCGTCTCCGCGGCATCCACGACGAACGGCTGCTCGAACTGGTAGAGCACGCCGCTCACCTCCCGCAGCACCGGCACGACGAGGCCCATCGCAGAGAGCGCCCACTGCGGCATCCGTCGCAGCGTCGGTGCACCGGTGCCCGCGCGCTCGCCGAGGGCGGTGAGCACCTCGCGGACGCTCGCGGGCGGGTTGGACGGCACGATCCAGGGGCGGCCCCACGCGCGCTCGTCGCGCCCGAGCACGTCGAGCGTCGCCGCGATGTCGTCGACCGCCGTCCAGGAGTGCGGGGCGTCGGGGTCGCCGAACACGGTCGCCGACCTGCCGGCGAGCGTCGCCGCGGCGTACCGGGGCAGCAGCCCGTTGGCGGTCGGCGCGGTCGGCCCGAGGTAGTCGGACGCTCGCGCCTCGGTGACGCGCACGCGCCCGGCGCGATGCGCGGCGAGCGCGTCCTCCCACATCCGGGCGCGCAGCGCGCCCTTGTGATCGGACGGTCGCAGCGGCGTGCCCTGCCGCATGGGTCCGTCGACCGGCCCGTACCCGTACAGGTTGCCCATGATCACGAGCACGGCGCCGGATGCCTCGGCCGCGTGCAGGATCGAGGCGGCGAGCGGCGGCCACACGCGTTCCCACTGCGGGTAGGCGCCGGGGTTGGCGCAGTTGACGACGACTCGGGCACCGGCGGCGGCCTCCGCGAGCCGGGGGCGGTCGGCGGCGTCGAGCGCGACGAGTTCGACGAGCGGATGCCGCGGCCCGCGGCCCGAGCGCGTGACGACGCGCACCCGCTCGCCGGACTCGGCGGCGCGGAGGGCGAGCGCGGTGCCGACCGGACCTGCGCCGACGATGAGGTGTTCGGGTTCGCTCATGGCCAGCATCCTGCACCCGAGCTGTGTCGTGCAGGTGAACGCGAGCGGCCGGCGGGCGACGCGACGGACGCAGCATCCTGCCCGCGCGCTGTGTCCGTGCAGGTGGACGCGAGCGGCCGGCGGGCGTCGTGACGACGCAGCATCCTGCACCGGCCGGTGTCGCCCGGGCGGTGCCGCCGTGCCGGCGGGCGCCCGACATCGCGGTTGTGCACGTGTGAAATGAGCGATCACAACCGGTCGATGAGGCGGGTTGTCGCGCACGAATCGGCGACGAGCAGGTCCGACGGATTCATCCACTGATCTGGGAATAGCACCGACACGAAGATCGCCCCGCATCCGCGAGGCATCCATTTCCCAGAACACACTTGTGAGCGCTCACTTGTGAGCGCTAACATTCCAACGCGGCCCGAATGAACCGGCCGCCCGGCGCACCGAGACTCCGCAGCAGCCCAGACGCCGGCAGTGAACAAGGAGGTTCCAGCTGATGAAGAAGCTCATCGGCATCGCCGCCGCCACCGGCGCGATGCTCCTCGCCCTCACCGGATGCGCCAGCGGCGGCAGCGCCGCCAGCGACGGCCCGAAGCCGCTCGACGAACTCGTGGTCGGGTTCGCCCAGGTCGGCGCCGAGTCCGGGTGGCGCACCGCCAACACCAAGGACATCCAGGCCGCGTTCGAGGAGGCGGGCATCGAGCTCAAGTTCTCCGACGCGCAGCAGAAGCAGGAGAACCAGATCAAGGCGATCCGCTCGTACATCCAGCAGCAGGTCGACGTCATCGCGTTCTCGCCCGTCGTGGAGACCGGTTGGGACGCCGTGCTGAACGAGGCCAAGGCCGCCGGCATCCCCGTCGTGCTCACCGACCGCGCGGTCGACTCGCAGGACGACTCGCTCTACGTGAGCTTCCTCGGGTCCGACTTCGTGAAGGAGGGCGAGAAGGCCGGCCAGTGGGTGCTCGACGAGTACGCCGACACCACCGAGCCGGTGAAGATCATCCAGCTCGAGGGCACGACGGGCGCCGCGCCGGCGATCGACCGCGCCGAGGGCTTCGCCGACGTCATCTCGGCCAACCCGAACCTCGAGGTCGTCGCCAGCCAGACCGGCGACTTCACCCGCGCGGGCGGCAAGCAGGTGACCGAGGCGCTGCTGAAGTCGAACCCCGACGTCGACCTCATCTACGCGCACAACGACGACATGGGCCTCGGCGCGATCGAGGCGATCGAGGCGGCCGGCCTGGAGCCGGGCGTCGACATCAAGATCGTCACCGTCGACGCGGTGCACGACGGCATGCAGGCCCTCGCCGACGGCAAGATCAACTTCATCGTCGAGTGCTCGCCGCTGCTCGGCAAGCAGCTGATCGACATCGTGAAGCAGATCAACGACGGTGAGACGCCTGAGAAGCGCATCATCACCGAGGAGACCACCTTCACCCAGGACGAGGCGATCGCCGCCCTGCCCGACCGCCAGTACTGACCCCGGTCCGGGGGGGGGGGGGGGCGGCGGGGGGCGGGGGGGCCCGGGGGGGGGGGGGGCGGGCGGCGGCGC